>NZ_JBGCUS010000001.1:1872500-2496666 GCF_041415945.1 Ancylobacter sp. IITR112 | reverse complement strand
TCGCCGAGGCGACGGAGCCCGCCACGCCGCGCCGCGCCCCGGCGCCGGAACGGCTCGACATGCTCGCCTCCGCCGCCGGCATTGACGGCCAGTGGTTCACCGCCGACGGCAAGGCGCAGAAGGTGAGCGACGACACCAAGCGTTCGCTGCTCGCCGCGCTCGACCTGCCCGCCGGCACACTGGGCGAGGTGAGCGACAGCCTCGCCCGGCTTTCCGCCCAGCATTTCGACCGCGACATCCCCTTCGCTGCCATTCTGCGCGAGGGCACGGCGCCGCTGCTGACGCTGGCGGGCGAGGCCGCACAGGCGCCGCGCCGGCTGGATCTTTCGATCACGCTGGAAGACGGGCAGGAGATCGCCTTTCCCATCCGCCCGGAGGAGGGTGAGAGCCGCAGCGTGGAACGGCCGGATGGCCGGCTGGCGACGCTGCGCGCGGTGGCCCTGCCGGCGCTGCCGCAGGGCCGGCATGTGCTGCGGCTGGGCGAAGCGGAATGCCGGCTCACCGTTGCCCCGCCCGCCTGCTATCTGCCGCCGGACCTGCAGGGCGGCCGGCGGCTGTTCGGCATCGGCACCCATCTCTACACGCTGACGCGCGACGCGGCGGATCAGGGCATCGGCGATTTCACCGCGCTGGCGGAGCTTTGCGAACGCGCCGCTGCGGCGGGCGCGCGCACGCTGGGGCTGAACCCGCTGCACGCGCTGTTCCCCGACATGCGCGAGCGGGCCAGCCCCTATTCGCCGTCGGACCGGCGCTTTCTCGACCCGATCTACATTGATGTCGCCGCGCTCGGTGCGGACATGGCGGATTTCGCCGCCCTCGCCGGCGCGCCTTCGGTCGATTATGCCGGCGTGTGGGCGGCGAAGCAGGCGGCGCTGCGGACGGCCTTCGCCGCCTTCCAGCGCGCGCCGGAGGCGGATTTCGACCGCTTTGTCGCCGAGGGCGGCGAGACGCTGCGGCGCTTCGCCCTGTTCCAGGCGATTGCCGGCGCCTATCCCGGCCGCGCCTGGCGCGACTGGCCGGATGGGCTCGCCGTGGCCGAGAGCCCGGCGGTGGAGGCGTTCGGCCGCGCGCAGGCGGGCGAGGTCCGCTTCGCCCTGTGGCAGCAATGGGTAGCCGACCGGCAATTCGCCGGGGCGGCGGCGCGTGCCCGGGCGGCGGGACTATCGCTCGGCCTCTATCGCGACCTTGCCGTGGGCACGGCGCTGGACGGCGCCGAGGCGTGGTCCGAGGCGGACATGCTGATGCCGGGCGTCACCATCGGCGCGCCGCCCGATCCGCTGGGGCCGGAGGGGCAGAACTGGAACCTGCCGCCCTTCGATCCGCTGGCGCTGCAGCGCGACGGCTATGCCCGCTATGCCGGGCTGGTGCGGGCCAATATGCGCCATGCCGGCGCGCTGCGTATCGACCATGTGATGGGGCTGCGGCGGCTGTTTCTCATTCCCGAAGGCGCCAGCGGGGCGGAAGGCGCCTATCTCGCCATGCCGTTCGAGGCGCTGGCGGCTCAGGTGGCGCTGGAAAGCGCGCGTGCGCGTTGCCTGATCATCGGCGAGGATCTCGGCACCGTGCCCTTCGGCATGCGCGACCAGCTTTCCGCCGAGCGCATGCTGTCCTACCGCGTGCTGTGGTTCGAGCAGAAGGCGGGGGTGTTCACGCCGCCGCAGGATTACCCGGCACTGGCAGCGGCCTGCGTCTCCACCCACGACCTGCCGACTCTGGCCGGCTGGTGGGAGGGCGCCGATCTCGCGGAGCGGCGCGATCTCGGGCTGATCGACGCCGCCGGCTACGCGGCGGCTCTTGTGGAGCGGGCGAGCGAGCGCGAGAGGCTGTGCGCCGCGCTGCTGCGCGAAGGGCTGCTTACCAGCCTGCCGGCGGAGGCTGCGCCGCTCGACGATACGCTGCTGGCGGCGATCCATGCCTTCGTCTCGCGCAGCCATGCCGGGCTGGCGCTGGCGCAGCTTGACGATCTTGCCGGGGAGAAAGTGGCGGTGAACCTGCCGGGGACCGACACCGAGCGGCCGAACTGGCGGCGCCGGCTGTCGCAGCCGGTGGATGCGGTGCTGGACAGCCCGCGCGCCAGGGCCGCGCTCGCCGCCATGTCGGGCGAGCGCGGCGGCGAGGCGTGAGCCTTACGGGTTCGCGGGCGCCGGGGCAGACGGAGCCGGCGCGGCCGGAGTGGCGGGAGCGGGTTCCGGCGACTCCGCCGGCGGCGTCGAGGGCTGCACGGCCGGGTCGTTCGGCGGCGGCAGAGTGGCTTCCGGCGCCGGGGGCGGCGGGGTGATGGGATCGGCGGCCGGGGGAACCGAAGGCTGGGCCGCAGGCGGGGTCGGGTTTTCCGTCGGCTGGGGCGTCATCCGCCCGGAATACTGGACGGCGGCATAGGCGGCGATCACCAGAACGATCGCGGCCACGATCAGCATCATGTTTCGGCTCATTTACGCATCTCCGGCTGGTGGTCCGGCGGTCGCGCCGGAGATTCCGACAGGCTCGCCCGATCCACGAGGCATGGCTTCACGGGATGCCCGCAGGCGGGGCCGTTGCAGGACAATCCACAGGCGGGCAGGGCCCCGGGGCGCAACAAAGCGGCGCGGCCTGTGGATTTACCATTGTCGCAACGTCATTATTCGACGAAAGTTCCTGCTCCATTCCGCCGCAGGGCGGACGCCGACAAACCGAGCCGCGCCCACGCGGCCGCCGGCCACCGCGCAGCGGGGCCACAGGGGAGGAGACCACCATGCCGCACGCCGAGTTCGACGTAGTGACGCTCTCGCCTTCCACCGTCCGGGTGATGCACCGGGTTGCCCACCACATCTATGAGTTCGCGTTGGAAGAAGACGGCAGCGGCCGCCGGCTGATGCGGGCGCGGCCGCAAGTGACCTGCGGGCACGGCGATGTGCCGGCGCTGGAACTGCTGAGCGCGGCCGAGCAGGTGGCCGCCGCCACAGCGCGCCATACCGGCATGATCGACTGACGCCGGCGCCGGCGGGAGCCGGAGCGTCCTGATTGGCGAGCCGACGCGCCGCTCCGCTGCTGGCAGGGGCGCGCGCTTTCGTGTGTCCCGGTACTGGCTTCTCATAGCTAATCATGTATATGAACGGATACATGTATCGCTTGGGATATAGGAAAGGGCCCGCCATGATGTCTCGCCGCCTTGTTCTCCGAAGCCTTGGCGCCGCTGCCTTCGCGGCGATCCTCGGCCTGCTGGCACCGGCCGCGCATGCCGAGGAGAAGCTCACCGTCTTCGCCGCCGCCAGCCTGACCAATGCGTTTCAGGACATCGGCAAGCTCTACAAGGAGAAGACCGGCACAGAGGTCGCCTTCTCCTTCGCCGCCTCCTCGGCGCTCGCCAAGCAGTTGGAAGCCGGCGCCCCGGCAGGCATTTTCGCCTCCGCCGACAATAAGTGGATGGACTATACCGAAGGCAAGGACCTGACGCTGAAGGCCACCCGCGTCACCCCGATCGGCAACAGCCTCGTGCTGATCATGCCGGCGGACAAGGCGAAGCCGGTGACCATCGACGCCGCCTTCGACTGGACGGCCTTCCTCGGCGCCGATGGCCGCCTCGCCACCGGCCTCACCGACAGCGTGCCGGCAGGCATCTATGCCAAGACCGCGCTGACCACTCTCGGCGCCTGGGACAAGGTGAAGGAGCGCGTCGTCGGCGCCGAGAGCGTGCGCGCGGCGCTGGCGCTGGTGGAGCGCGGCGAGGCGCTCGCGGGCATCGTCTATTCCACCGACGCGGCGATCGCCAAGAATGTGAAGGTGGTCGCCACCTTCCCGGCCGGCAGCCACCCGCCGGTGGAATACCCGTTCGAGATCGTCAAGGGGCAGGACAACCCGGCGACGCGGGCGTTCTTCGACTTCCTGGTAGGGCCGGACGCCAAGGCGGTGTATGCGAAATACGGCTTCGTGGTGAAGTGAGGCGCGTCATTGGCCGGCGGCGGGCCGCCTGCGTAGCGAAATCCGCGTGTCATCCCGGAACGGCCGACAGGCCGTATCCGGGATCGCTTTCAGAATGAAAATAGCGGGCGATCCCGGCTCTCGCTACGCTCGGCCGGGATGACGGCGAGAGGGGACGACGACTTTTCGATGGACATGCTCACCCCCGAGGAATGGACGGCGGTTTACCTCAGCCTGAAGGTGGCGTTCTGGGCGACCGTCTGGAGCCTGCCGCTGGCGGTGCTCACCGCCTTCGTGCTGGCGCGGGCACGGTTCCCCGGCAGGGGCCTGCTGGACGGGCTGGTCTATCTTCCGCTCGTGCTGCCCAAGGTGGTGGTGGGCTATCTGCTGCTGGTCAGCCTCGGCGCGCGCGGCTTTCTCGGCCAGTATCTCGACGCCTGGTTCGGCATCCGCCTCATCTTCACCACCGCGGGCGCGACCGTGGCGGCGGCGGTGGTGAGCTTTCCGCTCACCGTTAACGCCATACGCCTGGCGCTGGAGGCGGTGGACCGGGGGCTGGAGACGGCGGCGCGCACGCTCGGTGCCTCGCGGATTGACGTGTTCTTCTCGGTGACGCTGCCGCTGATGCTGCCGGGCATCCTCTCCGGCGCGCTGCTCGCCATCGCCTCGGCGCTGGGCGAGTTCGGCGCCACCATCACCTTCGTCTCCAATGTCGAGGGCCAGACCCGCACCATCCCGCTCGCCATTTACAGCGCCACCCATATGCCCGATGGCGACGCCATGGCGCTGCGGCTGACGCTGGTCTCGGTCGTGCTGGCGCTCGGCGCGCTGCTGCTGGCCAGCCTCGTCGACCGGCGCATCCGCGTGATGATGGGGCGGGGATAGGCATGATCGAGGTCGATCTCCGTCTCGCCCGCCCGGGCGGATTTGCGCTGGAGTGCGGCTTCGCCGTGCCAGGGGAGGGCGTTACCGCGCTGTTCGGCCGCTCCGGCGCCGGCAAGACCACCATCATCCAGGCGGTGGCCGGCGTGGTGCGGCCCGATGCCGGGCGCATCGTGGTCGGGGGCGAGGTGTTCTTCGACGCCGCGCGCGGCATCGACGTGCCGATCGAGGCGCGGCGTGTGGGCTATGTGTTTCAGGATTCGCGGCTGTTCCCGCATCTCAAGGTCGAAGGCAATCTGCGCTATGGCGAGCGCCGCTGCCGGGCGGCGGAACGCCCGATCCGCTTCGAGGCGGTGGTGGAATTGCTCGGCATCGGTCCTTTGCTGGCGCGCCGGCCGCACACCCTGTCGGGCGGCGAGCGCCAGCGCGTCGCCATCGGCCGGGCGCTGCTGGCGCAGCCGCGCCTGCTGTTGATGGACGAGCCGCTGGCGGCGCTGGACGAGGCACGCAAGGCGGAAATCCTGCCCTATCTGGAGCGGCTGCGCGACGCCATGCGCCTGCCCATTCTCTATGTCAGCCACTCGCTCGACGAGGTGCTGCGCCTCGCCGACACGCTGGTGGCGCTGCGCGACGGGCGGCAGGTGGCGGCGGGGCCGGTGGCGCAGGTGCTCTCCCGGCCGGAAATGCTGCCAGTGGTCGGGCGCTTCGACCTCGGCACGCTGCTGGAATGCGTGGTTGCCCGGCATGATAGCGATCTCGCTTTGTCCAGCCTCGGCTTTGCCGGTGGGGAGTTGCGCGTGCCGCAGGTGGACCGCGCGGTGGGCGAGAAGGTGCGGGCGCGGGTGCGGGCGCGCGATGTCGCCATTGCCCTGGCGAAGCCCGAAGGCATTTCGGTTTCCAACCTGCTGCCGGCGGTGGTGGAGGATGTGGTGATGCAGGAAGGGCCTTATGCCGATGTCGGGCTGCGCGTCGGCGAGGTGCGGCTCGCCTCCATGGTGACGCGCGAGAGCGTGGCGCGGCTGGCGCTGCGGCCGGGGCTCGACGTGTGGGCGATGGTGAAATCAGTGGCGGTGGACAGCCGCAACCCGGATTTCCTCAGTTCTGCCGGGCTCACGGCGCCTGAATGATCGGCGCCACGCCGGGTCCGACCGCCTGTTCGTCGCGCACGAAGCCGATGACCGCGAGGATCAGCAGGCCGATGGTCAGCACGATCAGCACCAGGCGCAGCCGGGCCGAGCGGGCGCGGAACACCCCGAAGGCGCTGAGGACGACGAGAATCAGGATGACGATGAGCAGCGTCTGCATGGTGTCCCCTACGGCGGAGCACCCGCCGGGGGGACAACGGGCGGGGCGCTCGCGGGTTCCCCGCTACCCGTGCCTGCCCGCCTCTTGGTCCTGCGGCGCCAGCGCGGCGCGCAGTTCGTCCACCGCGTCCCGGCTGGCGGCGGCGCTTTGTGCCTCGATGTCGCGGTAGAGCGCGATCAGCCGCTCGCCAAAGGGGGTGAGGTCGGTGCCATGGCCGCGCCGGCCGGGATGGGTTTCCACCACGGGCTGACGGAAATTGCGGCCGATCTCGTCCACCAAGAGCCAGGCGCGGCGATAGCTCATGCCGAGATGGCGGGCGGCGGAGAGAATCGAGCGCTCGCGCCGGATCGCCTCCAGAAGCTCGATCATGCCGGGGCCGAGATGGCGGCCATCGCCGAAATAGACACGGATGAACAGGCCGTCACGCGGGCGCGCCGCGCTCGCCGGGCCGCCGTCGCTGTCGGTTGTCGTGGTTCGTTTCCCGGCCATGCGCGCCTCTTGCCCCTTTTGCGATGTTAGGGGAAGAGGCGCGCGGCGGAAACCGGCGGAGGACGGCCGGCTCAGGCGGTGCGCAGTTTGGGGCGACGGCGGGCGAAGACGAGGTCGAGCGCCACCATCACCACCAGCGAGGCGCCGACCAGCGGGAAGATGACCCCGACGACGGCCATGATGGCGATCAGCCCCCACATCACCCCGGCGCTGGTGGGCGCGGGCGGCACGCCGAGCGAGCCGGCCGGCCGGCGCTTCCACCACATCACCCCGGCCGAGACCGCCATCAGGATGATGGCGAGGCAGATGGCGAGCAGGAACAGCTGGTTCGCCAGCCCGTATTCCTGGCCCATGTGGAAGTTGATGCCCCATTCCAGCGCCTTGCCCGCCGGGCCGTAATCGGCATAGGTCATATCGATCAGGGGCTTGCCGCTGTACTGGTCGAGATGGATGACGCGCTGCTTGTCGAGGTCGTCCGGGTAGATCGAGGCGCTATAGACGCCCGTGGGCGAGGTCGGCAGGCTCAGCGTGTAGCCCGGCGAAATGCCGAGCTTCTCAACGGCGGCGACCGCCGCATCAATGCCGATGGGCTGGCCCGGCGCCGCCGTCGACAGCGGCACCTTGGCCTGTTCCAGCGACCAGGTCGTCGGCCCGTTTACATGCTCCAGATGCTCGTCCGACATCGGGATGTTGGCGCGCACGCCGCTCGGATAGCCGTAATTGGAGCTGTTGGCCCATTCATTGACCTTGGCGCCCCACAGCACCGACCAGGGCATGCCGGAGAGCGACATGAAGCCGATGGCGAGGCCGGCGAAGGCGCCCGTGACGGCATGAACGTCGCGCCAGAAGATGCGCTTGCCCGGCGTGCCGCGCACGCTCACCACTCCGCCCGTCTGCTTGCGCGGCCACCAGAGATAGAAGCCGGTGGCGACCAGCAGGATCGACCAGCCGCCGACGATTTCGATGATGCCGTTGGCGATGGGGCCGAACTCGGCCAGGCTGTGCAGCCGGCGCATCAGCCACATGATGGTGCCGCGGTCGGGTAGCTCGCCGAGCACGCGCGAATCATAGGGGTCGACATAGACCGAGCGGCGGGCGCCCTCGGGGGTCTTGATCACCACCTCGGCCGAGGCGGTGGCGTTCACCGGCGAGATGATCTTCAGCGCCGTACCGGGACGCGCCTTCAGCGCCGCGTCGATCCAGGCGCTGGGCGCCTCCACCGGTGTGGAGCGGGCCTCGACCACCTTCAACTGATGATGCCAGACATTGTCGATCTCCTCGCGGAAGAGATAAAGCCCGCCGGTCACCGCCAGCAGGATCATGAAGGGCAGCACCAGCAGGCCGGCATAGAAATGCCAGCGCCACACGGCGCGGTAGAGATTGGCCGAGTGTTCCTCGGCGCCGAGCGTGCGGTCGGCAGACAGAGTCGTGGTGTTCATCGGAGAGGTTCCGGAAAAGGGGCGTGCCACGGCACGCGCCGAGCCCCGACCCTCACGGCGGAAGGGCCGGTCTCAAGGCGCGCGGCGGGCGATCCGCCGGAGGGGATCAGTTGGCGGGGGTGTCGTGCTGGTGGCTATGGTCGGCATCCGAACCCTTCGGCCCGCCCATGCCCTCGATCTTGAACGAGACGTTCACCGTGCCGGCCTTGGCGAAGGTGAGCGTGCCCTTGAAGCTCTCGCCTTCCTTCAGCGGCTGCTTGAGCTCCATGAACATCAGGTGGAAGCCGCCCGGCGCCAGCTTGGCCTCGCCCCCGGCGGGGATTTCCAGCCCGTCGGGCAGCATGCGCATGGTCATGATGCCGTCCTTGACCGCCATTTCGTGGATTTCCACGCGGCCGGCGACCTCGGCGGTGGCGGCGACGAGGCGATCGGCCTCCTTGCCCTCATTCTCGATGGTTAGATAGCCGCCGCCGACCTTGGCGCCAGCCGGGGTCATGCGGGCCCAGGGATGTTCGATTTCGAGGCTGCCGATCTTGTACTCATGGGCGAACGCCGGCTGAATGACGAGCAGGCCGAGTGCGGCGGCAAGGATGGCGAAGCCGATGCGGTCTTCGGTGCGGCGCAGGGCGCGGCGCAGAATGGTGGTGATCATGTGAGGTCTCCCGGAATCCGGCGGGCGCACAGGCGCATAGCCGGCTATGTGACGGACGTTGAGCGGTGAAGCACGTCGTCAGGCGGCGGGAGGGGCCCGTGTATGGCGGGGCGAGCGCTCGGGCGCGCGGGCAAGGCCAGCGGCGCGCGGCGGAGGCGTGGGGCCGGCGTGATGGCCGGCCGGCAGGGCGGCCATGGCCGGCAGCGGCGGCGGCAAGGCGGCGGCGGGCGCCGCCTGGCAGCCGGTGAGGCAGCAATCAGGGGTGTGGCGGCCAGATTCGCCCGGCGCGTCGGGTGCGCCATGGCTGTTAAGGCAGAGCGTCCGGCCGAATTCATCAATGGCGATGAAGCCGGCCGCATGGGCGCCGCTCGCCATGCCGCCGAGAAGCGCCTGCAGCACCAGCACATAGGCGACAGCCAGCACCAGCGCCAGCCGGCGCAGCGGCGCGTCGGCGAGGCGGATCGGCTTGGCTGTGGTGTCGGCTGCGGACACGGCGTGCTCCCTTACCCGCCTCATAACACAGGCGGGCAGGAGCCGGAACAGCGGCACGCCGCCGCTCCCCGGCCCCTTGCTCCCCGCTCCCTTGGCGCGGATGGGGTGCGGTTCAGTCGGTGGAGGCGCCCGGGCCGGCCAGCGCGCCGGGCGGGCTCTTGCCGAGGATGATCATGCCGAGCACCTCGTCCTTGGTCACGTCCGAGGTGCGGGCGGTGCCGACCAGCTTGCCATTCTTCATCACGCTGACGCGGTCGGCGAGATCGAACACGTCGTGAATGTCGTGGCTGATGAGGAAGATGGCGATGCCCTCGGCCTTGAGCTGCTTGATCAGCTCGGCCACCTGCGCCGTCTCCTGCGGGCCGAGCGCGGCGGTGGGCTCGTCCATGATCAGGATCTTGGCGTTGAAGTGGATGGCGCGGGCGATCGCCACCGACTGGCGCTGGCCGCCGGAGAGGCCGCGCACCGGCTCCTTGAACTTGCGGAAGTTCGGGTTGAGCCGGCCCATCACCTCGCGCGTCGCCGCTTCCATCGCCACGTCGTCGAGCGTGCCCCAGGGGGTCATCAGCTCGCGGCCGAGGAACAGGTTGGCGGCGGCATCGACATTATCGGCCAGCGCGAGGGTCTGGTAGATGGTCTCGATGCCGTAGCGCTTGGCGTCGCGCGGATTGCCAATATCCGCTTTCTCGCCATTGATACGGATCTCGCCGGCATCGGGCCGGTAGGCGCCGGCGAGGATCTTGATCAGCGTCGACTTGCCCGCGCCATTATGGCCGAGCAGGCCAACGACCTCGCCGGGATAGAGATCGACGGACACGCCGTCGACGGCGCGGATGCCGCCGAAGGCGATGCAGATGTCGCGCATGTCGACGGCGGGGGTGCCGCTCATGCGGGAGGAGCCGGGAGTGGCGACGGGCGACGTGACAGCGTTCATGGTCGCGCTCCTCACTTGATCCGCTTGCGATAGACCGTGTCGATCCACACGGCGACGACCAGCACGATGCCGACCACGATGTTCTGATAGGGCGTGTCGACGCGCATCAGCACCATGCCCGATTGCAGGCTCTGCATGACCAGCGCGCCGACCATGGCGCCGGCAATGGTGCCGGAGCCGCCCGAGAGCGAGGTGCCGCCGATGACCGCCGCGGCGATGACATAGAGCTCGTCCAGCGTGCCCTGCGCGTTGGTGGCGGAATTGAGTCGGGCGGTGGAGATGGCGGCGCCGATGGCGGCGAGCGCGCCCATCAGCGCGAAGACGGCGAGCGTTACCCGGCGGGTATTGATGCCGGCGAGTTCCGCCGCTTCCGGGTTGCCGCCAATGGCGAAGACATAGCGGCCGAAGCGTGTGCGGGTGGTAACGAACGTCATGACGATGCCGACAGCCACCGCCACCAGAACCGGGATGGCATAGCCGAAGCTGATCGAGATGCCTTCCGGCGGCACGGTGAGGCCGGCGGCCTCGGCATAACGGCGGGCGAGCACGGGGGGAAGGGTATAGGCATTGACCACCAGCGTCGCGGCGATCACCGCGAGGCAGCCGGAGATGACCAGCACGAATTCGGCCCAGATCGGCTTGAGCGGGAAGTGGAAGCGCTGGCGCTGGCGCCGCGCCTGCACGGTGGCGAAGGCGATGGCGGCGCAGGCGATGGCGGCGATCACCCAGCTCCACATCTCGCCGACCGAGCCATTGGCGCCGCCGCCGAGGAGCTTGAAATTGTCGTCGACCAGCGGGATCGTCTTGCCTTCGGCCACCGCCCAGGCGGCGCCGCGCCACACCAGCAGGCCGCCCAGCGTGACGATGAAGGCCGGCACGCCGAGATAGGCGATGACGAAGCCGTGCAACGCGCCGATGGCGGCGCCGATGCCGATGCCGACCACCAGGGTGAGGATGATCACCGCCGGATGGTTGAAGCCGAAGGTCGGCATCAGATAGCTCGCCTGGAACACCGCCATGATCATGCCGGTGACGCCCAGGATGGAGCCGACCGACAGGTCGATGTGGCGCATCACGATCACCAGCACCATGCCGGTGGACATGACGGCGATGGACGAACTCTGGACCGAGAGGTTCCAGAGATTGCGCGCGGTGAGGAAGGTGCCGCCGGCGAGGAAATCGAACACCACCCAGATGACGGCGAGGGCGCCGAGCATGCCGAGGAAGCGGACGTCGATTTCCAGCGCGCCGATGAAGCTGGTGGGCGCGCTCGCGGGGGCGGCGCCGCTGCTGCCGGTGGCCCGCGAGGCCGAAGCCGGAGTCGGTGTGGTGGTGTCTGTCATGAGCATTCTCTCCCCGCCGCGCAGGGCCGGCGCGGTATCACCTGGGCAAACGGCGGAGCCGGGGCCCCGCCGCGCAGATTTACCACAAGGGCGCTACCGTGTCGGCGCGTGCCGGATCAGTTGCAGGCCTTCACCGTGCCGGGCTTCACGCCCTGGCAGACGGTCGCCTTCGGCACCCAGCCGGCGTCGATGATCACGTCGAGATTGTCCTTGGTGATCGGCACCGGCTTGAGGAAGGTGGAGTTCATCGCCACGCCCTTGGGGCCGCCGGTGAAGGTGGTGGTGCCCGGTACCGCCTTGGGGTCGGTGCCCTTGGCGAGATCAAGGGCGATTTCGGCGGCGCGCTGGCCAAGCTCGCGCGAATCCTTCCACACCGACACGGTCTGGGTGCCGAGCGCGATGCGGTTCAGCGCGGCGAAATCGGCATCCTGGCCGGACACCGGCACCGAGCCGGCGAGGCCCTGGGCGGCGAGCGCGGCGATGGCGCCGCCGGCGGTGCCGTCATTGGAGGCGACGACGGCGTCGACCTTGTTGTTGTTGGCGGTCAGCATCTGCTCGGTGTTGCGCTGGGCGTTGGCCGGCAGCCAGCTATCGGTATAGGCCTCGCCGACATTCTTGATGTCGCCCTTGTCGATGGCGGGCTTGAGCACTTCCATCTGGCCGGAGAACAGGAAGTCGGCATTGGGATCGGAGGCCGAGCCCTTGATGAAGATGTAATTGCCCTTCGGCTTCACCTTCATCACCTCGGCGGCCTGGATGCGCCCGACTTCCTTGTTGTCGAAGGTGATGTAATAGGCATAGGGGTTCTCGATCAGCCGGTCATAGCCGACCACCGGGATGCCCTCATTCTGCGCCTTGGTGATGGCGGGGGCGATCGCGTCGGAATCCTGCGCCAGAATGATGAGGGCGGTGGCGCCCTGGGCGATCAGCGCTTCGACATCGGAGAGCTGCTTGGCGGCGGAGGACTGGGCGTCGGCCGAGATGTATTTGGCGCCGGCGGCTTCCAGCGCCTTCTTGATCGCGGCTTCATCGGTCTTCCAGCGCTCTTCCTGGAAGTTGGACCAGCTCACGCCGACCACCGGCTGCTGGGCGTGGGCGACGCCCACGGCCATGACCGTACCGAGAGCCAAGGCGGAAATCGTCAGTTTCAGATTCATGTGTTCCTCCCAAAGGGATGCGAAAGCGGGGTGCCGAGAGCTGGGCGTGCCGCCCGAAGGGGTGCGCCTGCCGTGGTCATTGTCCTGACGTTCGGACCTCAAGAAGGGCCGATCGCTGTCAAGTGGTTGGCCGGCCGTGAGGCCGGCGGTAGAGTATCACCTCGCTCGGCGGGGTGCAGATCGTCAAGGTAACAAATCGTGAGCGCTGCGGCTCCTCGCTCTTTGGTCTAAAGCGGCGCTCCACAGGCTGAGTTGCGTACCTCAGATTTTGAGGGCAACATGGCGTCATGTCCAGAGGTGTTTCGCGCATAACCCTGCAAGATGTCGCCCGGGAGGCCGGCGTTTCGCTCGCCACCGCCGACCGCGTGCTCAATGGCCGCGCCGGGGTGCGGGGCGTCACCGCCGATCGTGTCAAGCAGGCCGTGGCCCGACTGGGCTACCGCCCGAACCTTGCCGCGGCGCGGCTGGCGCGCGGGGAAACCTATCGTTTCTGCTTCGTGCTGCCGACCGGCGCCAATGTCTTCATGCGCATGCTGGGCGAGCAGGTGGCCAATAATGCGAGCTGGCTGGCCGCAAACAACGCCTATATCGACACGCTGCGCGTCGACGTTTTCGCTCCCGAGACGCTGGCGACGGCGCTTGAGGGCTTGATCGGCCATTATGACGGGGTGGCGGTCGTCGCCCTCGACCATCCGCGTGTGCGCGCCGCCATTGATGATCTCGCCGCATCCGGCATCGCGGTGGTGACGCTGGTGTCGGATGTGCCGTCCTCGCACCGGCTGCATTATGTCGGCATCGACAACATCGCCGCCGGCCGCACCGCCGCCACGCTGCTCGGGCGCTTCGCCGCCGGGCGGCGCGGCTCGGTCGGGCTCATCGTCGGCACGCCGGCGCTGCGCGACCATGCCGAGCGGCAATTCGGCTTCACCCAGGTGCTGGCCGGCGAATATGCCGCGCTGAAGGTGCTGCCGGCGCGCGAAAGCCTCGACGAGGACGAGCGCAACGAGGCCATCGTCTCGCAGATGCTGCGCGAGGTGCCGGATCTGGTCGCGCTCTACAATGTCGGTGCCGGCAATCGCGGCATTGCGGCGGCGATCTCTGCCGCCAACCGCGCCGGCGACCTCATTTTCATCGGCCACGACCTCACCGACGACACGCGGCGCTTCCTGCTGCGCGGGGTGATGGACGCGGTGATCAACCAGGATGCCGGGCACCAGTCGCGCTCGGCCGCCCGGGTGCTGCTGGCCCATTGCGCCGGCGAGCCGTTGCTGAACGAGCAGGAGCGTATCCGCATCGACATCTTCGTGCGGGACAACCTGCCGTGACCTTCCTTCTCCGTTGTGCCGAAAGGGTGTGAGGCATGTATCTCGGCCTCGATATTGGAACCTCCGCCATCAAGGCGGTGCTCGTCGATGACGGGCAGAACGTCCTGGCGACGGCGGAAACGCCGCTGGCCATCTCCCGCCCGCAGCCCGGCTTCAGCGAACAGAACCCCGAGGACTGGTGGCAGGCGACGCTCGCCAGCATCGACACGCTGAAGGCGGAACAGCCCGCGGCCCTCGCCGCCGTGCGCGGCATCGGCCTTTCCGGCCAGATGCACGGCGCGGTGCTGCTCGATGCTTTCGGCAAGGTGCTGCGCCCAGCCATTCTCTGGAATGATGGGCGCTCCTCCGCCGAGTGCCGCGAACTGGAGGAGCGCTTTCCGGCGCTGCACCAGATTGCCGGCAATCTCGCCTTTCCCGGCTTCACCGCGCCCAAGCTATTGTGGGTGCGCAAGCACGAGCCGGACCTGTTCGCGCGCACGGCCAAGGTGCTGCTGCCCAAGGCCTATGTCGGCTACCGCCTCACCGGCGAGATGGTGGAGGAAATGTCGGACGCCTCGGGCACGCTGTGGCTCGATGTCGGCCGGCGCGACTGGTCGGATGAGGCGCTGGCCGCCACCTTCCTGTCGCGCGAGCATATGCCGCGCCTCGTCGAGGGCAGCGCGGCGGCGGGCCGGATCAAGCCGGAGCTGGCGGCGCGCTGGGGGATGGACACGCCGCCGGTGCTCGCGGGCGGGGCGGGCGACAATGCCGCCGGCGCCATCGGGCTCGGGGCGATCGGCGCCAATGACGCTTTCGTCTCGCTCGGCACCTCGGGCGTGCTGTGGGCGACGACCGACCGCTACGCGCCCAACCCGCAGTCGAGCGTCCACGCCTTCTGCCACGCCATTCCCGCCACCTGGCACCAGATGGGCGTGATCCTCTCCGCCGCCTCGGCGCTGGGCTGGTGGGCGAATGTGGCGAAGGAGGCGCCGGGCGACCTGCTGGCGCCGCTCGGCGACGCGCCCAAGGCGCCCTCGCGCGCGACCTTCCTGCCCTATCTCTCCGGCGAGCGCACGCCGCACAATGACACGGCGATCCGCGCCGCCTTTGTCGGCATGGACCATGACACTGGCCGCGAGGCGCTGACCCAGGCGGTGCTGGAAGGCGTGTCCTTCGCCTTCAAGGACTGCCTCGACGCGCTCTCCGCCGCCGGCACGCGCCTGACCCAGGCCGATGTCATCGGCGGCGGCTCGCGCTCGCGCTTCTGGATCGCGGTGCTCGCCAGCGTGCTCGGTATTCCGCTCAACCGCGTCGAGGATGGCGAGCGGGGCGGGGCGTTCGGCGCCGCGCGGCTCGCCCGCATGGCGGCGACCGGCGAAAGCCCGGCGGAGATCTGCCTGCCGCCGCGCCGCATCGAGACCATCGAACCCGATCCCGTTCTTCAACAGGCCTATGCGGAACGCCACGCGCTCTACAAGGCGCTGTACCCCGCGCTCAAGGGAGTGACTTCATGACCGCCCGCTTCTTCCCCTCCATCGACAAGCTGAAATATGCGGGCCCCGAGAGCCGGGATCCGCTCGCCTTCCACTGGTACGACAAGGACCGGGTGGTGCTGGGCAAGCGGATGGAGGACCATCTGCGCTTCGCCGTCGCCTATTGGCACAGCTTCACCTGGCCGGGCGGCGACCCCTTCGGCGGCGAGACCTTCCTGCGCCCGTGGATGCATGGCACCGACGAGCTGGCGCTGGCCCGGGCCAAGGCGGATGTGGCGTTCGAGCTGTTCGACATTCTCGACGTGCCGTTCTTCGCCTTCCATGACCGCGACATCGCCCCCGAGGGCAAGACGCTGGCGGAATCCAACGCCAATGTCCGCGCCATCGCCGACATCTTCGCCAAGAAGATGGAGACCTCGAAGACCAAGCTGCTGTGGGGCACGGCCAATTTGTTCTCCAACCGGCGCTTCATGTCCGGCGCGGCGACCAATCCCGACCCGGATGTGTTCGCCTATGCCGCCGCGCAGGTGAAGAACGTGCTGGAAGTGACGCACGAACTCGGCGGTGAGAACTATGTGCTGTGGGGCGGGCGCGAGGGCTATGAGACGCTGCTCAACACCGACCTGAAGCGCGAACTCGACCAGATGGGCCGCTTCCTCAACCTGGTGGTCGAGCACAAGCACAAGATCGGCTTCAAGGGCACGATCCTCATTGAGCCGAAGCCGCAGGAGCCGACCAAGCACCAGTACGACTTCGATGTCTCCACCGTCTACGGCCTCTTGTGCCGCGCCGGGCTGGAGAAGGAAGTGAAGGTCAATATCGAGGCCAACCACGCCACGCTCGCCGGTCACAGCTTCGAGCACGAGATCGCCATGGCGGCGGCGCTGGGTGTTTTCGGCTCCATCGACATGAACAAGGGCGACGCCCAGTCCGGCTGGGACACCGACCAGTTCCCGACCAATGTCGAGGACACGGCGCTCGCCATGTACGAAATCCTGCGCGCCGGCGGCTACACCACCGGCGGCACCAATTTCGACGCCAAGGTGCGGCGCCAGTCGATCGAGCCGGAAGACCTCGTCATCGCCCATGCGGCCGCCATGGATGTGTGCGCCCGCGCCCTGCTGATCGCCGCCGACATGATCGAGGACGGCGCGCTGCAGAGGGCGGTCGATGACCGCTATGCCGGTTGGGAGGCGCCCGCGAACAAGGCGATGCTCGCCGCCGACAGCTCGCTGGAGGCCATCGCCGCCCGCGTCGCGGCGGAAGGGCTCGACCCGCAGCCGCGCTCCGGCCGTCAGGAGCGGTTCGAGGCGCTGGTGGGTAGCTACCTGCGCTAAGCCGGCTTCCTGAAAATCGCGATCTGCGCCGGCCCGGCTGGCGCAGATTTCATCAAACAGTGATTGACTTTAGGTCATATTCCCCTTTCGATCCCGACCCAGGGAGCGACCCGTGACTCGGCGGTGCGCGTGCGCGTGCGCCCGGTTCTCAAAGGGGAAATGGCGAGATGCATCTTCATCATGTGGGAGCAGGCCTGATCGGGGCAGCGCTGGCGCTGGCCCTCGCGCTTCCCACCGGCCCGGCCTATGCCCAGATGCGGCCCGCCGCCGGCATGGGCAACCAGATTGTCGATGTGCCGGAAAAGCCCGGCTACGTGCCCTCGAAGGACGAGGAGCAACTCGACCCGGCGTTCCGCCGCCAGCCTGTCTATTTCCGCACCAATGAGCCGCCGGGCACGATCATCGTTCATACCAATGAGCGCTTCCTCTATCTCGTGCTCGGCGACAACCGGGCGCTGCGCTACGGCATCGGGGTGGGCCGCGACGGCTTCCAGTGGGCCGGGCTGCAGAAGGTGAGCCGCAAGGCGGAGTGGCCGGACTGGACCCCGCCGCCGGAAATGATCCAGCGCCAGCCCTATCTGCCGCGCTTCATGGCCGGTGGGCCGGGCAACCCGATGGGCGCCGCCGCGCTCTATCTCGGCTCCACCGTCTACCGCATCCACGGCACCAACATGCCGAATACCATCGGCATGGCGATTTCCTCGGGCTGCTTCCGCCTGGTCAATTCCGATGTGCAGGATCTCTACAACCGTGTCCCGGTGGGGACGAAGGTGATCATCCGGCAGGCGCCGGAACTGTGAGCGCGGCAGCTCTCGCCACACCGCTTTCGATCGACATTGGGGGAAAGATGAACAGGATCGCAACCGCGCTGGCCGCCGCCGGCGTTCTGCTTTCGGCCGGCCTGGCGCAGGCCGGCACGCTGGCGGATGTAAAGGCGCGCGGCACGCTGAAATGCGGCGTCAGCCAGGGCCTCGCCGGCTTCTCGGCCAAGGATGACAAGGGGCAGTGGTCCGGCTTCGATGTCGATCTGTGCAAGGCGGTGGCGGCGGCGATCTTCGACGATGCGTCGAAGGTGGAGTATGTGCCGCTCTCGGCCGAGGCGCGCTTCCCCGCTTTGCAGAAGGGCGAGGTCGACCTGCTCTCGCGCAACTCCACCTGGACCATGCAGCGCGAGGCCGATCTCGGCCTGCTGTTCGCCGCCGTGTCCTATTATGACGGCCAGGGCTTCATGGTGCCGGCGGCCAAGAATGTGATGGGCGCGCTGGAGCTTGGCGGCTCCAAGGTCTGCACCCAGGCCGGCACCACCAGCGTCGACAACGTTCAGGACTATTTCAAGCAGAACAAGATGGAGCTGGAGCTGATCCAGCTCCCCAATGTCGACGAGTTGGTGAAGGCCTATGCCGACGGCACATGCGACGTGCTGACCACCGACGTGTCACAGCTCTATGCGCTGCGGCTGAAGCTCGCCACGCCGGCGGACCATGTCGTGCTGCCCGATGTCATCTCCAAGGAGCCGCTCGGCCCCGTGGTGCGGCAGGGTGACGACAACTGGCTCAACATCGTCAAGTGGAGCTTCTACGCGCTGGTGAACGCCGAGGAACTCGGCATCAGCACCGCCACGCTCGACCAGGCGGCGCAGTCGACCAAGCCGGACGTGCGGCGCTTCGTCGGCTCGGACGGCGCCTATGGCGAGAAGCTGGGCCTGACCAAGGACTGGGCGATGCGCATCGTCAAGAGTGTCGGCAATTACGGCGAGGTGTTCGAGCGCAATGTCGGCGCGCAGTCGCCGCTCGGCATTCCGCGCGGGATCAACCAGCTTTGGAGCGCCGGCGGCATCCAGTACGCCCCGCCGATCCGCTGAGGCGGGTTTTCTCAAGCGTCATCCCGGAACGGCCGTGAGGCCGTGTCCGGGATCGCGACGGATCGCCGAGCGATCCCGGCTCTTCGGCCGGGATGACGGTTCGTTCGCCGGCTACTCGCCCCGCCACTGCGCCGGGCGCTTGGCGAGGAAAGCCTCTACCCCCTCGCGGAAATCCGCGCTGCCATAGACCGCCTGCACCAGATCGGCATCGTCCGGGCGCGGGTCATGGGCGAGGCGCAGCAGCATCTGCTTGCTGGTGCGCAGGGTGAGCGGGGCATTGCCGGCAAGCCGGCCGCACAGCGCTTCAACCGCCGCGTCGAGTTCTTCAGCCGGATGGATGGCGACATAGCCGTCTGGCATCTCTTCCGCCATCGGCGTTTCCGCCGCCAGCAGCATGCGGCGGACCATGCCGAGCCCCAGAGTGGCGACGAGGCGCTGCACATTTGCCGCCGACAGGCAATTGCCGAGCGTGCGGGCGATCGGCACGCCGAAACGCGCCCCGGGCGTCGCCAGCCGGAAATCGCAGGCATTGGCGATGGCCATGCCGCCGCCGACCGCCCAGCCTTCCACCACCGCGACGGTGGGAACCGGCAACTGTTCCAGCAGGCCCATATAGTGCTCCACCTTCGCCTCATAGGCGATGCCGTCCTCGCCGGAGGCGAAGGCGCGGAACTGCTCGATATCGGTTCCGGCGACGAAGGCCTTGCCGCCTGCACCGCGCAGCACGACGACGCGGATGGTGGGATCGGCGGCGAGGGTGGTGCAGGCCTGCGCCATCTCCTCATACATGCGCCAGGTCATGGCGTTGCGCGCCGCGGGACGGTCGAAGACGAGGCGGGCGACGGCGCCCGCGCGGGTGAGGTGGACGCGGCCTTCAGCCGGGGCGGTGGTGCTCATAGCGGCGCTCATGGCGCGAAGGCTCCACGGGCGGAGAGGCTTTCCACGGCGGCCGCATCGAGGCCGATCTCGCGCAGCACCTCATCCGTGTGCTGGCCGAGCAGCGGGGGGTGTCGGCGCACCTCCTGCGGGGTGCCGGTCAGCTTTACCGCGAAACCGATATTCGACACCTTGCCCTCATGCGGATGGTCGATCTCCATCCGCATCTGGCGATGGCGGCCATGCTCGCTCTCGAAGGCCTGCGGGTAGCTGTACATGGTGCCGGCGGGGATGCCGACGGCGAGCAGGGTTTCCACCCATTCGTCGGAGGTGCGGGTGACGAAGGTCTTTTCCAGCTCGGCGATAAGCGCCTCGCGATTGTCGAGCCGGTCGGGAATCGCGGTGAAGCGGGGATCGGCGGCAAGGTCTGGGCGCTCCAGCGTCTCGCAGAGCTGAAGCCACAGCTTCTGGCTGGTGGCGCCCATGACGAAATAGCCGTCTTTCGACTTCACTGCCTGATAGGGCGCCGTCATGCGGTTGGCGGTGCCGAGCGGGATCGGCTCGGTGCCGCGCCCCCAATATTCCGAAATGTCCCAGACGGAGAAGGCCAGCGCCGCCTCGAACAGCGAGGCGTCGATATACTGGCCCTCGCCGGTGTTCTTCGCGCCGATATAGGCGCCGAGCACCGCATAGGTGGCGAACAGGCCGCAGCCGATATCGGCGACCGGAACTCCGGCCTTCACCGGCGGGCCGCCGGGATGGCCGGTGACGCTCATCACGCCGGACATGGCCTGCGCCATCAGATCGAAGCCGGGGCGGCCGGCCCAGGGGCCGGTCTGGCCGAAGCCGGAGATGGAGGCATAGACGAGGCGGGGATTGTAGGCCCGCACCGTCTCATAGTCGCATTTCAGCTTCTTCATCACGCCGGGCCGGTAGTTCTCGACCAGGATGTCGGCGGTCTTCACCAGCTCGTAGAAGGCCTCGCGCCCGGCCTCGCTCTTCAGGTTGAGGGCGACGGAGCGCTTGTTGCGGTTCATGTTGAGGAAGCCCATGGAGTCGGGCCCCTTCATCTTGAAGCCCATGGCGCCGCGCGTCTGGTCGCCGGTGCCGGGCGGTTCGATCTTGATGACATCGGCGCCGAGATCGCCCAACAGCATGCAGCTATAGGGCCCGGCCATCACCTGGCTGACATCGAGCACACGCACGCCGGCGAGCGGCAGGGGGCGGGCGGCTTTCGTGGCGTCGGGCGCCGGCGCGGCCGTGCGGTTCGGGTCCTTGACTTCGCTCATGGCGTCTCCCTTTCGGCTCTCTTTTCTGATTTGAAATCAATAATTACGAAAGGCGCATCCCTTGGCGCCCCGGCGGGGGGCGTCAGGCGTCCTGGGGGGCGGGGGCGCGGCTGCTGCGCTCGGATGGCGTGTCCGCGCCGGCACGGGTGCGCTCGATGAAGGCGCGGGCGATGCCGGCGGTGGTGCCGGTGACATGGTGTTCCAGCAAATCGCCGAGGCGAGGAGCGTCGCGGGCTTCCAGTGCCGCAATCATCGCCTTGTGCTCCTCCACCGCTGCCGCCCAATGCGCGCGGCTCTTGCGCACCACGAAGCGGCAGGCATGAATGCGGGTGAGGATCTGCTGGTAGTAGGCGGACAGTGTCGCATTGCCGGCGATCTCGAAAAAGGCTTCGTGAATCAGCCGGTTGTGGCGGAGATACTCCACCTCTTCGCCACGTTCGAAATGCGTCATCATCCGCTCATGCAGCACGCGCACACGGGCAATATCGTCATCCGTGGCGCTGGCGCAGGCGAGCCGGCCGGCGAGGCGCTCCAGCGAGGCCATGATCGGGAACAGTTCGTCGATCTGTTCTTCCGTAATCCGCGCGACGATGGCGCCCCGATGAGGGAGGATCTGCAGCACGCCTTCCGCCGCCAGCACCTTCAGCGCCTCGCGGATCGGGGTGCGCGAGACGCCAAAGCGCTCGCAGAGCTGTTCTTCCGGCACCTTCTCGCCTGGCCGCAATTCGCCCTGCAGGATCATCTCGCGCAGCGGGGCGACGAGCGATTCGTGCAGGGAATGGCGAATGATCGGCGATGACGGCATGCGGCGTTTCCAGCGGCTTCTGCGAGCCCGTGCGTTTCCTGCCTAGGGATAGCCGGGATTGCCGGCAGCGTGAAGTCGCTCCCCGCAGCGGAAAGGGGCGTGTAATCCGCGCCAGACTATATCAGGGCGCAGATTGCATCAATAATTATAAAACGCCGCGCGGCTCACTGGGGCGGGCAACCTGCCCGCGCCTAACGCATCCCCGCCGCCCGCTGCAGTGGCCGATCGCCCGGACCGGGCGCCGCGCGCCGGTCAAACTCCGCCTGCGCCTCGGCGATGTCGGCGAGATTGGCCTCCACCCATTGCCCGAGCGCCATCACCGGTTCGCGCAGCGAATGGCCGAGCGGCGTCAGTTCGTAATCCACGCGCGGGGGAATGGTGGGGTAGACGGTGCGCGACACCAGCCCGTCGCGTTCCAGCCCGCGCAGGGTGAGGGTGAGCATGCGCTGGGAAATGCCGTTGATCATCCGCTTCATCTCGTTGAAGCGACGCGGGCCTCCGGCCAGCAGCATGACGATCAGCACGCTCCATTTGTCGCCGACACGGGCCAGCACCCGGCTGACCGCGAGGCAGCTTTCGGTATGGAAAGGTGGATGTTCCTCAGTCACGTCCGTGTGCCTCAGGGTGAGCGATGTGCGTTCTTGCGCCATGTAAGGGCAGGCATCTAGCTAGGCCAAGTAACAAATCGTAACTAGCTAGCCACGGTCGTGCCATGTCCCGCACCCTTCTGCATCTCGATTCCTCCATCCTCGGCGACCAGTCGGTGAGCCGGCAGGTCAGTGCCGCCATTGTCGCGCGGCTCACGGCGGCGGATCCCTCCCTTGTGGTGATGTCCCGTGACCTCGCCGCCGATCCGCTGCCGCATGCGACGCCCGCCTCCCTGCCGGCGGACCATCCGCTGTCGGGCGGCAAGGGCGACGCGGCGAGCCAGCAGGCGCTCGACGAGTTTCTCGCCGCCGACATCGTGGTGGTCGGCGCGCCGATGTATAATTTCTCGGTGCCCACCCAGTTGCGGGCGTGGATCGACCGCATCCTCGTACCCGGCAAGACCTTCGCCTATGGCGCGGGCGGCCCCGAAGGGCTGGCCACCGGCAAGCGGGTGATCGTGGCGCTGGCGCGGGGCGGCAGCTACGCCGATCCGGCCTTCGCCGCCGTGGCCGAGCACGCCGAGACCTATCTGCGCTGGGTGTTCGGCTTCATCGGCATCGCGCCGGAATTCATCATCGCCGAGGGCGTCTCCGCCGGGCGGCGCGAGGCGGCGCTGGAAGCCGCTCTGAAGAGCGCAGCCGAGCTGAAGGCGGCGTGAGGGGAAGTCTTAGAGCGTCATCCCGGACGGCCATGGGCCGTTCCGGGGTCGCCTGTGGGGCGGAGAGCGATCCCGGCTCTCCGCTTCGCTGCGGCCGGGATGACGTTCGGTCTGCAGGTCGCCCACTTACTCGGCTGCCTGCGAATCCGTGCCTTCCAGCGATTCATGCACCATCGCCGCCTTGTGGCGCAGGTGCAGCTTGAGGATGGCGCCGAGGCGGACTCCGTCGCGTGCCTTCAGGGCGGCCATCATCTCCTCATGGTCGTCCACCGCCTCGCGCCAGCGCTCGCTGGACTTCTGCGCGACGAAGCGCACCGCGTGGATGCGCACCATCAGGGTCTGGTAGAGCTGGGTCAGCGCGTGATTGCCGGCGAGATCGAAGAACGCCTCATGAATACGGCGGTTGAGGCGCAGATAGGCGGCCGGGTCGCCGGCGCGGTAATGCACCAGCATCTCTTCATGCATCGCCTGCACACGCGCAATGTCGGCATCGCTGGCGCGGGCACAGGCGGCCTCGCCGGCCAGCGCTTCCATCGCCCCCATGATGGGGAAAAGCTCGTCCACCTCATCGGGCGAGACGCGCGCGACGCTGGCGCCGCGATTGGGGGAGAGGATCACCAGCCCCTCATTGGCCAGCACCTTCAGCGCCTCGCGTAACGGTGTGCGGGAGACGCCGAAGCGCTGGCACAGGGCCTGTTCGGAGATCTTGTCGCCGGCCTTCAGATCGCCGCGCATCAGCATGTCGCGCAACTGCGCGGCCAGCTCGTCATGCAGGCTGCGGCGCGGAATGATGGCCGTGTCCGACATCGCCATCCGGCGAATCTCCACCTTGCCGCGCACCCGGCGCGGCATCTGCTGAAATCTAAACCCTAAATCGCTCCGGCCGGCGAATTTCGCAAGGTGAACGAAGGTCGCGCGGCCGGAGCGCGGGGGTCAGGCGGCGGCGCCGACAGTCCCGCGGGCGCAGTCAGTGAGATAATCCATCGCCGCCTGCACGCCGCCTTGTCTGTGCGGCACACCGGCAACCGACAGGCCCATCTCGACGCCGGCCAGCGCGCCCAGAATGGTAAGGTCGTTGGTGTCGCCGAGATGGCCGATGCGGAAGACGCGGCCCGACAGTTTGGTCAGGCCGGTGCCGAGCGACATGTCGAAATGGTTCAGCGTCTTCTCGCGGAAGGCATCGGCGTCATGGCCCTCGGGCATCATGACGGCGGTGAGCGAGGACGAATAGTATTTCGGATCGCGGCAGAGCACTTCGAGGCCCCAGGCGCGCACGGCGCGGCGGGTGGCCTCGGCATGACGGTCGTGGCGGGCAAAGACGTTGTCGAGCCCCTCCTCGTGCAGCATGTCGATGGCCTCGGCGAGGCCGTAGAGCAGGTTGGTGCCGGGCGTGTAGGGGAAATAGCCCTTCTCATTGTGGGGGAGCATCTCCTCCCACGACCAGAACAGCTTGGGCATGGTCGACTTCTTCGCCGCCGCCAGCGCCTTGTCGGAAATGGCGTTGAAGGAGAGGCCGGGCGGCAGCATCAGCCCCTTCTGCGAGCCGGAGACGGTGACGTCGACGCCCCATTCATCGTGGCGGAAGTCGATCGAAGCCAGCGAGGAGATGGTGTCGACCAGAAGCAGCGCCGGGTGGCCGGCGGCGTCGATGGCCTTGCGGACCTCCGGGATCAGCGAGATGCAGCCGGTCGAGGTCTCGTTATGGACCACGCAGACCGCCTTGATGTCGTGGTCCTTGTCCTCGCGCAGCCGCGCCTCGATGGCGGCGGCATCGGCGCCGATGCGCCAGTCGGAGGCGATGAATTCCGGGTGCAGGCCGAGCTTGATCGCCATGTTCTTCCACAGCGTGGCGAAATGGCCTGTCTCGAACATCAGCACCTTGTCGCCGGGCGAGAGCACATTGGCGAGTGCGGCTTCCCACGCGCCGGTGCCGGACGCGGGATAAATGATGACCGGGTTCGCGGTCTTGAAAATGGTCTTCATGCCGTCCAGCACGCGCTTGCCGAGCTTCTGGAACTCGGGCCCGCGATGGTCGATGGTCGGCATGTCCATCGCGCGCAGGATGCGGTCGGGCACCGGGGTGGGACCCGGAATCTGCAGGAAATGACGACCCGCCACCCGGGCGGCATTGCTGGACATGGTGTTCTCTCCCTTGGTCGGCGCTGAGGCGCGCGCCTCTTGGACGGCTGCGAGCGGGCAAGGCGGCGGCCCGCTTCCGCGCTCCATCTTGCATAAATGAATTATGAATGCAAAATGCGTTTCGGTCCAGGGCGGCGCAAAATGCGCGGCGAAGAAGGACGTGAGGGAGCGACGACATCATGGCGGCACGGCTGACGCCCGGTCTGGAGCGGCGTCTGAAGGCGGAAGTCTCGGGAGATGTGTGGTTCGACCGCTTCAATCGCGGCCGCTATGCCACCGATGCCTCGTTCTACCAGATTATGCCGCTGGGCGTTGTCGTGCCACGCACCACGCAAGAGGCCGAGCGCGCCATCGCGCTGGCCCGGGCCGAGGGCATTCCCGTCACCCCGCGCGGCGGCGGCACCTCGCAATGCGGCCAGACGATCAACGAATCGCTCGTCATCGACGGCTCCAAGCATCTCAACCGCGTGCTGGAACTCGACGTGGCGAACCGGCGCTGCGTGGTCGAGCCGGGCATCGTGCTCGACGACCTCAACCGGGCGCTGAAGCCGCACGGTCTATGGTTCCCGGTGGACGTGTCGACCGCCAGCCGCGCCACCATTGGCGGCATGGCCGGCAATAATAGCTGCGGCGGCCGCTCGCTGCGCTACGGCACGATGCGCGACAATGTGCTGTCCATCGACGCCATGCTGGCCGACGGCACCAAGGCGCATTTCGGCGCGGTGGACCACAATCTCGCGACACTGCCATCGGAGTCGCCGCTGGCGCCTTTGGCGCGCGACCTGTTCGACCTCGGCGCGCGCGAGGCGGACGAAGTGGCGGCGCGCTTTCCCGCCGTGCAGCGGCGCGTCGGCGGCTACAATCTCGACGCGCTGGTGCCGCGGCCGCAGGGGACCAACCTCGCCCATATTCTCGTCGGTTCCGAGGGCACGCTCGCCTATTCGACGCGGATCGAGCTGAAGCTGTGGCCGCTGATCGGCAAGAAGGTCATCGGCGCCTGCCATTTCGGCAGCTTCTACCAAGCGATGGATGCCGCCCAGCATCTGGTGAAGCTGAAGCCCATCGCGGTCGAGCTGGTGGATTCCACCCTGCTGGCGCTGGCCAGCGAGATTCCGATGTTCCAGGCGACGCTGAAGCAGTTCGTGCGCGGCACGCCGGATGCGATCCTTCTGGTCGAGTTCGCGGAAGATGAGGCGGAGAATGAGCGCCGGCTGAAGCTGCTGGACGACACGATGGGCGATCTCGGCTTCGGCTGGGACCGCGAGGGCGCCCGCTGGGGCGGCGTGGTGAGCGTGCGCGAGGCCGGGCTGCAGGCGGCCATTGCCGATGTGCGCACCTCCGGCCTCAACATCATGATGTCGATGAAGCAGGCGGGAAAACCGGTCTCCTTCGTCGAGGACTGCGCCGTGCCGCTGCTGCATCTCGCCGACTACACGGCGCGGCTCACCGAGGTGTTCGAGAAGAACGGCACCAAGGGCACCTGGTACGCCCACGCCTCCGAGGGCTGCCTGCATGTGCGCCCGGTGCTGAACCTGCGGTTGGAGAAGGACGTGAAGGCGATGCGCGCCATCGCCGAGGAAGCCTTCGCCATGGTGCGCGAGTACAAGGGCTCGCATTCCGGCGAGCATGGCGACGGCATCGTGCGCTCGGAATTCCACGAGACGATGTTCGGCACCCGGCTGGTGCGCGCCTTCGAGCAGGTGAAGGACCGCTTCGACCCCGGCGGGCTCTACAATCCCGGCAAGATCGTCCGCGCGCCGAAATTCGACGATCGCAAACTGTTCCGCTACGCCCCGGACTACAAGGTGGCGCCGATCCGGGCCGCCCTCGACTGGTCCGGCTATTCCGGCGAGGGCGGCGGCCTGCAGGGCGCCATCGAGATGTGCAACAACAATGGCGCCTGCCGCAAGGCGGTGGGCGGCGTGATGTGCCCGAGCTACCGCGTCACCCGCGACGAGAAGGACGTGACGCGCGGGCGCGCCAACACGCTGCGTCTCGCCATTTCCGGCCGGCTCGGTCCCGACGCGCTCGCCTCCGACGAGATGATGGAGACGCTGAAGCTCTGCGTCTCCTGCAAGGGCTGCCGGCGGGAGTGCCCCACCGGCGTCGACATGGCCAAGATGAAAATCGAGGCGCTGGCGGCGCGGGCGAAGGCGAAGGGCATCAGCCTGCACCAGCGCCTTGTCGCCTATCTGCCCCATTATGCCGGCCTCGCCGCCCGCGTGCCGTGGCTGCTGAACCTGCGCGACCGGCTGCCAGGGGCGGCGAAGTTCTCGGAGATTCTGGCCCAGTTCAGCGCCCGCCGCTCTCTGCCGCGCTGGCGCGCCGACGCCTTCCGTGAAGATGCGGTGGCCTTCGGGCCGGAGGGCGGGCGCGAGGTGGTGCTGTTCGCCGACACCTTCAACCGCTGGTTCGAGAAAGAGAATATCGTCGCCGCGCTCGACGTGCTGACCGCGGCGGGCTACCGCGTGCACATGCCGCGTCCCGTCGACGGCAACCGCCGCGCCCTGTGCTGCGGGCGCACCTTCCTCTCGGCTGGGCTGGTGGATGAGGCGAAGGCCGAGGCGCGGCGGGTGGTGGAGACCTATGCCCCCTTCGTCGCGCGCGGCGTGCCGGTGGTGGGGCTGGAGCCGAGTTGCCTGCTCGCTTTCCGCGACGAACTCCCGTCGATGCTGCCGGGGGAGGGGACGCAGACGCTCGCCGCTCATGCGCTGCTGGTCGAGGAATTCATCGCCCGCGAGATCGACGCCGGCCGCTTCGACCTGCCGCTGGCGCCGCTGGCGGAGAAGGCGCTGCTGCACGGCCATTGCCACCAGAAGAGCTTCGGCGCCATGGGCGCGGTGGAGAAGGCGCTGCGCCTCGTGCCCGGGCTGCAGGTGGAGACGGTGGAATCGAGCTGCTGCGGCATGGCCGGGGCGTTCGGCTATCACAGCGAGACCATCGACACCTCGCTGGCCATGGCCGAACTCTCGCTGCTGCCGGCGGTACGCAAGGCGGAGCCGGGCACGCTGATCGTTGCCGATGGCACCTCCTGCCGCCACCAGATCCATGACGGCGCTGCGCGCGAGGCGGTGCATGTGGTGCAGGTGCTCGCGCAAAGCCTCGCGGCGGCACGCGCGGGAGCGCCGGCGCGCCGGCTGGAAGCGGCGGAGTAGAGCCACGCGCCAGACTGCCTGTCCTGCCAGGGCCCCCCGCACTCGGCGTGCGGGGGGCCTTTTGCGTTGCGGCTGTCTTCCGCCGCCCGGCAGGCAAAGAAAAACCTCCCCGGCGGAGACCGGGGAGGCTGGGGTATCCGGCGCAGTCGGCCGTCAGTTGGTGGGCATGACGCCGATGGAGGGGTCGCCATAGAACCACTGGGTCGGAGCCAGTGCGAACCAGGGAACATAGGTGCAGATCATCAGCACCACCAGCAGCACCAACAGGAAGCCGAGATTGGCCTTGGTGGTCTGCCATATGTCCGCCTTGGCAATCGAGCAGGCGGCGATCAGCACCGAGGCAACCGGCGGGGTCTGCTGGCCGATGGCGAGGTTCAGCGTCAGCACCAGACCGAAATGCACGGGGTCGATGCCGACCTGCTGGATCAACGGCAGGACGATGGGGACGGTGAGGATGATCGCGGCGGCTGAATGCAGGAACATGCCGAGAATGAGGAACAGCACGTTCAGCAGCAGCAGCACGAGATAGGGGTTGGTGGTGAACTCGGCGATCGAGCTCGCCAGCGCCTGCGGCACCCGGCTCTCGGTGAGGAACACGCCGACCAGCGCCGAGGAGGCGACCAGCAGCATCACCACCGCCGTCTGCAGCGCGCCGTCGACCAGGGCGCGATACAGCGCCGTCAGGCTCAGCTCGCGATAGACCACGATGGAGATGAACAGCGCCGCGACCACGGCCACAGCCGCGCCCTCGGTGGCGGTGACGAAGCCGCCGAAGATGCCGCCGAGGATGATGACCGGCAGCATCAGCGCCCACAGGGCTTCCCGGAACGCTGTCACCAGCCGGCTCCAGGCGAAGCGCTGCTCGACGGGGAAGTCGTTCTTCACCGCATAGTACCAGCTCGCCAGAGCAAGGCCGGCGCCGCCGAGCAGGCCAGGCAGCAGGCCGGAGATGAACATCTTCACCACCGAGACCTGCGCCATCACCGCATAAAGGATCATCGGGATGGAGGGCGGCAGGATGATCGCCAGGCTGGCCGAAGAGGACGAGATGGCCGCCGCGAACTCCTTGCTGTAACCCCGGCTCTTCATCGCCGGGATCAGCAGCGAGCCGAGGGCGGCGACGCCGGCCACGGCCGAGCCGGAAATCTCGGCGAAGAACATGGACGAGCCGATGGTCACCATGGCGAGGCCGCCACGGATGAAGCCGAGCATCGCCGAGGCGAGATTGATCAGCCGCCGCGAGATCGACGACGAATTCATGATGCCGCCCGCCAGGATGAACAGCGGAATGGCGAGCAACGGGAAGTTGGTCGCGCCCTCGAACATGACCAGCGCCACATTCGGCAGCATGTCGGCGCCCTGCGTCGCCCAGATGGCGACCACCGCCACCATGCCGAGAGCGACCGCGATCGGCACGTTCAGCAGCACCATGCCGAACAGGCCGAGGAACATCAGACCCATCGTGCTGGTCATCGGGGGGTGCCTCCGGCGGACGGGGTCTCGTGAACGGTTTCCAGCGCTTCCTTCAGCTCATGGTCTTCGAAGCCGGCGCCGCGCGCGGCCGCCAGCACTTCGGGAAAGCGCATCAGCTCGGCGATGATGAACAGGACGGCGGTGATCGGGATCACCGACTGGGTGACGACCAGCGACACATTCGGCAGCGAGACCAGCGTGCTGCCCTGCAGAATGTCCAGCACCTCAAGCCCGGTCACGGTGAGGATGACGAAGAAGGCGAGGACGATCACCTCGGCCAGAATGGTGCTCGCCACGCGCAGGCCCGGCGGGAAGGCGTTGACGATGCCGGGAAAGCCGATATGGGCGCCGCGCAGGGCGGCGAGGGCGCTGCCGTAATAGGTCAGCCAGCACAGGCCGATCGAGGCGATCTCGTCGTACCAGACCAGGGAGAGACCGACGGCGCGGAACACGAAGCCGATAACGATGATGCCGGTCAGGGCCGCCATCAGCAGCGCGGCGATGACTTCCAAGATCCGGTCATAGGATCTTCTTATTGCGAGCATGGGTCCTGTTCCACGGGCGCGGGCGCTCGGCCGCGCAATCAGCAGTGAGCGGGGGGATATCGGCAGTGAAAGGTGGTGGGCGGGCCGGCGGCGGTCGTGCGCGCCGGCCCGCGAGGCTCAGGAGCCCTTGCCGAGGGCGAGGGAGTCGTCGATCAGCTTCTGGCCGCCGGGAACTTCCTTCGCGAATTCCTCATAGACCGGCTTCGACGCTTCGATGAAGGCGGTCTTGTCGACCTCGTTCACCTGCATGCCGGCATCCTTGAGCTTGCCGAGAAGCTCGTCATCGAGCTTGGCGGCGATCTCCAGCGCCACCGGCTGCATCTCGACGGCGGTCTCGATCAGCGCCTTCTGAACGTCGGGCGGCAGCTTCGACCAGCTACGGCCGGCGGTGAGATAGGCGGGCGTGTAGACATGGCCGGTGAGCGAGAGATATTTCTGCACTTCCTGGAAGCGCGAGGGGTAGATCTGGGCCAGCGGGTTCTCCTGGCCGTCCATCACGCCGGTCTGCAGGGCGACGAAGACTTCCGACAGCGCCATCGGGCTCGGCGTCGCGCCATAGGCCTGGAACATGCGCACGCGCCACACGCCCTGCGGGACGCGCAGCTTGATGCCCTTGAGGTCCTCGGGCTTGTTGATCGGCCGGGTGTTGTTGGTGACGTGGCGGATGCCGTTTTCCCACACGCCGATGATCTCGTAGCCCTTGTCCTTGGCGATCGGCACAAGCACCGGGGTGATGATGGCGTCGCGGATCTTGGCCGCGTGGTCGCGGTCCTTGACCAGATAGGGCATCTCGAACAGGCCGAACTCCGGCGCAACCGTCGTCATCACGGTCGAGGGGAGGGCAAGGTCGACGGTGCCGAGCTTGAGCTTCTTGAGCAGTTCGGTGTCGCCGCCGAGCTGGCTGGAGCCATAGATGGCGACATGAGCCTTGTCGCCGAGCTTGGCGTTGGCGCGCTTGGCGAATTCCTGGGAGGTCTGGTCGAACAGCGAGCCGGGCTCGCCGACATGGCCGAGCTTGATCTCGATGGGCTCGGCCGACGCCGTCGCGGCAAGCAAGAGAGTGCCGGCGATTGCCGACACGATTCGCGTTAGGCGGATCATGGCATGCTCCTTTGGGTTTCCTCGTGCCCGGCTTCCCGGTGCTTTTTCCGTGATGCGGCAGATTCGAAGGCGCCGATCCGCCATGGATCGCCACCTTCGTCTAAAACCGACTTACTAATTATGAATGCAAAAATCGGCCGTCATGGCAAGGCGAGACTTGACGCTCGGGCGGCGAAAGGCACAGTCGACGGCGGAAAAATGCCTAAACAGGGGAAACGCATGCCCGCTCTCAGCCTCGACGCCGCCCAGACGATTCTCTCCACCGCGCTCGGCCAGTGCCGCGCCGGCAATTTCAAGCCGATGGCGGTGGTCGTGCTCGATGCCCGCGGCGCGGTGAAGGCGGCCGCCTCCGAAGACGGTACCAGCCTCAAGCGCTTCGAAGTGGCCCATGGCAAGGCCTATGGCGCTCTCTCCCTCGGCATGGGCTCGCGCTCGATCTTCAAGCGGGCGAAGGAGCAGGCCTTCTTCATTGCCTCGGTAACGGATGTGGTCGGCGGCGCGCTGGTGCCGGTGCCGGGCGGGGTGCTGATCCGCGACACTGGCGGCGAGATCATCGGCGCCGTCGGCATTTCCGGCGACACCTCCGAGAATGACGAGGCGGCGGCAAGCGCCGGCATCGCGGCGGCGGGCTTTGTCGCGGACCCCGGCGCGGACTGACGCGCCTCGCTCACACCAGCTTGAACGCACACGCAGGGCGCGCGGGAACCTCCGTGCGCCCTGATGCGTTTGTGCTTCCGGAATGCCGCGTCTGACTAGTCTGAACGAGTGTTCAGAAATCTGAAATCTAGCTGCAGATTTCGTTCAGGGAGCATTCATGGAACAGCCACTACACCCTGTGTAACGGTTGTAATTCGGAGGAAGCTACTATGAAGAAGCTCTCTATTGCTATCGCGACGGCGGCAATGGTCATCACGTCGAGCGTGATGCCGGCGATATCCGCGCCGTTCGTTCCGCAGCCTGTCGCGCAGTCGACATCGAACATCGAACCGGTGCAGTACCGGCCGGGCTATCGCCAGGGCAATCGGCAGGGGTACCGCCAGGGCTACCGGCAGGGTTATCGCCAGGGCGCGCGGCGCGGTTACTGGCGCAATGGCGGACGCCATTACTACAATGGCTATCGCGGCTACAATTATTACCGCCCCGGCTATCGCCAGTATAATGGCTGGTGGTTCCCGGCCGGCGCCTTCGCCGCCGGTGCTCTGATCGGTGGTGCGCTGGGCGCGGCAGCGAGCCAGCCGAGCTATTCCGGCACCAACGCGCATGTCCAGTGGTGCGCGAACAAGTATCGCTCCTACCGGGCGTCGGACAATACGTTCCAGCCCTATAACGGCCCGCGCCAGCAGTGCGTCTCGCCCTACTGAGCGGCGCCCCCCACACACGACGAAAAGCCCGGCTTCGGCCGGGCTTTTTGCGTTCTGAAACATCGTCATAGAGAGAATTGTGGTAGCGGGAGAGGGACTTGAACCCCCGACCCCAGGATTATGATTTAAGGTGTAGGCGTTTATCTACAACGGGTTAGCCGTTTCGTCCGTGCGATATGGCGTTGTTTCCTGTGTGGTGTCGCACGGTTGCGCCGGTGACGAAGTCGCACGCAGCGCGGTTTCCAAGCAGCCATAGCGGAACACGTCCAGAAGGTCCGCCAGCATGCGCGTAGCGGCTCGTGCTGAGAGCGGGATAACCAGCGAGGGAACGGGGCTTCCGTCCTCCGGCGCCATCTGCACCACCAACTCGGCTGTGGCGGGCGTGGGGCGGCGGATATAGGGCGCGATCTGCGGATGCGGACGCATCAGGGGCGTTCGATCCGGGTCACGCGATCGTCCAGTTTCTGCACATCACGCTGCAGCGCCATCACCTGCTCGTCGGTGCGCACCCACTTTTCCATCAATTGGGTTTGCGCCGTGAGCTGCACCGCCAGCTGGCTCGACTGTATCTCGACCAGGCCAAGCCGCATGGTGAGCTGGCCATAGGCGTAGCCGGCACCCAGCGCTATGGTGATGATCGCGCCGATATTGATCGGGTTGAAGGTGAAGTCCAGCCGGAGCTTGGGGCGGTGCGGCGTATCGGCCGGGCGCGGCATTTCCGTCATCGGGTCCATCCGCACAGCTCGCGACCGACAGCATTGTGGGCCTTCACCTGGCGGAGCGTTTCGTCCGTGTCGGCGCTCGCCCAGGCGATGGGACGGAATGAGCGGCAGACGGCCTTACCCGTCGTTCCTTCGCCAGCCGTCATCGTCGCGCAACCCGCCAGAAAGAGCATCGCGGTCAGCACGCTCGCGAGCCGCAGCAGCGCGGCGTTCGATATCTTCGGCACGGGCTTGCTCCTTTTCACGGGCGCGCTGCAGGGCGCCGGCCGAGCCAGTGTTGCGGCCGGCGAGATAGGCGAGGGTGGCGGCGCCGGCGGCGATCAGGCCGGCGCGCAGGGGACCAGGCAGCAGCACCCACAAAGGGCGCCAATAGGGAAAGGTGGTCAGCAGCAGCACGCCGCCAGCGGCCGCCCACAGCCACCAGGGCGTCCAGTCAAGGACGATGCCGAGAAGCCAGCTCACGCCGCCGCTCCCAGGCTGGGCAGGGCGGAAAGGTCCGCCTTCGCCTCGCCGCTCACCACGGCCGCCACCTTCGCGTTGCGGCGCGAGGCACAAATGCCGTAGGCGGCACCGCCGACGGCCACCACGATGCCGGCAACGACAAGGCCGGCGAAGATGGTGTCGAGCCAGCCGCCGCTGCCGACCATCGGCTGCAGCGTGTCCTGCGCCTGCTTCAGGATGACGGCCGCGCTGCCGCCGCCGGCGACGGCGCCGGCCGAGCCGCCGATCGGCGCCGGCGCGGTGGCGATGTCCTCGATGCGTGCGCGCTGCGCGCCTTCCTTCGACCAGCTCGGCGCCGGCCCGACGCTGCCCATGGCCGCAGCCTGCCCGTGTTTCAGCACCTCGGCCACGCGGCGCGACCAGCCCTTGCCGAAAGTCGGCCAGGTGCGAAGGTTTTCCAACATGGCAAGACGACGGGAAAGAACATCCGCGATCAGTGCGTCATGGTCCCGGTGGCGGTCCAGCGCATCCAGCGTCGCGGCGCCGACAATGCCGTCCGCCACCACGCCCAGCGCCCGCTGCAGCCACTTCACCGACTGCGAGGGGCCGGAGTTCACGGCGCCGTCGAAAAGCACATAGTCGACGCCCGGCGGCATCGCGTCGGCGCGGATTTCGTCCCAGTACTGGAAGCGGTAGATGGCCGCCACTTCGGTGGCGGTGATGTGCCGCACGCTGGCCAGCGGCTTCTTTTGGCGCCGGCGCCAGCCGTCATAAACGCGCTGGGTGACGCCCTTGTTGGTGGCGCCGCCCGGGTCGGCCGGATGGTTCACATAGCCGCCCTCATGGACGAGCACGCGCTTCAGCGCTTCGTCGAACTGCTCCGCTGCCATGCCCGCCTCCGCTGGTTGTGGAAGCTCCAGCATGCGGGGAGGGCAAGGGGGTCAACCGAACTGGCGGCTGGGGAAGGTATGTCCAGGCGGGGCGCTGCTCACAGACGCGCGGCAATGGACATGAATTGCGCGTAAGTCATCACCTTGTGCGCAGCCTTGAAGCTGCTCGCGTCGATCGCTGCATAGGCGCCGGCCGCTCCGTTGCTGTTCATGGCACCCAGGCGGAAGGGGACGGACGTCGTGGGCGTGCTGGCCTGAGCGGCGGAATATTCCTCGGTCGTTGCCCCATCGAGGCGCAGGAAAAGGCTGACCGTCGAACCGTCGAAAGTGAGCGCCGCTACGATGGTCTTGCCCCGCACGTCCGTCGTCCCGACGATGGTGCTTTCAGTCTGGCTCCCGACACCCGCGCAGAGGCGGCCCGAAGTGTTGACACCCAGCCAGCAGCGGTTGGCGCTGGAACCCGAGGACCCCATAAGCGCTTGCACCGCCGCGAGCGTCGCCGGCACCGTGCCTTTATAGACCAGCGTCATCGCCCCGGCCTGCGCGAGGAAACTCGTCAGCAGGTTGTCGGCGGTTCCATCGAAGCGCGCGACGCCGCCGGCCTGCCGCGCGGGCTGAGAGGCGCCCGTCGTCTGCGTGGAGTGGTTGCCGGGGACGCGCTTGAGCGAGTGAACAGTAAAGGAGACGGTGGTGTCGGCGCCTGCGGTCAGCACCAGTTCCGTCGAAGTGGAGGCAATGCGGTATTTAACTCTCCCGCCAGAGGAGCTTGGTTGGATAATCGCAACGCCGGATGTGGTAGGGCGGATCGGCAACCCGAGGATCGATCCCACCTCAATGTCGATCTCGTAATAGGCCCCGGCTACCACGGGAAACGCCACATACGACTGGTTGGCGGGGAAGCTGGAGCGCGCAACACTGCCGGCGCCCGTGGCCGTGTTGTAAGTGGCCGCTGTCGTCGATCCCACAATGCCAACCATGCCGGTGCCCTTTAGCTCCGGCTGCGCCGCCACCTCATCGGCCAGAGAGCGTCCGCCCCAGGATCCGCTGTCCATTGCCAGCGCGATCGGCTCCCCGGCATCATCGGCAAGGGTCTGCCCGGTCACGTTCTGCCAGTGGCGGTCTGTCTTGGTATAGTCGATGTCGAGCAGCTGCGCAGCCGTTAGGCCGGCGGCCCACGCCTGCCAGTCCACACCCCCACCATGCCGCCAACCGGCGTAGAGTGCCGTCTGGCCGATGGCGTTTCCAGTGCCCAGCATCAGCCTACCCTCACTTGTCGCGAATACCGTAGATGGTCAGCCCCGCGGTGGTGCCGGTCGACATCACCCGCCGCACCTGCACCGGCGGCAGCGGCTGCAGGCCGGGTGTCACCTTTACGTCGTTCGTCTCATTGTCGGCGTCGCCGGTTGCCACCAGCCGCACGGTGCCGACGCCGCCGGCCACATCCGGCGGACAGAAGCACCAGAGCTGCTTGCAATAGGTGGCCAGCTCGGCATCCGCCGGCGTGATCGTCACCAGCCTGCGGCCCGGCGCGGTGATCGAGGTGCCGGCGAGCGCGGCATAGGGGTCTTTCGTGGCGTCATAGGGCATGTGTCGCTCCGGCTTACGGCATGTTCGGAAGGGCGGTGAAAGCGGCTTTGGGGCAGACATAATCCCACTCACACGTGCCGTCGGAGATGGCGACGCCGGTGCCAGTTGGGCCGCCGCTGCTCGCACTGGTGCCTGGTGTGCGCAGCTTATAGACATTCCCGCCGTTCACGACGCATCGACCAGCCACCGCATAGGCGGCAGAACCGGCCCATGCATCCGCAAGCGCCGCGCCTGCGCTGACGATCCAGCCGGCCGGCGTGCCCGATGTGGGCGAAGTCGAGCCGATGATTTCGCCGAGCGTGTACCATCCATGTACGCCAGATGTGGCCGGGTTCGCGCTTGCCGTGCGCCGGGTGCTGGACACATGCACAAGTGGCGTCGTGACGCCGATGCTGCTGGTGTAGGTTCCGGGGAACGCCTCCAGTTCAAAACCGACCAGAGCACATCCGTTGGTGCCGCCATGATATCCTACATGCATCGACGCCACTTCGTCCCGCACTGTGAAGATGATGGCCGATGGCGTGTCTGAGGAGGATTGATACCCCCCGCCGAAGAGCGTCGTTGTCGCCGACAGCCCCTTGACGTAGGGCTCCGTGCCCCATTCGTCGGTAGCGGTGCCGGACAGCACTGCGCCAGCGGCATCGAACGCCTGGACGAAATAGCGGCCGCCGCGATTTGCGACAAATGCCCCCGAAAGGCGCCACGTCTTCGTGTTGCTGGTATCGACCTCAATCAGGACCGCATTCTGCCCCTCGATCTGCACGCAGCGCGCATTGGCGCGCACAGCGACGCTGGAGGCTGCGACAGCCAGAGGAGTGGCGGCGGTATTCGCCTTGAAAAAATACGGCGCCTCAATCCGCGCTGTAGTGCCGCCCGAAGCGCTGATTTTCTGCACCATCGGCCCGCTTTGCCATTTCGGCTGCGGCGTTGAGGTCGGGTGCCGCGCTATATTTCCGAACGCCCCGCCGCGCTGGTGCCAGCCCTTGTAGAAGTCGGCGCCTGCACCGGCTTGGTACCCATAGATAACTTCGTTCAGACATCCGCCATTGGAGCTGGCCCCAGAGCCGTTGTCGGCAATGCCGAAGGGGCCTTTTCCGGTCTCATGGCGCGGGAGATGCCAGTAGTTATAGACGCCTGTCCTGTCGAGTAAGACGGGAGTACGGTATTCAGCCGACGCAGGAGCGCCTAATTCATAGCATGGAGAGTACCACCTGTTTGTATTATTACCTTTATATCCAGCATCCGAAGAGGTTATCACCGTACCGTATGAGTTTCCAAGTGCATTTACCGTCGCGTAATTCCCACGTCGGCCGCCGATAAATGTATTCTCATTGACAAAGCCGCCAGAACCAGTACACCGCAATACTTCGTGGTACCTGCAATCCGAAGTTGAGCTGAACGTAAGAGTATTATATGCGGAATAGAACGAACCCCCGGAGGACTCCAAAGCATACCCGATAGTAAAGCCTGCTATCGCACCGACATGAACCCGAAATGAAATGAGATTGTAAAGTATAAGTCCCGCATCATCGGAAAGCATGGAAGCGCGTTCGTCGGGGAGCCAAACGGTTGTGCCTACACGCACAATTTGAGGCGTGTGCAGCGTCGCCAGATACATGGCGGAGCTTGGCGACCCGAACCGAATACACCCCCCACTAGGAGACCCGATCCGAAGGCGAGCGAGATTGATGTATTTAGGGACTGCGTTGGCCACAGGCGCATACGAAACGGGCGTTTCCACCATGACATTGAGCGGCCGTTCCACATGAGGTGCGCGGCCGGTGGCAACGCAGGCGTCGAACCAGTCCTTCACGCGCGCGGACTGGTCGATCAACATGGAGGGATCATCGAACACCCCGAAATGCTGGGGCGTGTAAACATTGTTGTAGAGTTCCCACCAGCGGCCGAAGAGCGAGGGCCGCTTGCCGGGATGCGCCGGTTCCGTCTCCACGCTGCGCCATTGCGCGCCGCCGCCGTCGCCCGGGCTGGCGAAGCCGGACGTTGAAATGTTCACCACCGGGGCGGGGATGTTGCGTGCGTCGATATCGACCGAGGTGAGGCCGATATGGTTCGAGGTTTCCAGCGTGCCTTCCATGAGCGGGCCGAGATTGGTCCAGCTGCTGGTGACGCTGGACCACACATAGATGTTCTCGCCCACCACCCAGGCATCGCCGACGTTGCCGCTGGCCGGCAGGTCTTCCACGGCCGCCACGGTGCCGACGATCTTGACGCCGCCGCCGGCGGCGCCGCGAATGTCCACCGCCTGGGCGACGTTCGCCGTCAGGCCGGCGGCACCGACATAGCGGTTGATCGCCGGCTTGGCCCCGAGGCCGCCCACCCAATCCACGATCTTGCGCACCCGGCGCTCGCCATAGCTTTCCACCGCCTCGATGGGCGTCCAGCCATTGGCGGCGGTCTTGAGCAGGGCGAGCGCCGCCCCGATGTCGCGCCGCGCCTCCTGCGCCCAGATGGTGGCGCGGTCGAAGAAACGGTTCAGCGGGCCGCTTTCCACCCGCCCGCCCGGCAGCGGATCCTGAGTGTTGGCGATGACGGCTGCGCCGACGATGCGCACCCGCGTGCCCGCCGCACGGCCGAGCGCGAAAACAATGCTGCCGCCGGCGACGGTCGGCAGGGCGGTGGGAATGCTCCATTCGGTGCCGTAGGTGGCGGGCGTCCAGTTGTCCGGGTCGTCCGCCGGCGCCGTCTCCACCGTCAGATCGCCGGCATCGAGCAGGGCGAAGGCGAAGGTGAACACCGTCTGCCCGGCCGTGGCGGTGTAGGGGCCAGCGATGCGGGCGGCGGGACCGATGGGCAGGATCGCGGACATGGGGCCTCACGCGGCGGGTTTTCAGCCCTTGCAGCGTGAGGCCTCGGCGGGGTGGTCAACCGATCACGCGGTGGCGAGGAATGGCACTTCCGAGGGTTGATCCTCGATCACGCCCACCGACAGGAAGGTGGCCCGCGACGAGTGGCGCAGGAAGCTCAGCGGCCCGATCCGCCGCGCGCCCGGTAGCCGCATTAGCGCCCGCGCGTGATCGAACGCCCAGGGCGTGTCGCGGAAGATGTTGCTCAGAAAGGGATGCCGGTTGGCGATGGCGACGCCGAGCTCTTCATCCTGCCGGTAGGTTTTCACGCCCGAGGCCGCCAGCACCTGGTGGATTTCGGGATGGTGCTCGGCCAACGCCCCGTCGAAGAGGTCGAGCAGCCCGCCGCGCACCGTCAGGTCGGAGCCGCGGCAGGCGGCGTCGAGCAGCCGGCGCAGGCAGGCCGGGCCGTCCAGCGACGGATCGATGCTCCGCCGGGGCGCGCTCGGCGCACGGTCGAGGAAGGGCACACCGCAGGCCCGCAGATAATCCGCCGCCGCCGCCCGCCCGCTCATGCGCTCGATGCGGCTGGAAACCTGCACCGCCGAGTTCATCCACGACACCGCCCACGGCTCGCCGCGCAGGAAGGCGTCATGCGGCGCGGGCAAGGTGTTCGTATCATGGGGGTGCCTTGTCGCAGCCGTCGCACCGAAGAAGTGCTCGAACAGCACGCGGTAGCACTCGCGCTTGTAGATCAGCACCCGATTTCGGGTTTCGTCGTCCTTGACGCGCCCCTCTTCGATGCCGAACAGCCAGCCATTGACCAGATCGAGGCGCAGAAGGGTCGTTTCCTGCACGCCACCGGGGGAAGGTACACCCATCATGGTTACACCTTCGGCCAGAATGATGTCCCGCTTGATCCGCTCCAGCTGCTTCTGCCAGGCGATACCGAGCCGGTCGCAGATGACTTTGACGGCGACATAGATCACGCCGTCGATTTCCGTCGCCCACAGCGTGTCGCCGTGGAATTCCACTTGGGTGAGCTGTTTCGTCGTGGTCATGGCAAAGCCCCTTCAAGCTGCCGTTGAACGGCACCAGCCGGAATGGCTTTTGCGACCACACCGGGCGGCGGGGGCTCAAAACCTGATGAAGGTCAGGCGGACTTCTTCGAGCACCGAGGTGCCTTATCCCGTCGCACCCCCGCCATAGGGGATCGTGCGCACGATTCGCGCACGAGAAAAACCCGGCTCGCCGGGCACGCCTTCATCAGGTGTTTTGAGCACCATCGCAATCGTACGTTATCCGCCACTGTGCGACAACTACCTTATTGATGTACCTTGCGGACCCGGTGAATAATCCGGGCGTGGAAATTTTCGGGGGGTCGCATGAAAACGCTGCTTTCAGCCCTGCTTCTGACCATCGCCACAACCCTGCCGGCAAGGGCAACGTGCCTTAGCCTCTATGGGTGCAACAGCTCCGGCAGCAGCCGCTACGATCTTCGCGACCAGAGCGGCGCGCCCGATCTCTACGGCAACCGCTATGAGAGCCCCTATCTGCGCCAGCAGCAGCGCGACGCCTATGAGCGCCAGCAATATGAGCAGCGCAACCGGGCCCTCGGCAGCGAATACAACAGCTACGGGCAGCCGCGCTTCAGGCAGTACGGCTACTGACCCATGAACGGCAGTGCCGGCGCCTGCGGCAGGCGGCTGGGCGCCATGTCGCCCGGCGCCCACCAGAAGCCTTGGTCGCGCTCGCGCCGGGCGCCCTGAACCTGCCGCTTGAACTTGTCGTTCGCCTTGGGGTCGAGCAGGTACTGCAACTGGTCCATCAGGATGCGCTGATAGGCGGCATTCAGGAACCACATGTTGGCGCCGGGCACATAGTTGCGGGCGAAGCGCACCGCGTCGGCGCCGAGCGTGGTTTCCTTACCCTCGCTCAGCTTTTGGGCGTTGCCGGCCGACATCTTCCACAGATCCTCGACGAGGGCGGCGCCCGGCCCAAGCAATGTCGAGCCCAGAGAGTTGCCGAAGCGGTTGGCGTCGGCAAAGAGGAAATCGCCGAAGATGCCCATGCCGCCGCCCTGCGCCGCAGCGGCCCACCAGAAGCTCAGCCGGTCGGCCGGCTGGGGGTCGCGGGTCTTGGTCACGTCCTTCAGCCAGAGGCCGAAGGCGCCGCCCAGCGTCAGGGCGAGCATCGTGCCCATGGCATAGGCGCCGCCCCGCGCGCCGCGCCCGGCGCCGACCTCATGCGCAATGCGCTGCAGCTGCAGCAGCGCGACCGATACACCGAAGGAGCGGAACATGGCGGCCGACCGCGTGAGTTCGCCCAGCAGGGTACCGGGGCGGGTGCGGCCGATCATATAGGCCCGCCCGCGCAGGGTGCCGGAAGGAATACCCCGTTCCGTCTCCCCGAGGATCATCTCGGTGAACCGCTCCGCCGCCAGCCGCGCGCCCGGATCGTCAACGCCGGCGATGTCGCCCGGCCGCAAGAAGCGCGCGCCCTCGATGTCCTCCGGCGCGGCGCGCTGCATGATCGCCCACTGGTCGGCGCCGATGCCGTAGCCCTCCATGATCCGCCGGAACTCGCCCGGCACGGCGTCCCACGCCTTCGCCATGTGATCGGCCGCCGTGGCCTGAAACTCGCGGCCGAGCGCATGCTTGATCGCCTGCGTCCAGGGTGACAGTCCGGTGATGTTCAGCACCCGGTCAGGCAGGCGCTTGGACCATTCCGGCCCCATAAGACTGCCGTGCCAGCGCGCGCTGTCGCGCAGCACGTGCAGCGCGTCATCAAGGATCAGCCCGGCGCGCACGCCGCGCATGCGGGCGTTTTTGCCCCCCTTGATTTCACCCGCCAGCCCCTTGAGCAGCCGGGTGACGTTCAGCCCGTCGAATTTGGCGAGGCTTGAGGCCATGATCGGATCGGTGGTCACGGCCGAAAGGACCGCGCCGCCAAGGCGCGCCGCCACGATGACATTGCGCGCGGCCGCGCCGGCATCAGCCAACCATGCGCGCACGGGAAGCTCGGCCGCTCCCCGGATCTGCGACCACAGCCCATCGAGCGCGTAGAGGCTTGTTTCCCTCCATGCGGCCGCCGCTTTCGGCGACACCTTCGTCAGGGTCGCCTTGCCGGTCTGCGCTAGGCCCGCCTGCTGGCGGATGATTTGGCGCATCCATTCCATAGTCGCATCGGGGTTCGGCCCGAGGATTTCAAGCGCCGCGATGTCCTGCGCCATCAGGTTGATATGGCTCATCATCGTGGCGAAGATGTCGGGATTGCCGAACTCCCGCTGATACTCAAGCCAGCTTTCGGCATCCTTGAACGCCAGGAAGCGACTGTCGGCACGCTGGTTCGCCAGCGCGCCACGGCCGAACGGCTGGCGCGACGGCTCGCGAACGTTCCAGCTCTCCGAAACGATGCTGTCGAACACATGCGGCAGCGCCTCGTCCAGCTCCGCATCCGTCATCGCCTCGCCGGTCAGGGGGTGGCGCATCTTGGCCGGATCGAGCCGGGGCCGGATGAAGGCCACCCAGGCGTCATAGCCCTGTTGCATCAGCCGCAGACGGTCGTGGCCCTGCGGAAATCCCCAGTTCTTCAGTTCCCCGATGGCGCCGCCGGCGGCGTTGAAGCGCTCCCGCAGCCATTCATGGGCTCGCTGCCATGCCTGTGCCAGCTCTCGGGCGGCCGCATCCCCCGTCGCTTCGCCCATCGCCTCGCGCGCCACATTGTCGAGCTGCGCCTTGTTGCGCCGGGCGCCTGCCAGCCATGTGCGATCGAAGGTGGCGAGAATACCTTCCATCATCGTATGCGCCTGCGCCGTGATGGCGTTGGCGCGGCCCGCCACGGAGGAATATCCCGTGTGCCCCTGATGTTCGAGAACCCGGATAGCGGCCTCGGCCACATCGGGCTTCCCGGCGGCATTCCGGTATCCGGTCAGTTCCTTTCGCAGCCGGTCGGTTGTCGCCGCCGTCAGGCCGGCCAGTCGCGCGCGCCGCGCCGCCTCGGCTTCCAGCTGCTGGGCCAGATCGTCCCGCGCCTCGGCGGCGGCAGCAGCATCGCCGCGGCTGCGAGATTTCGTCCGATGCACGCGATCATAGGCGGCGCCGAGGGCTTCGGCCTCCTCCGGCGTGATCTCCTTGGCCTTCACCATGCGGTCGAGGCAGTCGCGGAATGCCATAAGCGCCTCCTAGACGCGGCAGGCGGCAACCGCCGCCGCCAGTTCGGTGAAGCGGGGCGCGTCGCTTCCCAGCGCATCGCGCGACACCATGCGCACGCCGCCGTCCGCGCCCATGGCGACTGGCATGTCGGGGTAATTCTCGGAAATGTCGTCCGAAGGCGTCAGGCGCCGGGCTGGCGCGGCCGCCGGCGCCGGCTGCGACAGTTCACCCATCAGCTGCTGGCGGCGGTTTTCCAGCCGCAACAGCTCTTCCGGGCCGCCTTGGCCGCCGCGCGCGTCGGGCAGATCGCGGCGGACAATGTTCGCCAACTCTCCCAGCTTGCCGATGGCCGGGTCGCGATCATCGAGCCCTTCTCCGAGAGCCCGCAGCGCCGCGTCGGCATTGTCCATCTCGGCCATGGCGGCACGCCGGGCAGAGACATCATCAACCGGGATCGCGTCATAGGCGCGCCGCGCGGCGTCCAGCCGCGCAATCGCGCCATCAAGCGCTGTGCCACCATCGGGCGGCGGCGCCACCGCTGGCAGGTAGGTTTCCGGCTCATCCGGGCGCGGCAGCGGGGCATCGGGCTCTTCGGCCCGACGCATGGCGGCGGACAGCAGCAGTGCGCTTTCGTCCGGCGCCATGCCTTCCGGCACGCGCGCCTGTACAAGCCTGTCGGCCTCCAACGCGTCTGCGGCGGCGCGGATTTCCGGGGGGGCCGCATCGCCCGCCTCGCGCACGGCGGCGATGAGCGCGTCGTCGTCGCCCGCCATGCCGCGCTCGATGGGGGGGGCATCGGGGCGGCTCAAGGCGCGAAGGCCGCGCGCACCCGCTTCAAGACCGCCGCCGAGAATGCCACCAAACAGCGCTGCGGTGCCGATATCGGCAAGCATTTCGCGCGGCGTGTTTGCCGGCACGCCGAGATCGGTACGCCATTTGGCGATGATCGGCTGCGCCATGGTCTCAGTCGCCGCGTTCACCACGGCCTCGCGCACGCCGGCCCGCAGGATCGCGCCTGCCGCCGTGCGCGTAGCTCCCGCCGCTGGCCCACCGACGACAAGCCCGAGAAGGTTTTCAGGAGCCCGCAGGGAGCCCGCCATGGCGCCAGCAAGATAGGTTGGCCACTTGATCACGGCAGGCACGTTCTCGGCCGCCAGCGCGCGGGCGGAGGCCGCACGGGTGCGCTCGTCGAGCGCGCGCATGTCGTCTTCAATGCTGCGATCGGGGGCGATGGCGGCGCGCTTGGCCCGCTCAAGGTCCGGCAACCCGTCTGCCAGTTCGCGCCGCCGCTCCTCGAACTGGCGCGCCATGAGCTGCATCGCGGCGTCACGGTTTTTCAGCGCGTTTCGCTCGACAGGCAGGCCGGCGGCTCGCAGCTGCTCTATCGCCTCGCCCGAGGTGATGACAGCGCGCGTCGGGTTTTCCAGCCGGACGCCGGTGGCCTTGAACACCGCGTCGATCCTGTCGTCATAGGCGCGCTCGCGCAGCCATGCCTCACCCGCCGTATTGGCGATGTAGGTGGCATGGTCGACGCCGGCCTGAAGGATTTCCGGGATCGAGACATCAGGTTCCGGGGGCCTCCGGCGCTGGTCTTCCGGCACAAGCGGCTGTGGTTCCCCGTCGTCGAACCAGTAGCTCATCGGAAAGCTCCCGGAACACGCTGGCGCAAGGTAGGAGCGAGGGCGTTCAGGTCGAGCACCCAATAGCGGCCGGCGCTATCCGTCTGCCACTGTGGATCGTCGCCCTGGGGATCGCCAAGGGCGAGGCGGTATCGGCCGGGCGAGATCGCAACCAGCCGCCCGGCTGCTATGTCGGCCGCCTTCGGCGCATCCGCACCTAGGTCTTCGTCCTTCAGGGCGCCAACAACATCGGGGAACTTGTCGGCCCTCATCGATGGCGGCACCAGTACCTTGTCGCGGCGCCCGCCGAAGCCGAACAGGCCACCTACCTGATAGTCCGCGACACCGCCATACTGCACGCCGTTGCGGTCGAAGGTGGCGCCGGCAGCTTCCTGCAGCGTGCGCTCAAACGCGGCCTTGCTGTCGTCGTCGCCAAGGCTCGGCGCCAGCCCCTTGCGATAGGCGCGGGCCTCAAAGGCGGTTTTCGCCGTGGTCTCCGCCGTGCGCAGCGCGTCCGGCGCGGCGAGAAAGGCCGGGCCAAGCACCTCGGCCGCCATGTCACGGAAGGGCTGGGGCTTCCAGTTCGGCGGCTTGAAGGCGGGGTCGCGCCGCATCTTGATGGCTTCCGCCACATCCGCCGCCAGTTCTTGCGAGCCGCCCGCCAGCACCACACCGCCGACATGGGCGAGCACGGGAGCGGAGGCTGACACCTCCGCCAGCACGGCGGGCGCGCGCGGGCCGAAGCCGGCGGCGATGCCGTTGACGACGGACAGCATGGCGTCGCCGCCCTGCTCGACATTGCGCGCCAGCGCCGCGCGCTCCTGCGGGCGCAGATAGACCGGGCGGGTGCCGTAATGCGCGGCCACCGCCTCCGCCGCATCGCCGCGCGCGGTCAGGCTGGCCGGGTCGGCGAAGTCGAGCTGCGGCACGGTGACGATGCCGGCGCGCTCGCCCCAGCCGAGAGGATCGTCCTTCAGCCCCTCGGTCATGGTTTTCAGGAAGGCGTCGGCGCGCTGGTTGCGCGCGGCGGTGACGGTGGTGGCGCCACGTTCCGTCGTCTTCGCCTTCAGCGTGGAAATGGCCGCCTCGGCTTCCGCCGGCGAGCGGGAGGCCAGCGTGTGGAAGAACTCGGCTTCCTGCCGCAGCGCGGCCACCGTGTCGGTGCCGCCGGGCACGGCGGCGGCGGCGGTGTCGATCGCCTTCCACTGTTCGGGGGCGATGCCATAGCCCTCGCTCGCCAGTTTCAGTATGGCGCCGGTCTGGGTGCGCAGCGCCGTTTCCGCCCGCGTGGTCGCCACATTGTCGGCACTGAGCTGCCGTTCGAAAGCGCCGGTCAGCCGCTCATAGCCGTCAAGGTCCAGCTTACCCGCCAGCCCTTTGCCCTCTTTGAAATCGGCGGCGATCTTTTCCAGGAAGGGCTTGCGCTCCTCCGGCGCCAGCCGGTCGAAGGCGCCTTTCAGGTGCGCCGTGGCGCGATCGGCCTGGATCGTCTTGGTGAGGCGCTGCGCCGTGCCGGGCGTGATGGCGCCAGAGGCCTCGGCGCGGGCGGCGATGTCGCTCACCTTCTTCGCCTCGGTCTCGGTGGCTTTCAGGCCGTCCTCGTCCATGCCCAGCGCATAGCCCTGCCGCTCAAGATTGGCCTGCGCGGCGGTCAGCGCTGCGGCCGCGCCGGCTGCCTGTTCCTGCTTCGCCCGCGTCGCCGCCGCCCGGTCGGCCGCGCGCACATAGCCCAGCTCGACACGCGAGAAGGCGCTGTCGAATGCCGCGCGTGCCACCGGGTCCGGCAGCACGTCGGCGCCGAGCATCTGCTCTTTCAGCGTGGCGAAGCTGGCGCGCAGGCCGGCGGGATCGTTCTCGTGTTGCAGGGCGAGCGCGTCGGCCTGGCTGTACAGCTTGGTGTCGAGCTTGTCGGCATAGGTGCGCATCGCCGCCGCGTCGAAGGCGTCGGAATAGGTGGAGCCGGTGCGGCGCAGCTTCGGCTTGCCGCTCAGTGCCGCCTCTGTGCCCGCCAGCTCGCCGGCGCGGGCGGCGAGGCCGTCTGCCTTGGCCGCCAGCCGGCGGGAGGTGCCGGCCAGCGCCTCGCCCTCGGCCGCCAGCGTGCCGGAAACGCCGCCCACGGCCGTGCCCAGCTGCGCCTGCCCCATGAACTGCTGAATGCGGAGAAGATTGCGCGCCATCAGCCAAAGCTCCCTGCCATGCTGGCCAGCCCTTCTCCCAGCTGCAGGAAGCCGGAAAGCTGGCCGGAGGAACGGGCCCGGCGCGAGGCGCGGCGATAGCCCATCAGCCGGGCCTCTTCCTGCTGGCGGTCGATCTCGCTTTCCCGCGTCAGGTCTTCCCAAGTGCGGGCGCGCTGGTCCGCCGCCTGCCCATAGGCGAGGTCGATGCCGGCGGCGGCCGCCGCCACATCGTTCTGCCCGAGGATATCCAGCGCCTCGCGCTTGAAGCGGGTGCGCCGCGCCACGCCGGCAATGCGGTCATCCATCGCCTGGGCATCGATCTCGGCCGCTTTTTCCTCGCCCGCCGCCATGGTGCGCATGGCGGACAGCACCGAGGTGGTGCCGGAGAGGATGGACGCGGCGGTGCCGACACCGCCGAGAATGGAGGAAAGGCCCGTGGCGGCGGAGCCGGCAGCGGCGGCGGCGCCAAGCCCCTCGATTGCGAGCGAGGCGCCGGCCGCGCTGGCGGGGATCGCGGCCGCTGTGGCACCGGTGAGGGTCGAACCCAGTGCGGCGATGGCGGAAATCGCAAGCTCCATTATGGGTCTCCTTCGCCGACAATCGCGCGCAGGGTGATGCGGCCGGGGCGCAGCTGGGTCACGGTCATGGTGGGCTGGCTGCCGTCGCCGGCGATGCCGTCGCGCTCGCGCTGGCCGGTGAAGCCCGCCTGCAACTCCGGCACGTCCATCGGCGCGCCATAGTCGAGCAGCGGCAGCTCCTCGATGGCGCTGCCATTGGCGCCCACCGCCACCGACGTGGTGTCGGCCAACGAGAGCCGCACCGTGTGGTAGCCCCACTGCGAAAAGGTCACGATCTCGGGCCCGATCTCGCGCGAGGGCGGCAGCGTCTCGGCGAGGAACGGCGTCCAGCGACCCACCGTGACGTTGCCCACGGCGCGCGGCAGGGTGATGCTGCCGCCTGTGACGGTGAAGGGGCCGAACACGTCATCGCCGGCGATGGCCCACACCTGCGCCCCTTCATGGTCGGCAAGGCCGGTCACGGTGGCGGAGGCGACGGGGCGCACCAGGCTCACCGCCTGATCCAGCAGCAGCCCCTGCTCGAAGCGCTCGACAAAGGGCACCAGCACGCCATTCACCGGCCGCTCGGTCAGCACGGTGATGCGGTTGGCGCCGTTGACGCTTACCGCGCGGAAAAGCCCGTCCGTCGTCACCCGCGCAAAGGCCGTCACGTCCTGTTCGCGCAGCAGGGTCACGAAGCGCATCTGCCCGTCCGCCTGCACATAGGCGAGAATGTTGGCGTCGGAATTGCCGTCCGAGCGCTTCATGGCGAGGTCAACCACGTCGCTCACCAGGTGCGAGGCGAGCAATGAGAGGCGGGCCGCAACGAAGGTCTGGTCCACCTCATTGTAACGAAACTCGCACAGGACGCTGCCGGAGCGGTCGGCGAAGACGGCGGCGCCTTCATTCTCCACCACGGGCACGCCCCGCGCGCAGCCATTGCTTGAGGCGCGGATCGGGTTGAGCGGCTGATCCTTGGAAATGGCGGTGTTGGAAATCCAGTATTCGCCCCGGCTGGTCAGCATCATCAGCGAGCGTGCGGCGATGAATTCCTCGATCGCCTCGTCTTCGTCCGTATCGACAGGCGCGACGAAAGGGGCGGTGGCTGGCACCAGCGCGGTGTTGAGCTGGTAGAAATCGCCGGTTTCCGACGCGACAATGGCGTTGGGAACGCCCGGCGCGCCGGCCATCATCAGCCGCTGCTGATAGAAAATGCCGCAGCGTGGCCAGCCGCGCGCATCGGAAAAAATGTCTTCGCCGCCGAACTCGCCGCGCGTCACCCGCGACCAGCTAACCGCCGCGTCGGCGACATTGAGCACGCGGGTGGAATTGATCGTCACCGGCCCCTCATTGCCCTCGCCATTGAAGGTGATGGTGGCGGAGCCGAAACCGCCGGCGATGTAGCCGGAGACGGTAATTCCCGGCTCGATGCCTTCCAGCGCCTCGATGGCCTCGGTGATGTTGGTGGTGATGCTGCCGACCGAGGGGTTGATCGTGCCGGTTTCCTCGCCATCGACGGTGACGGTGAAGACCGCCGCGCCCGTGGCATTGATGAAGGCGAGCCGCCACACGGCGGCGATGGCGTTGCCATATTCCACATCGCCGAAATCGTAGCGCGGGATCTTCTTGAGCGGCACGGCGCCGCATTCCCATTCCCGGTCATCGTTCTCGCGGAAAATGCGCCAGGGCACCCGCGTGCCGGAAAACAGCAGGCCGGTGTTCAGCCGCTGGCGCCAGCGCCCGCGCGCTTCCTCCGCCGTGTGCGGCAGGGCGAAGCCGGCCAGCCAGCCGCCGGTGGCGGCATAGACATCGCCATGGCCCTGCGTCAGCACCAGGTCGTAGGCGACATCGCGGGAATAGGCGAAGGAGCGCAACCGCGCGCTCGAGAAGCTCGTGCCCTCCGCGAGGAAAGCCACCTCGGCGATCGACACCATGTCCGTCACCGCCAGGCCGGCGGCGACGATACGCCAGGCGCTCGCCGTCACCGGCTGGGCCGGCGGCGCGCAGAAGCGGCGGGAACGGTTGGCCGCCAGCAGCTTGCGCGCGCCGTTGAGGCTCACCCAGCCGCCGGGCGTGGAATACTGCACATCGAGCGTGCCGGTGCCGTTGGACAGCCGGTAGCGGTTCACGTCCACCGCCGCCACAGCGGTCGGCACCGCAAAGGTGACGGTCATCACCACATGCGGCCCGCCGATGATCGCATCCGTGGTCAGCAGCGTGGCGGTGTCGCCGTCCAGCGCGTTGCCCACCGTGCCGCCGGACGGGGCGGCGAGGGTGGCGCCGGCAAGGCTGATATTGGTCAGCACCGGCCGGCGCCGGCCGATCAGGCGGGTATAGGGCCGCTGCGAGCACGGGCCCTGCGGCGTCGCCAGCAGGTTTTCCGCCCGTTTCAGGCCGGAACGGTAATATTTCAGGTTCTTGCGCTCGGCGAGCAGGTCGCCCAGCTCGCCGCTGGCGAAGGAGGCCTGTTCGCGTCCGGGCTGGCCCGCCATGTCAGGACACCCAGGCGGAGGTCAGCGGGTCCGCGTCCTGCAGCGGCGATTTCAGCGAGGGCGTGGACTGCGCGTCGTCGAGAATGGCGGCCAGCATCTTGCCGCCGCGATCGGACATCGAGGACGGGCCGAAGGCGTCGAGCTTCAGCTCGGCGGCGAGCTGGCGGTTGCGCTTCAGCGAATAGGCGAAATTGGCGGCGAGTGCCGTGGTGAAGGCCTCGCGAAACGGCCCGCTCCACAGGCGCGGCGGCGCCTTGATGCGGATGCGGGCGAAAAGCGGATCGGCGTCCGCATGCACCGTGTCGCCTTCCAGCAGGAAGGCGGAATAGAGCGCGTCCGGCCGCTTGATGTCGGCGATGATGGCGCGGGGGTTGCCCTCGCGGTCCGGTGGCAGGGCGAAAACATATTTGTAGCCGGTCAGCGGCACGGCATCCGCCAGGCGCGAAAGCTGGCGGGTGGAAAGCGACCAGGAAAACCAGTGCAGCCCCAGCATGTGGCCCAGCACGCGGTCATAGGCGAGGCGCGCGCCGGCGGCGGTCTGGGTGTTGGCGTCCAGGCTGGCGAGCGGCGTGGCGCCGACCATGAAGGCCGCCTCGTTCACGATGTCGATCGGCTCCAGCATGGTGGCCTCGCGCGAGAGAAAAAGGGCCCCGGCGCGCGGCGGCGCCGGGGCAGGTGGCTCGGGGGGAGGGTCAGGAGTTGGCGAGCTGGGTCACGGTCACGTTGCCGGAGGCCGGTACGGTGGCGAACATCAGCGAGCGATAGAACGGCGTACCGTCGAGATCGCCGGAGATATGGACGATGTCGCCAACGCCGATATGGGCGCGGGCATTGTTCCAGTAGCCGGTGGCGCCAACGGTCGCCCAGTCGTCATTGGTGGCGTAGTGCCAGAAGCGGCAGGTGCGGGCGTTGGCCGCCTTGATCGCGGCGCCGGTGCGATAGGCGATGAAGCTGTCCTGTACGAAGGCCATGGGGCAATCCTCGAAGGTGAACGGGGAGGGCGCCGGGGCGCAGGCCCCGGCGGCGCGATGCGTCAGGAGACGGTCTGGGTGCGCTCCACCGGGCGAGCCAGCGCGGTGTTGGTGGCGTAGTGCATCCGGTAGATGCCGGAAGCGCCGGGGTAGAGCGCCATGGACACGGCCTGCAGGTCACCACGGAAGGTCCAGCAGCCCTTGCGGTTGTCCCAGTCGGGCGTGACCTTGCCTTCATAATTGGTGGCGTAGCCCGCCGCGTTGCGGTGGTAGATGAAGCCATAGGCCTGGTTGCTGGCCGGGATCAGCAGTTCCTTCTTCTGGAAGGGCACCCAGTTCACATTGTTCCAGCGCTTGCCGACCGTGCCGGTGGGGAAGCCGAGGTTCGCGGTGCCGACCCATTCGGCATTGTTGAACTCCTTCCACATCAGCAGGATGTTGTACCAGCGCCAGGGGATGACGGCGGTGACGTTGCCGTCCCACTCGATCTGGTCATCGTCGGCCAGCGCCTCGCACACGGCGAGCGCGGTCGGCAGGCCGTCAAAGTCGCCGCCGCTGCCGAAGGTGCGGCCGCCGGCCGCAACCACGGCGTCGTTCAGTGCGTTCATGATGAGGCTGTCGGACTTGCGGCCGACCGCGTTGCCGCCGCCGACATAATGCGCCTGCCGCTCATTGGCGGTCATCTTGTTGAGATCCTGCTCATAGATCTCGTAGAGGTAATCGTAATCCTTGAGGTCGGCTTCGAGCATGCCCTGGTTCGGGTTCGCCGGAGGCGTCTCGCCTCCACGGGTCTTTTCCTGCATGTCGAAGGTGCCGAAATACGGCCACTTCACCTTCTTGCCGGTGATCGAGCCTTCGGGCGTCACGGTGGACTTCAGCTTGAAGCCCTTGGACTGGAAGATGTGGCGGACGTTGGAGCGGTATTCTTCAACGAACCAGTTGGGTGCAAGCAGAGACATCGTCTCGTTCCCTTGTGTTGAGATTGCCAGTCTCCGGGGACGAGGGCCGTTTGCTGCGCCGGGGTTTTAAGGCCGGGCCGCGCGCGGGGCATTCCCTGGAATGCACCGATCCTCGCGCGGCCGGCGGGGCGTCAACCGAGGGCGCGCGTCAGTTCCCGTGGAACTGCCGCATCGCGGCATCGACCTCGGCGCGGAAGGCCTTGTCGTACTTCGGCGAATAGGGACTGTAGCGGTCATCCGCCACGGCGGCGTCCAGCCGCTGCTGTGTCCACCCGCCGGTGTCGCCGCCCTTCACGCCCGGCAGGGCGAAGCCGGGCACCTGCTTCATGGCGCCGGCGAGGGCGTTCACCAGCTCCACGCCGTCCGCCTCATCCACCAGGGCGCCCAGCAGCCCCTTGGCGCCGTCGGAAATCTTCAGCTGCTGGCCGAGCACGTCGATAAAGCCGGTGGCGTCGCCAAGTGCCTTAGTGACGATGGGCTTGGCCTCCGCCCAGCTCTTGCCCGGCGCCAGCCGCTCGGCGAGCGTGCGGGCCTCGGTCTCGGGCGAGTACATCGGCCCCAGCAGCTTGTTGTCGACGGCCTGCTCATAGAGCTGGGTGACGAAGGCGCCGAAATGGTCCTTCGGCATGCCGATCTTGTGCGCGACTTCCTGCGCCACCTTGAGCAGCGGATCGGCCGCGGCGTTCTGGAAATAGGGCGCGATCTTCTCATTCTTCGAGGCGTCGAAGGTGTACTCGTCCGGGCTCTTGCCCGGCTGGGGGCGCTTGCTTTCCCCCTCGCGCAGGCCCTTCCAGGCGTCGGCGAGCTTGCCGAAGGTTTCCTCGGGCGTGGCGCCGTACATGCTGTCGGGGATGAAATCGCGCTTCCACGGGTCGGAGGCACCGCCGCCGGCAGCAGCAGCAGCAGCGGCCGCAGCCGCGCCGGCGTCGCCGGCGCCGCCTTCAGCTCCCGCCGCGCCGGCGCCGGCGCCCGCTTCCGCGTTGCGCAGCACCATCGCCCACAGTCCCTGGTACTTCGTGAACATCTTCCGTCTCCGTTGGTGCGGGGCCGACGGGCAGCTTGCGGCCCTCGGCGATCAGCTTGAGCATTTTCCACACCAGCGCGTTCTCGCGGGCGCGGCCGGCGGCGTAGAGCGCGAACTGGTCTGGCGGCACGCCGAGCGGCGGCGGCATCTCCGGCAGCACGATGGTGGTGTCGACCAGGTGTTCCAGCAGCAGCTGGAAATCAGCATTGGCGGCAAGGCGCACACAGGCCTCAGACAGCCGCCCGCTGCGGGTGATGGCGAGGGCGATGGCCTTCGGGTCGCCGCGCGCGGCGCCGGGCGCGAGCCGGTCAAAGAACTCCCAGCCCATGCTGTCCGCCTGGGCGATCAGCCGGGAAATGTCCATCAGCCCGCCGGGCTCGCGCTCGGGGAGGAGAAAGTCGCTCATGCCAAGGCTCCCGCTGCCGCATTGGCCGGCGGCGCGGCCGGCTGCGCCTGGCTGGCCGTCTCCGCTGCCGCCATGGCCTGCGCCACCAGCGCGGTGACCTGTTCCATGATCGCTTCGCGGCGCTCGGCGCTGGGGATCCAGCTCTCCGGCACGCCGAGGCCACGCCCCACATCGATCAGCGCATCGAGCTTGTTCACCACCAGGTCCGAATAGCCGGGGGCAATCGCCATCGCCATTTCGATCCACTGCACACCGGCCTGCGCCCGGGCGGCGAAGCGGGCGGTGGCGAAGGGCGAGGTGACGCGGGTTTTCAGCAGCAGCTGGTCGACTTCCAGCATGTGCGGAATGACCTTGGCGTCGTAGCAAATTTCCAGCCCGCGCTGGCCCGCCGGCACCACGATCTCATGCACCAGGCGCCCGGCGGCGCCCTGATGATCCGAGGCGAGGCGCTTCACCCGCTCAAGGATCTCGGTTGCCGAGCGCACGGCCGCGCCGTCCGGCGGGAGGGACTGATCCATCAGTGCCGTCTGCACGCTCATGCGCAGTTCGTTCAGCACGATGTTGGACAGGTCCAGCCGGGGTTCCGGCAGCTTCTGGATTGAGGGTCCCAGCACGCCGCCATTGGCCCGCACTTTCCAGAACTGGCCCGGCGCCACCATGGCCGTGGCGGGATTGAAAACGCCGTCCTCGGTGGCGGTGTAGATGCCGAGCATGGTGATGGCGGCGGCTTTCAGGGTGAGTTCCTGCGCCTTGTTCAGCGTCTTGATCGCCGGCATGGCGAGCAGGATCGGGCCGCGCCCCCAGGTCTCGCCTGGCACGCGGAAATAGCGCGGCGTCAGCCAGGGCGAGGTGCGGTAATCGCGCGTCCAGAAAGGCGCCTCATCGTCATCATGCGAGACGTGCAAGGTCCACTTGCCGGTCTCGTAATCGAAGGTGGTGTCCTGATGGACCTCGATTTCCTTTTCAGGCTCCTTCTCGATCCGCTCGGCGAGCTTCCGCGAAAGCTCCGCCTTCGGCCATGCGACGCGGATCAGGCTGCCTTTCACCTTGCGGCACCAGAAGCGGCCGATGATGTCGCCGAACAGCCCCATTTCCAGCCGGACTTCCTCGGCCGGCACCGAGGCGAAGGCGGCGAGGCGCCCGCGATTATTCGCCGGCGCATCGTCCATGAGCAGCGCGCCGGTGCCGGCCTGCAGGTCCAGGCACATTTCGTGGCACGCCATGTCCCACTCGCCGGTCTGGAACAGCGAGCCGACTACCTCGCTCACCTCGGCGAGGTGCTTGGTCAGCTTGTTTCGCTCGCGGCCCGCCGGCACCAGCGGGCCGGGCTCGAAGCGCACCCAGGGCTCGCCCGGCGGGCAGAAATCCTGCTGCAGCCGGCCGGCGCCCCGGAAGGCGCTGGCGGTGGCTGTCATATCGAAAATGCGGTTCACCCGCTTGTCGCCCTGTCCGGTCTCGCGGATGCCGCGCCGGAACGGGATGGCGAACTCATAGGCTTCGTCATAGAGCGGCTTCAGCACCGCCCACTCGCGGTCCGCCTGCTGGCGTCGTTCCTTCAGCTGCGTGACCGAGAGCGGCACGGGCGGGCTCCTCAGTTCAGCGACCCCGCGCCGTCCTCGCCGAGATAGCTGAGTAGCTGGCGCCCCTTGCGCCGGCGCGGCGCGCTGGTGGCGCCCTCGGTGCTCACTTCCGCCTCACGCGCCAGCAGCTGGGCGAGCGCGGCGCCCTGCTGGCTGCGCTGCTGCTTCGCGGCATTGCCGCCGCCCATCAAAGACTTGATCGTGTCGCCCATGGTTCGCGTCTCCACAGTTCCAGCCCGTCCACGGTGATGGCGTGGCGAAAGCCGAGAAGGCGCGCGAGGCGCGCGCCGGCGGGCGTCCGCACGATGGTCTCCACCGGGCGAGGGTCAGAGTGCGGCAGATCGGCAAAGGTCAACCGAGCCAGACGCACCACGGCGCGCATGTGCGGCGCGGCCGCCGGGGCGGCGTGGAACCAGTTTTCCCAGGCGTCGCCGAGCGGGATGAAGCCGCCGCAGGCCAGCGCCCGGGCGGAGGCGTCGCGCACCACATAGGATGGCCCCATGGTGAGCTGCTGGCAGGCCACGGCCCAATTGAGCGGCGGCAGCTCGCCATAGACCTCGCCGAGATCCACACGCGAGCAGGGAGCGTGCAGGGTGAGGCTCATACCGCGAACACGTCGAAATCGCCGGGGCGCTGGGTGGAGGGGGCGCGGTCATCCCGCACGCGGGCGCGGCCGGCGCCCGCCGCCTTGGTGATAATGCCGTGCAGCCCCACCACGTCCATGACGCCGTACTGAATGGCGTCATGGACGTTCGAGAACTCGTTTTTCTCCGGCAGGGTGCGGAAATTGGCCTGCGGATTGGCGCCGATACGGACGAAGCGGTAGCCGTAGGCGAAGCCGCGCACCGCCCATTTGCAGCGCGGCGAGACGATGAAGGCCGGCAGGTGACCGTCGATCAGCGTCGTGAGCTGCTGGCGCACGCCGTCAGTGCGCAGGCCGATATCGTTCGAGGCCGCCGGCATGATCGGAATGCCCAACGCCTGACCGACGATCTCGTTCCAGCTCATTTCACCTTCCTCGCGGTCGGCGCCATGGATGGCGGACGGGTCGCACACGCCCGGCAGCAGGGGGCAATTGGGGTAGCGCTCCAGAACCAGTGCCACCAGCGCGCGGGCAAAGCGCGTGGGGCCGACGCCCTGACCGAGATAAAGCTCATCTGTCATACGCAGCTGGCCGTTCGGCATGGGCTGCAGGATCGCCGCCGAAGGGTGTCCGCCGGCATCGAGCGCGATCTTGATCGGCAGGCGCGGGTCGGGAACCAGCTCCTTCTTCGCGACGTGCAGGTTTTCGTTGAACTCGGGATAGACCGGCGTTCCGCTGCGCGAGTAGCCCCATTTGTTATGGATGAAGCGGCGGACCCACCAGTCCGGCTTGCCCTGCATCACCCGCTGGTAATAGTCGCTCGGCAGGTTCTGCAGGTTCTCGGCGCCGGGATCGAGGCCACCCGGCTGGGGATAGAACGCCCAACCTTCCGGCTTATTCTCGACAAGTCTATCGTGCAGATAGTTGTCGATGTCGGGTGCGTTGAAATCCATAAGTATCTGGCCGGGCGGATCGATCCCCGGAGGCAGCATGCGCTTGGATGGGTAGCGGCGAATACGCTGGGTGAGATAGTCCAGCACGTCGGGTGCCATCAGGTCGGCTTCGTTTGGCCAGCCCCACGACCCTTCCCAGCCGCGCAATATGTCCTCGACCCGGGCGGCGCCGATGCCGACGAACTCGGTGATGCTTTCGAGGATGCGCTCGCCCGGCAGGTGAAAGCGCAGCGTGTGCACGGCCGGCCGGTCATTGCCGCCGGTAAAGGTCCAGCTGGGGTGATCCTTCGGGAACCAGGTGAACCAGCTCGCCAGCGTGGTCTTTTCCAGCGTGCGGAAGCTGTCGCGCACCACCACGCCCTTGGAGCGCACGACGCCATCCATGCACGTGGGCATCGAGGCGGCAAAGGCCTGGCTGGCAAAGATGCAGGTGGTGGTCTTGCCGCCGCCGACGGGGCCCATGATGCCCTTGACCAGCGAGGAGAAGTCGAGCGCGAAGGCCTGGGAGACCGGGCCCGGCGGCGCCCATGCGCGCAGCAGCTCGGGTGCGTCGCTCATACCCCCGACCCTTTCCCGGCCTCGCGAGGGGAGCCCGCACCCTCCAACCCCAACCCCTCGGCGCCCACGGTTTCAATTCGGCCCCAAACGCTGATCGGTGTGCGAACGCATGGGCCGGCGGGCATGGGGGAGGGGGGCGTTCGGGGGAGGCCGTCCACACCATGGCACCGCAAGCGAGGGGGGGAGGGGGGTGCCGCATGCCCCGGCGCCGAGGCCGCCACCTGAACCAGGCGGACGGGCTGGCGCGATGCCCCTCGCGCGCGCGAGGCGATGACACCGTGATTTTCCATCATGGTGTCAATCATCGCTTTCGCTTTCATCCTCAATGGCTTGTGCCTCATCGTGCGACCCATCATCGTGCGACCCGTCATCCATCGCCGCGCTAAGCCATTGATCCTGCGACGCTTTCGCAATCGCCTCGATGGACAGCGTGTTGCGCCCGTCGCCCGCCATCGGCGCGCTGGCCGGCACCCCGAAATTGAGGTGGAGCGACGGCATGACCGCCGCGCCCTTGTCATCCACCGCCGCCTGCTTCGCAGTCAGATACGGCGCCACCTCGGCCGCCGCGCGCACCTGTACGCCCAGCGCCGCTTCCGGCTTGCAGCCCAGGTGCGATGCCAGCTCGGTGGTCGGCGTCGAGTAGATTTCCGCCAGGGCAATAAGCGGGTGCTTGAACTGCGACAGCAGCAGCCGGCGGATGTCGCGGGTGACGCGGTTCTGGGCCCCGACCGGGCGCCCCGCACCCGACCGTTTCCGCACGAGGGCACCCACCGGCGTCTCGGCATCGGCATTGCCCAGCAGGTCGAGCTGGTCGCCGCCGCCCGCGCCGGAAATTTCCGCCGCCGGCGCGTCCCTCAACACCCCTGAAACGACCGCAGCGACGCCATGCTTCGGGTCCGACACCTATCCGCCCCCTTTTTTATCAGGTGTCGCGAGTGTCGCGCCGGGTGTCGCGGGTCAACTGATCAAGATCATTGATCTTTTTGCGTATTGAGACACTTGCGACACTTGAGACACCTATCTCTCTCACAATGCGCGCGCGCATGATCGTATAGCGCGCGCGTGAGGTGTCGCACGTGTCGCAGGTGTCGCGCCGTTGATTTTTAAGGAAAATTCGCGCCGGAGGTGTCGCAGGCTGGTGTCGCGGTGTCTCACCCCGCACCCGTCGCCCTGCCGCTCTGTCCGCGCCGAGCGACCGTAGGGCCGCGCCGCCCGCGTCAACTGTCCGCCCTGCCGCGCTGCGGCTGGGTGCGCCATGGCGGGCAGAAGCGGCGGGGCGGACGGCCGCATGCGCGCCGTCAGGCGCGCCGGCAATGGACCGGCCGCGCGACCAGCGCGGCTCCGATTAGGACCCTTGGGCCCGGGTGCGGGGAGGCAATACCGACGCTAAGGGCTCGGGTGCGGGTGCCTTGCGGTCTCTGAGGCGAGGCAGGCAGGGGCAGGGTGAGGGAGGATTGGCCGCCCTCGCGAATGGTCACAACCCGTTCTTGCCGGGTGGCCATTCGTACAGCGCGAGAACAAGCCTATCGGGGTTTGATCAATGCACCCCGGCCGCGCGCATGTTGCGGGCGCGCTGGGCGCGGGCGGCGCGCTCCTCGCGGCGGAACGTGCATTCCGCCACCAGGCGAGGATCCCGGGCCTGAAGGTGGGCGAGAGCGGCGGTGTAGTCGAGCCCACGGTCAGCGGCACAGCTGCCCCGCCACAGCTCGCCATCATCACAACCCAGCCCGCCGGTGCCATGCGTGGCCCAATAGAGCGGGCAGTCCTGCGCCTGGTCGTGCGGACAGCCCGCCTTAGTCTTCCTCGGCATCGGCCGCGCGTTCCCTGTCCATCAGGAAATTCAGCTCGCGTAGGTTCACCAGCGTGCACCGCCGCTCGATGCCGTTGATGCGCTCCTTGTTGAAGCGCTTGTCCTTGAAGATAACGCCCGTGTGGAGCCCCTGCCGCAGCGCGCCGGACCAGGAGCCGGTGGAGCCTTCGCCCGCCCATTTCTCGCCCTTGAACACCTGGGCGAGCATCTGGCTCTGGTTCGGCACGAACAGCACCTTTCCGCCGATCTGGTTCGGGAGCACGTCGGCCGCTTCCCTCACCTTGAGGTCGATCTGCGCAAGCAGCTCGTTGGCCTCCTTCAGCGTCACGGCACCGTTCGCGCCGTCGCCGAGATCGTCGAGTAGCTGGCCGACCGACTGGCGCACACCGCCGCGCCAGGCATCGATGCGGGAGGTGAGGAGATGGTTGAGGCAGGCGCGCCAGTTGTCGGTGGCGTCTTCGTGCTCGGGCAGCGAGGAAGGCCTGAGCAGCTGCGCCCAGCGGTCAAGCCCGCTGTCGATCGTCGGCATGCCCAGCTCTTCCAGCAGCCCATCACCGAGGAGGAGATCGGCACAGGCGAGCAGCGTGCCATAGGTGTCCTGGCCGCGCCCGTCATGCCCGCCGCGTGCCAGCGCCTGCCGATATTCCTGATAGGTCGCCTCGAAAGCCGGCCAGCGATCGGTGAGCCGGCGCAGCACCATCTGGCCGAGCACGTCGGCATCCACCGTGGCCGGCTTGGCGGAATAGCCCGCCGGCCGGCGCTGCAGGTGGATGATCGCCATGCGCGACAGGTCCTGCGGCGGCACGGGCGGCATGTTGATGGCGCTGAAGAAGAAGCAGTTCTTGGCGGTGAAGCTGGTGCCGACATGGTTGGAGCCGCCACGAAACTGAACGGCGCCGGAAGCGGCGAGGCGGGCGAGGGCCACCACGCCCTTCACGCGGTCATTGTTCGCGCCGGCTTCCAACTCATCCACCGCCACCGGCAGGCTGTCCTGACCGACACGCTGATAAATGCCCGCGGGCGTGGTGTCGGCCGTGGCGTGCAGCGCGTCGCCCAGCACGCCCTTGATCAGCGCCTGCAGCGTTGATTTGCCGACGCCGCGATCGCCCACCACAAAGATCATCGGGCGCCAGGGCAGCGCCGCGCCGTAGAAGGCGGCGCACAACCAGCCCAAGATGAAGATCTTGTCGATCTCGCGCTCGAAGGTGAAATTCGCCAGCGCGTCCAGCAGGCCTGTCTTGACCAGCATTTCATCCGTCACCTCGCTCGGCCACGGCTCCGGCTTCTGCGGGCGGCGCGGGTAGAAGTGGCCATCATAGTCGCCGGTGGGGCGCTCCTGACCGTTCACATAGAGCGCTTCGCCGGAGTGATAGACGAAATTACCCCGCCGATCGGTCCAGCCGCCCAGGCCGCGCACCCGGTCGCCGGCGCTCCACATGCCTTTCTCGCCGGCGGCACGGTACAGCGCATCGCGCACCGCCACCGTGTCGAAGCCGTCGACCTTGCCGCCCTTGCCGATGCGCGGAAACGCCCAATAGAGATAGCCCATGCGGTTGAGAAACAGCCGCTGCACCTTGTTCTGCCCGAAGGCATGGTCGGAAATGCTGGCGAGCTGCCCCAGCGCGTCGATCACATAAAGCACGTCGCCATCCATGCCGAGCACCTGGACGGGACAGCCCGGCGGCATACCGTCCGGCGCCGCCAGGTGTCCCCAGCCTCCGGGCGGCACGATCTCGTCGCCGATCGACATCGGCTTGTCCCGCTCGGGGTCTTTCACCGCGCGCCGGCGGCGCAGGTTGCGCTGCGCAACGCTAAAGCCGGCCGCGATCGCGTCTTTACCAGTGGCAGCGGACATTCAGGCCTCGGAACTGCTGGCAGGAAGTACGGGCGCCGCCCGGGCGCCCGGGAAGGGTCAGGCGTCAGCGATCGAGCGCTTTTTCGCCTTGGCCGGCTTCTTTTCCGCCTCGCGCTTGGCGGCTTCCTCGTCAGCCTTGGCGCGGGCGGCCGCCATCTGCGGGTCGATGTCGTCGATGCCGTCGACGCGCTCAAGGATCGTGTCCTCGATGTCGACGAGCCGCGCGGCCGTCGCCGGCACCGGCGGCGGATTGCGGCGGACCATTTCCGCGTTCATCACCTCGGCCACGTCCGCCACGGCGGGAAGGAGGCGCGCCGCCAGCTCGAAGCTGGCGCGATCCACCGGCGTCAGTTCCTCCCACACGCCGGTGATATGCCCCAGCTCGCGCATCTTGTTGAACAGCACTTCCGGCGCCGGCCGGCGCTCGATCGCATAGCGGATCACCTCGGCCGCCTGCTCGTCGCTCACCAGCGCCAGCACGCCCCAGCCGACCCATTCGGTGTGGTAATGCGGCTCGGTGTGCGCGATGTACGCCTGTTCGGCGCCTTCCAGCACGTCGCCCGCCAGCTCGATCGTGCCGGCGATCGAGAATGGCGCCAGCTCCTCCCAGGTGAGCGGCGTGGTGCGCATGTCTTCCGGCGGGGTCGGCTCGGTGGTGTCGTTGCCGCTCATGGCTCAGTCCTTTCCTGTCAGGGTGTCGTTGAGGTCTTTGCCGGTGAAGGCGGGCAGGCGCGCCATGGGCTTGCCGGCGCGGGACAGCGTGGCTTCCGCCCGCTGCAGCGTCGCCAGCGCCTGCGCCTTGCCCCAGTCGTTCTGCGCGGCGACGTAGATTTCAGAGACGCACGGTCGATCCACCGGCTGGTGCGCCAGGTTGCCCAGCGAGATCGCGCCCCACACGCGCAGCTCCGGCACCGCCAGCGCGGCGGAAAGCCCGTCTTCCAGCCCCTCGGTCAGGCAAAGCGGGCCGGTCACGCCGTCGGCCGCGTCCGCCTGGCAGGGGTTCAGCCCGCTCGGCCCGTGGGCGATCCACATGGAAAGCCCCAGCTGCTCGGGCCAGATGAGCTTGGGCTTTTCCACCTCTGCCTTGCCGCTGCCGTCTGGCGCGAGAAAGGTGTAGTGCAGCGCCCGCATGGAGCCCTCCGCATCGCGCAGCGGCGTGAGGATGGCGGGGTAGCGCGGCCCGGGGCGCACCTTGTAGCGCTGGGTGCGCCCGTGCTCGATCCGCTCGCCCCACTCCGCCGCCATCCAGTATTCGGCCGCCGGCAGATAGCGCAGCTCGCCGGAATAGTGCCGCACCTGGTCGAGCGGGATCCCGCGCGCCGCGAGATAGGCCCATGCCGGCGTGCCGGGCATCACCAGCCGGCCGGACATCCATAGCTGGTGCGCCCGCTTCTGGCCGTTGCGGCGCTTGCGCTCCTCGCTTTCCGCGTTCTCCCGCCGGCGCTGGGCGCGGCTTTCAGCGGCGGCGCGGCGGTCCTCGGCCGTCATGTGCTCGATGCCGAGCATGTCGCGCAGCCACTGCGCCGCGAAGGCAAAATCCTTGATCGGCCGGCCGTTGAGATAGGCGACAAGGCCGAAAATATCGCCCTTGGTTTCGTCCGGGTCGCCGAAATCTTTGAAGCTGCCGGCGGCCGTGCCGCGCGTCCACACGCACAGCGACGGCGTGCGGTCCCGCCGCATGGGGTTGGAGACGAGATAATGCGCCCGCCCGCCGCCCTGATGCCGCCCGCCGGGCGCCAGCTGGTCGAGAATGGAGCGCAGATTGTCCTGCGCGAGGGCTTTCAGCTGGTCGGTGTCGGGGCGCGGGGTCATAGCGTGATACCCCTGCCAATCGCGGCGGACCAGCACCGCCACGCGCGATCCAGCAGCACGGGTACCGTTACGTCAGGATTGACATAGACGGGACGGCCATGGCGCCGCCAGTTATCGGCGGCGACCTGGTACGCCAAGGCTGCATCGGCATATACATTTGCCATGGTGACAAAGGGCAGGATCATGCCTGCCCCCTGAGCCAGAGGACGGCGGCGAGGCAGGCGGCGAAGAACGACACGCCTGCAAGATGGTCGATCTTGCGGAAGCGCTCGTCTTCGCTCTCCACGAAGCCCATGCGCACCAGGCCGGCGAGCGTCCAGCCGGCCCAAGTGTAGAACAGCAGCAGAAGCGGGCTCATGCCGAGGCCTCCGCCTTGGCCTTCGCCTCGGCGCGGTCCAGCCGCTCGATCTCGGCGAGTATGAGTGCGCCGGCTCGCACCAAGTCGCGGCGCGGATCCTTCGGCTTCCACCAAAGGAGCGTCCAGCCGCGCGGCCAGAGGCGAGGCACCGTATAGGCCGCGCCCGGTACCTTGCGGAAAAGGTTTGGCCGGGCGGCACTTTCGCAATAGCTGCCGGCGGCGAGGGCAAGCTCACCATTGGCGTGCTTGTCGTCATGCTCTGGCGTCCAGCCCTCAGCGTGGCGCTGCCGGTCGCGCTCGTTCATCACATCGATAAGCGCTTTTGACAGGTCGCCGGGATCGAGCCACCCGGCTTCGATCGCGGCTTCAAACGGGCTGTCTTCGGGCTCGCCCCATACTTCAAAGCTCATGCCACTACTCCGCCGCTTGTGTCGGCAGCGGCAGGCGCTGCTGCAGAAAATGGGTGATGCGCGAGGACAGCTCGCCATTCAGCGGCCCGCCGCCGCGATGGTGCGCGACGCGCGCTTCCGTCAGCTCGGTCTGGAAGTTGAAATCGTCCATGGCGTCGAGAAGGTCGCCGCTCGCCTTCCGCCATTCCGGCGTGGCGGCGAGCACGGTGCACAGCGCCTCGATCACCGGCTTGCCCAGCATGCCGGGGTTGCCTTCCCCGGTCTGTGTCACGCAGGACAGCGCCACCTGCACCACGTCACGCCCATGTCGGGCGATGGCGGACATGATGACATTCGGCGCGATGGTCTGGCCCCGCTCCATGCGCGAAGCCATGACGGGATAACGCAGCACGGTGACGCCGGCGGCGCGGCACACCTCATCGCACAGCACGGCCTCTTTCTCGCCGGCTTTCACCCGGGCATGAAAAATCGCCATGGAATGCAGGCGCGTCACCTGCCCGTTGATGGCGGCGAAAGCGGAAGCCTGTTCGGCCTGGTCGGCGATCACCACCTCGCAGGGCACGCTCTCGATCTTCCGCAGCGCCGCCGCCGTGGTGCGGTGCTGGCCATCAATGATGGCGTAAAGCCCGCCCTCGATGGGCGCCACGACGACGGGCGCGAATTTGCGCCAGTCGAAAGCGCGGGCGATCGCGAACAGGGAGCGCTGTCCCTCGGCCGTGATATCGCGCTGGTAGGAGGGATCGACGCGCAGCTGCCGGATCTCGATCCACTGCAGCATGGGCGCCGCGCCGAGGCTGCGGTCAGCCCCGGCGAAATCGGCCCAGAAGGCCTTCTGGTAAGGGGCGGGGTCGATGGCGCGCATCTCACCCTCCCGCCTTCCGGGCGTAGACGACATCGCCGCCATCCCCTTCCGCGTGCTCGAAATGGCGGGTTTCCATGCCATCTGACTGAAGCCGCTCACAGAGCGCCTTGGCCTTCGTCGTTTTGCCAGAGCCGCGCGGCCCGTCGAAGCGACGGACGAAGCGAAAGCCCTGTTTCTTCAGCTGCCGGAGCGCCGCCGGGGTGCAATTGACCAGCTGCATGGCTCAATACCCCGTCCAGTGCTTCGAGCGGGGGCGCATGGCGTCGGTGGCGCTCATGGCTCCGCCCATCACATAGCCGAAGGTGGGTCCCGGCGGGCGGCGCGGTTCCCGCCGTTCCTCGGTGACGGTGCGCGGCTCCTCGCGCGCGGCATCGTCCTCGCTCACTCGGTCGATGTAGCCCTGCAGGCGCGCGATCGTCAGTTCGGCCTCGTGCAGGCGGCGCTTGAGGTCGTCGAACTGCTCGCGCGTCTCATTCTCGGCCTTCACCGCCGCCCGCTCGGCCTTCTGTGCTGCGTCCCGCGCGGCAAAAGCGCGGTCATTGGTGGACTGCATTTCGCGGCAATGGCCGGCGTACCGCTCCTCCTGCTGCTGAAGGGCGGCGACCGCCTCGGTGCCGATCTTCTTGGCCTCAGCCAGGGCCGCTTCCAGCTCGGCGATCCGCTTGTCTTTGGCGTCGTCGCTCTTGAGGCGCATCACCGGCGAGACGTACAGTCGTGTGGATTTCACCATTTCCCGTTCCTCCGGTTCAGCCGCCGCACGGCGTGCAGGAAAAGCCGCTTTCATGGGTCGGCACCGCATGCGCGTGGGTGCAGCCGGGTCGCGCATGCGGTGCCTCACCCGGCGCCGGGGGCGTGGCGTCGGGTGTCGGATTGGCCGCGTCGCATCCGGCGCGGCGCAGCTGAAGGACGAGCGAGGAGAAGCCGAGGGCGAGCTGTTTCAGCGCCTCCGGCGCCGTGCAGTCGCGCGGGTTGCCGGACAGGATGTTGCTGGCCAGCCGGTCGAGATAATCCAGCGTCACCGGCCCGGTGACGGGGAAGAAGGCATCGCCATCCTTGCGCGCCAGCGCGGCTTCGCTGCCGTCCAGCGAGGTCAGCAGGTAGAAGGGCGCGGCGCGGTCCTTGTCCATCCGCGCCACTTCGCCCAGCACCTGAAAGCGGGGAGCCTCACCCATGGCGGCGCCCTCCGTTGCGGCGGAAGAACAGGCTTCCGGGCTGGCGCACATACCAGCCGCGCGGCGGTTCGGCAGCGGCATCGAGGGCGGCGATGCCCAGCAGCGCGCCAGCGGTCACCACGCTCGCCAGCGCCAGCAACGGCCGATAGGAAATGGAGCAGCCGATAGCGACTGCCGCCATCCACCCGCCGCCGAACAGCGCCACCGCGCCGGGGAGCGAGAGCTTGAGGTGGCGGGCGCCCGGCACGGGCTCCGGCTCGCAATAGTCGGCACGGATGTGCCGGATGTTCGAGTGTTCGGGGTTCATCGCTGTGTTCCAGTCACGGCGGCGGCGGCGCGGGAGAGCAGCGCGTCGATCGCGGGATCGTCGCGGCGGTCTTCCACGGTGCGGGCGGCCTTGTGGACGCGCTGTTTGGATGTGCCGCAGGCCTCCGCCAGCGCGGTGTGCGGAACCTGCAGTTCGACATGGGTGAGATAGAAGGCGAGGCCACGGGCCCGGGCGGCGAGCATCCATGCCGGGTCCATGGGGCGGCTCGTGCCCGTGTCGGGCGCGAGGGCCACGTCCGGGTCAGCGCCCGTTTCGTGGCAGAAGACAAGCACCGCCGCCCGCCAGAAAGCAGCGATCAGAGCGGGCGGCGGCGAAGGGCGCTCGCCGGAGGAGAGACGATCGAGCGCACGGGAGAGTTTGATGAGGGTGCGCGGCTGGGGTGCCGTACGCCCGGAAAGGCCACGCTCCCACACACGAGCGTCGACGCCAGCGGCGGCGAGCAGTCGCGAAACGGTGACCCCAATATCTCGGCGTCGCGCCTCGATAGCCCACAAGCCGTGGGGGTCGGTTGACAATGCCCCCGGCATTTGCGTCGCGGTCATTGCCCTGACGGTTGACAATGACCGGTCATTTGATTTGCGCGGCAGCGCTTGGACGAGGCTCATTCCGCCGCTCCGCTCACCTCGGGGTGAAGCTGGCGCAGGCGGGCAAGCTGGTCGCGCTCGTGATCGAGCAGCGCATGTTCCAGCTTGCGCAGGGTCGAGCGTCGCGGATCGGTCTTGCCGTTCAGCGTGCGCTCGACGGTGGTCTTGTGAAGGCCGCTTAGTTCGGCGAGCCGCTTCTGCGGCAGACCGATCCTATTCGCGCGGGCGACGATATCGGCGGGTTCCATTTGCCCATCCGCTTAAAATCTGCAACTTTGCAGATAACGATCTGATTTGCGGCGGCCCGTCAACATCAATGTTTAGCGTCCCACACCATCCCCCTGCGCTGCATATTGCGAGCAGCACTTGTGCAGCGCACGGGCGGATACCGATGGCCGCGACGGCGAAGACCTCCGAAACGAAGCGTCAGCTTCAGGAAGCCCACAAGGAGTGGGTGACGGCGCTGGAGCGAACTCTTGGCCTCAAGCCGTCCAAGATCGCGGCCGAGGCGGGGCTGTCAGACACGACGCTCACGCGCCTGTTCTGGCCGGACTACGCCGGCACGCTGTCGCAGATGTCGATCGCGAAGGTGAAGAAGCGCTTTGGCGTTGCAGGGCCGGGCGAGGTGGCTGCAACGGGCGCGGCTGTGCCAGGCTTCTCGGAAGCCGATCGCGTGCTGTTCAGCAACGACAACACCGACGAGCTGGACATCGAAAAGATCGTGGAGGCCATGCGAGCCGGCCGCAATGCCGTTGAGCCTTGGCGTTTGCGAACTCGCGCGCTTGAAGCTGAGGGCATTCTGCCGGGCGATATCGTGATGGTGGATCTGAACGGTCAGCCATCCGCCGGCGATGCCGTCTGCGCCCAGGTCTACGATCTTCGCCGTGGTACGGCGGAAACGGTGTTTCGCCTGTTCGAGCCGCCCTTCCTAGTGGCGGCCAGCACCGATGCGGCGCTGCGCCGCCCGCTGCTGGTGGACAATGAGCGCGTAGCCGTGGTTGGCGTCGTCGTCGGCTCGGTGCGGCCATGGCGGCTTGGCGGATCGCGCTAGATCAGCACCGTCATCGGCTCGGGCATAATTCCAACGATTATCGCCGCTTCCCCGCAAGCCTTGGCGAGCGAGTCGGGATCTATTTCCTCTACGCTTGCTATGCCGAAAAGCACGAGCGTCATGACTGTTCCGCCGGACGGAGAGACAAGGTCGGGATAGTGCTTTCGTATTGCTTCATCGATCGGCGCTACGAAACACGCAATCCTCTCGCCAATACTTACATCTTCTTCGAATGCCACATTATTCTTATACCACTCCCATTTGTCTCCGATGAACCCGCAGCACTCCGAAGTGCGACGCATTAGGTGTTGCCTGCGCCGGCGTTTTCCACTGAGCCATCCAAACATTCGCCCCTCCCCAACAATATGATGGTAGCTCGGTGCGCGTAGCAGGCGGGCGCGATTTATTGCGGGCTAGGTATCTGCATTATTGCAGTCTGCAATCTGCACATATATCGTGCCGGTGTCTGGCTGCTTCGCGGGCGCCGCCTGCGGGCCGGGCAGGGATGCACGACAATGGAAATCAAAGACCTCGATCCGGCGCTCGCGGCGGCGATGCAGCAGCAGCGGGGAACGCTCACGGATCTCGCGGCGCTGGCCGGCGCGAAGGGCGCCTTCGGCCGGCTATGCCTGCGCTATGGCGAGCAGTTCCAGAACGCGCTCACCTGCGAGACGCTGCGCAGGACATCGCCGGAAGACATCATGGAGGCCGTCGGCCGCATGGCGGGCTATCAGATGACCTGCACTGCCCTGCAGTTCTTGCACCTGGTGCCGCCTGAGGAGAAGCAGCGCGCCCTGTTCATCATGCTGCAGGCGATGATGACCAGCGCGGCGGATTATTCCAACGGCATGATCGCCTCATACCTCGCCGACGAGGCGCCGGTGGTGCACTTCACCATGCACGAGAGCGGGCCGGTGGAGGTGCGGCACAGCGGGGGCGTTGAGCCCCAATGAGCGCCCCCCTCACCATGACGCTCGACGATCTCGCGCAGACCTTCCGCCGCAGCGTGCCGAACACCTCGCGCCATGTGCGCAAGCTGGAAGACGAGCACGGCTTCCCGCCGCCGCTGCCGGGGCGCAAGCCCAAGCTCTGGTCGCGCCCGCAGGTGGAAGCCTGGCTGCGCGACCCGCGCCACGCGGCCGCCAACCCGCCGGCGCCAGCCAATGACGCCGAGCTCGATCCCGCCTTTTCCCCTGACAACATCGCGGCCGCCCGCTCGCGGCTGGCTGCGCGCTATGGAGCTTCCCATGCTTGAGTTCATCAGCCCCGTCGCCAAGCGCTCGATCGTCATCGGCGGGCACAAGACCAGCGTTTCGCTGGAAGACCAGTTCTGGAACGCGCTCAAGGAAATCGCGGCCGCGCGCGGCGTCACCCTTTCCGAGCTCGTCTCGCTGATCGACACCAACCGCAAGCTCGGCGCCTCCGGCCAGGGCAACCTGTCCAGCGCGCTGCGCCTGTTCGTGCTCGATCACTACCGCGCCGCCGGCGCCGGCGAGAGGAGGGCGGCATGAGCAAACGACGCATCAGGATCGCCCCGCCGGAAGAACTCGCCCGGCTTATCCCCATCGTTGAGGCCAAGCTGGCGGCGCTGCCGAAGATCGAGGCCGGCCGCCTTTCGACCTTCGACGCGCGCCGCAAGGCCGCGGACAAGGCGCTGGCCGAGCTGCGTGCCGAGGTGGGCGCACGGGTCAACAACAAATGGGACGGCTGCTGCCTGCGCATCGGCGGCATCGACGTTACCTGCACCGCCGGCGGCGCCGGGGCCATGCGCAACTGGATCGGCCGCGCCGAGCGCGCGATCACCGCGAGCGCGGGGAGGGCGGCATGAGGGGGGTCATTTACTGGCGCTTTCTCGCTCTCGCGCTGCCCTTTGCCATCTTCGCCCTGGTCGGCGCCGCCTTCTCTCCGCTCATCGGCGGCGCCGCCGGCGCTGTCGCGCTGCTGGCGCTCGCCCTGGTCGTGGGGTGGGTGCGATGAGGTTCGTTCGTGGCATGCGGCAAGAGCCGTTCGTGGACACGCCGCGTAAGCGGGCGGCGGTACGCCGTTGGCAGAGGCGCGAGATCGAGCGACTTCCCTTGTTCGCCGACGAGATCGCCGCGACCTTCCAGCCGGTCGATGATGTGATGGAGCAGCGTGCGCTGGCGCAAGCGATCTGGATGCAGGATTATCGCGACAAGCGCGCTGCACTCTGGCGTCGCGCACGAGCGCGGCTGGCAGCTTACGGGCCGAACGTTCGACCTCAGCTGTTGGCCTATTGGAACCTGCATCGTTGGCTTCCGGGCGACCCGGTCTACCTGCTGGACATGTTCCACATGTTCGACAACGGCCGGATTGATCTTGAGAACCGGAGGCTCGTTGCATGACCCGCTCGACGCGCGCCCGCAAGAAGCTAGACTCCGCCCCCGTGCAGACGGGCAAGGGCAGGGGGGCGGCTTCCATGGCGAAGCTCACCATACGCATACCCAATGTGAGCTGGCGCGACGGCCGGCCCCGGTTCAACCCGGGGCCGAAGCTGCGCAAGCTCGGTTACAAGGGCGAGGATCTTCGCCACGCGGACGGGCGATGGATGAGCCCGCAGGAAGCCGCGGAATGGGCGCATGCCCGCGCGACCGAGGTGGCGGGGCGCCGCAAGGCGAAGGCGGAAACCGGCCGCCTGCCAGCCATCCGCCGCCCGCGCCACCAGACAATTCAGGGCCTCGCGGACGAATGGTTCGAGAGCCCCAAATTCCGGGGCGGCGAGGTCAAGGGCAAGCGCGTGGAAGCCGGCCTCTCGGCCGTCACGGCGGCGGATTACAAGGGCAAGCTGGCGAGCCTGTGGAAGTATGATCCCGCGCTGGCACAGGAGCCGCCGCCGGCCATCACGCCGCAGCTGGCGCAGGCCATCTTCGACCGCATGTGGGAGGAGCGCGGCCTTGCCGCCGCCCGCTCGGCCGTGGCGGTGCTGTCCAGCCTCTGGAAATGGGCCAAGGCGCGCGGGCGCGGCGGCATCACCCTCAATCCGTGGATCGGGCTGGAAAAGCCGATGCTGGAACCGCGCCTGTGCGTGTGGGAGGATTTCGAGATCGCCGCCATGGTCGCCGCCGCCGATGCCTGGGGCCGGCCGGAGATCGGCGACGCCATCCTGTTCGGCCTGTTCACCGGCCAGCGGCAGAACGACCGTCTGGCCTATGAGCGCGCCGGCACGGACGATGCCAAGCGCCTGGTGTTCCGCCAGTCCAAGACCGGCGCCGTCGTCGCCATCCCGGCGGCGCCGCAACTCGCCGCCCGGCTGGAAGCGGCGGAGCGCCGCCGCTTCTCCATGCCGCTGGTCGGCCGGCCGGAGGGCAGGGAGAGCCAGCAGGAGGCGGACGCACGCGCCCGCCGGCTGGTGATCGTGGACGAGACCGGGCGCCGCCCCTTCCTGCGCGACTGGTACAAGCATGTCTTCATGCGGGTGCGCGAGGTCGCCGCGCGCGGCCTGGTGCACACATCGCTCGGCACCGAGCTGGGGCCGGAGCAGCCCACCGGCACCGAGAACTGGCGGCTGCAGCCGTGTCCCTCGGTCGCCACCAAGCGCGACCAGGACCTGCGCGACACGGCGGTGACATGGCTGGCCCGGGCGGAATGCAACGTGCTGCAAATCGCGTCGATCACCGGTCACTCGCTGGCCTCGATCCACACCGTGCTCAAGCACTATCTGGCGCTGCACCCCGAAATGGCGGACACCGCCATCAGCAAGCTGATGAACTGGATGGAGCAGCGCGGCAGCGCCGTGTGACGCCCCGGAAATCCCGTGTCCGTCGCACGCCGATTCATGGGGTTTGAGAACAAAGGTCGCACATGCGACCGTGCGACCCCCGGCGAAAGTCGCACGAGGCGTCGCATGTTCTCTCGGTGTTCTCTTGGAAGACTTCGCTAACCCGTTGAAAAGTCTCGGGTTCGAGTGGTAGCGGGAGAGGGACTTGAACCCCCGACCCCAGGATTATGATTCCCGTGCTCTAACCAGCTGAGCTACCCCGCCACAGCGAACCGGCGAACCGATGCGCGAAGTGGCGCGATATAAGGAAGCGGCCCCGACGGTGTCAAGGCGGGAAAGTGCATTGCCCCCCGCCAGCGTCACCAATGGGAAGCGACGGGACGGCCATCCCGTAGTTCGGCGAGGCGCCGGCGCGTGGCCGGCGAGATGTCCGGCGGCAGGGCGGCGAGGTCGAAAAAGCCGATGGCGGCGATTTCGCGATTCGCCGTCCAGTCGGTGTGGCGCTCGAACCTTTCCACGACATAGAGCGCCACATGATCGCGCGCCCCGAGGTGCCGGTTGAGCAGAATGCCCAGCAAGCGCGGGGCGGCGGTGACGGTGATGGCGGCTTCCTCGAAAAGTTCCCGCGTGACCGCCTCATCCGCGCTCTCCCCGCGATCGACGGCACCGCCGGGCAGGTGCCAGCCCGGGACATAAGTGTGGCGAACGAGCAGGACATGGCCGTTTGCGTCCCTCACCACCGCCCGCACGCCAAGGGTGACGCTCCGGGTAAGGCGGCTCCAGCGGTGGGCGAGCCGGACGAAAAGCCGCTGGAAAGGTGTCATCGGCGCCGGCGGGCTGCGATCAGCGTGACCGTCGGCGCTTTCCTTTCCCCGCTCCGGGCTGATAAGGATGCCCGCGTGTTTGTCCTCGCCCATGTCACCGACGCTCATCTGGGACCGCTGCCGCGCGCTCGCTTCGCCGAGCTGGCCGGAAAGCGGGCGCTTGGCGTGCTCAACTGGCGGCGCGGCCGCCAGCACCGTTTCTCCATCGCCACGATCGACCTGCTGGTGGACGACATCAAGGCGATGGCGCCCGATCATATCGCGGTGACCGGCGATCTCGTGAATGTCGGCCTCGCGGCCGAGTTCGCCACCGGGCTGAACTTCCTGAAATCGCTGGGTGAGGGGCCGGATGTCACGGTCGTGCCCGGCAATCACGATGCCTATGTCCGCTCCACCGCCCACCATTCGCTCCTCAACTGGGGCGACTATATGCGTGGCGACGGGGTGAATGGCGATGTGACCGATGAGAGCGCCTTCCCCTTCGTCCGGCGACGTGGCGAGGTGGCGCTGATCGGCGTGTCCTCCGCCATTCCCACTCGGCCGTTCATGGCGACCGGCAAGGTGGGGCGGGCCCAGCGCGAGCGGCTGGCTGCGGTGCTGGACCAGCTCGGCGCCGAGGGCGCGTTCCGGGTGGTGATGATCCATCATCCGCCTGCCGGTATCCGCGCCGGGCACAAGCGGCTGGTCGATGAAGGGCGTGTGCGCGAGGTACTCGCCCGCCACGGGGCGGAACTCGTCATTTGCGGCCATGATCATGTGCCGATGGTGGAGATGATACCCGGCCCGCATTCCGGCCTGATCCCGGTCGTCGAGGCGCCGTCCTTCGCTGCCGGACCGGAAGACCGCCACTGGCCGGGCGGCTATCATCTCTACCGCATCGAGCGTGTGTCCGACGGGGCTTTCCCCTGGCGCTGCACGCTGGAGGCGCGCGGCTTCCAGCGTGGCGAGACAACGGTGGCCACGCGCGGCACGCGGGTGATCACCGGGCCCACAAGCGGTCTGTGATATCAGGATAAAACGCCGCCAGCGCGAGCATGGCGAGGGCGCCGAGCGCTAGCCCCAGAAGGAAGGGCAAGGCGGCACCGCGGGGGCGGGGCGGCTCCGGCGTTGGTGGGGGGCGATGCGGCGCGGGGTGCGGTTCGATGGGAGCGATTTCAGCCGGCGCGCCGATACTCACCATGGCCTGTTCGCGAGCGATCAACCGGCGGGCGATATAGCGCGTCACCGCGTCGACAATGTCGTTGGGGTTGGCGCTTTCCGCCAGCACATGCCGGCCCGAGCGGGCATCCTGCAGGAAGCGGTAGGTGCGCCGGTCGCGCGCCAGCGTCACATGCGCGACCATGTCGATGAACAGGCGCGGGATCTCGCCCGGCATCAGGCCGCGGTCGAACAGGTCGGCATGCTCCAGCGGCACCTGGGCGAAGACCGGGTCGAGCAGTTCGTTCAGCATGGAGAGGCGGGCGAGGGTGGCGTCGCGCAGCTCGACGATGACGCCGGAGCGCTCCGCCGCCTCCATCCGCGCGGCGCGGATCGCCTCGCGCAGCGACAGGCCGGGCGTCTCGCCCCGCAGGCGCTCGTCGTCCATCGCGCTGATCCCCGTTTCCCTCGCCCCATCATGGCGCGATCGGGTTAATGGGCCGTTGGCGGGACCTCAGTACAGCGTCGCGCGGTAGCGCTCCAGCATCTCGGCCTGGGTCTCGGCGCTGGCCATGCCGAGCTGGTCGCGCATGATCTCGCCCATGCTGGGCAGCCTGTCGCGCGGCAGGAAGCTGTCGGGATTCCACGCGCCCGACCGCATGAAGGCCTTGGCGCAATGGATATAAACCTCCTCCACCGCGATGCACAGCACCGTCCTTGGCGCCTTGCCGTCGACGATGAAGCGGGCGAGCAGATCCGCGTCGTCGCGGATCTCGGCGCGGCCATTGACGCGCAGCGTCTCGTCGACGCCGGGAATGAGGAACAGCAGGCCGACCGCCGGATTGGCGATCAGATTGGTGAGCGTGTCCAGCCGGTTATTGCCGGGCCGGTCCGGCAGCAGCAGGGTGGAGGGGTCTTCCACCGCGACGAAGCCTGGCGCGTCGCCGCGCGGGGTGACATCGGCGCGGCCATCCGCGCCCATCGAGGACAGCATGACCAGAGGCGAGAAGCCGATGAAGGCGCGCGAGTGCGGGTCGATGGCCGGCAACACCTTGCGGCGGCTGCGTTCGCGCACCTCGCCATAGAGCGCGCGAAGGTCCTCAAGGCGGGTGAGGGCGGCCATGATCTGTCCTTTCAGTTCTTCACCACGAGCTGCACCCGGTCGGCGCAGAAGCGGGCACGCGAATATTGGATCGGGCGGCGCTGGGGATCGCCATTGATGGCGTCCAGTACCATGACGGTGCGCCCGGCGGGGAGGGCGAGCAGGCGGCAATCCTCCTCATCGGCGGGGCGGGCGGTGATGCGGGTTTCCAGCCGACGGTAATCGCCGAGGCCGAGCGTTTCCAGCGCCCGCGTCACCGAGCCGGTGGCGGCGACCAAGAGATCGAGGTCGCGGCAGCGCTCGGCCTCGTACCAGTGCGAGGCGACGGTGATGGGGACGCCATCGGCTTCGCGGATCATGTCCACCCGCAGCACCTCGGCGCCGGGGGCGAGGCCCAGAGCCTGCGCGATCTCGGTGGAGGCCGGCTCGATGCGCGAACCGATGAGCCTGCCGCTGGGCGCGCGGCCCTCGCGTGCGACGATCTCGGAAAAGCGGGTGCGCGGGCCGATGGGATAGCGGATCGGCGGCTCCTTTACGAAGGTGCCGCGCCCGGGCGTCGCCTCGATCAGCCGCCGTTCGGTGAGATGGGCGAGCGCGCGCCGGAGCGTGTGGCGGTTCACGCCAAACCGTTCTGCCAGCTCGTTTTCCGTCGGCAGGCGGACGCCGGGGGCGAGGCGCCCGTCGACAATCTCCGCCTCGATCCGTTCGGCGATCTGTTTCCACAGGGCGACGCCGGTGCCGCGTGTCACATCCTCGGCCGGTAAGGCCGGCGGTGTCACCGCGCTGTCGTTGGTCAGGTCCATATTTTCCACCGCGCTGCAGAAACTGCGCTTGCCTATTTGTATAGATGAATATACAAATCCGCCGAAAAGTAAACGGCCTTAACGGCACGTCAGCGGATTTTTCACATGCAGGCTTCCCCCTCGAAACCCAGTGGCGATGCGGCTTTGCACGCCGCCCGACAGGCTGCGATGGCGCTGATGGCGCGCGCCGGGCGGGACGAGCTTGAGGCCGTTCTGGCCGGTTTCGCCCCCCTGCCTTCCGCTTCCGATCTCAAGCCGCCGGAGGTGGGGCTGGTGATGCTGCGCGGTCGGACCGGCGGCGACGGTGCGCCGTTCAATCTCGGCGAGGCGACGGTTTCCCGCGCCGCCGTTCGGCTGGAGGGCGGTGCCAGCGGCTTTGCTTATCGGCTCGGGCGCGACGTGAAGGCGGCGCGCGCCGCCGCCATTCTCGATGCGCTGTGGCAGGACGAGGTCCGGCGGGCCGATGTGGAGGCGGCGCTCGGGCCGGTGCGGGCGCGGCTGGCGGCGGAAGCGGCGCAGGTGCGGGCGGAAACGGCGGCCACCAAGGTCGACTTCTTCACCCTTGTGCGCGGGGAAGATTGATATGTCGCAAACACTTATGGCCACGGGCTTCGACGATCCGGTCTTCGATTCGCAGGCGAGCTTCCGTGCCGCCATGTGGGCGCTGTCGCGGCCCGGCCGGGTCGAGCCGATCACGGCCACGCTCACCCCGCCGGCGCCGCTCAACCCTGAAGCGGCGGCTCTGGTGCTGGCGCTGTGCGACTATGAGACCCCGCTCTGGCTCGATGCGGCGCTGGCCCGCTCGTCCGAGGTGGCGGCGTTCCTGCGCTTCCACACCGGCGCGCCGATTGTCACGGACGCCCGCGAGGCCCGCTTCGCGGTGATCGCCGAACCCGCTGAGATGCCTGACTTTTTCGACTTCGCGCAGGGCTCGCCGGAGTTCCCCGATGACGCCGCGACGCTGATCCTGCAGGTGGAATCCTTCACCGCCGGGCTGGTGCTGGAAGGGCCGGGAATCAACGGCCGCACCGCTTTCGGCGCGACGCCGCTACCGGGGGACTTCATCGACCGCATGGCGGCGAACCGGGCGGGCTTTCCGCTCGGGGTTGACCTTCTGCTGGCGGGGGCGGGCGGGGTTGCCGGCCTGCCGCGTTCCGTCACCGTGAAGGAGGGTTGAGCCATGTATGTGGCGGCCAAGGGCGGCGAAAAAGCCATCCGCAACGCGCACGCGCTTCTCGCTAAGCGTCGGCGCGGCAACAAGAATTTGCCCTCGATCAGCCTCGCCCAGATCGCCGAGCAATTGACGCTGGCGGTCGATCGGGTGATGGCGGAGGGGTCGCTTTACGATGTGGAACTGGCGGCACTGGCGGTGAAGCAGGCGCGCGGCGACCTGATCGAGGCGATCTTCCTCATCCGCGCCTTCCGCACCACTTTGCCGCGCTTCGGCTATGCGCAAGCCCTTGATACATCTGACATGCTGGTGCGCCGGCGCGTCTCCGCCACCTATAAGGACCTGCCGGGCGGCCAGCTCCTCGGCCCGACATTCGACTACACCCATCGGCTGCTGGATACCTCTCTCGGCGTGACCGATGAGTCCGGTGAGGTGGACGATGAGACCGGACAGGCCGATCCGGCCGCTGATGCCCCCGTCGCCATGCCGCGCGTCACCGACCTGCTCGGGCAGGAGGGGCTGATCGAGGCCGCCCCCGCCGATGAGGGCGTCGAGCCCTTCGACATCACCCGCGCCCCGGTCTCCTATCCCGTCGACCGCTCCACCCGGCTGCAGACGCTGGCGCGCGGCGATGAGGGCTATCTGCTGGCGCTCGGCTATTCCACCCAGCGCGGCTATGCCCGCTCGCACCCCTTTGTCGGCGAAATCCGCTTCGGCGATGTCGAGGTGATCTTCGACGCGCCGGAACTCGGCTTCGAGCTTTCGCTCGGCACCGTGCAGGTGACGGAATGCCAGAGCGTGAACCAGTTCAAGGGCTCGGCGACCACGCCGCCGCAATTCACCCGCGGCTATGGCCTCGTCTTCGGGCAATGCGAGCGCAAGGCGCTGTCCATGGCGCTGGTGGAGCGGGCGCTGCGCTGGAAGGAACTGGGCGAGGAGCCCGGCGCCCCGGCGCAGGACGAGGAATTCGTGCTCTCCCATTGCGACAATGTGCAGGCGACTGGCTTCGTCGAGCACCTCAAGCTGCCGCATTACGTCGACTTCCAGGCGGAACTCGACCTGGTGCGCCGCATGCGCGCGGAACAGGCAGCCGAGCGGCCGGCGGACGGCATCAAGGAGGCGGCGGAATGAACGCCCACGCGACCGGGGCCATGCCCGAAATCACCTATAATTTCGCCTATCTCGACGAGCAGACGAAGCGGATGATCCGCCGGGCGATCCTGAAAGCCATCGCCGTGCCGGGCTATCAGGTGCCGTTCGCCGCGCGCGAAATGCCGATGCCCTATGGCTGGGGCACGGGCGGCGTGCAGGTGACCGCCGCCGTTCTGGGGCCGGAGGATGTGCTGAAGGTCATCGACCAGGGCGCCGACGACACCACCAATGCGGTGGCCATTCGCGGCTTCTTCGAGAAGACGGCGGGCGTCGCCACCACCACCTCGGCCCGCGAGGCGACGGTCATTCAGACCCGCCACCGCGTGCCTGAGACGCCGCTCACTGAGGGCCAGATTCTCGTCTATCAGGTGCCGATCCCCGAGCCGCTGCGCTTTCTGGAACCGCGCGAGACCGAGACGCGGCAACTGCACGCGCTGGCGGAATACGGCCTCATGCATGTGAAGCTGTATGAAGACATTGCCCGCCACGGCCATATCGCCACCACCTATGCCTACCCCGTGGAAGTGGCGGGGCGCTATGTGATGGACCCGTCCCCCATCCCGAAATTCGACAACCCGAAGCTGGACGATTGCCCGGCGCTGCAATTGTTCGGTGCCGGGCGCGAGAAGCGCATCTACGCCATTCCGCCCTTTACCCGGGTGCGCTCGCTCGATTTCGAGGACCACCCGTTCCGGGTTCAGCGCTTCGCCCAGCCCTGCGCGCTGTGCGCGGCGACCGGGGTCTATCTCGACGAGGTGATCCTCGATGATCGCGGCGGGCGGATGTTCGTGTGCTCCGACACGGATTACTGCAACGAGCGGCAGGAAGCGGGGCATCGGGGGGAGATGGCGGCGCCGGATATGCCGTCATCCCGGCCGGAGCCGCGCAGCGGCGCAGAGCCGGGATCGCGCGACAACGGCGCGCTTCCTTCGGCAAGCGATCCCGGATCGGCGCGTGCCGCGCCGTCCGGGAAGACGAAGTAGAGGAGAGGCGCGTCATGATTGAACAACCCCTTCTCATCGCCGAGGGTCTGTCGAAGAATTACGGCGCCCGTATCGGCTGCCGCGACGTGTCGCTGGAGGTGTATCCCGGCGAGGTGCTCGCCGTGGTCGGGGAATCCGGCTCCGGCAAGTCGACCCTGCTCGGCCTGCTCTCCACCGAACTCGACGCCAGCGCCGGGCGCGTTTCCTACCGGCTGCGCGACGGGCGGCTTGCCGACCTCGCCAGCCTCGGCGCGGCCGAGAAGCGGCTGCTGATGCGCACCGACTGGGGCTTCGTGCGGCAGAACCCGGCGGATGGGCTGCGCATGGCGGTCTCGGCCGGCGGCAATGTCGGCGAGCGGCTGATGGCGGTCGGCTGGCGCCACTATGGCCATATCCGCGACGAGGCCATCGACTGGCTGGCCAAGGTCGAGATCGCCGCCGACCGGGTGGACGACGACCCGCGCGCCTTTTCCGGCGGCATGCGCCAGCGGCTGCAGATCGCCCGCAATCTCGTCACCCGCCCGCGCCTCGTGTTCATGGACGAGCCCACCGGCGGGCTCGACGTGTCGGTGCAGGCGCGCCTGCTCGACCTGATCCGCCAGCTCGTGGCGGAGCTGGGGCTGGCGGTGGTCATCGTCACCCACGACCTCGCCGTCGCCCGGCTGCTGTCCCACCGCATGGTGGTGATGCGGCACGGGCGGGTGATCGAGACGGGGATCACTGACCAGGTGCTGGACGACCCGCGCGAGCCCTACACGCAGTTGCTCGTTTCCTCCGTACTGGCGGCGTGAGCATGGCACCCCCCTCTTCACCGTCATCCCGGACGGCGCGGCACGCGCCGAGCCGGGATCGTCTGCCGACGGGAGCGCGCGGTCGGCCCGCGATCCCGGCTCTCCGCTTCGCTTCGGCCGGGATGACAAGGGAGACATGACATGGCGACTAACCCCATCCTTTCCGTTTCCGGCGTCGCCAAGACCTTCATCCTGCATCTGCGCGAGGGGGCACGGCTGCCGGTCGTGAACGGCGCCGGCTTCGACCTCTATGCCGGCGAATGCGTGGCGCTCGGCGGGCCTTCGGGCGCGGGCAAGAGTTCGCTCTTGAAGATGGTCTATGGCAATTACCGCGTCGATGACGGCGCCATCCGCGTGCGCGACGGCGACGAGGTGGTGGATGTCGCCACTGCGGCCCCGCGCCGGCTGATCAAGCTGCGCGATACCACCATGGGCTATGTCAGCCAGTTCCTGCGGGTGATCCCGCGCGTCGGTGCCCGCGACGTGGTGGCCGAGCCGCTGATCCATGACGGCGTGGCGCCTGACGAAGCGGTGGCCCGCGCGGGCGACCTGCTCGCCCGGCTGAACCTGCCGGAACGGCTGTGGAGCCTGCCGCCCGCCACCTTTTCCGGTGGCGAACAGCAGCGGGTGAACATCGCCCGCGGGCTGATCGCCCATCGCCCGCTGCTGTTGATGGACGAGCCGACCGCCTCGCTGGACGCGGCCAACCGCGCGGTGGTCGTGCAGCTGATCGAGGAGAAGAAGCGGGCCGGCGTCGCCATTCTCGGCATTTTCCACGACGCGGAAGTGCGGGAAGCCGTGTGCGACCGGGTGATCGACGTGACCAGCTTCGGCCAGATGGCGGCGTGAGCGGCGGCGTGAGGGAATGATGAACGAGACGGTCTATGCCAACGCCCTGCTGGTGCTGGAGGACGCGGTGCGCCCCGGCCATCTCGTGGTGCGCGACGGGATCATCGCCGAGATCGGCGAGGGCACGGCGCCGCGCGGGGCCGTCGACATGGGCGGCGACCATGTGCTGCCCGGCTTTGTCGAGCTGCACACCGACCATGTCGAGGGGCATCTCTACCCGCGCCCGCGCGTGACCTGGAACGCCTTCGCCGCCGTGACCGCCTATGACGCCCAGATCGCCGCCTCCGGCATCACTACCGTATTCGATTCCCTGCGCGTCTGGCCGGACAAGCGCGCCGCCGGCATGGATGGCGACGCGCCGCTGCTCGCCGCCACGGTGCGCGAGGCGAGCGCGGCCGGCGTGCTGCGGGCGGAACATTTCGTGCATCTGCGCTGCGAGGTGACGGCTGACGGCGTGGTGGAGGAAGCGGCCGCGCTGGTGGAGAGCGAAGGTGTGCGGCTGATCTCGCTGATGGACCACACGCCGGGGCAGCGCCAGTTCATGACCGAGGCGCAGTTCCGCAGCTATTACAAGAAGAAGAGCGGCATGAGCGACGCCGATCTCGACCTCATCGTCGCCGAGCGGCAGGAGGCGCATGCCCGCTACGCCCGGCCCAACCGCGCCCGGCTGGTGGAAATGGCCCGCGCGCAGGGCATCGTGCTGGCGAGCCATGACGACGCCACTGACGACCATGTGACGGAAGCAATCGGCGACGGGGTGGCCATCGCCGAATTCCCCACCACCGACCGCGCGGCGGACGGATCGCATCAGGCCGGCATTCGCGTGCTGATGGGGGCGCCCAACATCGTGCGCGGCGGCTCGCACACCGGCAATGTCGCCGCCGAGACTCTGGCGCGGCGCGGCGTGCTCGATATTCTCTCCTCCGACTATGTGCCCGGCAGCCTGCTGCTGGCGGTGTTCGAACTGCCGCAGCGTGTGCCGGGCGTCACGCTGCCGCAGGCGGTGGCGATGGTGAGCGCCAACCCGGCGCAAGCGGCGGGGCTTGCCGATCGCGGCCGGCTGGCGCCGGGGCTGCGGGCGGATTTCTTCCGCGTCTCGGCGGCCGGGGCCGGCCCGGCGGCGCGGGCGGTGTGGCGGCAGGGGGAGCGGATTTCGTGAGCGCGGATGTGATGGCGGTAGCGGGCGTGGACGAAAAGCTCGGCGGGGAGAAGCTCGGCCCCGGCCTGCTGGTGCTGGTGGTCGGCCCCTCGGGCGCCGGCAAGGACACGCTGCTCGCCTATGCAAGCGCGCGGCTGGCCGAGCGCACCGACATACGCTTCGCCCGCCGGCGCATCACCCGGCCGGCGGATGCCACCGAGAACCATATCGCGGTGGACGAGCGCGACTTCGCGCAAGGCGTCGCGCTCGGCAGCTTTCCGCTCCACTGGCAGGCCAACGGGCTGAGCTACGCGCTGGGGGCGGAGGTGGCGCAGGATATTCTCGCCGGCTGCACCGTCGTCGCCAATGGCTCGCGCGCGGCGGTGAGCGAGGCGCGCCGCCGCTTCGCCCGGGTGAAGACGGTGCATGTCACCGCGCCGGTGGAGATGCTGGCCGCGCGCATCGCCGCGCGGGGGCGCGAGAGCGCGCAGGACGTGCTCGCCCGACTGGCGCGCGAGCCGGCGCTCGACGCTCCGCCGGACCTCACCGTGCTGAATGTGGGAAGGGTGGAAACCGCCGGCGACGAACTGGCGGCGTTTCTCCAAGATCTCGCCTGAGGCGGGGAAGGGAGCCGGGACCGTCGCCGCTTACTGCCGGTATTGCTGGATGCGCGTGGTGCGCAGGCCGGCGAGGCCGTGGCGGTCGATGGAGGCCTGCCAGGACAGAAATTCTTCCGTGGTCAACGTATAGCGGCTGCAGGCTTCCTCCAGGCTGAGGAGCCCGCCGCGGACGGCGGCAACGACTTCCGCCTTGCGGCGGATGACCCAGCGCCGGGTGTTCGGCGGGGGCAGGTCAGCAATGGTCAACGGACTTCCGTCCGGCCCGATTACATACTTCACCCTCGGGCGATAGGGTTCTGTCATGTTTCACTCACTCAATACACACGACCAATGAAAGTGAGCATAGCGTTGGAGATTTAAATATTCTCCTAAGCGAATCACCACTCCGTGAGCGCTAAGTGATTGCTGCTTCGTTAATAGTTGCGAAGGAGTTTGTTTACTTTTGATGTCGCAACGGCAATGGTAGCGGGCGGGGTGGCGTCGGATAAAGTTACCGCGCGTTGCCGGCCGCGTCGGACAGGGTTCATGAATTCGCCGCGGTGCCCTATATAGTGCGACGCACCCGCGCCCTTTTATTCCCGGTTCCAGTCCCGCCCCATGATCCGCCTCGACGACACCGACCGAGCCCCCAGCCAGACGCGCGTCGTGGTCGCGATGTCGGGCGGCGTGGATTCCTCCGTCGTCGCCGCGCTTTACGCGCAGGCCGGCTATGACGTGGTGGGGGTGACGCTGCAGCTCTACGACCATGGCGAGGCGATGCACCACCGCCCCGGTGCCTGCTGCGCCGGGCAGGACATCTATGACGCCCGAACCGTGGCGGAGAAGCTCGGCATTCCCCATTACGTGCTCGACTATGAAAGCCGCTTCCGCCACGCGGTGATCGAGCGCTTCGCCGATGCCTATGCGGCCGGCGAGACGCCCATTCCCTGCGTCGACTGCAACCGCACGGTGAAGTTCCGCGATCTCCTGGAGACCGCGCGCGACCTCGGCGCCGATATTCTCGCCACCGGCCATTATGTCGCCAGCCGGGCGCTGGAGGGCGGGCGGCGCGGGCTGTTCCGCCCGCTCGACGAGAGCCGCGACCAGAGCTATTTCCTCTACGCCACCACCCAGGCGCAGATCGACATGCTGCGCTTCCCGCTCGGCGAGACCACCAAGCCGGAAGTGCGGGCGCTGGCCGAGAGCTTCGGGCTGAAGGTGGCGGACAAGCCGGACAGCCAGGACATCTGCTTCGTGCCCAATGGCCATTACACCGCCATTGTCGAGAAGCTGCGCCCGGAAGCGGCCGAGCCGGGCGAGATCGTGCATCTCGACGGGCGGGTGCTCGGCCGCCATGCCGGGGTGATGCGTTTCACCATCGGCCAGCGCAAGGGGCTCGGTATCGCCGCCTCCGAGCCGCTCTATGTGGTGGGCATCGACGCTGCCCGCCGGCAGGTGGTGGTCGGCCCGCGCGCCGCGCTCGGCGTGTCCGCCATCCGCATCGACGAGGTGAACTGGCTCGACGCGGAAACGCTGGAGGAGGCCGCCGCGCGCGAGCGCGAGCTTTACGTCAAGGTGCGCTCCTCGCGCGCGCCGGTGCCCGGCCATCTCGCCCCGGCGGAAGGCGGCGGGGTCGAGGTGCGGCTGCACGGCACCGAGGAAGGCGTGGCGCCGGGGCAGGCCTGCGTGTTCTATGAGGATGGCGAGGCCGGCACCCGCATGCTCGGCGGCGGGGTGATCCGCCGCCCGGCGGCGCCGTTCACCACACTGACACGTGACGTGGAGATGATGGCACGTTCGGCCTGAGTCGACGTTACGGAAGGGCAGGGGCGCGCCGGCCCGGGGTTGTGCAAGGGGAACCGCATGAAGACCGATCTCGACCACGCCACCGTCCAGGAGGCCTATGCCGGCTGGGCGCCGATTTACGACATCGTCTTCGGCGCGGTGTTCGAACCGGGCCGCAAGGCGGCGCTGAAGGCGGCGGAGCAGATCGGCGGGCGGATCCTCGATTTCGGCGTCGGCACCGGCTTCGCCCTGCCGGCCTATAAGCGCAGCAACCGCATCGTCGGCGTCGATATTTCCGAGCCCATGCTGCGCAAGGCGCATGAGAAGGTGGCGAAGGAAGGGCTCTCGCATGTCGAGGGCCTGTGCCTGATGGACGGCGCCCATATGGGCTTCGCCGACAATTCATTCGACGTTGTCATGGCGCAGTTCGTCATCACCGTGGTGCCGCACCCCGAGCAGACGCTGGACGAGATGGCCCGGGTGCTCAAGCCCGGCGGCGAGATCATCCTCGTCAACCATCTCGGCGCCGAGGACGGCCCGCGCGCCGTGTTCGAGCGCTGGTTCGCGCGCCGCGCCCGCAAGCTGGGCTGGCGCCCGGAATTCCAGTTCGCCCGCCTGCACAATTGGGCGGTGCGCAACGGCACGGTGGACCTGCCGGTGAAGCGCGACGTGGCGCTGGGCATGTACACCATGGTGCGCTTCCGCAAGCGCACCGAGGCGGAGATGGCCGCGGCAAGCGAGAGCGTGGCGCTGGCCGGCTGAGAGTGGTATCTGGCGAGGGCGTGCCGGCGCCTTGCCGGTGCGCGGCCCGCCACTCCCAGCTTCCGGCAGATCATGGCCCTGTTCTCCCGCCGTCGCGGCGTCGCCGCGCCTTTCGCCCTGTTCCTCAGCCTGCTCTTTCTCGCTGTCGCCTCCCCGGCGCGGGCGCAGGAGACCGGCGCCGTTACGGTGGCCGGCGGAGTGCGCTATGAACTTCTCGAACGCTGGGATGTCGCGCGCCTCAACACGGTGCTGACGGCGGAGATGCCGGCCTTTGCCGGGGTGAGCGTCGCCTATACGCCGGCGCGCAACGCGGTGAAGCTCTACCGCGTCACCTACCCCTCGCTCATTCCCGAACGCGGCAACCGGCCGACCCTGGCCACCGGGCTGATCGCCATTCCCGACCTGCCCGGCGCGAGCTTCCCGCTTGTGTCCTACCAGCACGGCACGGTGTATGGGAAACAGGAGGTGCCCTCCTTCATCGACCAGTCGCCGGAGACGGCGCTGATGGTCGCGCAGTTCGCCGGGCAGGGCTATGTGGTGATCGGCGCCGATTATTTCGGCCTCGGCCTCTCCACCGAGCCGGAGGGCTATATGGTCAAGGCGAGCCACCAGCAGGCCACCGCCGACATGCTGAACGCCAGCCGGCAGGTGCTGGCGGCGCTGAAGATCGACACGCCGAAGCTCTATCTCGCCGGCTGGTCGCAGGGCGGCTTCGTCACCATGGCGCTGCTGGAAAAGCTGGAGGCCGAGGGCGTGAAGGTGAACGCCGCCGCCACTGCCAGCGCCCCGGTGGACATCTATGTCGCGCTGAGCGGCTTTCTCGACTTTCCCCGCGCCAACGATGCTTCCTGGGTGACGACGCTGTTCATCCTCTCCTCCTTCTCGTTCGAGAATTATTACGGCGTGCCGGGGCTGGCGCGGGCGCTGCTGACCGAGGAGAGCTATGAGATCGCCCGCAAGGCCTATGCGCGCGAGCCCTATGACCCCGCCGCCATTCCCACCGACCTCAGGAAGCTGATCCGCCCGGCCTATTTCGACCCGCAATTCTTCGCGGACTCGGCCTATGGCCGGCTGGTCAAGGCGACCACCGCCTATCGCTGGGTGATCCAGTCGCCGGTGCGCAACTATTATGGCGAGGCGGATGAGGTGATCACCCCCGGCCTCGGCCAGCTCGTGCAGACCTATCAGCGGGCGATGGGCACGGGGAACCCGGCGGTGGAGGCGGTCTCGACCGGCAAGACCACGCATCGCGGCACCTTCGCCACCGCCGTGCCGCAATGGAAGGCGTGGTTCGACGGGAAGTGAGGGGGCTAGGATCCCCTTTCGGCCGCGACCCACTGCTTCATCGCGACCAACAGCTCGGCCGTCGGATAGTCCTTGATGTCACGCTCGGAGAAGCCAGCGGCGAGTTGCTGCTCATAGTACCATGTCTGGAAGTCTTCATACGCGGCGAGAATGCGGGTGGCGCCATCGGCGCGGATGTCGGCTTCACTCACCAGCCAGTTGCGGACCTTTCGGACGGCGATGGCGAAGTTTCCCGCATGGGCCTGGATATCGCAGCCCGCGAGATCCGAAATGGCGGCCTGATAACGATAGGGCCTTTCTTCCAGTATGAGGATTCTCTTGGCACGGTGCTCGCCACCCGAGAACTGCCGGCAGCCATAGTCGAGGCCAAGCTCGAACGGCATGTTGAGCCGAAAATGCTCGCCCCGGCGGCGCGCCTGAATGCGGCTGAGATCGTGGATAGAGTATTTCGACTCTGCGATGAGCGTCTTGATCTTCTCAAGCCGCACCGCGCCCGAGTCGCCGCTCTCCGTGGCGATGCGCGGCGTGAAGCCAAGATAGACGGTGCAGAACAGCACGGCCTGAAGAATGGGCTCGAATTCTTCGTCGAATGGGCAGTTGATGAAAACGCTGCGCGCGAATTCCGGCAAATGTCACCCTTTCGGCGGAAGGGCATCCTTGCCGTAGGACATGCGCTCGCGGATGCGACCATCGGTGCCGTGGATATAAAGCTCGGTGCCGCGCTCCTTGGCAATCGCGCGTGCGCGCGCCACGGCCTCCTGTTGGGTGGCGAAAGTCGCACTGGCGCGCCCGGCACCCGTCGTACGGACGATCCACTTGTCGCCACGCGGCGCGACATGCTGGGATTTCGTCGACATGGCTATGCCCGATCTGGTCGATGCGTCTAACGGAAATATAAGCGCCGCGTCGCACCGCGCAATTGAATTCCCGTCGGGGAAGTGCGCGAAGCGGAGACGCTCACCCCCACCACACCTCCGGCCCCACCGGCACCACGCCTGTGGGGTTGATGGTCTTGTGGCTCTCGTAATAGTGCCGCTTGATGTGGGTGAGGTTCACCGTGCCGGCAACGCCCGGCAGGGCGTAGAACGCCTTCACATAGCGCGACAGGTTCGGGTAGTCGAAGATCCGGCGGATGTTGCACTTGAAGTGGCCGACATAGACCGGATCGAAGCGGATCAGCGTGGTGAAGAGGCGGATATCGGCCTCGGTGAGCGCCTCGCCCAGCAGCCAGTCGCGGCCCTCAAGCCGGGCCTCCAGCGCGTCGAGCTCGGTGAACAGGGCGGTGACCGCTTCCTCATAGGCCTCCTGCGTCGTGGCGAAGCCGGCCTTGTAGACGCCATTATTCACCGCGTCATAGACGCGGGCGTTCAGCGCGTCGATCTCACCGGCAAGGGCGTCGGGGTAATAGTCGTGCCGGTCCTCGGTGAAGGCGGCGAAGGCGGTGTTGAGCATGCGGATGATCTCCGCCGACTCGTTGCTGACGATGGTGGCGCGCTTGCGGTCCCACAGCACCGGCACGGTGACGCGGCCGGAATAGGTGGGGTCGGCGGCGAGATAGACCTCATAGAGCCGCTTCATGCCGAGCACGGAATCGCTGGTCGCGCCCGCGCTGCGGCGGGCGGCGTGGTCGGCGAACACCCAGCCTTCCTCGCCCATGAAGGGATCGACCACCGAAACGGAGATGATGTCTTCCAGCCCCTTCAGCGCCCGCATGATCAGCGTGCGGTGGGCCCAGGGGCAGGCGAGCGAGACATAGAGATGGTAGCGCCCGGCCTCGGCGGGAAAGCCGCCCTCACCGGAAGGGCCCGGCGCGCCATCGGCGGTGATCCAGTTGCGGAAGCTTGTGGTGGTGCGCACGAAGCGCCCGCCCGTGCTCTTGGTATCGTACCATTTGTCGACCCATTTGCCCTCGACCAGCAGTCCCATGCGCGCTCTCCCTTTAAGGCCCCTGACAATAGGGCGCGCGGCGGATGAGGCCAGTTTTCCCGTTTGCACGAAGAAGAGGGCGGTCTTGCGCGGATGCCGGTGAATCAGCCTGCGGGGGCGAGGCGCTTCACATAGAGCAGCGTCGCGGTGAGCCCGCCATGCGGCTTCAGCGCGAAATCCGGGATGGCGCCGACGCGGATGAACCCGGCTTTCTCATAGAGCCCGGCCGCGCCTTCCTGCTCGGCGGTGTCGAGCACCAGCAGCGTGCGCCCCCGCGCCACCGCCTCGCGCTCAGCCTCGATCAGCAGCGCGCGGGCAAGGCCCCGGCCGCGAAAGGCGGGAGCGGTCATCATCTTGGCGATCTCGGCGCGGTGCGGCTGGTTCTCCGGCAGAGCGAGCAGCAGCGTCACGGTGCTGGCGAGCACGCCGTCGACAAAGGCGCCGAAGACGATGCGCTCGCCCCGCGCCGCCGCTTCCAGGCTGGCGCGGGCGAAGGCGGCGGCTTTTTCCGGCGCCACCGGGTGCATGAAGCCGACCGAGCCGCCGCCCGCCACCGTCTCGATCAGCAGGGCGGCGAGGGCGTCGATGGTGGCGGCTTCCAGGGCGAGGGCGCGGATGTCGGGCGGGGTCATGAGGCGGACAGGCTAATCCATCGCGCGCGGGGCCGGCAACGGCTCGACCTCGCGCGCGGTCCGTGCTATCGGGCGCGTCCGATCGAGGAAAGCCCGATGTTCCGGTTGCCGGCCCAGCGACGACGAGACGAGCGAGCCCGCCGCGCCCTTGCGCGCGTGTGCCTGCCCGTCCGCGCCCGCCGGCTGCCGTGATCGACGGCCGCTCGGTGCGGCGACCCGCCGATCCTGAGCGCCGAGTGCCCCGATGACCGAGCTTTCCATTTCCCTGCTGCCCGAGACGCCCGCCGACGATGCCGCCATCGAGCGGCTGATCGCCCGCACCTTCGGCCCCGGCCGCTATGCCCGCACCGCCTTCCGGCTGCGCGAGGGCAACCCGCACCGGCGCGACCTCTCCTTCACCGCTTCCATCGGCACCATGCTGGTCGGCTCGGTGCGGCTGACGCCGATCCTGATCGGCGAACTGCCGGCGCTGCTGCTCGGCCCGCTCACCGTCGAGCCGCCCTTCCGCTCGCACGGCATCGGCCGGCGGCTGGTGGAGCGGGCGCTGGAGGCGGCGCGGGCGGCGCTGGGTGAAGAGGGCGCGGCGCGGGCGGTGATGCTGGTAGGCGACGAGCCCTATTATGGCCGCATGGGCTTTCAGCGCGTGCCGCGCGGGCAGGTGAGCCTGCCCGGCCCGGTGGACCCGGCGCGGGTGCTGGTGTGCCCGCTCGACGCCACGCCGCTGGACGCGGTGCGCGGCGCGGTGCGCAAGGCGTTCTCCCCGGTGGCGGTTCAGGAAAGCGCGTAGCGCAGGCGCACCATGCCGTTGGCGTAGCGCTCGGTGTCTTCCAGCGTCAGCCGGCGGGCGGGCGTGACGCCGGGCGGGAACAGCGGCACGCCGCCGCCGAGCAGCACGGGGATGACGAACAGGTCCAGCCGATCAAACGCGCCGGCGGCGATGAAGGCCGCCTGCAGCCCGCCGCCGCCGACGACCCACGCGGCGCCCTCGCTCTCGCCCCCGCGCACATGGTCGATCAGGGCCGCCACGCCGTCCTGCCACGCCTCCACCCCGTCAGGGGCGTTGGCGAGGGGGCGGGAGGTCACGATGAGTGCGCGCTTGCCGGCATAGAGCCAGTCGCCGGGCATCGCCCGAACCGCCTCATAGGTCGCCCGGCCCATCACCACCGTGCCGATCGCGGCGATGAAGGCGCCATAGCCGGAATCGACATCGTCGAACGGGGTGAGCCAGTCGAGGCGCCCATTGGGGTCGGCGATGTAGCCATCGAGGCTGGCGGCGATGAAGCCATAGATGCGGTTCATGGGTGCTCCGAGTCGTTGGCGCACGAACATGACCGGTCGCAAGCGCGGGGGCCAGCCCCGGCGCCCCGCTTATGCAGAAGCCACGCGCAGGGGCGGCCCTACCGCCCCTCGCGCGCCCAGGCGGCGGCGACGCCGGCGAGCAGGATCAGCAGGCCGGAGAGGCCGGCGAAGAGCGGGAACAGGCCGAGCCCGCGCACCACCGAGACATCGCGCATGGCGAGGCCCATCCAGTCCTCGCCGGCGAAACGCTCGCCCGAGCGCACCGCGACGACGCGCGGCACCCCGCCGGCGAGGTCCGCCATGCGCCAGACGCCGCCGCCGGTCGCTTCCAGGATCGGGCGCAGCGTCTGCGTGGTCGAGGTTACCTCGGCGAATTCGCGCGGGTTGAGCGGGCCGATATTCACCAGCGCGGTGTGGGTGCCGTCGCTGGCGCGCCACAGGCCGAGCGTGTCGGCGGGGAAGGTGACGCGGAACAGGCCCGGCGCGGCGGGTTCCAGCGTCACCTGCCGGGTGGCGCCGGTGGGGGTGGTGATGGTCACCGGCGGGGCGCTGTCGCCCATGGTCTGGCGCTCGACCATGATATCGCCGCCGCTGGCCACCATGCGCAGCCGCTCCTCCTCAAGGTCCGGCTCCTTCATCAGCCAATGCGAGAGCCGGCGCAGCAGGTCGATATGCGGCCCGCCGCCCTCATAGCCGCGCGCCCACAGCCAGAAATGATCCGACAGCAGCAAGGCGACGCGGCCCTCGCCGACGCGGTCGAGCAGCACGACGGGCTTGCCGTTCGGCCCGTCCATCACGCTGGTGCCGCGCGCGCCATCGGTGTCGACCAGGCGAAAGAAGCGCGACCAGGCCGGCGGCGTGCTCTCCGAGCCCGGCAGGGCGCGGGTGACGGGGTGGCGCTGGCCAGCCTGCGTGAGCTGCGGGCGGTAGGGCGTCTCGGTCATCTGCCCGGTCGGGCCGGCGGGCAGGATGGCGTCGAGCGGGGTGTAATAGACCGAGCCGTCGGAGATGTAGTCGGTGCCGGCCGCCACCAGCAGCGCGCCGCCCTCTTCGACATAGCGCACGATATTGTCGAAATAGATCATCGGCAGCACGCCCTGCTGGGCGTAGCGGTCGAAAATGATGAGGTCGAAATCCTTGATCTTCTGCTGGAACAGCTCGCGCGTGGGGAAGGCGATGAGCGACAGCTCGTTGATCGGCGTGCCGTCCTGCTTCTCCGGCGGGCGCAGGATGGTGAAGTGGACGAGATCGACATTGGCGTCGGATTTCAACAGGTTGCGCCAGGTGCGCTCGCCGACATGCGGCTCGCCGGAGACGAGCAGCACGCGCAGCTTGTCGCGCACCCCGTCGATGGAGACGGCGGCGCGGTTGTTCACCGGGGTCAGTTCGCCTTCCAGCCCGGCCGCTTCGATCTCGACGATATTGGCGCCGGCATGGGTGATCTCGACATCCACCTCGGCCGGCTGGCCAGCGGTGACGATGGGGCGCGCCACCACCTCGCCGTCGCGGCGCACGGTGACGGACACGCGCGCGCCGGCCGGGGCGCCCTCATCCTCGACGCGGAAGCCGATGGTCTGGTTCTGGCCGACAATGCCGAAGCGCGGGGTGGAGGTGAGCGCCACGCGGCGGTCGCGCTCGCCCTCATGGCCGGAGATGATGGCATGCACCGGCGCGCGGAAGCCGAGCGCGGCGACGGTGGCGGGGATGTCGTGCACCCGCCCGTCGGTGAGGAAGATGGCGCCGGCCACCCGCTCGGGCGGCACATCGGCGAGGCCGGCGGAGAGCGCGGTGAACAGGCGCGTGCCGTCCACCTCGCCGGCGCCGCCGCCGGCGTCGATGAAGCGGATCTCGGCGCCCTGTTCGCGCAGCCGGGCGAGCCGGCTGTCGAGCTCGGCGCGGGCGGCCTGCGTCATCTGGGTGCGGTCGCCGAAATCCTGGCTCGCGCTCTGGTCGACGACGACGGCGACGACGGTGGAAAGCGGCTCGCGCTCCTCGCGTGTCAGCGAGGGATTGGCCAGCGCCAGCACGGCCAGCGCGATGGCGAGCGCGCGCAGCAGCGAGCCGCGCGTGCGCGAGACGACGACCAGCAGCGCCACGGCGCCGGCCAGCACAGCGGCGGCGATGAGCCAGGGCAGCGGGATCAGCGGATCGAAGGCGAGGCCGAGATTCATGCGTGGGGTCCGTCAGCGGTTCCGCCAGCCGTCATCCCGGACGGCCGCAGGCCGCGCCGGGATCGCATGCAGAATGGAGAGCGATCCCGGCTCTGCGGCTTCGCCTTTGGCCGGGATGACGACGACTGAGTGATGATGCTCCTCACTGCCCCAGCCTTTCCAGCAGCGCCGGCACATGCACCTGATCGGCCTTGTAGTTGCCGGTGAGCACATACATCACGAGATTGGCGCCGGCCCGGTAGGCCAGTTCGCGCTGGCGCGGACCGCCCTCGGAGACCGGGAGCAGGGGCTGGCCGAACTCGTCCACCGCCCAGGCGCCGGCGAGGTCGTTGGAGGTGATGACGACCGGCGACACGCCGTCGCCGGCGCGGGCCGGGCGCTCTTCCGCCGCATCCGCCGCCGGCAGCGCCTCGACCCAGGTGGTGCCGCCGGTGAAGCGGCCGGGGAAGTCGCGCAGCAGATAGAACGCCTTGGTCAGCACATGGTCGCGCGGCACCGGCTCCAGTTCGGGAATGTCGAGCCCTTCGAGAATGGCGCGCAGAGTCGCATTGGCGGGCGAGCCGGCGCCATTGGTGCCGGGCAAGGTGGTCTCGGCGTCGCGCGTGTCGAAGATGACGGTGCCGCCCTGCTTCATGAAGGCGTCGATGCGCGCCAGCGTCTGCGGGCTCGGGCGTTCGCTGCCGGGCACGATCGGCCAGTAGAGCAGCGGGAAGAAGGACAGCTCGTCGCGGGAGATGTCGACGCCCATTGGCTCGCCGGCTTCCAGCGCCGTGCGCTCGCCGAGGAAATCGGTCAGCCCCTTCAGCCCGGCGCGGCTGATGGCGTCGGTGTCGGCATCGCCGGTGACGACATAGGCGAGGCGGGTGGAATTGGTCGCCTGCAGCGCGAAATCGAGTTCGCCCGGCGTCATCGGCTTTTCCGGTGCAGCGGCAGGCACGGCTTGTTGGGAGGCGGGCGCGCTCTGGGCGAGCGGCGTGGTCACGGGCTTGGGCTGTGCCAGCGCCTCGCTTGGGGTGCCGGCGGCGAGGCCGAAGGCGAGGAGCAGCGCGGCGGCGCCGCCGGTGACACCTTTCGCAGCGCGGCGGGCGGTGAGTCGGGCGAAGCCGCCGGCGAGCAGGAACACGATCATGGCGTCGATGAGCATGAGGGCGAGCAGCGCCACCAGCAGCGGTGCGCGCAGATCGCGCGGGGTGCTGTCGCGATAGGGCTCCAGCCGGCCGAGGCTTGATAGGTCCAGCGCCACCAGCCGGTCACGCGGCAACAGGGCGTTGACCGCCACCAGCCCGTCCGGCGGGCCGTAAAAGCCAGGTGGATGGTCGGCGCTGGCGCGGCCGCGATAGCCGACGGGAATGGCCTTGGCGGTCGGCATGGTCGGGCGGAAGGCGCCGAAGCCGTCGAGCAGCCGGGTGGGGGCGAGCGTCTCGCCATTCAGCACCGTGCCGCCGGTGGCGTCCGCCGAGGCCTCGCTGGCGGTGGCCCCGCCCAGCGCCACCACCCGGCGCAGCATTTCGACGAAAGCGCCCGAGATCGGCAGGTTGGACCAGGAGGTGTCGGCGGTGACGTGGAACAGCACCAGCGTGCCGGCGCCGCGCCGCTCGCCGGTGACGAGCGGGGTGCCGTCGGACAGCGTCGCCCAGGTGCGGGAGGCGAGCAGCCCGTCCGGCTCGGCCAGCACCTGGCGGTTCACCGTGACATCGTCCGGCACGGCGACATCGCGGAACGGCCCCTCCGTGGTGAAGCCGCCGAGCGACTGCGGCTGTTCCCAGGACAGTGAGCCGCCGAGCACCCGGCCGCCACGCCGCAGCGTCACCGGCACCAGCTCGTCCGAGCCATTGGCGAGGCGCGGGCCGGCGAAGCGGATGAGCACGCCCCCGCCCTCGACCCAGCGGGCAAGGCGGGCCTGCGTCTCCGCCGGCAGCGTGCCGACATCGGACAGGATGATGACCGGCAGCTTCTGCTCGATGAAGCGGTCCACCGCCTCGGCGGTCGAGGCGCCGTCGGCGGTACGGATATCGGCGAAGGGGGCGAGCGCGCGGGTGAGGTAATAGGAGGGGGCGAGCAGCGGCTGGCGCTGGTCGGCGGCGACGCCGGAGACGACGCCGACCGTGCGGCGGCGCCAGCGCTTGTCGAGCAGTTGCACCGCGCCGGCGGAAGCCTCGTCGGCAATGTCGAGACGCGCCACCTCGTTGCGGATTTCCACCGGCAGGTCGAAGCGGGCGTCCGCCTCGGTGGCGCCGGCGGCGAAACTGTAGGGCGCCTCGCCCAGCGGCAGGCCGCGCATGTCATAGGCGCGGACCGCGCCGGCGCGCGGAGCGGTGTCGCGGCCGGCGCGCAGCACCTTCACGGTCAGCGCGTCAACCGCATTGTCGGCAGCCGCCAGCGCCAGCGGCGCGCGCACCCCGTCAACCAGCGTGGTGAGCGGGCGGTTGCCGACGATGGCGGCCAGATCGGCCGGCGCGGTGCCGGGTGTATCGAGCGCGACGCCGTCGGAGAGATAGATCACGCTGGCCTCAGGGGCGGCGGCGAGCGCCTTGGCGAGGCTGGCGAAGGCCGGCGCTCGGTCGGGCACGAAAGCCACGGGGGCGAGCGTGCGCAGCCGCTCGCGCGCCTCGCGCGGGGTCATCGCCCGGGGTTCGAGCGGCGGCTCGCCGGTGGGGATGAGGATGACGCCGCGCCCGTCAAGATCGGCATCGGCCACCACGCCCTCGGCGCTGGCGCGGCGGGCCGACCAGCCGGCGGCGGCGGGCCAGCCGGAATCGATCAGCAGCACCACCGGGCCGGACGAGGCCGGGCCGGCGACCGGCGGATTCCAGATCGGCCCGGCGGCGGCGAGAATGATGATCGCCGCCAGCAAGAGGCGCAGCACGGTGAGCCACCAGGGCGTGCGGGCCGGGGTTTCCTCTTTCGGCGGAATGTCGAGCAGCAGCCGCATCGGCGCGAAGGCGAGCCGGCGCGGGCGCGGCGGCACGAGGCGCAGCAGGAACCACAGCAGCGGGAGGGCGGCGAGCGCGGTGAGCAGCAGCGGGGTGGCGAAGGCGAGGGGAAGGCCGAACAGACCGCTCATGCCGGACGCCCCGCCATCTGTCCCGTCATGTCGCCGGCCGTGCCTTCGCCCGGCGGCACCGCGCCATGGCCGCCGCTCATGCGGGCGTGCAGCGCCAGCAGCACCTCGCTCGCCGGCCGGTCGGTGCGGTGGATGAGGAAGCTCCAGCGATGGCGCTCGGCTTCATGCCGGATGGCGTCGCGATGGGCGGCAACGCGGACGGCATAGTCGGCCCGCACCGTCTCGGCCCGCCCGATGGTCAGCGTCGCGCCGCTTTCCGGCTCGCGGAACTCGACGCGGCCGGAATAGGGGAAGGTCTCTTCCGCCGGATCGCACACCTGCACCACATGGCCATGGGCGCCGGAGGAGGAGAGGCCGCCAAGGCTCGCCACCACCTCCCGCGTCGGGCTCCACAGGTCGCCCAGCAGCACCACCTCAGCCAGCGGCGAGGGGGCGAAGGCCGGCGGCAGGCTCTGCGGCAGGCTGGCGGCGTGGATCAGCGATTCCGCCATCTTCTCGACGATGCGGCGCGAGGCGGAGGGGCGCATGACGCCGGGAATGCCGACCCGCTCGCCGCCGCGCACCAGAAGCTCCGCCAGCGCGAAGGCGAGGATGAGCGCGCGGTCGCGCTTGGTTTCCCACACCAGAGGCGAGGCGAACACCATGGAGGCGGAGAGGTCCGGCCAGATCCACACCGTGTGCGCGGCCTCCCATTCGCGCTCGCGGACATAGAGATGATCGTCGCGGGCCGAGCGGCGCCAGTCGACGCGGTTGGAGGGCTCGCCATCATTGAAGCGGCGGTACTGCCAGAAATTCTCGCCCGTGCCGGCGCGGCGGCGCCCGTGCAAGCCGTGATAGACGCTGGCCGCGATGCGGCGCGCCTCCAGCACCAGCCGGGGCATGGCGGCGACGAGGCCGGCAGCATCCTGCGCGGCACTTCGCACGGCGGTATCGGCCTCGAACTCCACCCGGTCAGGTCTCCGTCACACGGGCTCGCGGCGCCGGCCGCGGCCCAAAATCATGCCGACAGGCTCTCAGCCGATCCGCTTGGCCAGCTTGGCGATCACGCCCGGCACGGTCTCGCCATCGGCGCGGGCGGCGAAGGTGAGCGCCATGCGGTGCTTGAGCACGGGTTCGGCCAGCGCCACCACATCGTCCACCGAGGGCGCGTAGCGCCCGTCCAGCAGCGCGCGGGCGCGCACCGCCAGCATCAGCGACTGCGAGGCGCGCGGGCCGGGGCCCCAGGCGATGAATTTCGACAGGTCGCCCGCCTCCGAGCCCGGACGGGCGGAGCGGACCAGCGTGAGAATGGCCTCGACCACGGATTCGCCCACCGGCAGGCGGCGAACCAGACGCTGGGCGGCGGCGAGTTCCTCGGCCGTCATCACCGCGCGCGGCTTGGTTTCCTCGGCGCTGGTGGTGTCGAACAGGATTTTCCGCTCGGACTCGCGGTCAGGATAATCGACGTCGATTTCCATGAGGAAGCGGTCGAGCTGGGCTTCGGGCAGGGGATAGGTGCCCTCCTGCTCCAGCGGGTTCTGCGTCGCCAGCACATGGAAGGGTTTGGGCAGGTCATGGCGCACGCCGGCGACCGTGACATGGCCTTCCTGCATGGATTGCAGCAGCGCCGACTGGGTGCGGGGCGAGGCGCGGTTGATCTCGTCGGCCATAAGGAGCTGGGCGAAGACCGGGCCGGGAATGAAGCGGAAGGAGCGCCGCCCGCCGGCGCTTTCCTCCAGCACCTCGGCGCCGAGAATGTCGGAAGGCATGAGGTCAGGGGTGAACTGCACGCGCCTTGCATCCAGCCCCAGCACCACGCCGAGCGTTTCCACCAGCTTGGTCTTGGCGAGGCCCGGCACGCCGACGAGCAGCCCGTGGCCGCCGGAGAGCAGGGTGACGAGCGTGCGCTCGACCACCGCCTCCTGGCCGAAAATGACCGCGCCGATGCCGGCCCGGGCGGCGCGGACATTGGCAGCAGTGGATTCCGCCGTGCGGATGATCATGTCATCCAGGGATTCGAAATTCTCGCCGGTGGCGGATGTCATGGCGTGCTCCTGCAATCCCAAATCCCGCGTCTTGGCCCGGGTGCCGGCCGCGCCGCGCGACGCTGTGTTCCTCCCGCATCGGCGACATTGTGCGCTGCAATAAAAATATTGCAACGCACCTTGCACGTTCCCGGTCGACGGGATTCGCGTGCCGGCTTGGGCTTCCGAAGGGCTGAGCTTACGCTATCCTGCAACCGCGTCGACTATCGGGCGGGGGATCACGACTGCGCGATTGCGCGCGTGTGACAGGGATTTCCCCATGAGTTCAGAGCTTTCCGCCCGTTTTGACGATTTGGTGCGTGCACAGGCAAACGCCCCGGGGCGCACGCTGCCGCCGCTGGAGCGCTGGAATCCGCCCGATTGTGGCGAGATCGACATCATCATCGACCGCGAGGGCGTGTGGCACCATGAGGGCCGGCCGATCCGCCGGCCGGCGCTGGTGCGGCTGTTCGCCTCCGTGCTGCGGCGCGAGGGGGAGCGCCATGTGCTGGTGACGCCGGTGGAGAAGCTGGGCATCACCGTCGAGGACGCGCCGTTCCTCGCCGTCGCCATGGCGGTGGAGCCGGAAGGGGCGGGGGAGGGGGCGCCGCGCCTCGTCTTCCGCACCAATCTCGACGATGTCGTCGCCTGCGACCGCGACCATCCGCTGCGGGTCGACATACGGGCGGATGGCGAGCCGCGACCCTATGTGTATATCCGTCGCGGCCTGTGGGCGCGGCTGACCCGCGCCGTCTTCCTCGATCTCGCCGAGCGGGCGGAGGCGCGCGTGGTGGACGGGCGGCGCGTCTTCGGCGTCGCCTCGGGCGGGGCGTTTTTCGCGCTGGCGCCGGCGGAAGCGGCGGATGAGGAGGGATGAACGCTTGTCTGTGAACGTGCCGCTTGCGAGCGAGACGCCGGTCCCCGGCCTGGAGGCGGCCGAGGCGGCGCCGCTCGATCTCAGCGATTTCCTCGCCCGTGCCCGCGCCCGCCTGCTCGCCGTGCCGGACCTCGATGGCGACCCGGTGCGCGGCGATCATGAGCTGACGCCGGAATTCCGTGCCCTTGTCGACGCCCGCCCGGTGCGCGGGGCGGCGGTGCTGGTGCCGATCATCGCCCGCGCGCGGCCGACCGTGCTGCTGACCCTGCGCTCGGCGCATCTGTCTTCCCACGCGGCGCAGATCGCCTTTCCCGGCGGCAAGATCGACCCGGAAGATGACGGCCCGCTCGGCGCGGCGCTGCGCGAGGCGCAGGAGGAGGTGGGGCTGGCCCCCCGCCTCGTGGACCCGCTCGGCTATCTCGACCCCTATCTCGCCCGCACCGGCTACCGCATCGTGCCGGTGGTCGGGCTCGTCCAGCCGGATTTCGGCCTGACGCTGAACCCCGGCGAGGTGGACGAAGCCTTCGAGGTGCCGCTGGATTTCCTGATGAATGAGGGCAACCACCAGCGCGAGAGCCGCGAATGGCTCGGCATGGTGCGCAGCTTCCACGCCATGACCTATGAGAAGCGCCGCATCTGGGGCATCACCGCCGGCATCCTCCGCAGCCTTTACGAGAGGATCTACGTCTGATGGCCCGTATCCTCGCCCAGCTTGCGCTGTTCATCCTGCCCTTCCTCGCCTTCGCGCTGTATCTGCGCTATGGCCGCAAGGTCGATTCCTGGCTTTCCGGCTGGTCGCTGCGGGCGATGATCGTCTGTTCGCTGATCGCCGTGCTGCTGGTGGCGGGAAGCCTCTATGTGTTCGAATCCTCCTCGCGCGGGCCGACCACCGGCCGCTATGTGCCGCCCACCTGGAAGGACGGGGTGATGGTGCCCGGCCATATCGAATGAACCCGCAAACGAACCCTCTCGTCGAAGCCCGCCCCGGCCTCGTCCATGTGCTGGCCGTGCTCGACGTGGACGGCGAGGAGGCGCGCATCGTCGGCGGCGCCGTGCGCGACTGGCTGATCGGGCGCGGGGTGCGCGCCGATATCGACATCGCCACCACCGCCCTGCCGGAGGAGGTGGAGAGCCGCGCCCGGCGGGCCGGGCTGAAGACGGTGCCGACCGGCATCGAGCACGGCACGGTGACGGTGATCGCGCAGGGCGAGCCCTATGAGGTGACGACGCTGCGCGAGGATGTGGAGACCGACGGGCGGCGCGCCCGCGTCGTCTTCGGCCGTAGCTGGGACCACGACGCGCAGCGGCGCGACTTCACCATGAACGCGCTCTACCTCACCCGCACGGGCGAGGTGGTCGATCTCGTCGGCGGCGTGGCGGATGCCAAGGCCGGGCGCGTGCGCTTCATCGGCGATGCCGATACCCGCATCCGCGAGGACTATCTGCGCATCCTGCGGCTGTTCCGCTTTCACGCCTCGTTCGGCCGTGGCCCGCTCGATGCGGAGGCGCTGGCGGCGGCCGCTCGCCACCGCGCGGGGCTCGACCAGCTTTCGCGTGAGCGGGTGCGCAGCGAACTGATGAAGCTGCTCGTCGCCCCCCGCGCCGCCGAGACGCTGGCGCAGATGGATGACGCCGGGCTGCTGGCTCCCGTGCTCGGGCAGGAGGGGCGCGTCGCCCTGTGTGCCCGGCTCGCGGAGGTCGAGGCACGGCTGGGGCTCGCCCCCGACCCGGTGCGCCGGCTGGGCGCGCTCGCCGTGCGCGAGCCGGCCGAGGCGGAGGCGCTGCGCGAGGGGCTGCGCCTGTCCAACACGGAGGCCGCGCGGCTCGTCGGGCTCGCCGGCCCGGCACCGACGCCCGCCATGTGCGAGAAGGGGCAGAAGGCGTTTTTGTACCGTATGGGGCGGGAGACGTTTTTTGACCGGGCGCTGATCGCCTTCGCCCGCTCGGGCGCGCTGCTCGACGATGAAGGCTGGCGCGCGCTGCTGGCGATCGCCGCCGACTGGAAGCTGCCGGTGTTTCCGCTCAAGGCCGCGGATTTCCTCACGCGCGGCATGACCCCCGGCCCGGCGCTCGGCGCGGCGCTGAAGCGGGCGGAGGAAGCCTGGATCGAGGCCGGGTTTCCGATGGGAGAGGCGGCGCTGGCGGGGATTGTCGCGGGGGCGGTGGGCGCGGGGGCTGCGCGTTAAGCACAGCGCTCGTCCATCTCCCCTCATGCCCGGGCCTGACCCGGGCACCCAGAGACAGCTCCGCTGTCGGCTACCTGAAGGCGCTGCGCGGGCGGGCAGGCTGGGTCGCCGGGTCGAGCCCGGGGATGAGGGGGCCGGGGAAGGGCAACCCTGCCGCCCTCATGCCCGGGCTTGACCCGGGCACCCAGGGGCGGTCCATGGTAGAACAGAACCATGGGATCGCACTGGGTCTACATCCTCGCCAGTCAACGCAACGGCACGCTTTACGTTGGCGTGACCCGCGATCTGCCCAAGCGCATGCACGAGCATCGAACCGGGCTGTTCGGCGGGTTTACGGCGCAGCACGGGGTGAAGATGCTGGTCTTTGCTGAGCCGCACGATACCGCGATGGCCGCGATCCAGCGCGAGAAGAACATCAAGCACTGGCCGCGCCGCTGGAAGCTCGCCTTGATCGAGCGCGACAACCCGGAATGGCGGGACCTGTATGACGATCTGGTGTGAGGGTGGAAAGCCTGGGTCCCCGGGTCAAGCCCGGGGATGAGGGGGCTGTGGGGGAAGGGGTGTATGGGCCGGGGAAGGGTCCGGAGGTGAGGGCATAACCTCTCTTCGCTCATGCCCGGGCTTGACCCGGGCACCCAGGGGCGGCTCCGCTGTCAGCTACCTGAAGGCGCTGCGCGGGCGGGCAGGCTGGGTCCCCGGGTCAAGCCCGGGGATGAGGGGTCCCGGGGAGGGCAACCCTTCCTCCCTCATGCCCGGGCTTGACCCGGGCACCCAGAGACGGGTCCGCTGTCAGCTACCTGAAGGCGCTGCGCGGGCGGACAGGCTGGGTCCCCGGGTCAAGCCCGGGGATGAGGGGTCGGGGGGTGAGTGGGTGCTGAGGGCTGGGTCCCCGGGTCAAGCCCGGGGATGAGGGGGCCTCACCTCACGGCCACTTCACCACCGGCGGCATGGAGGAGAGGATGGAATCCACATTGCCGCCGGTCTTCAGGCCGAACAGCGTGCCGCGATCATAGAGCAGGTTGAACTCGACATAACGGCCGCGGCGGATGAGCTGTTCCTCGCGCGCCGCCTCGTCCCAGGGCGTCGCCATGTTCGCCCGCACGAGGCGCGGATAGACATCGAGAAAGGCGAGGCCCACCGCCTTGGTGAAGTGGAAATCGGCGTTCCAGTCGCCGGATTCCAGCCAGTCGTAGAAAATGCCGCCAATGCCGCGCATCTCCTTGCGGTGCGGCAGATAGAAATACTCGTCGCACCACTGTTTGTAGCGGGCATAGTCGATATGCGGACGGCCCTCGCAGGCGCCGCGCATGGCGGCGTGGAACGCTTCCGAATCCGGGTCTTCCTGGGTGCGGCGGGCGTCGAGAACGGGGGTGAGGTCCGCCCCGCCGCCGAACCACGCCTTGGTGGTGACGACGAAGCGGGTGTTCATATGCACCGCCGGCACATGCGGGTTGGTCATATGGGCGATGAGCGAGATGCCGGTGGCGTGGAAGCGCGGGTCTTCCTCGGCGCCGGGAATCTGCTTGCGGAATTTGGGGGCGAATTCGCCATGCACGGTCGAGCAGTGCACGCCCACCTTCTCGAACAGCCGCCCGCGCATCAGCGACATCACCCCGCCGCCGCCCGGCGCGCCGGAATGGTCGGTGCGCGCCCAGGGCGTGCGCTCGAAGCGGCCGGGAGCGCCGGGATAGAGCGCGGCGGGGGCGTCATCTTCCAGCTTTTCGAACGCCGCGCAGATGCGGTCGCGCAGTTCCTCGAACCAGGCGCGGGCGGCAACCTTGCGGGCCTCGATGTCGGCGGCGGTCTCGGCACTCATGACGGCTCTTCCTGCGGATGGACGCAGGGCCGCTTCTAGCCTCTCCCGCCGCGCGCCGGAAGGGCGGGCTACACCATCGTGCCGGAGATCGCGCCGATGGCGGCGGTGGCGGCCATGGCCAGCGCGCCCCAGAAGGTGACGCGCAGCGCCGCCTTCACCGGATCCGCCCCGCCCGCCTTGGCCCCGGCGACGCCGAGCAGGGCAAGGAAGGCCAGGGCGGCGCCCGACACCGTCAGCGGCAGACCGGACAGCGGCGCGAGGAGCGCGGTGGCCAGCGGCAGCGCCGCGCCGGCAGCGAAGCTGGCGGCGGAGGCCAGCGCCGCCTGCACCGGGCGGGCGGCGGTGATCTCGTTCATGCCCAGCTCGTCGCGGGCATGCGCTTCCAGCGCGTCCTTGGCCGTCAACTGGCGGGCGACTTCCCGCGCCAGTGCCGGCTCCAGCCCGCGCCCGACATAGATCTGCGCCAGTTCCTCCTGCTCGCCGGCCGGGTCGGCGGCGAGTTCGGCGGTCTCCCGGGTGAGGTCGGCGCGCTCGGTGTCGGATTGCGAGGACACCGAGACATATTCGCCCGCCGCCATCGACATGGCGCCCGCCACCAGCCCGGCAATGCCGGCGAGCAGCACGGCGTCGCGCTCGGCATTGGCGGCGGCGACGCCGACGATGAGGCTGGCGGTGGAGAGAATGCCGTCATTGGCCCCGAGCACGGCGGCGCGCAGCCAGCCGGCACGGTCGACATAGTGATTCTCGGCGTGGCGCGGGCGCATGCGGGTTCTCCATCGGCAAAGGCACAAGCGGCAAGGCGCGGGAGGCTGCGCCGGAACCATTACAGCCATATGATACCGCGTTGCGGCGGGGCGGCATTACCTGCGGGCGGCGACACAAAGGTGCCGCATCGCGAGCGCAGAAGGCGGCGCATGTTGTCGCGCATCTTCGCCCTGTTCGAGAAGCTGGTCGATCCCTTCCACCCGGCGCCCATCGGGCAGCCGCCGGAGGGGTTGATCGCGTTTTACTGGCACTTCGTGCGCCAGACCGGCTGGGTCTATGTCGCGGCGCTCGGCGCGGCCTTCGTGGTCGCGATCATCGAGGTGTCGCTGTTCCGCTATATCGGCCAGATCGTCGACCTCTTGCAGGCGTCGAGCCCTCAGACCTTCTTCGCCGATCATGGCGGGCTGCTGCTGTGGATGGCCTTTGTCGTCGTGGTGGCGCGGCCCCTGGCCAATCTGCTGCACGATTTGCTGGTGCGCCAGACCATCACCGCCAAGGTCGGGCCGATGATCCGCTGGCAGTCCTATCGCTGGGTCATCCGCCAGAGCGTCGGCTTCTTCAACAATGACTTCGCCGGCCGCATCGCCACGCGGGTGCTACAGGCGGGCCCGGCGGTGCGCGGCTCGGTGGTCGAGGTGATCGACGCGCTGTGGTACGCCGGAATCTACGCGGTGAGCGCGGTGCTGCTCTTCGCCGAGGCCGACTGGCGGCTCGCTTTGCCGATGGTGGCGTGGATCAGCTTCTATGTGCTGGCGCTCGTGGTCTTCGTGCCGCGCATCCGGCACCTGTCCAAGCGCACCGCCGAGAGCAATTCGGCGCTCAGCGGGCGGGTGGTGGACAGCTACACCAACATCCTCACCGTGAAGCTGTTCGCCCATTCCGACCGCGAGGACAGCTATGTCCGCGCCGCGCTGGCGCGCAATGTCGACGACAATAGCCGCCAACAGCGGCACATTTCGCGCATGGCCTTCACCATCAGCGTGCTGAACAGCCTCATGCTCGGCGCGGTCGGCGCGCTCGGCATCTGGCTGTGGTCGGTGGGCGCGATCAATCTCGGCGCCATCGCGCTGTCCACCGGCCTGTCGATCCGCATCGTTAACATGTCCGGCTGGATCATGTGGGTGGTCACCGGCGTGTTCGAGAATGTCGGCACGGTGCAGGAGGCGATCACCACCCTGTCGCGCCCGCGCGAGGTGGCGGACGCCCCCGCCGCTCAGGCGCTGCGGGTGACGGCGGGCGAGATCCGCTTCGAGCGTGTGTCGTTCCACTATGGCAAGGGTGGCGGGGTCATCGAGGACCTCTCGCTCACCATCCGGCCGGGCGAGCGTGTGGGGCTGGTCGGCCCCTCCGGCGCCGGCAAGTCGACGCTGATGAGCCTGCTGCTGCGCTTCTACGACCCGGAATCGGGGCGCGTGCTGATCGACGGGCAGGATGTGCGCGGCGTGACGCAGGATTCGCTGCACGCGCAGATCGGCGTGGTGACGCAGGACACCTCGCTGATGCACCGCTCGGTGCGCGACAACATCGCCTATGGCCGGCCGGACGCCAGCGAGGAGGACATCCGCACCGCCGCCCGCCGCGCGCATACGGACGGCTTCATCGACACGCTGTCCGACCCGCAGGGGCGGGTGGGGCTCGACGCCCATGTCGGCGAGCGCGGGGTGAAGCTCTCCGGCGGCCAGCGCCAGCGCATCGCCATCGCCCGGGTGCTCTTGAAGGACGCGCCGATCCTCATTCTCGACGAGGCCACCTCGGAGCTCGATTCGGAGGTGGAAGCGGCGATCCAGGCCAATCTCGATGAGCTGATGACCGGCAAGACGGTGATCGCCATCGCCCACCGCCTCTCCACCATCGCCCGCATGGACCGGCTGGTGGTGATGGAGCACGGGCGCATCGTCGAGAGCGGCACCCATGCCGAGCTGGTGGCGAAGGGCGGCCTCTATGCCCGCTTGTGGCACCGCCAGTCCGGCGGCTTCATCGACGCGGACGAGGTCGAGGCGGCGGCGGAATAGGGTTCGAGCGACCTCGCCCGGCGTGCGCGCCCTCATCCCCGGGCTTGCCCCGGAGATTCAGCCTTGCCGCCGCCGCGCCCGCTCGTCCTATAGCGCGCCCGGCCACTGGGTGCCCGGGTCAAGCCCGGGCATGAGGGAGGTGTCGGCAGGCTGGCAGCCTAGCCGCCGGCCCCGTCGACCCAGGCGATGGAGAGGATTTCGAGGCTGCGCCCCCCGAACTCGACCACGTCACCCACGGATTTCCCCATCAGGGCGAGCGCGACAGGGGAGCCATGCGAGATCGTCGCCCGCGACGGGTCGGCCTCATCCTCGCCGACGATGCGGTAGGTCTGCACCCGGCCATCCTCGCGCTCGAAGCTCACGATGTGGCCGAAGGCGACGACCTCGTGCGAGGCGGGCGGCGGCGAGAGCTGGGCCGTCTCCACGCGCTGGGAATAGTAGGCGACATCGCGCAGGGGAATCGCCGCCTGCCGGCGCCGTTCATTGACATCGTCCAGCGCGTTGGCGGCCGCCAGCGCCTGCTGCGCGGCGGCGAGCTCTGCCTGCAGCATGGCGAACCCCGCCTGCGTCACGAGATTGATTCGACCGGAGATCGGGCGCGGCGGCAGTATGGTCTCCGACGCCGCCTCGGCGCTCTCTTCCTTCGCAAACGCAACGCTCACGTCGCACGGCTCCTGTCAGGGGTTCGAGATGTTCGGGCGCACAGCTAGCACCGCGCGGGGCGGGCGGGGTATGGGCCGTATACCGAGGACGAAGGGTCAGGCCGCCTCGCGCGGGGTTATGTTCGCCAGCTCCGGCCGTTCCGCCTGCGTCTTGGCGAGATCGAACGCGGTCTGGAGATTCATCCAGAATTCCGGGCCGGTGCCGAAATAGCGACCCAGCCGCAAAGCTGTGTCAGCCGTGACCGGCACTTCCTCGCGCGCCAGCCGCTCGACGCGGGTACGCGGCACGTGCAGCGCCTTGGCGAGGCCATAGGGCTTGAGCCCCAGCGGCAGCAGAAACTCCTCGCGCAGGATTTCGCCGGGATGGATGGGCGGCGTTGGGCCGATCATCGTGCGCTCCTCAGTGATAGTCGGTGATCTCGACCTCGGCCGCATTGCCCTCCCGCCAGAGAAAGCAGATGCGAAACTGGTCGTTGATGCGGATGGAATGCTGGCCGGCACGGTCGCCCTTCAGCGCTTCCAGCCGGTTGGCCGACGGCACGCGCAGCGCCTCCAGCGTCACCGCGGCGTTGAGCATGGCGAGCCGGCGCTGCGCCACCCGCATCAGATCGGCAGGAAAGCCCTTGCCGACACGGCCACTCCACACCGCCTCCGTTCTCTTGTCCCTGAAGCTGACGATCATCGTGGGCGTGCGGAGTGAACGACGCAGAAAACGTATCTCAATATGATACGTCGCGCAACATCAGGTCCGCGCCGCCGCAAATCCCCCCGTCTGCCGCAGCGCCTCGCCGAGAATCATCGCCCCCGCCAGCGCGACATTGAGCGAGCGGGCGCCCGTCACCAGGGGGATGACGATTCGCGCATCCGCTGCCTGATGCACCTCCTCCGGCACGCCGGCGCTCTCGCGGCCGAGCAACAGCACGTCGTCGGGCGCGAAGGCGAAGGCGGTATAGGCCACCGCCCCGCGCGTGGTGCACAGGACGAGGCGGCGTCTCTCCCCGGCGCGCCACGCCTCGAAGGCTTTGAAGCTGGCATGGCGGGTGATGGCGGCGCGGTCGAGATAATCCATCCCCGCGCGGCGGAAGCCGGCATCGCCGACGGGAAAGCCAGCCGGTTCGATGATGTGCAACGAAAGGCCGAAACAGGCGCTCATGCGCGCCAGCGTGCCGGCATTCGGCGCGATATCCGGCTGGTAGAGCGCCAGTGCCAGCGTCATGCGGTGTCCTTTCCCGGCCCCCGGCTCCGGCGGCATGCTTAACGGCGCCATGCCGCCGCCGGCAAGGCGGCGCGGCGGGCTTTGCGAGACCCCTTTCGGCCCGACGCAGCCCCATGCTACCGACAGGGCCGGCCTGTCGGGGCGCCCGATTGGGGGCAGGACGGGTTGCCGCACTGTGTTCATCTGGACAAGGGGCGGTCCGGATGCAATTAGAGGCAATCGAAGGTAGGGTCGACCGCGTGCCACGCGGACGCCTGCCCGTTTCGTGCGAGCGCTCGGCGCCGCAGCGAGGGGTGGGCCGAGGCAGCGGTGACGGGTTCGAGGGGAAAGGAAACCATCGTGGCAGCAACTGAGACGGCGGGTACCACGCGCCGCGACTTTCTCTACATCGCCACCGGCGCCATGGGCGCGGTCGGCGCCGCCGCACTCGTGTGGCCCTTCATCTCCCAGCTCCAGCCCGATGCCTCGGTCCTCGCGCTGTCCTCCACCGAGGTGGACCTGTCGCAGGTCGCCGAGGGCCAGATGGTCACGGTGAAGTGGCGCGGCAAGCCGGTCTTCGTGTGGAACCGCACCGAGAAGGACATTGCCGAGGCGAAGGAGGTGCAGCTTTCCGCGCTGCTCGATCCGATCGCCCGCAACGCCAATCTCGCGGCGGACGCCCCGGCGACCGACGAGAACCGCGCCGGCGAGGGCCACGAGAAGTGGCTGGTCGTCATCGGCATCTGCACCCATCTCGGCTGCGTGCCGATCGGCCATTCCGGCGAATATGACGGCTGGTTCTGCCCCTGCCACGGTTCGGAATACGACACGGCCGGCCGGGTCCGTCGCGGGCCGGCGCCGACCAATCTCGAAGTCCCGCCCTACAAGTTCGTGTCCGACACGAAGATCTCCATCGGCTGAGCCGGCGTTCAGGGATATTCAAAGATGAGCGGACATTCCACGTTCGAGCCGAAGCACCCGGCGCTCAAGTGGTTCGAGAGCCGGCTGCCCCTGGTCGGCCTGATCCATTCCTCCTTCGTCGCCTATCCGACGCCGCGCAACCTGAACTACTGGTGGACCTTCGGCGGCATCCTGTCGCTGATGCTGGTCTGCCAGATCCTGTCGGGCGTGGTGCTGGTGATGCACTACACGCCGCACATCACGCTGGCGTTCGATTCCGTCGAGCACATCATGCGCGATGTCAGCTATGGCTGGCTGATCCGCTACATTCACTCGAACGGCGCCTCGATGTTCTTCATCGCGGTGTATATCCACATGTTCCGCGGCCTCTATTACGGGTCGTACAAGGCCCCGCGCGAGGTGCTGTGGATCCTCGGCTGCATCATCTACCTCCTGATGATGGCCACCGCCTTCATGGGCTATGTGCTGCCGTGGGGCCAGATGAGCTTCTGGGGCGCCACCGTCATCACCAATCTGTTCTCCGCCTTCCCGGTCGTCGGCCCGACCATCGTGGAATGGCTGTGGGGCGGCTTCTCGGTCGATAACGCGACGCTCAACCGCTTCTTCTCGCTGCACTATCTGCTGCCCTTCATGATCGCCGGCGTCGTCGTCCTGCACGTGTGGGCGCTGCATGTGGTCGGCCAGAACAACCCGACCGGCGTCGAGCCGAAGAGCGCCAAGGACACCGTGCCCTTCACCCCCTACGCGACCATCAAGGACGCGTTCGGCATGGTGTGCTTCCTCATCTTCTTCGCCTGGTTCCTGTTCTACATCCCGAACTATCTCGGCCACGCCGACAACTACATCCCGGCCAACCCGCTGGTGACGCCCGCGCATATCGTGCCCGAATGGTACTACCTGCCGTTCTACGCCATGCTGCGCGCGGTGCCGGACAAGCTCGGCGGCGTGCTCACCATGTTCGGCGCCATCGTCGTGCTGTTCTTCGTGCCGTGGCTCGACACGTCGAAGGTGCGCTCGGGCGTCTACCGCCCGCTGTTCAAGCAGTTCTTCTGGATCTGGGTGGCGGTGTGCATCGGTCTCGGCTGGCTCGGTTCCAAGCCGGCGGAAGGCGGCTATGTCATCGCCGGCCGCATCCTGACCATCTACTACTTCGCCCATTTCCTCATCATCCTTCCGCTGCTCGGCCTGTTCGAGAAGCCGAAGGCGGTGCCGGCCTCGATCACCGAGGCCGTGCTGGGCAAGAACAAGGGCGCGGCACCGGCCTCGGCGGGCGTCTCGGCGCCGCAGACCAAGGGTTGAGCGGATCATCATGAGCACCACCATGTCCTTCCGTTCCAGCCTTCTCCGTCCGCTCGCCGTCGCCGCGCTGGCGTTCGGCCTGGCCGCCCCGGCGCTTGCCGCCGACGGCCACGGCACGTCGAAGCCCCCCCGCGAGGAATGGAGCTTCGCCGGTCCGTTCGGCACGTTCGATCAGGCGCAGCTGCAGCGCGGCTTCCAGGTGTTCAAGGAAGTCTGCTCCTCCTGCCACTCCGCGCATCTGTTCGCCTTCCGCAACCTCGCCCAGCCCGGCGGCCCCTCCTTCAGCGAGGCGCAGGCCAAGGCGGTGGCGGAGAGCTACCAGGTGCAGGACGGGCCGAACGATGCGGGCGACATGTTCGACCGCCCGGGCCGGCTGTCCGACCACTGGCCCTCGCCCTTCCCCAACGAGCAGGCGGCGCGCGCCTCCAATGGCGGCGCCTACCCGCCGGACTTCTCGACGCTGGCCAAGGCGCGCACCTATGAGGTCGGCTTCCCCGGCTTCCTGATCGACATCTTCACCCAGTATCAGGAGCAGGGCCCGGACTATATCCACGCGCTGCTGGTGGGCTATGAGGAGCCGCCGGAGGGCTTCGCCCTGCCGGAAGGCGCCCATTACAACAAGTACTTCCCCGGCCACGCCATCAAGATGCCGCAGCCCATCTCCGACGGGCAGGTGACCTATTCCGACGGCTCGCCGGAAACGGTCGACCAGTATTCGCGCGACGTGACCGCCTTCATGATGTGGCTCGCGGAGCCGCATCTGGAAGCGCGCAAGCGCATCGGCTTCCAGGTGATGATCTTCCTCATCATCTTCGCCGGCCTGCTCTACTTCACCAAGAAGAAGGTGTGGAAGGACGTCGCTCACTGAGCGGCGTGGCATTCCCGCCGACGACGAATAAGCGAAGGGCCCCGGGAGGGGCCCTTTTGCGTTTGGGAGCCTTCGACCCGGCATGCCCTCATCCCCGGGCTTGACCCGGGGGCTCAGGGCGTGCCCCGTCGCCGCCATTCATCGTCGAGGGCTCGCTCTGCGGCGGCGGAGAACAGGCTGGGTGCCGGGGTGGCCGGGGATGGGAGGACGACCTGCCCCCCGCTCACGCCTCCAGCCGCTCGACAAAGACGCTGTTGGTGAATTCCAGCGCCAGTTCGCCGCCCTGGGCGGTGGCGGTTTCGCGGGTGAAGACGAGGCCCCATTCCGGGCGGCTGGCGCTCGGCTTCTTCGCCGTCACCTCGCTGAGAAAGGTCAGCGTGTCGCCGGGGCGCACCGGGCGCAGCCATTTGAGGTTTTTGAAGCCGGGCGAGGGGCCGAGGCGCGGCACCGGGCGGCCCTGGCGCCGCAGCGTCTCATGATCGCGCGCCCAGGCCTGCGCCCGCAGCCGGGCGGAAATCGCCACCGCATGCCAGCCGGAGGCGACGAGGCCGCCGAAATGGGTGCGTGCCCCGGCCGCCGCGTCGAGATGGAACGCCTGCGGGTCGAAGGCCCGGGCGAAGGCGACGATGTCCTCTTCGGTGAACATATGGGAGCCGAGCCGCGTCGGCGTGCCGATCTCGATATCCTCGAAGAACCGCATGACACCCCTCAGGCCGGCCGGAAGCCGGGATTGCGCCGGCCGAACAGGATGGTGCCGACAAGGTCCGCCATTACGGCGCCGGCGGTGTCGATCAGTTCGAAGCGGAAGGTGACGAGCCCCATATCCGGCCGGCTCCGGGAGGTGCGCGTGTCCAGCACGCGCCGGCGCAGGCTCAGCACCGTGCCGGGATGCACGGGCTTCAGGAACCGCACCTCCTCCAGCCCCGGCGAGCCGAGGCAGTCGCTGCGGGTGAGGAAGCCATCGGCGGCAAGGCGCATGAAGATGCAGCACAGGTGCCAGCCCGAGGCGGCGAGGCCGCCGAGATGAGTCGCCTCGGCGGCGGCATCCATGAGATGGATCGGCTGGGGATCATAGTCGCGGGCGAAGGCGAGGATTTCCTCGCGCCCCACCACATAGCGCCCGCAGGTCGCTTCCTGGCCCTCTTGGAAATCTTCCCAGAACAGCATCGCACCCCCCGGTCGTGGCGCATCCATGACAGGCGAGCCGCGCGGCAAGGTCAAGTGCGCGGCGAACCGGTCTCGGCGGAGGGCCCGGTCGGGGCGCGCGGCAGCTCCATCTGCACAATCTCGATCGGATCGCCGCCGATCCCATGGGAGAACGTGCCCCGGCCAATGCGGCGGAAGCCGTGGCGCGCGTGGAAGCCCTCGGCGTTGAGGGTGGATTCCACCGTCACCGGCCCGTCATGGCCGTGCCGGGCGGCGGCGAGGCCGATCTCCAGCAGCCGGCGGCCGAGGCCACTGCCGGCGGCTTCCGGCCGCAGGAACAAGCGGGTGATCTCGCCCGGCTCGGCATCGACGAAGCCGAGCACCGTGTCGCCCAGCGCCGCCACCACCACGCCGCCGCGGGCGATCAGCCCCTCATAATAGCTCGGCGTGCGGGCCCCCATCCAGCCGGCGATCTGCGCGTCCGAATAATGCCCGCGCGCCAGGCTGGCGACGGACAGGCGCGTGACCTCGAACAGGTGCACGCCTTCGCCCGCGCGGGCGAGGCGGAGAAGGGGAGCGCTGTCGTCGGCCGCCATGCGCGTTCCCCTCCCGGATCAGGTGTTGAAGCGGAAATGCAGCACGTCGCCATCGGCGACGACATAGTCCTTGCCTTCCAGCCGCAGCCGGCCGGCATCGCGGGCGCCGGCCTCGCCCTTGCCCTTGACGTAGTCGTCATAGGCGATGGTCTCGGCGCGGATGAAGCCCTTCTCGAAATCCGAGTGGATGACGCCCGCCGCCCCCGGCGCCTTGGTGCCTGATGTGATGGTCCAGGCGCGGGCTTCCTTGGGGCCGACGGTGAAATAGGTGACGAGCTTCAAGAGTTCGTAGCCGGTGCGGATGATGCGGTTGAGGCCCGGCTCTTCGAGATCGATGGCTTCCAGATAATCCTTCTGCTCCTCGGCCGGCAGCACGGCGATCTCGCTCTCGATCTTGGCGGAGACGACCACCGCCTTGGCGCCTTCCTCCGCCGCGCGGGCGAACACCTCGGCGGACAGCGAATTGCCGTTCTTCGCCGAGGCTTCCTCGACATTGCAGACATAGAGCACCGGCTTGGAGGACAGCAGGCCGAGCATGCGGAAGGCCTTTTCCTCCTCCGGCTTCACCTCGACGAGGCGCGCCGGCTTGCCGTCGCGCAGCAGCACGAGGGCGCGGTTCATCAGGTCGAGCTGTTCCTTGGCGTCCTTGTCGCCGCCCTTGGCCTTCTTCTCCAGCGCGCCGGCGCGCTTTTCCAGGCTTTCGAGATCGGCCAGCATCAGCTCGGTCTCGATGGTCTCGATGTCGGAAACCGGGGCGAGCTTGCCCTCGACATGGGTGACATCGGAATCCTCGAAGCAGCGCACCACATGGGCGATGGCGTCACATTCGCGGATATTGGCGAGGAACTGGTTGCCGAGGCCCTCGCCCTTGGAGGCGCCGCGCACCAGCCCGGCAATGTCGACAAAGGTGAGGCGGGTGGGGATGATCTGCTGCGAGCCGGCGATCTGCGCCAGCGTCTCCAGCCGCGCATCCGGCACCGCCACATCGCCGACATTCGGCTCGATGGTGCAGAAGGGGTAGTTCGCCGCCTGCGCCGCCGCCGTCTGCGTCAGCGCGTTGAAGAGGGTCGACTTGCCGACGTTGGGCAGGCCGACAATGCCGCATTTGAAGCCCATGATGCGATGCTCGGTCGAGAGGAAGGGTTGCGCCGTGGTTAGGCAGAATGGCGGGCGAGTGCAAGTGAGGGGTGGCCCGGGGGGCGTCAGCCCGGCTTCTTGCCGGGCTTTTCCGCCGGGCCGATGCCGCGTGCTTCCAGAAACAGGTGCATGCGGTTCTGGAACTCGTCCAGCCGGTGGGTGGCGAGCAGGCCGGCAAGTTCGGCGCAGCCGTCGCACACCGCCTCCACCCAGTCGCGCTCGGCCTTGGCGAAGTCGCTCAGCACGTAGTTGTGCACCAGCGCCTTGTCGCCGGGATGACCGATGCCGAGACGCACGCGGGCATAGTCATTGCCGCAATGGGCGGTGATGGAACGCAGGCCATTATGCCCGGCATTGCCGCCGCCGACCTTGTAGCGCACCTTGGCGGGCGGCAGGTCGAGCTCGTCATGAAAGGCGAACAGGTCGCGCAGCTCGATCTTGTAGAAGCGCTGGGCTTCGGCGACGGCGCGGCCGGATTCGTTCATATAGGTTTCCGGCAGCAGGGCGAGCACCTTCTGCCCCTCGATCTCGCCCTCGCAGGCGGCGCCCTGGAAACGGCGGCGCCAGGGCGAGAAACGGTGCCGGCGGGCGATGGCGTCCACCGCCATGAAGCCGATATTGTGCCGGTTGCCGGCATATTTGGACCCGGGATTGCCGAGCCCGGTGAACAGCAGCACCGCGCGCCTCCTGCACGTTCAGGCGACCTGTCGAAACGACAAGAGCCGGAAGCGGGCTTCCGGCTCTCCTCGCGGGATGGGCGGGCGGCGCCATGTGGGCCGCCCGGATCAGCCGTCTCAGCCGTTCAGGCGCATCAGCCCTTGGCGGCGTCAGCCGCGGCGGCCGCAGCTTCGTCGGCCTCGGCTTCCTTCAGGCCCGACGGGGCGGTGATGGTGGCCAGCGTGTCGTCGCCATGGCCGGCCCAGGTCACGCCCGCCGGCAGCTTGACTGCCGAGAGGTGGATCGAGTCGCCGAAATTGTAGCTGGACAGGTCGACCTCGATCGCGTCGGGGATCGCATCCGCCGGCACGTTGAGGGAGACGGTGTGGCTGACAATGTTCAGCGTGCCGCCCTGCTTGATCGCCGGCGCGGTGTCGGCGTTGAGGAAGTGCACGGGCACGTCCACCGCCAGGCTGGCGCCGACGGCGACGCGCAGGAAGTCGACATGCAGCGGGAAGTCCTTGACCGGATCGAGCTGGTAGTCGCGCGGGATCACCCGGTGCTTCTCGCCGTCCACTTCGACGTTGAACAGCGTGGTCAGGAAGTGACCGGCATAGATGATCTTGTTGATCTCGATGTGATCGAGCGTGATGCCGACGGGGGCCTTGCCGTCGCCATAGATGACGGCGGGTACGCGACCGGCGCGGCGTTCTGCACGAGCGGCCCCCTTGCCGACCTTCGTGCGCGCCTGCGCCTTCAGTTCCTTGATGGCGGTCATGATTGTCCTCAATGGTTGCAAAAGGACAAGGCCGCTTGCGCGGCCCGTTCCTTCAGGCTTGGTACGGTGAGCCCACGGCGCGCCTCCAGGGGTGCGGAAAGGCCGGGGCCGGGCGGGCTCATAGCAGCAAAAGCCTTGGCGGGCAATGTTTGCGCCGCGCGCGGACGTCAGAACTTGCCGAGCACGCCGGCCTTGACGAGGCCGCTGGCCTCCGCGCCGGGCGCCTGCGAGCGCTCGATCGAGATGAAGCGTTCCGCCCGGCCGGCGGGGGCGCGCAGTTCCACCCCGGTGACGACGGTCTGGCCCTTGTCGACCTCGACCCGCGTGCCGAGCTTTTCCTCGCCCAGCCCGAGCGGGGCGAGCGGCACCGACACGGTGCTGCCGATGGCGATATTGTCATAGACCGAGGCGGAGGCCGGGTTCGGCCCGGCGGAGGCACCGACCGTGCCGGTGCTGTAGACGGTGACATTGTCCTGCTCCAGCCCGATCCGGCCTTTCAGCTCGCCCGAGCCGCTGGTGCCGGTGGTGGCCAGCGCGCCGGAGGCGGGGGCGGTGGCGCTGGCGCTGGAGGACACCGAGACCATGGCCGCGCCCTGCCGCAGCTCCATCTGCGTCGGCAGTTGCGTGCGTGCCCTCTGCACCGGCGCGGCGCGTTGCCCGACGAGCTGGTTGGGCTTGGGCGCTTCCGGCTCGGGCTGCTCCGGGGTGCCGCCGAGGCCGAGTTCGATGCTCTCCCACAGCGAGGGCATCACGGCGGTGTCCTGCAGCGGATCGGGCGGCGCGGTTTCGGCCTCGGGCGTCGCGCTCTCGGGAGGAGGGGCGTCCGCCGCCGACGCCTCGGCCGCGCGATGCGCCGCCTCATAGGGCGAGGCGCTGGCCGCCGCCTCGTCATAGGGCGAGATCATGATGACGCCGAACCACGGGTCCGGCAGGCCGGGCTTGGTGACCGTGCCGATGGACTGGGCCGCGGCCGGCAGGGCGAGGGCGAAGGTGATCCCTGCCACCGGGATGATAAGGCCGGCGCGCAGGGCGGGCCGGCCCCCGCCGCGGCGCGGGCGGGGGAGGCGCGGCGACAGGGCAGGCGGCAAAAGGGGGCGCAGCGGGGGGGTACGCGGCATGAGGCGGTCCGGGTCGTTGTCAGCGAGCGGACAGGGTGCGGCCGAACTGTGGAGCGAAAATGGCGCAGCGCACCATTTCGGCCGATACCAGTATTTGCAACGGCTTAGGTCGGCAGGTGCCGATCAGTCCGCTCTCAGTCGAACAGGCTGGAGACGCTTTCCTCATGCGCGGTGCGGCCGATCGCCTCCGCCAGCAGGCTGGCGATGGAGATGACGCGGATGTTGCGCGCCACCCGCACCGCTTCGGTCGGCTGGATCGAATCGGTGATCACCAGTTCCTTGAGGTTCGAGGCGGTGACGCGCGAGACCGCGCCGCCCGACAGCACGCCATGGGTGATGTAGGCGTAGACCTCGGTGGCGCCGCGCGCCAGCAGCGCGTCCGCCGCGTTCACCAGCGTGCCGCCGGAATCGATGATGTCGTCGACGAGGATGCAGCGCTTGCCCTCGACATCGCCGATGACATTCATCACCTCGCTCTCGCCGGGACGCTCGCGGCGCTTGTCGACGATGGCGAGCTGGGCGTCGATGCGCTTGGCCAGCGCGCGGGCGCGGACCACGCCGCCGACATCCGGCGAGACCACGGTGATGTCGGACAGTTCGAAACGCGACTTGATGTCCGCCACCATGACCGGGGCCGAGAATAGATTGTCGGTCGGAATGTCGAAGAAGCCCTGGATCTGGCCGGCATGCAGATCGACGGTCAGCACCCGGTCGGCGCCGGCATGGGTGATGAGATTGGCGACCAGCTTGGCGGAGATCGGCGTGCGGCCGGAGGAGCGGCGGTCCTGCCGGGCATAGCCGAAATAGGGCAGCACGGCGGTGATGCGGCGGGCGGAGGAGCGGCGCAGCGCATCGGTGATGATGAGCAGCTCCATCAGATGGTCATTGGTCGGGAAGGAGGTGGACTGCAGGACGAACACGTCCTTGCCGCGCACATTTTCCTGAATCTCGACGAAGATCTCCATGTCGGCGAAACGGCGGACCACGGCCTTGGTCATCGGCGTGCGCAGATACGCCCCGATCGCCTCGGCCAGCGGGCGGTTTGCGTTGCCGGCGACGAGTTTGATCGAACCGTTATTGTCAGACATTCCGGCGCGCTCCCAGCCGTCACCCTTCCGCCGGCCGTCGTATAGCCGTCGCGCAGACCTGATAGGCGGGCCGGCCCGGCCTGTAAAGCTTCCAGAAGCCCGTTGCGCGCGCTTGTCCCATGCGTTGCCGCATAGGTGCCGCGCGCGGCTCAGGGATGCGAGGCGAAGGTGAGGGCGCGGGTCTCGCCCTCGGTTGAAGAGGGTGCCGTTACGACATCGGCGGGGATATCGTCCGGCGCCGCGCTGGCCACTACGGGGCCGTTGCCCGGCTCCACCGGCGGCGCGTCGGCCGGGTCCGGCTGGGCGCCGGCGGCCGGGGCGGCGGTCACGGCGGCAGGGGTGCCGCCGGCGAGGCGGGTGGAAATTTCGTCGAGACTCTGCGCGGCGATGCGCTGCACCGTGGCATCGTCGAGATTGTTCCAGACATCCTTGCCGGGGCCGAGCTTCTCGCGGCCGGCGACGCGCAGCACGCGGTCGCTGTCGGCGTCGAACACGTCCCACACCCAGTCGACCTCGCCCTTGCCATTGGCGACGCTGGCGGCGAGATAGCCGCGCACGCGATAGGCCGCCTGGCTGCCGCGCGAGACGACGGGAATCTGCTTGGCCTTGGCCTGGTCGGAGAGATCGGCGACGAGCCGGTCGAACACCGGCTCCGGCGGGCCGTCAATGGATTCGAAGGCGATGGTCCTGTTGCCCGAGGAGATGGAGGCCGCCGCCACCGGCTTGTTGCCGCCGCCATTGGTCTGGCAGGCGCCGAGGGCGAGGGCGGCAAGAAGAACCGCGGTCGTCGTGAGGCGTCGGCCCAGCGGGCGGAAGCGAGCGAGCATGAACCATTCCCTGTGGGCCGGTCGCGCCGCGTGTCCCTGCCGAAGCAGGGCCGCGAACGTCGCCGGCGGACGGGAAAGGGTTAAGACTAATTAACGATCAGGTCCAGAGGGGCGGGCGTTAAGCCCTCGTTACCGTTAACGCCGACGAGATAGGTGCGGCCGAGGCACATGGCGGTGCCGCTGTCGCTGTCCATCAGAATCATGTGCGCGAACAGCACCATGCCGGGCTCCAGCACCCAGGGATTGCCCTCGTAGAACATGGGTGGGTCCATCCAGGAGGGGGTGAACTTGGCGCCGAGCGAATAGCCGCAGGCCGCCAACCGGTGCTTTTCCAGCCCGTGACCGTCCATCACATGCGCATGGGCGGCGAACACCTCGCCGGCGGTGCGGCCGGGCACCATGGCGTGGGCGCAGGCTTCCAGCGCCTGCTTCGCCGCGGCGAACAATTCCAGATGCCGGTCGCGAGGCGGGCCGATGACCACCGTCTCCATCATCGCCGCGTGATAGTGGCGATAGGCGCCAGCCCATTCCAGGGTGAGCTGGTCCTCGTCACCCAGCACGCGCCGGCCGCTCTTGTAGCGGCATAGCAGCGCGTCGGCGCCGGAGCCGATGATGAACTCATTGGCGGGGTAGTCGCCGCCACCCCTAAAGATGGCGCCCTGCATGGCGGCGAGCACCTCGCCCTCGTCCACGCCCGGCGCGATGGTGGCGAGCGCCGCCTCGCGTGCCGCCAGAGCCAGCTTGCCGGCCTGCCGGACATAGAGGATTTCCGCCGCCGACTTCACCGCCCGCAGCCGGTCCACCAGACGCGAGGCGTCGATGAGCGTAGCGATGCCCTCAAAGGCCGCGTCGAGCTTCTTGCCATTGGCGGCGGTGAGGCCGTAGCTCTCATATTCCACGCCGATGCGCCCGCCCGCGCCGCCCAGCTCCGTCACCATGGCGCATAGCTGCTGCTGCGGCGTGGCGTCGGCGCGGTCGGTCCAGACGCGGATGTCGGTGATCAGCGAGGTGTGCTGCGCCTGCCGCAGATCGGCCGAGCGGGTGAGCAAAGCGAGCCGCCCGTCGGCGCCGAGCCACAGCGCCTGGAAGAAACAGAAGCCGAACGTGTCATAGCCGGTGAGCCAGTACATGGATTCCTGCTGGAACATCAGCAGCCCGTCGAGCCGCTGTTCCGCCATCGCGGTGAGCAGGCGTTGGCGGCGGCGCTCGAACTCCGGGCCGGTGAAATGCAGGGTCATGGCGAAGCTCACACCAGGGTGATGGCGGCGATCAGGCGTCCATAGTCGGGCTCGCCGCGATGGGTGGCGCGGCGATAGGAGAAGAAGCGCGCCTCGTCGGCATAGGTGTCGAGGCCGAGATCGTCGACGGTGCCGACGCCGAGCCGTGTCAGCCGGGCGGCGATGTAGCCGGGCAGGTCGAACATCGCATGGCTGGGCCGAGCGGCGGGCACGAGGAAGCGCGCATTGAAGGCGTCGAGGCCCGTGAGCGTTTCAATGAAATCCGGCCCGACCTCATAGCTCTCCTGCCGGATCAGCGGGCCGATGGCGGCAACGATATTTCCGCGCCGGGCGCCGAGTTCTTCCATGCGGGCGAGCGTGGCGTCGAGCACGCCGCCGACCGCGCCCTTCCAGCCGGCATGGGCGGCGCCGACGACGCGGGCGACGGGGTCGGCGAACAGCACCGGCCCGCAATCGGCGATGGTGACGGCGGCGGCGATGCCTGTTGTGGCGGTGGCGACCGCATCGGCCTTCGGCCGCTCGTCCCACAGCCGGTCCACAATCACGCAGTCGGGCGAATGGACCTGCCAGGCGGTGAGCAGATGGCCGGAAGGCACGCCGAGCGCTTCTTCCATGCGCGCGCGATTCGCCGCGACATGGGTGGGATCGTCGCGCGAACCGGTGCCGCCATTGAGCCCGGCATAGATGCCTTCCGACACGCCGCCCTCGCGGGTGAAGAAGGCGTGGCGGATGCCCGGCAGGGCGCTCAGCGCAGTGGATTCGACCTTCATGCGGGAGTGTCCTTGAACAGCTCGGAGGGGGCGAATCCGGCCACCATGTCGAGGGCAGGATGCACCAAAGCGAGCGCCTTGAAGAGGGAGCCCATCTGTCCCTCGTCCGTGCCGGCGAGGCGCAGGCGCGCCGCCTCCACCATCTCGCGGTCGGCCTCGCTCGCCGCGCGCTTCAGCCGGAAGGCGCGCTCGTCCAGGCCGAGCCGCTCCAGCAGCAGGCCCTGGCCGATGGGGCCGAAGACGTGGGCGCCTGCGGCCGTGGCGGCGTGGGCGAGGGCGGTGAAGTCGACATGGGCGGTGAGGTCGGCCTCGCCGGGATGGGCCAGCACATCGTCAAAGGCCCGGCGGTAAAGCGCCTGCAGCGTGTCGCCGAAGCCGCCGCCTTGCTCGCGCTCGCCGGCATGGCCGTAATCGACCAGCAGCGCCGCGCCGCCGCTCAAAGCGATGCGGGCCCCGAGGGTCGCGGCGATGGAGAGGCCGAGCGGGCAGGTTTCCAGCACCGCGCCCGGCGGGGCGGCGGCGAGGCGGGCGTCGCCGCGCGCATCGAGCCGGGCGCCGGGGCGCAGGCCGAAGGCGAGCGCGCCGGCGGAATCGAGGCCGACCATGCGCTCGGCGATGCCGTCCGGCGTGCGGACAAACTGGCGGATCGGCAGCGCGTCGATGAACTCATTGCCGAGCGCGATCAGCGGACCGGGCGGCAGCGCCTCGATCCGCTCCACCCATTCGACCGGGTAGCCGCGCAGCGTTTCCGCCTGCCGGGCGCGCAGGCGGGGCGAGGCTTCCACCAGCACCACGCGGGCGGCCTCATGCAGGCCCGGCACGCGGGCGGTGGCGCGCAGCATGTCGGCCATCATCGTGCCGCGCCCGGGGCCGAACTCGGCGAGGATGAAGGGCGCGGGCGAGCCGAGCCGCAGCCAGGTCTCGGCCGCCCACAGGCCGAGCAGCTCACCGAACATCTGGCTGATTTCCGGCGCGGTGATGAAATCGCCCGACGTGCCGAAGGGCTCGCGCGTGGTGTAATAGCCGAGCGTGGGGTGGAACAGGCACTGTTCCATATAGTCGGCGACGGTGATCGGGCCGGTGAGCGCGATCTGCCGGACGAGCTGTTCCGCCAGCGCGTTCATGCGGCACCCGCGCTGAGCGCCGGGCGATGTCGCGCGCGCCAGACGAGCCAGGAGCCCAGCGCCAGCATCGGCAGGGAGAGCAGCATGCCCATGGTGAGCCAGCCACCGAAGAGATAACCGAGCTGCGGGTCCGGCTCGCGGAAGAACTCGACGAAGATGCGCGCGCAGCCATAGAGAAACACGAACAGGCCGGCCACCGTGCCCGGCCGCGCCAGCGCCCCGGCGCGGATGGCGAGCTGCAGGATGAGGAAGATCGCCAGCCCCTCCAGCCCGGCTTCATAGAGCTGGCTCGGATGGCGCGGCTCCGGCCCGCCATGGGGGAAGACGAAGGCCCAGGCGACATCGGTCGGCCGGCCCCACAATTCGCCATTGATGAAATTGGCCAGCCGCCCGAGGAACAGGCCGACCGGCACCACCGAGGCGGCGATGTCCAGCATGGAGACGAAGGGCAGGCCCCGGCGCCGGCAGAACAGATACATGGCGAGGATGGAGCCGAGAAAGCCGCCATGAAAGGCCATGCCGCCATGCCAGACGGTCAGGGCCTCCCACGGATTGGCGGCGTAATAGGGCAGGTTGTAGAACAGCACATAGCCGATGCGCCCGCCGAGAATGACGCCGACGGCGATCCACACCACCGCGTCGTCGAACTCCTCCGGCTTGATCGGCGCATGGCCGCCCCACAGCGCCGGGCTGGAACACAGCCGCTTAGCCATCCACCAGCCGAACAGCAGGCCGCCAATATAGGCGAGCGCGTACCAGCGTATGGCGAAGGGACCGAGCTCGATCAGCACCGGGTCGATAGCGGGGAAGGGCAAAGCGAGCAGCGGCGGTGTGAGCAGCATCGAACCTCTCGGCGGAAGGGCGCGCGGCGGGGTGCCCGGCGCGCGCCGGGCGGCACTCCCGCTTTGCCCCCGTTGCGTGACGGGATCAAGGCGCCTGGCGCCGTTGGCGGGCGGCTCCCCTTGCGATCGCCGGCCCGCCGCCCCATTGTTTCTGCAAAGGCGCGGCATTGTACCGGCCTCATCCCGGGAGATGACCATGACCCAGACCACCGGCCGAATCTTCGACGATTTTGCCAAGCTGATGAACGACGCGGCCGGCGTCGCCACCGGCGTGCGCCGCGAGGCGGAAGGCGTGATGCGCGCCCAGGCCGAGCGCATTCTGCGCGAGCTCGATGTCGTCACCCGCGAGGAATTCGAGACGGTGAAGGAACTCGCCGCTGCCGCGCGCGAGGAGAATGAGCGTCTCGCCGCGCGGATCGCCGCGCTGGAGGCGCGGGAAGCCAAGCTTGAGGCGACGATCGACCCGCCGGATTCGCTTGGCTGAGCCTTTCAACCGCACGGCTTGTGGACGCTTTGTCCCGGCGCTTGCCGCACCGGGGCGAATCCGCCGACAAGTTGACTGTGCCAATTTTCGCCAGGGTCCGTTTTTATGCGGACCATGGTACAACGGTCGTAGCGAGGTACGGATTCAGCGCGATATAGTTGGGACGACGGCGATTCGTTCGATTCTTGAACGGCTTGTCGGTAACCGTCGCGTTGCGTGCGTTCGACCCCCTCCGCGTCCACCCTCGCGAGGTCGAGCATGACCCATACTAGTGACTTCGAGACCGACATCAGCCTCAACCCGCTGGATCTCGTCGAGCGCATGGCCGCGCTCAACGAATGGGCGTTCGAGCGCTCGGCCGAGGACGAGATCACCATCTCCCTCGAAGGGCGGTGGACGGATTGCCATGTCTCGTTCCAGTGGATGGACGAGGTGGAGGCGCTGCACATCGCCTGCGCCTTCGACCTCAAGGTGCCGGAGAAGCGCAAGACCGAGGTGCTGCGCCTGCTCTCGCTCATCAATGAGCAGATGTGGGTCGGCCATTTCGACCTCTGGTCGAAGGAAGGCGTGATAATGTTCCGCCACGCGCTGCTGCTGGCCGGGGCGGAAGCCACCGACCGGCAGTGCGAGGTGCTGATGGAATGCGCCATCGAGGCGGTGGAGCGCTATTTCCCCGCCTTCCAGTTCGTCGTCTGGGCCGGCAAGAGCGCGCGCGAGGCGATGGATGCCACCCTGTTCGAGACCGTCGGCGAGGCCTGACGCACAGGCCCGCCGGTCCGGCGCATACTCCCATTGCCAAAGCGGCGCGACGGCGGCACTAAGGCCGTTGACGACGCGCATGAGTGGGTGACGACGCCCGCTCGCGCGGGCAGGGAGTTCGATCATGGCCACACTTTCCGACATTCCCGGGCGGGTGCTGCTTGTCGGCGCCGGCAAGATGGGCGGCGCCATGCTGGAAGGCTGGCTCGATCTCGGGCTCGATCCGGCGCGGGCGGCGGTGATCGACCCCGCCCCACCGGCGGAAGTCGCCGCGCTGATCGAGGCGCGCGGCGTGGCGCTGAACCCGCTCAATGGCGGCCCGCCGGCGGTGATGCTGCTGGCGGTGAAGCCGCAGGTCGCCCCCGACGTGCTGGCCCGGGTGGCGCCGCTGGCCGATGCCGGCACGCTGATCGTCTCGGTCATGGCGGGGCGCACGCTCGGCTTCCTCGAATCCTATTTCCCCAAGGGCGCGGCGGTGGTGCGCTCCATTCCCAACACGCCGGCGGCGATCGGCCGCGGCGTGACGGTGGCGGTGGCCAATGGCGCCGTCACGGCGGACCAGATGAACATCGCCGACGCCCTGCTGCGCGCCACCGGCGGGGTGGAATGGGTGGAGGACGAGGCGCTGATCGACGTCGCCACCGCCGTTTCCGGCTCCGGCCCGGCCTATGTGTTCCTGCTGGCGGAAGCGCTGGCGGCGGCGGGGGCGCAGGCGGGACTGCCCGCCGACATGGCCGACCGGCTGGCGCGGGCGACCGTCGCCGGCGCCGGCGAATTGATGCTGCGCACCGGCATCGACCCGGCGCAGCTTCGCCGCAATGTCACCTCGCCCAACGGCACCACTGCGGCGGCGCTGGCGGTGCTGATGGACGAGGAAAAGGGCTTCGGCCCGCTACTGGCCGAAGCGGTGGCGGCGGCGGCGCGGCGCTCGCGCGAACTCGCGGGCTGACGCTCCCGCTTTCGTGCGTGGTCCTGCGTCGGGAATCGCCGCGCGGGGGCTTCTCCCGGGCGGTGCCGCGCCTTACATCAGGTGGGGCAACGTTCAGGAATGGAGGTCATCATGGCACGCTCCGCGGGAACGAAGGCGACCACCGAGAAGGCAATCGAGGGCCGCGCCCTCGCGCTCGACAGCTTCATGCGGCTGCTGGCGCGCAAGCCGTTCGAGCGCATCAGCCTCGGCGAGGTGGCGGACGAGGCGAAGATGCCGCTGTCCGACCTGCGCGCCTCGTTCGGTTCCACCTTCGACATGCTGTCCGGCTTCCTGCGCGAGGTCGATTCCAAGGTGCTCGCCGCGCCCACCGACGATATGGCGGACGAGCCCGCCCGCGACCGTCTGGTCGATGTGCTGATGCGCCGGCTCGACGTGCTGGCGCCGCACAAGGCGGCGCTGCGCTCGCTGGTGGAGTCGGCGCGGCGCAACCCGTTCTTCGCGCTGGCGCTGAACAAGCTCTCCGTCCGCTCGCAGCAATGGATGCTGGCGGCGGCGGGGATCGACACCGCCGGCCTCAAGGGCGCGGTGCGGGCGCAGGGGCTGACGCTGGTGTTCGGCCGGGTGCTGCAGACCTTCCTCACCGATGACGATCCGGCACTGGCCCGCACCATGGCGGCCCTCGACCGTGAGCTGGCGCGCGGCGAGCGGGCGCTCGGGCTGATCGAGGGGGCGGTGTGCCTCGCCACGGGCGGCCGGCGCGGGCGTCGCGAGGCGGCGGCACCGAGCGAGCCGGCCTCCCCGGCGCCGCCGGACGCTCCGGCAATGGCGTGACATATGCCCGGGCGTTTCGCGTAAACTGACGGCCGGAATCAGCCGTGAGCCGCAGCGTGAGGAGCCCCAGCGTGAGTCTTGCCCCCATCGAACAGATCACGATCGCGGACTTTCTCAAGGTCGACATCCGCGTCGGCACCATTATCCAGGCCGAGCCCTTCCCCGAGGCGCGCAAGCCGGCGATAAAGCTGGTGATTGATTTTGGCCCGCATATCGGCTGCAAGAAATCCTCGGCCCAGATCACGGTGCACTATGCGCCGGAGGATCTCGTCGGGCGGCAGGTGGCGGCGGTGGTGAATTTTCCCCCGCGCCAGATCGGCCCGATCATGTCCGAGGTGCTGACCCTCGGCTTCCCCGACGAAGACGGCGCGGTGGTGCTGTTCAAGCCCGACCTCGCCGTGCCCAACGGCGCCCGGCTGTTCTGAGGCGGGGTGCGATTGGGTGGCTATGAGCGGAAGCGGCCGATCAGCCAAGCAACGATCATCATGATTGCATAAGAGCCGATGCCGACGAGAAGAACCTTTTTGAAAATGGCGATGAGTTCACGGGCCATTTCTTTCCCGTCCTTGCATTGGTAGAAGTTTCCATCGAAGAGAACACTTATATCGCCGCACTCAAGCAAAGCATAAAGTACTAAAAACATTCCGATCAGGGATGCAATGGTCAGCGAAACGGTGGCGGTAAAAGCGAACACAGCTCCTATAATTCCGATGTCTGCAGCCATCTGCGCGAGAACATAAACGCATGCGACGAAAATAACGAAGACACCGATCGTAGCGACCATGTAACCGTCTCCCTCATCCACGGAGCACTATGTTACCATCTGGTCGGTCTTCAGCAAGGCTACACCGGAATCCGGATCGTCGCGCGCAGCCCGCCCATCGCGCTCTCGCCGAGAATGATATCGCCGCCATGGGCGCGGGCGGCGTCGCGGGCGATCGTGAGGCCGAGGCCGGAGCCGCCGGCATCCTGGTTGCGCGCCTCGTCCAGCCGGAAGAACGGGCGGAACACATCCTCGCGCAGTTCAGGCGCGATGCCCGGCCCGTTATCGTCGACGGCGATGGTCAGCCAGCGTTCGTCGCGCATGCCCGATATCTCGATGCGCGAGGCGTGGCGGCCGGCATTGCCGACGAGATTGGCGAGGCAGCGGCGGAAGGCGTCGACGCGCACCATCACCATCGGGTCGCCGCTATAGCTGGCGCTGACCGTGGAGCCCTGCCGCTCGGCATTGATGCGCGCCTCCTCGATCAGCCGCGCCATGTCGGCCAGCGCCGGGGTCTCGGCGACATCCTCGCGGGCGAAGGCGAGATAGGCCTCCAGCATGCTCTGGAGGTCATCGACATCCTTGCGCAGCGCCTCGGTATCGGCGCTGTCGCCGAGCAGCGCCAGTTCCAGCTTGAAGCGGGTGAGGATGGTGCGCATGTCGTGGCTGACGCCGGCGAGCATGGTGGTGCGCTGTTCGATCTGCCGCTCGATACGCCGCTTCATCTCCAGGAAGGCCAGCGCCGCGCCGCGCACCTCGCGCGCGCCGCGCGGGCGGAAGCCGGGCACGTCGCGCCCCTTGCCGAAGGCGATGGCGGCATCGGCGAGCGCCTCGATCGGCTTGATCTGGTTGCGCAGGAACAGGATGGCCACCGCCATCAGCACCAGCGCGGTGCCCACCATCCACAACAGGAAGATGTGCGAATTGGAGAGATAGGCCTGGCTGCGGCGGGCGAACACCCGCAGCACCATGTCGTCGAGCTGCACCCGCACCTCGATGAGGTTGGAATTGCCGACCGTGTCGGTCCAGAACGGCCGGTGCAGGCGCTTCGCCAGTTCGCCGGTGAAGGCGGAATCCAGCGTCGAGAAGAACGGCTTGGGCCCCGGCGGGGGGAGGCGTTCCCCGGGGAGGAAATCCACGGTGAGGCCCATGGTGAGCTGGGCGATGCGCTTGATCTTGTCGCGGTCTTCCTCGGTGGGGAAGCCGACGGCAAGTTGGGCGACGGCGGTGATGTCCTGCGACACCGCCGCCGAGAGCCGGCGCGTCACCGTGTTGTAGTGCCGCTCCATGAACACGAAGGCGAGCACCGACTGCAGGATCACCACCGGGGTGACGATGATGATCAGCGAGCGGGCGAACAGGCCCTTCGGCATGACGCGGTTGAACCACGCGCCGAAGCGGGCATTGTTCTCGCGCATGCGGCGCTGGGTGAGGCGCAGACGCGCCCGCGCGGCGCCCACCACGCTGGTGTCGCGGGGCTTCAAGGAGCGACGACCAGCCGGTAGCCGACGCCGCGCACCGTCTGCACATAGGCGGGATTGGCCGGGTCGCGCTCGATCTTGCGGCGCAGCCGGTTGACCTGCACGTCCACCGCCCGGTCGCCGGCGGCGACGCCGGGGGCGACGAGGTCCTGGCGCGGCACGGTCTGGCCCGGTGCCTCGCCGAGCACGCGCAGCATGTCGCGCTCGCGGTCGGTGAGGCGCACCAGCTCGCCGTCCCGGGTGAGTTCGCCGCGCGCGAGATGGAAGGTGAACGGGCCGAAGCGCACCGCCTCGATCGCCTGCGGCGGGGGCGGGGCGGCGCGTTTGATGATGTTGCCGATGCGCAGCAGCAATTCGCGCGGCTCGAACGGCTTGGCGAGATAGTCGTCGGCGCCGATTTCCAGCCCCTCGATGCGGTCGCCCGCCTCCGAGCGGGCGGTGAGCATCAGGATTGGCACGGGCGAGTCGGCGCGCACGGCGCGGGCGAGGTCGAAGCCGCTCTCGCCGGGCATCATCACATCGAGGATCAAGAGGTCGAAGGCGAGGCCGCCGAGCCGGGCGCGGGCATCGGCGGCGGATTCCGCCGTGGTGACGCGGTAGCCGTGCTCGGACAGGAAGCGCGACAGCAGGTCGCGAATGCGGCGGTCGTCATCGACGATGAGCAGGTGGAAGGCGTCGTCGGCGGGCATGGTGCGGGCCTCCCTTGCCGCCGCGGCCGGGCTGGGGCGGGCGTCGAGCATGGCGGTTCTCCCGTCAGCCGGCCGTCCGGCCGCGGGCGGCGCTGCGCGCCTCCACGGCCTGGTCGGCGCGGGCGATCAGCTTCTCGGTCGAACTGCGATCTTCCGGGTCGATCATGGCGACAAGAAAGCGGCGGACCACCTCGCGCGACTCGCCGCCGCTCTCTTCCAGCGCCCGGCGGATGCGGCGCGACTGGATGGCGACGAATTCCTGGGTCAGCGCCTCGCCCTTGGGGGTGAGGTAGAGCAGGCGCTGGCGGCGGTCGGAGGCGCCGGCGCGGCTGTCGATGAAACCCTGATCGACCAGTTCGCGCAGCACCCGGCCGAGGCTCTGCTTGGTGATGCGCAGAATGTCGAGCAGGTCGGTCACCCGCATGCCGGGATGGCGATTGACGAAATGCAGCACCCGGTGATGGGCGCGGCCGAAGCCGAAGCCCTGCAGGATCTCGTCGGGATCGCTGACGAAATTGCGATAGGCGAAGAACAGAAGCTCGATCAGGTCGAGCATCGGCTCGCCTTCCGGCGCGGGGGACAGGCGTGCCGCCACGCCCGGCTCGCTCTTGCCGGGGCGTGCGGTCAGCGAGACATTTATGTCAGCCATGTTGACTTTTTTCGTTATGATCGTTACCCAGATGTCCCGTTCAACGAAAGGATCGTTCGGCATGCCGCCCGATCCGCCCCGGAACGGAAAGAGTCGACCCGCTCGGACAGAGCGGCGACGATAACGGGACTTCGGCCGCGAGGCAAAGCGCGTTGCGCGCGCCCGACAGGCCGTAGCCACCATGCCGAAGGACAGAAGGGCTCCGGCGCCTCCCATGGCGCGCCGGCGCCCCGGTTGGGAGACTTAACCATGGCGAGCGAACCTTTCGACAAACGCAGCGGCTGGATCTGGTATGACGGCGCCTTCGTGCCCTGGCAGGACGCGCAGGTCCATGTACTGACCCACGGGCTGCATTATGGCAGCTGCGTGTTCGAGGGCGAGCGCGCCTATGGCGGCGAGATTTTCAAGCTCGAAGAGCACACGGCGCGGCTGAAGCGCAGCGCCGAACTGCTCGACTTCGAGATTCCCTACAGCGAAGACGAAATCAACGCCGCCTGCCGCGAATTGCTGACGCGGCAGAAGCTGGTGGACGCCTATATTCGCCCCGTCGCCTGGCGCGGCTCGGACATGATGGGCGTGTCGGCCCAGCACAACCAGATCCATCTCGCCATCGCGGCGTGGGAATGGCCGAGCTATTTCGACCCGGCGCAGCGGCTCAAGGGCATCCGCATCGGCATGGCCAAGTACCGCCGTCCCGATCCGCAGACCGCGCCCTCGACCTCGAAGGCGGCGGGCCTCTACATGATCTGCACCATCTCCAAGCACGCCGCCGAGCGCGAGGGCTTCGCCGATGCGCTGATGCTGGACTGGCGCGGGCGCGTCGCCGAATGCACCGGCGCCAATATCTTCTTCGTCAAGGACGGGGTGGTCCACACGCCGGAGGCCGACGCCTTCCTCAACGGCATCACCCGCCAGACGGTGATCGCGCTCGCCAAGCGGCGCGGCATCGAGGTGGTGGAGCGGGCGATCATGCCGGAGGAACTGGCGAGCTTCGACGAGTGCTTCATCACCGGCAGCGCCGCCGAGGTGACGCCGGTTTCCGAGATCGCCGGCCAGCATTTCCAGCCCGGCCCGGTCACCAAGACGCTGCTGGAGGACTATATGTCCGAGGTGCAGCCGAAGAAGGCAGCGGCGGCCTGAGCCGGCCTCGCCTTCCGGAATGCGAATGCCGGCCCTCGGGCCGGCATTTCTCGTTTGCACGTCTCTTTCGCTGTCATCCCGGCCGCAGCCCGGAGGGCGGAGAGCCGGGATCGCTGCCCGCCACCCCTCGGCTTACGATCCCGGATCGGCCTGCGGCCGTCCGGGATGACGGTCGCCGCGACATGACTCAGTTCCACCGCTCCGCCGCGTCGTCGTCTTCGTCCTTGGCCGCGACCCAGGCGGTGCCCTCGTCGCGCTCTTCCATCTTCCAGAACGGCGCGCTGGTCTTCAGCCAGTCCATCAGGAACTCCGCCGCCTCGAAGGCGGCGGCGCGGTGGGCGGAGGCGGTGACGACGAGCACGATAGTGTCGCCCGGCACCATGCGGCCGAAACGGTGAATGACGGTGGCGCCGATGAGCGGCCAGCGGGCGCGGGCCTGTTCCACCAGCCGGCCGATCTCCTCTTCCGCCATGCCGGGATAATGCTCCAGCGTCAGGGCGATGAGCGGGGCGCCGCCGGGGGCGTCCTGCGCCCGGCAGAGACCGGTGAAGGTGACGACGGCGCCGATATCGGTGCGGCCGCGCGACAGGGCGGCGGCCTCATGCGCGGGGTCGAAATCCTGCGCCTGGATGCGGACGGTGAACATGCTCACCTCGCTCGTTCAGCCGCCCGTCATGGGCGGGAAAAAAGCAATCTCGCGCGCGGCGCCCAGCGGCGTGTCGGGCTTGGCGTGCCGCCGGTCGAGCGCCGCGCGCACGATACGCGGATTCTCGAAGGCGCGGGCATAGCCCTCGCCGCGGGCGGCGAGATGGGCGGCGAGCTCGGCCACGGTGGAAACACCCGCCGGCACCTCGATCTCTTCCGCCTCGCACCCGATGCGCTCGCGCACCCAGGCGAAATACAGCACCCTCACGCCTCGTCCCCGATCAGATGACGGGCGCCGGCGCGGAAATAGTCCCAGCCGGTATAGAGCGTCAGCAGCGCCGCGATCCACAGCAGGCCGATGCCGAACAGCGTGATGCCCGGCACAACGAGGTCGGCCGCCGGGCCGGCCAGCAGCACGCCCACCGCCACAAGCTGGGCGGTGGTCTTCCATTTGGCGAGGCGGGTGACGGGAACGCTGACGCGCAGTTCCGCGAGAAATTCGCGCAAGCCGGAGACGAGAATCTCCCGGCACAGAATCACCAGCGCCGCCCAGAGCGACCAGCCGCGAATGGTGCCGTCCGAGGCCAGCATCAGCAGCGAGGCGGAGACCAGCAGCTTGTCGGCGATGGGGTCGAGCATGCGGCCGATGGCCGATTGCTGCGACCAGGCGCGGGCGAGATAGCCGTCGAAGAAATCGGTAACAGCCGCAACGACATAGAGCGCGACCGCGATCCATCGCAGCCACAGCCCGCCTTCCAGAATGTCCGACCAGAACAGGCACGCCGCCACCAGCGGCACCGCCACGCAGCGGCCATAGGTGAGGATGTTGGGCAGCGACATGGCATGGCCACGAGTCACCTTGGCCGGCTCCCGTACTGGCTGCGGGTTAGATGCGACATCGACCATACTGCGCCGGCTCCCTCACAGGCAGGTAAACATGCGAGCCGGCCGCGTCAATCGCGTCACGGTCCCCAGCCTTGCCTGCCGCAGGCTTATCACGATGCGTCAGGGCTGTGGCCATCGCATGACGCGCATGGCCGTTCCGGTCCTTCATGTCGCCTTGGCATGAAAGAAGTCGTAAACCGCCCGCGCCGTCGCCGCGTTCACCCCCGGCACGCCTTCAAGATCGGCGAGAGAGGCGCGCTCAATGGCTTTCAGCGTGCCGAAATGGTGCAGCAGCGCCCGTTTGCGTGTGGGGCCGATGCCGGGGATTTCCTGCAGCCCGGCCTGGGTCAGGTCCTTCTTGCGCCGGGCGCGGTGCGAGCCGATGGCGAAGCGGTGCGCCTCGTCGCGCAGGCGCTGGACGAAATACAGCACCGGGTCGCGCGGCTCCAGCCGGAAGGGCTCGCGCCCCTCGACATAGAAGGTCTCGCGGCCGGCGTCGCGGTCCGGCCCCTTGGCAACGCCGACCATGGGCACATCGGTGACGCCGAGGCCGGCGAGGGTTTCCTGCGCTGCCTTCAACTGGCCGGGGCCGCCGTCGATCAGCAGGAGGTCCGGCCAGGCCGAGGAGGCGGCGGAGGCTTCCTCGCCCTCTCCGGTTGGCGGCGGGGGCGCCGCTTCTCCCTCGGGGAGGGGCGACGTGCCCGCGCGCGGGTTTTCCTTCAACAGGCGGGAGAAGCGCCGGGTCAGCACCTCGCGCATCATGCCGTAATCGTCGCCGGGGGTGAGTTCGGTCGAGCGGATGTTGAACTTGCGGTACTGGCTCTTGGCGAAGCCTTCCGGCCCGGCGACGATCATGCCGCCGACGGCGTTCGAGCCCATGATGTGGCTGTTGTCATAGACCTCGATCCGCTTCGGCGGGCCGTTGAGCGCGAAGGCGCGGGCGAGTTCTTCCAGCAGCCGGGCCTGGCTGGCGCTTTCCGCCAGCTTGCGGCCGAGCGCCTCGCGGGCGTTCTGCAGCGCGTGCTCGACCAGTTCGCGCTTCTCGCCGCGCTTCGGCGCCGCGATCTCGACGCGGTGGCCGGCGCGGGTGGAAAGCGCCTCTTCCAGCAATTCGCGCTCGGCGATGTCGTGGCTGAGCAGGATGAGGCGCGGGCAGGGCTTGTCCTCATAGAACTGGGCGAGGAACGATTCCAGCACCTCGCCGATCTCCAGCGTCCGGTCGGCGCGCGGGTAGAGCGCGTGGTTGCCCCAGTTCTGGCCGGTGCGGAAGAAGAACACCTGCACGCAGGTCGCCCCGCCTTCCTGATGGATGGCGAACACGTCCGCCTCTTCCACCGAGCGCGGATTGATGCCCTGCGTGCCCTGCACGGCGGAAAGCGCGGCGAGGCGGTCGCGCAGCGCGGCGGCGCGCTCGAATTCCAGCTCCTGCGAGGCGGCTTCCATCTCGCGCGCCAATTGCTCCTTCACCGCCTTGCTGCGGCCGGAGAGGAAGTCGCGCGCCTCGCGGACATATTCGGCATAGTCGGTGTGGTTCACCTCGCCGGTGCAGGGGCCGGCGCAGCGCTTGATCTGGAACAGCAGGCAGGGGCGGGTGCGCGCCTCATAGAAGCTGTCGGAGCAGGAGCGCACCAGGAACGCCTTCTGCAGCGCGTTGATGGTGCGGTTCACCGCCCAGACCGAGGCGAAGGGGCCGTAATAGTCGCCCGGCCGGTTGCGGGCGCCGCGATGCTTGGTGATCTGCGGCGAGACATGGTCCTTGGTGATGAGGATATAGGGAAATGACTTGTCGTCGCGCAGCAGCACGTTGAAGCGCGGGCGCAGCTGCTTGATGAGGTTGGCTTCCAGCAGCAGCGCCTCGGTCTCGGTGCCGGTGGAGACGAATTCCATCTCGGCGGTGGCCGCCACCATGCGCATGATGCGGGCGGTGAGCCCGGTCGGCCTTGTATAGGCGACGATGCGGCGCTTGATGCTCTTCGCCTTGCCGACATAGAGCACCGTGCCGTCCGGCCCCAGCATGCGGTAGACGCCGGGCCCGCTCGGCGCGTGCTTGAGGGCGCGCGCAATGGCGGCGCGGCCCATGGCGACGGAGCCCGGCGCGGGCTCGGCCTCCTCGGCAAGGTCGGCAATGAGGGTCTCGTCCTGCTCAAGCTCGGCGATGTCGGCATCGTCGGCGTCGAGGTCGGGCGCGTCGCGGGTCGGTCGGGCGGTCATGCCTCCTAGATACGTATTTGCGGCGCGCGCGAACAGGGGCCGCCTGCGGTTCGGCCACGTGTTCCCCGCCTGGCACAGGGGCGGCAAAATGCGCAAGGCGGCGGGCGGCCCTGCGCCAGCGGCCGATGTCAGCGCCGGGAAAAGGGTCTAAGGGAGCGGACCATGTCCCGTTCCGCCGATGCCGTCTCCCACCCGCCCGTCCCCCTGGCCGGCTACGCCTTCGGCGCCGCCGGCGCGACGCTGTTCGCCTCCAAGGGCATCATCATCAAGCTCGCCTATGCCGAGGGGATCGACCCGGAGACGCTGCTGGCGCTGCGCATGGTGTTCTCGCTGCCCTTTTACCTCGCGGTTGGCGCCTTCGCGCTTTTCCGGCTGCGCGGCATGGGCGAGCCTTTGCCGAACGGCAGGCTGGTGGTGCAGTCCATGCTGGTGGGCGCGCTGGGCTACTGGCTGGCGAGCTATCTCGACTTCGCCGGGCTGCAATATGCCTCGGCCTCGTTCAGCCGGCTGATCCTCTTCACCTACCCGATCTATGTCGCGCTGTTCGGCGCCCTGCTGTTCGGCCAGCCGATACGTCCAAAGGCGATGCTGGCCTTCGCGCTCGCCTATGGCGGGCTGGCGCTGATCTTCCTGCAGAATGTCAGCGTCATGGGCTCGGATGTGGTGAAGGGCGCGGTGCTGGTGACGCTGGCGGCGATCGCCTTCGCGCTCTACCAGCTCTGCGCCCGCTCGCTGCTGCAGCGGATCGGCTCGGCGCTGTTCACCTGCATCGCGATGATTTCCGCCTCGGTCATGGCGATCGGCCAGTTCGCGCTGATGCGGCCGGTCGGGGCGCTGATAGTGTCGCCGCATGGGCTGATGCTGGCGGTGATGGTGGCGATCGGCGCCACGGTGCTGCCGACCTTCCTGATGAACGCGGCGCTGAAGCGCATTTCCGCCCAGGCCAATTCGATGATCAGCACGGTAAGCCCGGTCGCCACCATGGTGCTGGCGGTGCTGTTCCTCGGCGAGAGCGCCAGTCCGGCGGAGGTCGCCGGCGCGGTGCTGGTGATGACCAGCATCGGCTGGTTCACGCTGAGCGACGCGCGCAAGCGCTGACGGTGGCGCTGTTGAGGCTCAGTCGTCCTCCACGTCGGGCGTGCGCCAGGCGAGGTGCTGGCCGCCATCGACCGCGATCATCTGGCCGGTGACGCTGGCGGCGCGGGCGAGATAGGCGACGGCATCGGCGATCTCGCCCGGGTGGGGGCCGCGCCCCAGCAGCACCGAGGCGGACTGGCGGGCGAAGGCCTCGCCATCCTGCCGCCCATTGGCGAGCGTCGGGCCGGGGCCGACGGCGTTGACCCGGATGCGCGGCGCCAGCGCCTGCGCCAGCATGCGGGTGGCCGCCCACAGACCTTCCTTGGCGACGCTGTAGGAGAAATAGGCCGGGGTCGGCTTGAGCACCCGCTGGTCGATCACATTGACGATCGCCCCGCGCCCATCCTCCGGCAGTTGCGCGGCGAAGGCGCGGGCGAGTCGTACCGGTGCGCGCAGATTCGCCGCCATGTGCCGTTCCCACAGAGCGAGGTCGAGCGTCGCGACCGTGTCGGGATGGAACTCCGAGGCGTTGTTGACCAGCAGGGCGAGCGGCCCGAGCGCCGCCACGGCGGCGGGCACCACGCCTTCCACCGCCTGCGCCTCGGCGAGTTCAGCCGCGATGATGGCGGCGCGCCCGCCGGCCACCGCGATGGCGGCCGCCGTCTCCTCCGCCGCCGGGCCGGGCCGGCGCACATGCAGGGCGATGTCGTAGCCTTCTTCCGCCAGCCGCAGGCAGATGGCGCGGCCGATACGCACCGCACCGCCGGTGACGAGGGCGACGGGGCGAACGCGCGGGCGGGGCGAAGGTGCGGAAGAGGGGGAGAAGGGCATCCGGTCTCAGCGTGTTGCGGGCGGGCAGGGCGGGGCGGCTTTTCGGCGCCCGGCTGGCAATACGGGCGATGCGGGGCGGTGGATGACGGCGCCAGCGGCGTTCCGGTATTTTCATGCGCCGCGCCGGTATTTCCATGGGCGCCGCACGGCGTCCTTTTACCGGCGGGCGACGCGGGAGGCCATAGGCCACCGGCGCGGCGGCATAGACGGGTGCCGCCGCGGGAAGAGGCGCAGCGGTAATGCGGTGACATCTAAGTATAGGTTTCGTTAACCATAATGTTTTCTTCCAGATTTCGGAACAATTTCAGCCGCATCTTTGTCACTTCTCCCGACTTGTTTCTCCGCAGGCGAGGTTTGTTGGCTCGCTGTGGCTGAGCCAGGTTTTCAGGAGACCACCCATGAACAACAGCATCCGTGCCGGCCTCGGGCTTGTAGCCCTGATGGCCGTTCCCGCTGCCGCAGCGGACCTGTCCTACCCGGCCCCGGCCAGCGCGGCCTATGTGCCGGCGCCGGTGTTCACCTGGACCGGCTTCTATCTCGGCGCCAATGCCGGCTATGGCTGGGGCACGGCTGATGCCTCGCCGGATGTCGACGGCTTCCTCGGCGGTCTGCAGGCCGGCTATAATTGGCAGAGCGGCGGCCCGCTGGTGCTGGGCGTCGAGGCCGACATCCAATATGCCGATGTCGCCAGCTCCGCCTTCACGCTCGATTATTTCGGCACGGTGCGCGCCCGCATCGGCTACGCCTTCGACCAGGTGCTGGTCTATGGCACGGGCGGCTTCGCTTATGGCGGCGGCAGCTATGAGCGGCTCGGCCTCACCGATGACCGCAACCATTTCGGCTGGACCCTCGGCGCCGGTGCCGAATATGCGCTCGGCAACAATTGGAGCGTCAAGGGCGAGTATCTCTATGTCGACCTCGGCAAGGAGACCTATGCCAGCTATTTCGGTCCGCGCGATATCGGCGTGAGCACCAATATCGTGCGCGGCGGCGTCAATTACCGCTTCTGAGCCGCCTTCGCCGCGATTCCCGCCCCGCCGCCCCTCGCGGCCGGCGGTGCGGGAGGCGAAATTTGTGACATCCACGACACAGCGTGCTGGCGATCGTTCGTCGATCATGGCGAAATTATTGCGCCTGTCACGCTTCTGTGAGTGGGCCTTTTGGCCTGTCAACCAAAGCCGTCAAAGGTTTTCCGCGAGGCGCCGGGGCCGGCAGCGGTCGGGAGAGGCGGAGAATGCGGCGAGGCTGCCTCATTCCAGCCCTTGGCCTGCCCCGCTGCGCCTCTAACTCACACTCCGAGACGCAACCTCGTCTGGTTTCGCAAGCCTTTCCTGGGCCCGACCCCCCGGCTTCAGGATTGTTTCGGAGAATACCCATGAAGAAGATCCTCTGCTCGGGCGTCGCCGCGGTCGCCCTTCTCGCCGCCGCCCCCGCCTTCGCGGCCGATCTGGCGCAGCAGCCCTATCCCACCAAGGCGGCCCCGATGATCGTCGAGCCGGCCTTCACCTGGACCGGCTTCTATCTCGGCGCCAATGCCGGCTATGCCTGGGGTTCGGGCGAAGGCGGCGCGGGTATCGTCAATCTCGACCCGTCGGGCTTCCTCGGCGGCGGCCAGATCGGCGTGAACTATCAGTTCGCCAATAATGTCGTGATCGGCGCCGAAGCCGACTTCCAGGGCTCGGACATCAAGGACACCTATGCCGGGTACGAGTCCAAGATGGACTATTTCGGCACCGTCCGCGCCCGCCTTGGCTACGCCTTCGGCAATGTGCTGCCCTATGTGACCGGCGGTCTCGCCTGGGGCCACACCGAAGTGCGCGATAACCTGTTCGGCCTGTCCTCGGACAAGACCCAGACCGGCTGGACGGTCGGCGGCGGCGTGGAATACGCCCTGACCAACAACTGGACGATCAAGGGCGAGTATCTCTACATGGATCTCGGCGAGGACTATTACGACAGCATCGGCTACAAGACCGGCCTGACGGCCAACATTGTCCGCGCGGGCGTGAACTACAAGTTCTGACGCGCGCCTGACATCGCCTGATGCGAAGGGCCCCGGATCCGCGATCCGGGGCCTTTTCGTTGTGCGCGGTGCGGCAGCCTCAGGCTTGCGGTGTCGTTGCCTCGAAAGCGGGCACCCGCGCGGCGAAGCCATCGAGCCATGCCACCAGCGCGGGATGGCCGGCGCGCCACGCCCCGGCGAAGCGCAGGTCGAGATAGCCGAGAGCGCAGGCGACCGCGATCTCGCCGACATGCGCGGCGCCGCTCACCGCCAGGGGCTGCGGCGGCGCGGCCTCCAGTGCCGCAAGCCCGCGCGCCACCTTGCCGGCCTGATGGTCGAGCCAGCGGGCGCTGTGCGTTCCGGCTTCGCGGAAGCGATTCTCATAGACCTGCAGCAGCGCGGCATCGGCAATGCCGTCGCCGAGCGCCAGCAGGGTGAGGGCGGCGATGCGGTCCTCGCCCCGGGCCGGGAGGATCACCCCGCCGCCGGCCGCCATGTCGAGCCATTCGACGATGACGCGGGAATCGTAGATTGCCGGCGCGTCCTCGCGCAGCAGCACCGGAATCTTGCCGAGCGGATTCTGCTCCCGCAGCGAATCCGCGGGGTCCGTCGTGTCGGCAGGCACGATATCCAGATGGATGTCGCACAGAAGGGCGGCGATCTTGACCTTGCGCCCGAAGGGCGACAGCGGGGAGGAACGCAGCTTCATCAGATCCGACGCCTCTTTCTCGCGGGCGCCCGCCACGGTGCCGAGACCGGAGCCGCCTGCGCCCGGCCACGGCGGCGCCGCAGCTTCGGCCGGCAGGCTTATCAGTCGGCCGGCTGCAGGTCGATGGCCTTCGGGCCCTTGCCGCGCTTGTCCGGCTCGATCTCGAAGCTCACGCGCTGGCCTTCCATCAGCGTGCCGAGACCGGAACGGGTGACGGCCGAGACATGCACGAACACGTCGCGCCCCCCGTCATCGGGCCGGATAAAGCCGTAGCCCTTCTCCGTGTTGAAGAATTTGACCGTGCCCATCGTCGCCATGCGCCTGCTCCTTGCCCGGCACGGCCAAAGCCCCCTGCCGGTTACGTCGATCCGGGCCAGCATGAAGCAAGACCGATGCCGGATGATGACGGGAGCGGGCGCGAGAGCGGGTTCAGCGCTCCGGCGTCAGCCAGCCAACCCGCACCCGGCCGGCGCCATCGGTGGCGAGCACCGGGGCGAGGGCGCCAAGCACGCTGCGCAGCTCCTCGGCCAGGGTGAAGGGCGGGTTGACCACGATGAGGCCGCAGCCGGTCATGGTGTCGGCCTGCCGCACGGCGCGCAGGTCGAACTGGATGTTCAGCGTCTTGGGGATGCCGGCGCGTTCGATCTCGCGGCGGAAGGCATCGACCGCACGCACATCCTTGATCGGGTACCACAGGAGATAGATGCCGCCGGCCCAGCGCTTATGCGCCTCGGCGAGGCCGTGGGCGAGACGGTGGAACTCGCCCGGCTCCTCGAAGGGCGGATCGACCAGCACCACGCCGCGCCGTTCCTTGGGCGGCACATAGGCGCCGAGCGCCTGCCAGCCATCGGTGGCGAGCACCTTGGCGCGGGCGTCGCGGCCGATCGCCTCTTCCAGCGCGGCGCGCACGCCGGGTTCGGTCTCGCACAGCAGCAGCCGGTCCTGCGGGCGGGTGAGCGCCTGGGCGATGAGCGGCGAGCCGGGGTAGCGGGAGAGGCTAGCGGCCAGTGCCGCATCGTCCGCCGCCGCCGGGTTCACCGCCCGCACCGCGTCGAGCCAGGGGGCGAGCAGTTCGGCCACCGCCGGGGTGAAACGGGCGCGCAGCACGGCGCCGATGCCGCCTTCCCATTCGCCGGTGCGGCGGGCCTCCTCGCCGGCGAGGTCGTAGAGGCCGGCGCCGGCATGGGTGTCGATGACGCGATAGGCGGCATCCTTGCGCCCGAGATAGGCAAGGATGCGGGCGAGCACGACATGCTTGACGACATCGGCGAAATTGCCGGCATGGAAGGCGTGGCGGTAGTTCATTCTGTCCTCTGTGGCGCCGGCCCGGCCTCGCGCTGCGGCGGCATCACCACACGCTCCGCCCGGCAGGCGCGGCGGTCGACCTCGGGGCAGGGCGTGAAGTCCAGCGTGCGGCTGAGGCAGAGGCGGACCTCGGTGAGCCGGCGCCCGTCGCAGGCGACCGCGATCATGTCCGGCGCCAGCCCGGGATTGGCGGCACGGAAGGCGGCCTCGACCTCGCCCGGCGAGACCATGCGATAGGCGTCGAGCCGGTGAAACTCGTCCGGGATCTTCACCCGCTCATAGGCGCGGCGCAGCGTGGCGAAATAGCCGGCGGAATCGGCGCCGTCGCAGGTGCCGTGCTTGCGCCACTCGTGCAGCACCAGCCGGCGGCTCGGCATGATGTCGAGCATGGAGCGCAGCAGCGGCTCCGGCAGGAAGGGGGCGGGGCTGACGCAGCTTTCCGGCCAGCCACGCTCATATTGCGGCCACAGCCCATGCACAACGAAGGCGAAGGGGCGGGCGGTGGCGCATTGCGTCGGCTCGGCGCGCGCGCCCATGGCCTCGCAATAGGAGGGCGACCAGGACAAAGCGAGGACATAATGGTCGAACCGTCCCGGCTCGCCCTTGCTCTGGGCGGCGGCAGAGAGCGGGGAGAGCAGCAGCGCGGCGAGGGCAAGCCCCGCCGCCCGCGCCCGCCTCACGGACGGGCCATGCGGCAATTCGGGGCGTAGGTCCAAGAACGGTCGAAGCCTTCGACGCAGAAATCGACGCCCCAGGAGGCGCCGAGGAAGCCGCCATCCTCGATGATCGAGTACCAGACGGTGTGGGTGCGCGGCATGCCGGGCGCCTTGCCGACCGGCCTGACCGCGGCCTTGCCGGTCATGTGCCCATCATAGGCGCCGCTGCCATAGGCGCCCTCGGTCTCGAAATTCGGCGTGCCCTCGACGCCGGAGATGATCACCTCGGCGCGGCAATAGCGCCGGGGTATGTATTCCTCGCCCCAGGGCCGGAAAGCGACCTCGCGCACCTGGTCGATGCGGTCGATGGTGAGCTTGGAGTTCCAGAAGCGCGATTCGGTGGTGGCGAAGTCGCTCTGGATCTTCGACAGGGCGCCGGGCGTGTCGCAGGCCGGGACATTGCCGCTGTAATTGGGGCCGGAGAGCCAGAAATTCTTCTCGAAGAAATTGGCGGCCTCGGCGCTGCCGAGCGAGGCGGCGAGGATGAACAGTGTGGCCGCGCCGGTCGCGGTGCGCGCCATTGCCCGCTTCACCCGTCCCTTGGCCTGCTTCATCTCGGTCCGCATCGCACGTCTCCTACAGAGTCTGCCGCGAAGATGCGTCGGCCCCGCCGCGCGGTCAATGACGGCAAGGCCACACCTCGCGGGATTTGCGCAAGGTTCTCAGATAAGGCGGATGACGTAGTGCTTGCGGGTGGTCTCGACGACTTCCCACACGCCCTTGAAGCCCGGACGCAGGGCGAAGGTGTCGCCCGCCTTCACCGTTACCGGCGGCTGGCCATCCTCATGCAGGATGGAGACGCCGGCGAGGATGGAGCAGAACTCCCATTCCTCGTAATCCACCCGCCAGGCGCCGGGCGAGGATTCCCAGATGCCGGCGAACAGCGCGCCATCGGGCAGGGTTTCCGCGTTCCAGGTGAGGTGGCGCGGGTCGCCGGACAGCACGCGCTCGGGCAGAGGCGCGGTTTCCTCCGGCGCGCCGAGGGTGGCCGGGTCGAAGGACAGCAGGAACGACATCAGGAACCTCGCGGGCGGTCAGGAGAGACGCGCCGTCAGCGTGCCTCATGTTGGCCGGAAGAATGGTGGCCGGAAGAATGGTGGCCGGAAGCAAGAGCGGCGCGGCCATCCTGCGGGATGTGCCGCGCCGTCTCAAGCTGCTTCGATACCCCCCAGCATCGAAGCAAAAGCCTATTCCGCCGGTGCCGGCTGCGGCCCTGACGCCGTTTGGGCGGCGGGCGCCCCCTCCAGCGCGGCATATTTGGCGCAGCCGAACAGGAAGCCGGCAACCAGAAGGTAAGCAAATGCTACCCCCGGTGTCACGCCAAATCCGACGCTTTCCCCGTGCATGAAGCCGAAAAAGGTGAGCACCGCGCCGGCCAGGGCGAAAGCGGCGGCATTGACGAATTGCCGTTCGACCACGAACACGCCGATGGCGCCGAGCACGAGGCCGACCAGAATCGCGCCGCCGCCCATCACTTCCAGCCCGTGATAGAGCACGCCGGCGCCCCCGAGCTTCTCCAGCCCCAGCGCGGCGGCGGAGGTGCCGGCGACGCCGAGCGTGTTGTCGATCAGCAGCTTGGCCCAGGCGGCGAGGTGGGGCGTGAGCGCCAGCACCACGGCGGGGGCGTGTTTGGCCGGCGTGGTCTGGAACGCCTGCGCCCCGATCAGCATGCCGATATAGAGCAGGATGGGCGAGATGGCGACGACCGGGATCAACGCCAGCAAAAGGGCGATGATGCCGAACCAGGACAGCACGATGACCATGAGGCCGGTGGCGGCGGAATAGCCGATGCGCCCGCCCATCGACTTCCAGCCAGGGTGGCCGATATAGACCGCGTTGATGAAGGGATTGCCCATCAGGCAGCCGATCAGGCTGACCACGCCATCGGCGGTGAGCACGCGGGTGGTGGGGTAATGGTCGCCCGCCGCCTCGGCGCTTTCCACATTGTCCATCGCCTCGACCAGATCATAGATGCCGAAGGGAATGGCGGTGACGAGGATGACGCCGAGATAGCTGAAGCCGTGGAAGACGTGGTCGACGGCCGGCAGCGGCACCGCGAAGCCGAAATTGCTGACGGCGCTGCCGACATTGGCGAGGCTCATGCCGCCATAGTTCAGCCCGACGAGATTGGAGCCCCAGGCGATGGCCATGCCCACGGCGATGGCGATGAGCCCGGCCGGGATACCGCGCGGATATTTCACCCCGCCGAACCAGCTCACCATGATGATGGCGAAGCAGGTGAGGCCGATCACCGGGGTGGCGAAGATCTCGAAGGCCGGGCGCATGGAGATGAAGGCGATGGACACGCCTGCCAGCGTGCCGAGCAGCGCCGCGCGCGGGGTGATCTTGCGGATATAGGGCGCGACGAAGCCGCCGATCATCAGGATGAAGCTCTGGAAGAACACCCAGACGAGGCCGGCTTCCCAGCCCTGGACAGGGTCGCCGGTCGCCGCGCCGATGGGGAGCATGATGACGAAGGTGACGACGAACATGTGCGGCACGGAAATGCCGGAGGGCAGGGCGCAGACATCGTCGCGCCCGCTCTGCTTGGCCAGCTGGTAGCCGAGCCAGGCGTAATAGGCGGTGGAGAGGAACATCATCAGCCCCACCGCCGGCAGGATGCGGCCGAAGACGATGTCGGGCGGCATTTTCAGCACGAATTGCAGCAGGCCGGTCAGCACCAGCATGTTGACGAGAATGTTGGTGCCGAAGCCGAACAGGGCGTTCCAGTCGCCGCGCGTCCACAGGCTGGGGCGCATGCCGGTGCGGGCGGGTGAGATCGGGGTCATTTCAGTCGCGGACATGCTCGGTATCCCTCGAAGAACGAATGACGGGGACGCGGTGAAAGCGGCGCCGTGCGCCGGAGGCGGCAGGCGGGTTCAGGCAGCGCTGGCCGAGGCCGAGGCGGGCGGGGCGGGGAGCGCGGCGAGCAGGGCGGCGGAATCCGACACCCAGCCGAAAATGCCGCCCTGCGCCTTGATCATCTCCAGCCCGACGCGGTGAAATTCGGGGATGTAGGAGGCGCAGCAATCGGCCAGCGCGACGCAGCGATAGCCGCGGTCATTGCCCTCGCGGATGGTGGTGTGGACGCAGACCTCGGTGGTGACGCCGGCCACCAGCAGCGTGTCGATGCCCCGGTTCTTCAGCATGAGTTCGAGGTCGGTCTGGTAGAACGCGCCCTTGCCGGGCTTGTCGAGCACCGGCTCCCCAGGCGCGGGGGCGAGTTCGGCGATGATGTCGTGGCCGGGCTCGCCGCGAATGAGGATGCGCCCCATCGGCCCGGCGCAGCCGATGCGGGCCGTGGGCGAGCCGCGCTCCACCTTGGCCGGCGGGGCGTCCATCATGTCCGGGCGATGGCCCTCGCGGGTGTGGATGACGAGGAGGCCGGCCGCGCGGGCGGCGGCGAGCACGGCCTTGCAGGGCTCCACCGCCGCCTGCAGCCGCGACACGTCATTGCCCAGCGTCTCGCCGAAGCCGCCGGGCTCCAGGAAATCGCGCTGCATGTCGATGATGATCAGCGCCGCGCGGGCCGGGGCGAAAGCGAGCGGCGCGGGCTCGGCGGCGAGGAGGGCTTCGGACGGTGTCGCGGGCATGAGCGGCCTGCCTTGTTCGTTGCATGCAATGGTGCATGCAGAAAGCGTGCCGCTCGTGCCTTGCGGGCGTGACTAATTTAAATGTTGAAAATCAATAGTCTATGAGAATGTTCGTCTCAGGTACCCGGGAGCGACAGGGTGCACCATCCGCTCCATCATACCAATATGCCTATATAAAAGGCACGTATCTCCGGCGCGCAAACTGTGATGTGCTGCCGCTGTGCGGGCGACCGGAACGGCCGGGGCCGCCGCGCGCCGGCGGCTCTTCCCACCGCCGCCGCCGCACCCCATATTGCGGCCATGGCCAAAGCAGCACGTCCCGGCGGATTCTCCGAGCGCTCCCAGCGCGCTTTCGAGCCCGCGCAATCCGCCACGCTCGATCCCGCCCTTGCCGAAAAGCTCGGCGTGGCGCCGACCTCGGGCGCCTCCGCCACCGTCGCCGCGCTGTCGGCGCTGATCGAGGGCGGCCGGCCCGAAGTGGACGGCCAGCTCTGGGTGCCGCATCGCCCGGCGCGGCCGGAGAAATCCGAAGGCGGCGTCAAATTCGTGCTGAAGTCCGACTACACGCCCAATGGCGACCAGCCGCAGGCGATCGAGGAACTGTGCAAGGCGGCGCAGGAGGGCGAGCGCGACCAGGTGCTGCTGGGCGTCACCGGCTCGGGCAAGACCTTCACCATGGCCAACGTGATCCAGCGCCTGCAGCGCCCGGCGCTGGTGCTGGCGCCGAACAAGACGCTGGCGGCGCAGCTCTATGGCGAGTTCAAGAGCTTCTTCCCCGACAATGCGGTGGAGTATTTCGTCTCCTATTACGACTACTACCAGCCCGAAGCCTATGTGCCGCGCACCGACACCTTCATCGAGAAGGAATCGTCGATCAACGAACAGATCGACCGCATGCGCCACTCCGCCACGCGCTCGCTGCTGGAACGCGACGATGTGATCATCGTCGCCTCGGTCTCCTGCATCTACGGTATCGGCTCGGTCGAAACCTATGCCTCGATGACCTTCAAGATCGAGGTGGGGGAGCGCATCGACCAGCGCGCTTTGCTCGCCGATCTCGTGGCGCTGCAATACAAGCGCACCCAGGGCGATTTCGGCCGCGGCACCTTCCGGGTGCGTGGCGACGTGATCGAGATTTTCCCGGCGCATTACGAGGACCGGGCCTGGCGCGTCTCGCTGTTCGGCGACGAGGTGGAGAGCATCCAGGAATTCGATCCGCTGACCGGCCAGAAGTCGCAGGACCTGAAATTCGTCAAGCTCTACGCCAATTCGCACTATGTGACGCCGCGCCCGACACTGATTCAGGCCATCCAGGGCATCAAGGCCGAGCTGAAGATGCGGCTCGACGAGTTCAACGCCATGGGCCGGCTGTTGGAAGCGCAGCGGCTGGAACAGCGCTGCACCTTCGACATCGAGATGATGGAGGCGACGGGAAGCTGCGCCGGCATCGAGAACTATTCGCGCTGGCTTACCGGCCGCCAGCCGGGCGAGCCGCCGCCGACCCTGTTCGAATATGTGCCCGACAACGCGCTGATCTTCTGTGACGAGAGCCACGTCACCGTGCCGCAGATCGGCGCCATGTATCGCGGCGACTTCCGCCGCAAGGCGACGCTGGCGGAATATGGCTTTCGCCTGCCGAGCTGCATGGACAACCGGCCGCTTCGCTTCGAGGAATGGGAGGCGATGCGGCCGCAGACCGTGCACGTCTCGGCGACGCCCGGCAAATGGGAGATGGAGCGTACCGGCGGCGTGTTCGTGGAACAGGTGATCCGCCCCACCGGTCTTGTCGATCCCGAGGTCGAGGTGCGCCCGGCGCGCACCCAGGTCGACGACCTGCTCGGCGAGGTGCGCGCCACCACGGCGAAGGGCTATCGCACGCTGGTGACGGTGCTCACCAAGCGCATGGCCGAGGACCTGACGGAATATCTGCACGAGAACGGCATCCGCGTGCGCTACATGCATTCGGACATCGACACGATCGAGCGCATCGAAATCCTGCGCGATCTGCGACTCGGCGCCTTCGACGTGCTGATCGGCATCAACCTGCTGCGCGAGGGCCTCGACATTCCCGAATGCGGGCTGGTGGCGATCCTCGATGCCGACAAGGAAGGCTTCCTGCGCTCGGAAACCTCGCTGATCCAGACCATCGGCCGCGCCGCGCGCAATGTCGACGGGCGGGTGCTGCTCTATGCCGACAACATCACCGGCTCGATGGAGCGGGCGATGGCGGAGACGCAGCGCCGCCGCGAGAAGCAGATCGCCTGGAACACCGAGAACGGCATCACCCCGGAGACGGTGCGCAAGGCGATCGGCGATATTCTCAACAGCGTCTATGAGCGCGACCATGTGACGGTCGATACCGGCCTCGCCGAAGGCGCCGCCACCTATGGCAACAACCTCGCCACCGTGATCGCCGACATGGAAAAGCGCATGCGCAAGGCGGCGGCCGATCTCGACTTCGAGCAGGCCGCGCGGCTGCGCGACGAGATCAAGCGCTTGCAGGCCACCGAGCTGGTGCTCTCCGACGATCCGCTGGCGCGGCAGGACAGCGTGGACGAGCGCACCGGCGGCTATCGCGGCGAGCGCAAATATGGCCGCGCCGCCAATCTGCCGGAGAAGAAGGGCAAAGGCGGCACCTCCGGCCGGCGCTCCTCGCCCGGCCATGTCTCCTCCGGCCACGAGGCGCGGGCCGACGAGGCGCAGGCGGCTTACGAGCCGGGCGAGCCTTCCATGTTCGGGCCGTCCGGCACGTCGCGAATCGTGAAGCCGTCGCTCGACGATATGGGCCCCGGCACCGACCGGGTGGAGCCGCTGCGGGTGGAGGACTGGGTGCGCCCGGAACGGCCGGACCCAATGACCAAGGGCTATCGCAAGGGCGGAAGGCGCGCGCCGAAAAGGTGAGGGGACATGAGCAAGTACGAGCCGCTGGGGACATATCTTGCGGGACAGCCGGGCAGGCGGGTGGCACTCGACTTTCCGGCGATTGAGGCTGTGCTGCGGTTCCCGCTTCCCGGGAGCGCTCATCGCTATCCGGCATGGTGGGCCAATGAGATCAATGGCCGGCATGTCCAGGCCCATGCTTGGATGGATGCCGGCTGGCGCGTTGATGGAATCGATCTGCTCAAGAAGGAGGTTGTCTTCGCGAGGCGCGGTTGCTGATGTAGAATGCACCGTCAGGTCGTGATCGGGGATCATCAATGACGTTCGCGCAGGCTGCTTCCAGTGCGCTCAGAAAGTACGCCACCTTTTCAGGGCGCGCTTCTCGTTCTGAATTTTGGTGGTTTGTCTTATTTTACACTGTTGCTATTTGGGGCGTCGTCTTAGTTGCGGGGCTTCTCGGCTATTTTCTGTTTTTGATCGTTTTTGGTAGCCCGCACGGGGTTCCCGCCGTAGCGCGGGCGCTCGCTCATCTGGCCGCCCTTTTCATGGCTATGCCTTTCCTCGCTGTGTGCGTTCGCCGCTTCCATGACATGGACCGCACCGGCTGGTGGTTTTTGATTTGTTTCACCGGCATCGGCGTCGCGGTCATGTATATGTGGTTCATGTTCAAGGGCACCTCCGGCCCGAACCGCTTCGGGGCTGACCCGCTGCAAGCCTGACCCACAGCGAAGAAGGCGCCTCCTGCCGGCCCTATGGTGTTCCGCCGCTTTCGTGCCAAGAATAGGCGGCGATGCCAATGAGGCACGGGGGATGAGATGACCTTCACGCAGGCGGTTTCCAGCGTTCTCGGCCAATACGCCACCTTCACCGGGCGCGCGCCGCGCTCGGAGTACTGGTGGTTCATCGTGTTCTACATCCTGGTGAATATCGCGGCGGGCGTGCTCGACACCGCGCTGTTCGGCGCGTTCTCGCTGCTGACCTTCGGTGAGATCAACGCCTTCACCCCCATCACCACGCTGGTCGGGCTGGCGCTGCTGCTTCCCTCGCTCGCTGTCGGGGTCCGGCGCTTCCATGACATGGATCGCACCGGCTGGTGGCTGCTGATCAGCCTCACCGGCATCGGCGTGTTTATTCTCTTCTTCTGGTTCATGGTGAAGGGCACGACCGGCCCCAACCGTTTCGGACCGGACCCGCTGCAGGGCTGAGGGGCGGGAGCCTGACGCGCATGAAAAAGGGCGGCCCGCGCCGCCCTTTCGCTTGTTTCGGATAGGGCCGCCGTTCAGCCCTGCTGGATGGCGCTGAGCTTCCATTGGCCACGCGGCGGTCGGGCGAAGGTCCAGAACTCCACCGCCTGCTCCAGCCGGTCCGGGTCGCCCTGCACGACGCGGCCGGTGGCCTTGTCGAGGGTGACGTCCTTCAGCTCGTAGCGCATGGCGACGGTGGCGTACTCCGTGTCGCCTTCCGACCAGGCTTCGGACAGGTCGCCCTGCAGCAGTTTCACGTCGGTGACGCGGTTCTCCAGCCCGTCGCGCGCCATCTCGTCCAGTTCCTCGCCCATATAACCGGCCATTTCCGGCGTCAGCAGCGTGGAAAGAGCGGCCTTGTCGGCGCGGCTATAGGCGGCCTGCACCTCGGTGAGGCTGCGCTCGAAAGTGTCGAAGTCTGAGCCTTCCAGCTTGATCGGCTTGCCGCGCGGGGCGGTGCCGAAGCCGGCCCGGGGAGCGGCGCCGCCGCTCATGGCGCCGCCCATGGCGCCAGGCTGCGCGGTGGGGCCGGCACCGTTCATCGCGTCCCGGTTCAACGGATCAGGCCGCGCGCCGCCGGCATAGGAGGGCTGGTTGCGCGAGCGCAGCCAACCCATCACCAGCCGGACGACGATGAAGATGAGCGCCACCTGCAGCAGCAGGCCGAGAATGCCGGCGAGGCTGCCAAGGCCGTAGAAGAAGCCGGAGCCCATCAGCAGGCCGAAAAGGCCGGCTCCAAGCAGGCCCCCCATCAACCCGCCCATGAAGCCGCCGCGATTGAAGAAGCCGCGCGGCTGCGCGCCGGGCGCCCGGGCGGCGGTCGCGGCCTGGTTCTGCGGGGTTGCGGAGCGCTGCAGCGGCTGGGCGGTGGGTGCGGTCGGCGTGGGAGCGGGCGTCGACCAGCTACGTGTGCCGCGGCTGCCGAAGCTTCCGCTGCGGCCGGCGCGGGCCTCGGCAAAGTCGGTCGCCACCAGCACGCCGGCGGCGATGAACAGAGCGCCGATCATCAGACGCAGGGCGAAGGGACGCGAACGCGGGAAAAGCAAGGGCTTGGCCTCTCTCGTAGGGTTTCGTGCGGAGTTGCCGCAACGTCATCCATATGGGGAGAAGCGGGCCGGAATCCAGCCCCTGCCACCGGCTTGCGCCGGGTGCTGGGGCATCAGTGGCGCCGGGGCCGGCGCCACGTCGCGCTTTGCGGGCGGGACACAATCCCGTGAAACCGGCGCCCTGCGCTACGAAGCCGGCGCCCGGGCGAGGCTGCCTGCTGGCGCCGACATCCAGCGTCGCCACGGCTCGTTGCAGCCGCGCGGCGCCATTGAAGCGTCGCGCGCCCGGCGGGGGCAGACCAGACTCAGAAGCCGAGCCGCGATTCGATCGCCGCGATCGAGCCCGTCGGCGCGATCACCGGCTTCTTCTCGCGCGCGTCGGCGGGACGCAGCGGCGAGAGGGCGCCGGTATAGGAAGTCTTCGGCTGGGGGGAAGCGAGGGGGGCCTGAACCTCATTTCGGTTCATGACGGGGGGCATTTGAAAGTCCTTCCTGAGACGCTTTACGCTGTGAGTCATACCCGGCCACGCGGCCGGCCTTATCGGGTCAACACGGCCTCTCGGCCCTCTGTTCCAAAGAGCACCGCCGCAGGCCGGCGCTCCTGATGCTCTTTATGAACCCTCAACCATGAAGCTTTCCTGAGCATGGCGTTCATCCTGGCGGGGGATTCGTTCACAATCGGGGCGGCTCTGCGGCAATGGCGCGAAACCTTTCGGGTGTGGCCCAATGGCCTCAGTTCGCGCCGGCGGAAGGCGGCGCAAGCCGGGCCGCGACGCTCTCGCGCCCCGGCGCGCCGCGCCTTGCCGGGGATAAAGGCGACCGCACGGGTGTCATCCACGGCATGCTAATTGCTAAGTTGCCTACGCCTTAAGGAGTATCGCCATGTCCGTTGCCCTGACCATCGCCCTTTCCGATGCCGAACCCGAAGCCGATGGCGAACTCGACCTGTCGCTGCGCGAGGACATTCGTATGCTCGGCCGCGTGCTGGGCGACACGCTGCGCGACCAGGAAGGCGAGCCGACCTATGAGCTGGTGGAGCATATCCGCCGGGTTTCCACCCGCTTCCACCGCGAGGAGGACGAGGGCGCCCGCCACGAACTCGAAGCGATACTGAGCGATCTCGGGCCGGACCAGACGATCTCCATCGTCCGCGCCTTCTCCTATTTCTCGCATCTCGCCAATATCGCCGAGGACCAGAACGTCATCCGCCGCATGCGGGCGGCGGCGGTGAATGGCAGCGCGACGGGGCCGGCCACAGTGGCGCGGGCGCTGGAGCGGGCGCGCGCGGCGGGCATTTCCACCGCCGATCTGCGCGCCTTCTTCGAAACCGCCCTGGCGAGCCCGGTGCTTACCGCCCACCCGACCGAGGTGCGCCGCCGCTCCACCCTGACCCATGAAATGAAGGTGGCCGAACTGCTGGCCGACCGTTCCCGCCGCGAGCCGACGCCCGACGAGCAGGAGATGGCGGCGGCGGAGCTGCGCCGCCGCGTGTTGATGCTGTGGCAGACCAACCTGCTGCGCCGGACCAAGCTGACGGTGCTGGACGAGGTGGCGAACGGCCTCGCCTATTACGACTACACCTTCCTGCGCCAGTTGCCCGCGCTCTATGCCGCGCTGGAAGACCGGCTGGCGGCGATGGAAGGCTGCGCCGGCGACGCGCCGGAAATTGCCTCTTTCCTGCGCGTCGGGAGCTGGATCGGCGGCGACCGTGACGGCAATCCCTTCGTCACTGCCGAGGTGACGCGCGAGACCATGCGGATGCAGAGCGCGCAGGCGGTGCGCTTCTATCTCGAAGAACTCGACAGCCTCGGCGCCGAACTCTCCATCAGCACCATCCGGGTCAGCGTGTCGAGCGACCTGCTGGCGCTGGTCGATGCCTCGCCCGATCTTTCGCCCCACCGGCGCAACGAGCCCTACCGGCTCGCCGTCACCGCCATTGCCTCGCGCCTGCGTGCCACCGCCTTCCGGCTGGAAGTGGCCGATCTTCTCGGCATCACCCAGATGCCGGCGGCCCGGCCCTATGGCTCGGCGGCGGAGCTGCGTGCCGATCTCGACATCATCGACGCCTCGCTGAAGGCGCACCGCTCCGGCGTGATCGCCGGTGGCAAGCTGCGCGCGCTGCGTCGCGCGGTGGATGCCTTCGGCTTCCACCTCGCCGTGCTCGATTCCCGGCAGAATTCCGACGTGCATGAGCGCTGCGTCGCCGAACTGTTCGAGGTTGCCGCTCCCGGCACGAATTACAAGGCGCTGCCCGAGGGCACCCGCGTCGCGCTGCTGCTGCGCGAACTCACCACGGCGCGCCCGCTCACCTCCCCCTTCGCCGCCTATGCCGACGAGACGGTGGGTGAACTCGCCATGCTGCGCACCTGCGCCCGCATTCACGCGATCTACGGCCCGGAGGCGATCCAGACCTGCATCATCTCCAAGGCGGAGAGCGTCTCCGACATGCTGGAGCTGGCGCTGCTGCTGAAGGAGGTCGGCCTGGTCGACCCCGCCGGCGCCTCGTCGGTCAATATCGTGCCGCTGTTCGAGACCATTGGCGACCTGCGCAACGCGGCGAAGGTGATGGAGCAGATGTTCCGCCTGCCGGAATACCGCAAGCTGGTCGACAGCCGCGGCGGCATGCAGGAGGTCATGCTCGGCTATTCCGACAGCAACAAGGATGGCGGCTTCCTGACCTCCGGCTGGGAACTCTACAAGGCCGAGATCGAGCTGATCGAGGTGTTCAAGCGCCATGGCGTGCGGCTGCGCCTGTTCCACGGGCGCGGCGGCTCGGTGGGGCGTGGCGGCGGGCCGAGCTACGACGCCATCCTCGCCCAGCCGGGCGGGGCGGTGCAGGGGCAGATCCGCATCACCGAGCAGGGCGAGATCATCTCGTCCAAATATTCCAACCCGGCGGTGGGGCGCGGCAATCTCGAAATCCTGGCTGCCGCGACGATGGAGGCGACGCTGCTCTCCGGCGACGCCAAGGCGCCGCGCGAGGAATACCTCACGGTGATGGAGGAACTCTCCGACGCTGCCTTCGCCGCCTATCGCGCGCTGGTCTACGAGACGCCGCGCTTCGAGGATTATTTCTGGGAATCGACGGTCATCAACGAGATCGCGACGCTGAACATCGGCTCGCGCCCCGCCTCGCGCAAGAAGACGCGGCGGATCGAGGATCTGCGCGCCATTCCCTGGGTGTTCTCCTGGGCGCAGTGCCGGCTGATGCTGCCGGGCTGGTATGGCTTCGGCACGGCGGTGCGGCACTGGCTGAAGGCGCATCCGGACGGCCTGCCGCTCCTGCAGGAAATGTATCGCGAATGGCCGTTCTTCCGCACCCAGCTTTCCAATATGGACATGGTGCTGTCGAAGAGCTCCATCGCCATCGCCTCGCGCTATGCCGCGCTGGTGGAGGATGCGGAATTGCGCGAGAGCATTTTCGGCCGCATCCGCGCCGAGCATCAGGGCGCCATCGACGCGCTGCTGGCGATCTCGCAGCAGCCGGCGCTGCTCGGCTCCAACCCGTTGCTGGAACGCTCGATCCGCGCCCGCTTCCCCTATATCGACCCGCTCAACCATGTGCAGGTCGGCCTCCTGCGCAAATACCGCGCCAATGACACGGACGAGAAGGTGCTGCAGGGCATCCAGCTCACCATCAACGGCATTTCCGCCGGGCTGCGGAACTCGGGGTGACGCGCCATGGCTTTTGCCTGCACCATACCGGCGGTGGCGACGCAATTGGCGGATGACGCGCGGGTTCGCATCACCCGCTGGGACTTCGCCCCCGGCGCCACCACCGGCTGGCATGAGCACGCCATGGACTATGCCATCGTCTTCCTCACCGACGGGCTGATGGAAGTCGATGTCGACGGGACGGTGACGCAGGTGCGGATGAGCGCCGGCGGCGCCTATTCCCGCCCGGCCGGCATCCGCCACGATGTGCGCAATGCCGGCGAGGCGCCGATGAGCTTCGTCGAGGTGGAGATGAAATAGGCGGCGGTGGCGTGGGGCGGGCGCAGGCTATAGTGTCGCCTCCGCCGCGCCCGTTCCCGAGCCTGCCATGTACACGCCGCCCGCCTTTCGCGAAGACGACCCCGCGATCCTGCGCCAGATCATGCGCGAGGCGCGGCTGGCGACGCTGGTCACCGCCTCCGCCGAGGGGCTGATGGCGACGCCGCTGCCGCTTTTCCTCGCGGAAAGCGAGGGCGAACACGGTGTGCTCTACGGCCATCTCGCCCGTGCCAACCCCCAGTGGCGCACGCCGCCCCTCGGCGAGGCGCTGGTGCTGTTTTCCGGCGCGGATGCCTACATCACGCCGAGCTGGTACGCCGCCAAGGCCGAGCATGGCAAGGTGGTGCCGACCTGGAATTACGAGGCCGTGCACGCCTATGGCCCGGCCGAATTCTTCGACGATACGGAGCGGCTGCACGTGGCCGTGTCCCGGCTCACCGCGCGGCATGAAGAGGGGCGCGCCGCACCCTGGGCGGTCGAGGACGCTCCAGAGAGCTTCATAGCCAGCCAGTTGCGCGGCATTGTCGGGCTGCGCCTGCCTATCAGCCGGCTGGAAGGCAAGCGCAAAATGAGCCAGAACCGTTCCGAGGCCGACCGCGCCGGCGTTGCCGCCGGCCTTGCCGAGAGCGAGCGGCCGGACGAGCGGCGTGTGGCGGCGATGATCCCGATGCCGCGCGGCTGACGCCTCTCACCGGCGGGAAGTATCTCACCCCGCCAGCGGCGGCACGGCGTCCGGCGGCAGGTTGGGGGCGACGCGGGCGAGGCGGAAGGCGGCCTTGATCAGCGCGGCATTGTCCGCCGCCTCGCTGCCATCGGGCAGGTGCTTGCCGTCTTCCAGCCCGATGCGCCCGTCAAGCCCGCGCATCAGCGCGTCCTGGTAGAGCGGCCAGACGGTGGCGTCGAAACCGTGCTGCAGCACCGGCACGTCGAGGCTGGCGCGTGCCAGCACCTTGCGGATGGCGGTCGCCACCGCGAGCGCTTCCTCGACATCCTGCTCGTTGATCTCAATGAGGATGCGCAGGCACTGCTTCGCCTCGGGCAACGCGACGAAGCGTTCCGCATCCGCTGCCGACCACAGTCCCGCCTCCACGCCGATGCCGCGCGACAGCGCAAGGGCGATCATCTCCGGCGCGTCTTCCTCGATGAGGTTCACCGACACATAATCGGGCAGGACGGTCCAGCCCTGCACCGCTTTCAGCCGCCCCGCGCCGCCGGGGGCGATGCCGGCATGAGTGGAGAGGCCGAGGGGCACTCCGGGCGCGCGGGCGCGGATTGCCTCGATCACGGCGGCGATCATGGCGGGGTCGAGCGTCTGTGCGCCGGAGGCGTCACGCGGGTGCAGGTGCAGTTCGCTCGCTCCGGCGGCGACCACGGCGGCGGCGTCGGCCGCGAGTTCGGCGGGAGTGAGCGGCGTGTGGGGGTGGAAGGCGCGGTCACGCGCGCCGTTTAGGCAGGCCTGCAGCATCGACGTCTCCTGATGTCCTGCGCCATCAACCCGCTATGAAGCCCTTTCGTTTCAAACGCTGAACGGCGCGTTCCAGCGATTGCAGAAATTCCGAGCGATCGCGCGGGGAAAAGGGGCGGGGGCCGCGCGTGATCTCGCCGGCTTCGCGCAAGTCCGCCATCAGGTTGCGGGTAGCAAGCTGCATGCCGATGGAGGCGGCGGTGAAGGGCTTTCCCGTCGGGCCGATGGCCTCCGCGCCCTTCGCCACCACCCGCGCGGCCAGCGGCACGTCGGCGGTGATGACGAGGTCGCCCTCTTCCACCCGCTCGACGATCCAGTCATCGGCCACGTCGGGGCCGGCGGATACGATGACGCGCTCCACGTCCGCGTCGCGCGGGATGGCGATCCAGGAATTGGCGACCAGAAACACCCTCAGCCTGTGGCGGGCGGCGACGCGGTAGGTCTCGTCCTTCACCGGGCAGGCATCGGCGTCGATATAGATGAGGATCGGCTTGGACAAAGCAATCTCTGAGGTATCGGGCTGGCCTCAAGCAAGAAGGGCTGCCCGTGAGAGCAGCCCTTCCCATGTCAGACCGCGGTTCGGCCCGGTAACTGCCTAGAAGGGCAGTGCGACGTATCGCATCACGCGGAACGAACCTCAGAAGAGGCAAGCGTCCAGGTCACGGATACCGACGACCGCGGATCAAGACGATCAGACACTGGATCACCTCCTTTCGATTGTTGACGACAACTGAAGCTTAGACCGATTCGTGGAAAGGTCACGCGCTTGTTGCAGTGCGGGGCGGAAATCGACTGTTCACATCGCGTTACGGCGCGCAATCTTGAGTGCACGACAAGCGGGAGGGGGACGGACATGAAGCTGTGGCACGGACTTGTCGCCTTGGCGCTCATCGCCAGCCCGCTGCAGGCGCAGCAGGCTTCCGACGTGCGGGCGCCGGAGGCGGCGGGCGCGCTGGCCACCGCGCCGAAATCCGCCATCGGCACGCGCTGGATGGTGACGGCGGCGAACCCGCTGGCGGCGGAGGCCGGCGCGGCAATGCTGCGCGCGGGCGGCAACGCCGTCGACGCCATGGTCGCGGTGCAACTGATGCTCGGCCTCGTCGAGCCGCAATCCTCCGGCCTCGGCGGAGGTGGCTTCCTGGTCTATTGGGACGCCGCGACCCGCACGCTCACCACTTTTGACGCGCGTGAGACCGCCCCGCGCGCGGCGACGCCGACCCTGTTCCAGGACGCTGAGGGTCAGCCGCTCGCCTTCATGGAGGCGGTTATCGGCGGGCGCTCGGTCGGCACGCCCGGCACGCCGGCGCTGCTGGAGACGGTGCATCGCCGCTATGGCCGCCTCGGCTGGGAGGCGCTGTTTGCCCCAGCGCTGGAGCGGGCGGAGAACGGCTTTGCCGTCTCGCCCCGCCTTGCCGGACTGATCGCCGGCGATGTCGACACGCTCAAGCGGGATGCTGCCGCCAAGGCCTATTTCCTCGATGCCGCCGGCGCGCCGCTGGTGGCGGGCACGGTGCTGAAGAACCCGGCCTATGCGCAGACGTTGCGCCTGCTGCGCGACCGAGGCGCGGCGGCGTTCTATGACGGCGCGCTGGCACAGGATATCGTCGCGGCGGTGCGCGGCGCGGCCAATCCCGGTCTGCTGGCGCGTCAGGATTTCGAGGACTACGAGGTGAAGGAGCGCCCGCCCGTGTGCGGCGCCTATCGCGGCCTGGAGGTCTGCGGCATGGGCCCGCCCAGTTCCGGGGCGCTCACCTTGGGCCAGATTCTCGGCCTGCTGGAACCCTATGATTTAGGGGCGCTCGGGCCTTTCTCGCCCGAGGCATGGCGGCTGATCGCCGATGCCTCGCGCCTCGCCTTCGCCGACCGCGAACGCTACATGGCCGATAGCGACTATGTGCCGATGCCGACCAAGGGCCTGCTGGCGCGGGATTATCTCGCTGAGCGGGCCAAGCTGCTCGCCGGCGACGACGCGCTGCCCGAGGTCGCACCGGGCAATCCGACGTGGGACCACGCCTCGGTGGCGCCGGCGCGGGCGGACGGGCTGGCGCCGGAACTGCCCTCCACCACCCAGATCACCATTGTCGACGGCGCGGGCAATATCGTCTCCATGACCTCGACCATCGAGGCCGGATTCGGGTCGCGGCTGATGGTGGGCGGCTTCCTGCTCAACAATGAGCTGACCGACTTTTCCTTCCGCTCGCACAAGGACGGGGTGCCGGTGGCCAACCGGGTGGAGCCGGGCAAGCGACCGCGCTCCTCGATGACGCCCACAATCGTGCTGAAGGACGGAAAGCCAGTGCTGGCGCTGGGCTCACCCGGCGGCAGCCAGATCATCGGCTATGTCGCCAAGACACTGATCGCCCATTTCGACTGGGGGATGAGCCTGCCCGACGCCATCGCTGCGCCCAATGTGTTGGCACGCTTCGACGCGGTGGAGATCGAGGCGGGAACGGCGGCGGAGGCGCTGGCGCCGGGCCTCGCCGCGCTCGGCTTCAGCGTGAAGACAGGGGCGATGACATCGGGCGTGCAGGCGGTGGCGATCACGCCGCAGGGGCTGCTCGGCGCCGCCGACCCCCGCCGCGAGGGGGTGGCGATCGGGGAGTGAGAGGCGCGGGGTCTGGTCCTGCCGTCATCCCGGATCGCGCCTTTGGCGCGTCCGGGATGACGGCGGTCAGGCAGGCGCGCTCAGGGCCTCAATGGCTGATCATCCACGGCCGGGCGGCGGGGAAGCTCTTGGCGCCTGAGGCGGCGGTGGCGGTCTTTGATTTCTTCGAACGGCTCTTCATGCCGCCGGAGCAGCAGGAACAGCTCGACGGGTGCCGCTTGGCCGCATATTCGCCCGTCGTCATCGGCGCGTGGCTGGCGCGTTCATTGGTGGCGTGGGCGGCAAAGCTCTCGCGCGACATTCCGGAGAAATGCGGCGCGGTGAGCAACACGCGCGGGGCCATGGCGCCGCAATCGGGGCAGGGCTGCGGGGCCTGATACTCGCTCATCGGCCGCATCGCGGTGAAATCGCCGCAGCTTGCGCATTCATATTCATAGACGGGCATCGGCATGTCCCTGTGTACGGGTCTTGAGCGCGACCCCTTGGGCGTTTCCTGAGAGGGGCGGGGCGACGCATGGCGTCGCCCCGCAGGCACCGGACGTCAGAGGGGGGTCAAAGGTCCGGTGACAGCGGCATGTCGATGGAACCGTCGAGGAATTTCGTCGGTCCGGCCGCGGTGGGGTTGATGTCGAAGTCGAAGATCTCGGTCGGCAGCCACAGCGTGGCGCAGGCATTGGGAATGTCGACCACGCCGGAGATGTGCCCCTGCACCGGCGCGGTGCCGAGGATCGAATAGGCCTGTGCGCCGGAATAGCCGAATTTCTTCAGATATTCGATGGCGTTGAGGCAGGCCTGGCGATAGGCGATGTGGACGTCGAGATAGTGCTGGCCGCCGGCCTCGTCGACCGAGATGCCCTCGAAGATCAGATAGTCCTTGTAGTTCGGCGTCACCGGCGAGGGCTTGAAGATCGGGTTCTTGATCCCGTACTTCGCCATGCCGCCCTTCAGCACCTCGACCTTGAGATGCACCCAGCCGGCCATTTCGATGGCGCCGCAGAAGGTGATCTCGCCGTCGCCCTGCGAGAAGTGCAGGTCGCCCATGGAGAGGCCGCCGCCTTCGACATAGACCGGGAAATAGATCTTCGAGCCGCGCGACAGATCCTTGATGTCGCAATTGCCACCATGCTCGCGCGGCGGCACGGTGCGCGCGCCGGTGGCGGCAGCCGCGTCCCGCGCGTCGCCGGTGAGCCGGCCCATATGGGCGGTGGCGGCGAAGGGCGGCACGGCGAGGGCGGGCACGCGGGTCGGGTTGGTGTCGATCAGCGCCTGCTCGCGGGTGTTCCAGGTCTCCAGCAGCTTCGGGTCGGGCAGGCAGCCGATCAGGCCGGGATGGATCAGCCCGGCGAAGTTCACCCCCGGGACATGGCGCGAGGAGGTGTACATGCCCTTGAAGTCCCAGATCGACTTCTGGGCCAGCGGGAAATGGTCGGTGAGGAAGCCGCCGCCATTCTTCTTGGAGAAGAAGCCGTTGAAGCCCCACTGGCTGTCCGGCATGGCGCCGATGTCGAGCAGGTCGACCACCAGAAGGTCGCCGGGCTCGGCGCCCTTCACGCCGATGGGACCGGAGAGGAAGTGCACGATCGACAGGTCGATGTCGCGCACATCGTCGGCGGAATCGTTGTTCTTGATGAAGCCGCCGGTCCAGTCATAGGTCTCGACGATGAAATCATCGCCCGGCTTCACCCAGGCCACCATCGGAATGTCCGGGTGCCAGCGGTTGTGAACCATGTCGTTGTCATAGGCCGACTGGTTCAGGTCGACTTTGATAAGCGTCTCGGTCATGCGTCTCACTCCCCGTGGACATGCTGGGATCTTGGGAAAGCGGTAAAAGCGGGTTTGGCGCTCCGGCGCGGCCTAGACCGACAGGAAGCGGGCGACCTTGGCCTCATCCACATCGGCGCGGCGGTCCTCGTGGACGATCTCGCCGTTCTCGATCACCAGCACGCGGTCGGCGATATCGAGGGCGAAGGACAGCACCTGCTCCGACACCACGATGGACAGGCCCCGCTCGTCGCGGATGCGCTTCAGCGTGCGGGCCATGTCGCGGATGATCGAGGGCTGGATGCCCTCGGTCGGCTCGTCGAGCAGCAGCACCTTGGGCGCGGTGGCGAGCGCGCGGGCGATGGCGAGCTGCTGCTGCTGGCCGCCGGAGAGATTGCCGCCGCGCCGGCCCTTCATTTCCAGCAGCACCGGGAACAGCTCGTAAATGTCCGGCGGGACCTTGCTTTCGCCGCGCGGGATCAGCCCGGTCTCGATGTTCTCCTGCACCGTCATGGTGGAGAAGATCATGCGGCCCTGCGGCACATAGGCGACGCCGTTCTTGACCCGCTCATAGCTCTTCAGCCGGGTGATGTCGGTGGCGCCGACGCTCACCGCGCCGCTCTTGGTCGGCACGATGCCCATGAGCGACTTCATGAGCGTGGTCTTGCCCATGCCGTTGCGGCCCATGATGGCGATGATCTCGTTGGGCGCGACGGTGAAGTTGAGCCCGTGCAGAACCTCGCTCTCGCCATAGGAGACGTGCAGCTTCGATACGTTCAGCATGATGCGCCCCTCAATGGCCGAGATAGACTTCGATGACCTTCGGGTCCGCCTGGACCTTGGCCATCGAGCCTTCCGAGAGAATCTTGCCCTGGTGCAGCACCGTCACCTTGTGGGCGATGTCCTCGACGAACTTCATGTCGTGCTCGATCACGATCACCGAGCGGTCCTTGATGATGGTGTTGAGCAGTTCCGCCGTCTTCTTGCGCTCGGACACGCTCATGCCGGCCACCGGCTCGTCGAGCATCAGGAGTTCCGGGTCCTGGATCAGCAGCATGCCGATCTCCAGCCACTGCTTCTGCCCGTGCGAGAGATATTCGGCGCGCTGGTCGAGCTGGTCGGCGAGGAAGATGGTCTCCGCCACCTCCTGCACCCGTTCCTTCACCGCGCGGTCGCGGCGGAAGGTCAGCGCCCCGGCTACGGAACGGCCCTTGGGGTAGGAGATTTCCAGATTCTCGAAGACGGTGAGGTCCTCATAGATCGAGGGATTCTGGAATTTGCGCCCGACGCCGGCGCGGACGATCTCATGCTCCTTCATCCGGGTCAGTTCGCGGTCCTTGAACCGGATCGAGCCCGTGGTCGCCTTGGTGCGTCCGCAGATGAGATCGAGCACCGTGGTCTTGCCGGCGCCATTGGGGCCGATGATGACGCGGATCTCATTCTCGTCGACATAGAAGGACAGGTCGTTGACCGCCTTGAAGCCGTCGAAGGAGACGGTGAGGCTTTCCACCGCCAGGACGAAGTCCTTGTTCATGGAGTCGGTGATGACTTGGCTGTTCATGGCTCCGGCTCCTATTCAGCGGCGGCGGGGGCGGCGGTGCCGGGCGACGGGGCGGCCGGCGGCGTCGCGGCGGGCGGGGTTGTCCGCCGGCCGGCGGTGCCACCGAACAGCGGCCCGAGGCGCGGGGCGATGTAGCTCTGCCAGAGGCCGGCAATGCCGTTCGGGAAGATCAGCACCACGGCGATGAACAGGCCGCCGAGGCCGAACAGCCACAGTTCCGGGAAGCTCTCGGAGAAGGAGGTCTTTGCCCAGTTGACCAGCAGCGTGCCGTAAATGGCGCCGAGGATGGACAGGCGCCCGCCGACCGCGGCGTAGATGACCATCTCGATCGACGGCACGATGCCGACGAAGGAGGGCGACATGAAGCCGACCTGCAGCGTGAACATCGCTCCGCCAATGGCCGACAGCGAGGCGGCGAGGCAGAAGACGAACACCTTGAAATTGGCGACATCATAGCCGGAGAAGCGCACCCGGTCCTCCTTGTCGCGCATGGCGACGAGGATGCGGCCGAGCTTGGACGACTTCACGAAATAGGCGATCAGGATGCAGGCAAGGAGCAGCCCGACGCAGACGAAGTAAAGCACGGTCTTGGCGCTGTCGGTGCGGATGTCCCAGCCGTTCAGCGTGCGCAGATCGGTGATGCCGTTGATGCCGCCCGTATAGCCCTGCTGGCCGATGATCAGGATGGTCATGATCGCGGCGAGCGCCTGGGTGATGATGGCGAAATACACGCCGCCCACCCGCCGCTTGAACATGGCGAAGCCGACGATGAAGGCGAACAGCGCCGGCACCAGCACCACGGCGAGCATGGTGAAGCCGAGATTGTGGAACGGCTCCCAGAACCAGGGCAGCGAGGTGATCTGGTTCCAGTCCATGAAGTCGGGAATGCCCGGCGTCGTCTGGATCTTGGTGTTCTCCACGCTGGAGGCTTCCAGCTTGAGGAACATCGCCATGCAGTAGCCGCCAAGGCCGAAGAACACGCCCTGGCCGAGCGAGAGAATGCCGGCATAGCCCCAGCAGAGCACCAGGCCGAGCGCGACGAAGGCATAGGTGAGGTACTTGCCGACGAATTGCAGGCGGAAATTGTCCAGCGCCAGCGGCAGGACGACGATGAGGAGGATGGCGAGGAGCGCGATCCCGATCAGATCCTGCGGGCGCAGGAAGAAGGTGCGGTCGGACGTTTTCATGGGCGCCTCCTCAGCGACGGACCTTGATGACGAACAGGCCCTGCGGCCGCAGCATCAGGATGATGACCACGCCGAGCAGCGTGAGGACCTTGGCCATCGAGCCGGAGAGGAAGAACTCCAGGGTCGACTGGGCCTGGGAGATGGTGAAGGCGGAGGCGATGGTGCCGAGCAGGCTCTGCGCGCCGCCGAAGACGACCACCAGGAAGGTGTCGACGATGTAGAGCTGGCCGGAGGTCGGGCCGGTCGAGCCGATCATGGTGAAGGCCGAGCCGGCGACGCCGGCGATGCCGCAGCCGAGGCCGAAGGTGTAGCGGTCGACCTTCTCGGTATCTATGCCCACGGCGCCGGCCATGACGCGGTTCTGCACCACGGCCCGGACCTGCTTGCCCCAGCTCGATTTGTACATCAGCAGCGCCACGGCGACGGTGATGGCGATGGTGAGACCCATGACGAACAGGCCGTTGATCTGCACCTCGATCGTGTCGGTAAGCGGAAGCGAGCCCATCATCCAGCTTGGCAGCTCAACGCCGACCTCGCGCGGACCGAACACGGAACGGTAAAGCTGCTGCAGGATGAGGCTGAGCCCCCAGGTGGCGAGCAGCGTGTCCAGCGGGCGCTTGTAGAGCCGGCGGATCATCAGCCATTCCACCGCCATGCCGAGCGCGCCGGCGGCGAAGAAGGCGAGTATCATTGCCAGGAAAAAGTAGGCGCCGAACAGGCCCGGCAAATAATTCAGGAAGAACTGTGAGGTGAAATAGGTGACATAGGCGCCGAGGATCATGAACTCGCCATGCGCCATGTTGATGACGCCCATCTGGCCGAAGATGATGGCTAGGCCAAGGGCCATGAGAACGAAAACCGAGAACAGGATGAGGCCGGCGAAGCCCTGCATCACGAAAATCGAGCCGAGCTCGGCCAGCGAATAGTCAGCGAACATTCAAGGTTCTCCCGGCGGGCGCGCGCGCGCGCTCTGAGCGTCAACGGCGAAGAACCCCGGAGAGGGCGGCGCCCTCTCCGGGTGGGAGCGTCAGCCGATCACTGGTAGCCCTTGGGGAACGGATCGGGCTCGATCAGGTCCGGGGTCTCGAACACCACCTTGAACTGGCCGTCAGGCTGGGCGAGGCCGACGCGGGTCTTCGACCACAGGTGATGGTTCGGGTGGATCTTCACATAGCCTTCCGGCGCCTTGGTGAACTCGATGCCGGGCGATGCGGCGGCGACCTTGTCGACGTCGAAGGAGCCGGCCTTCTCGACGGTGAACTTCCACAGCCACGGACCGAGATAGGCAGCCTGGGTGACGTCGCCGATCACGGTCTTCTCGCCCCACATCTTCTTGAAGGCGGCGACGAAGTCCTTGTTGTTCGGATTGTCGAGCGACTGGAAATACTTCATGCAGCTATAGGCGCCGGCGAAGTTCTCGCCGCCGATGCCGTCGATCTCGTCCTCGGTGACGGAGATGGTCAGCAGGGTCTGCTTGTTGAGGTCGATGCCCGCGGCCTTGAGCTGCTTGTAGAAGGCGACGTTGGAGCCGCCGACGACGGCGGCGTAGATCACGTCCGGCTTCTTCAGCTTGATCTTGTTGATGACCGAGTTGAACTGGGTGTGGCCGAGCGGGAAATACTCCTCGCCGACGACGGAGGAGTCCTTGAGATGCCCTTCGATGTGCTTGCGGGCGATCTTCATCGAGGTGCGCGGCCAGATATAGTCCGAGCCGATGAGGTAGAAGGTCTTGCCGCCCTTGGTGTTCTGCACCCAGTCGAGACCGGCGAGGATCTGCTGCGTGGCTTCCTGGCCGGTATAGATGACATTCTTCGACTGCTCCAGACCTTCATAGAAGGTCGGGTAGTAGAGCATGCCGTTATACTGCTCGACCACCGGCAGCACCGCCTTGCGCGAGGCGGAGGTCCAGCAGCCCATGATGGCCGCCACCTTGTCGTTGACCAGCAGCTTCTTCGCCTTCTCGGCGAAGGTCGGCCAGTCGGAGGCGCCGTCTTCCTGGATGAACTTGATCTTGCGGCCGAGCACGCCGCCCATGGCGTTGATCTGCTCGATGGCGAGCTTTTCCGCCTGCACCGAGCCGGTCTCGGAGATGGCCATCGTGCCGGTGACCGAATGCAGGATGCCGACGGTGACTTCCGTGTCGGTCACCGCGAGGCCGGTCGTGTTCACCGCCGCTGTGGCGGGGGCCTGCGCGGCGGCGGGGGTGGAAAAAAGGCCAGTAGAAGCAAGAACAGGGACGGCTGGAAGCGCAGCAATGCCCATCAGGAGCTTGCGGCGCGTCGCCGAAAACGTGTTCGACGGCTCATTCTTCGAAGACATACGGTTCCCCTCCACGGGTTTGACGTGGCCTCAACAAGCTTCTCATCTGCTTGCATTGGGTGGATCGTGGTCGCCGATGTCGCGATGCAGCAATACGTCGATTGACGTATAGGGGAACCGCCGCCGCTGCCGCACAGTGGGTGAAACAGTGGGGTTGTGTGCCGGTGTGCTGAATAGCCGGCGGTGCACAAAATAAAGAGTCGCGCGCGCGCGATAAATCGGGAAACATTGCGAAATAAACGGTTGGAAATGGCGCTTATTTAGTGAGCGATACGTGACTAAAGCGCGTGCGTGCGGTGCTATTATGCCGTCAGCCCCGACAATCTAGCCGTTTCTTGGGGGATGGCGTAAGTGGAATGATTTATGCCTGTCCAACGCGACGGGGTCGGCCGAACGGGGTCGATGCGGTGCAACAAACACGACAAGCCCGGGGGAGGGCGAGCACGAAAGCATGTCTGGCGTTGGGACGGCGAGGCAGAACCCCATGGCGGCGGAGCAGAAGATCGTTCGCGTTCGGCGCCGCTACAATCAGTGGGTCGTCAATGAGACGCTGGAGGATTATGCACTGCGCTTCACGGCCAAGAGCGCGCGCCGCTGGTCGGCGCTGCGGGTGGCCAATACCGCGCTGGGCGCCGTCTCCTTCCTGGCTCTCGAGGCGATCGGCGGGGCGATTACCCTGGCGTATGGCTTTCCCAATGCGGTGGCGGCGATCCTGGTCGTCTGTGTCGTCATCTTCGCCGCCGGCCTGCCGATCAGCTACTACGCCGCCAAGTTCGGGGTGGATATCGACCTGCTCACGCGCGGCGCCGGCTTCGGCTATATCGGCTCGACGCTCACCTCGCTGATCTACGCCTCCTTCACCTATCTGTTCTTCGCCATCGAAGCGGCGATCATGGCGCTGGCGCTGGAAATGTGCTTCGGCGTGCCGCTGATGGTCGGCTATTTCATCAGCGCGCTGGTGGTGATCCCGCTGGTGACGCACGGCATCACCTTCATCAGCCGGTTCCAGCTCTGGACCCAGCCGGTGTGGCTGGCGCTGAACCTCATCCCCTTCGCTTTCATCCTCGCGCTGCATGAGGATCCCTTCGCCGGCTGGACCGCCTATACCGGCCGCTTCGGCAATCCCGATGGTTCTTTCGATCTCGTGCTGTTCGGCACCGCGACGACGGTGGTGTTCGCGCTGGTGGCGCAGATCGGCGAGCAGGTGGATTTCCTGCGCTTCCTGCCGCGCCGGGCCCCCGGCCGCACCGAGGCGCGGCGCAACATGCTGTGGTGGGTGGCGCTGCTCAGCGCGGGGCCGGGCTGGATCGTTCCCGGCGGCATCAAGATGCTGGCCGGCTCCTTCCTCGCCTATTTCGCGCTGACCCAGGGCATTCCGTTCCTGCACGCGGCCGAGCCGACCCAGATGTATCTGGTGGCGTTCAAGACCGTGTTCTCGCCGGAGGTGGCGCTGGCCTTCACCGGCGTGTTCGTCATCCTTGCCCAGCTCAAGATCAATGTGACGAACTCCTATGCCGGCTCGATCGCCTGGTCGAACTTCTTCTCCCGGCTCACCCACAGCCACCCCGGCCGGGTGGTGTGGCTGGTGTTCAACGTCACCATCGCGCTGATGCTGATGGCGCTCGGCATCTACAAGGTGCTGGAGCAGATCCTCGGCCTCTACGCCATTGTCGCCGTGGCCTGGGTGGCGGCGCTTGTCGCCGATCTCGTGGTCAACAAGCCGATGGGCTGGAGCCCGCCGGGCATCGAGTTCAAGCGGGCGCATCTCTACGACATCAACCCGGTCGGCGTCGGCGCGCTGCTGGCGGGCACGCTGGTGGGGGTCATCGCCTTCGCCGGCTTCCTCGGCCCGGCGGTGAAAGCCTTCGCGCCGTTCCTCGCGCTGGTGGTGTCCTTCGTCACCGCCGCCGGCATCGCCTATGCCACGGGCGGGCGCTACTACATCGCGCGGCGGACGGCGAAGAACTGGGAGGCGCGCCACACGCTGAAATGCTGCATCTGTGAGCACAAATTCGAGCCGGAGGACATGGCGCACTGCCCCGTCTACGCCGGGCCGATCTGCTCGCTGTGCTGCTCGCTCGACGCGCGCTGCAACGATCGCTGCAAGGAGGATGCGCGCTTTCCCGACCAGATTCTGGCGGCGTTGCGGGCGACGCTGCCTGGCTGGATGGTGGCGCAGCTCAATTCCCGCCTCGGCCACTATATCGGGGTGATGGCGCTGCTGGCGACCGTCATCGGCGGCATATTGGGGGTGATCTATTTCCAGTCGACCTTCGCCCCGCCGGACCAGGCGGAGACGGTCGGCAATGTGCTGTTCACGCTCTATTTCATCCTGCTGATCATCGCCGGTGTCGCCGCCTGGCTGTTCGTGCTGGCGCAGGAGAGCCGGCGGGTGGCGCAGGAGGAAAGCAACCGGCAGACCGCGCTGCTGATGCGCGAGATCGAGGCGCATAAGCGCACCGATGCCAAGCTGCAAAAGGCCAAGGAGGCCGCCGAGGCCGCCAACCTCGCCAAGAGCCGCTATGTCGTCGGCATCAGCCATGAATTGCGCACGCCGCTCAACGCCATTCTCGGCTATGCGCAACTGCTCGAACGCGACACCGCCATTCCCCCTCACCGGCGTGATGCGATCCGCGTCGTGCGCCGCTCGGCCGAGCACCTCTCCGGCCTGATCGACGGGCTGCTGGATATCTCCAAGATCGAGGCCGGCCGGCTGCATCTCACCCGCGACGAGGTGCGGATCGGCGAGTTTCTCGATCAGCTCGTCGACATGTTCCGGCTGCAGGCCACCGCCAAGGGGATCGACTTCGTCTATGTCCGCCCCGAGCGGCTGCCGGCCGTCGTGTTCACCGACGAGAAGCGGCTGCGGCAGATCCTCATCAACCTCTTGTCCAACGCCATCAAGTTCACCGACCGCGGCCGTGTGGCGCTGCGCATCGCCTATCGCAACCAGGTGGCGGAATTCGAGGTCGAGGACAGCGGCATCGGCATTCCCGCCGCCGACCACAAGCGCATCTTCGAGCCATTCGAGCGCGGGGAGCGGGCAGGCACTTATTCCACCGCCGGTATCGGCCTCGGTCTCACCATCACCAAGCTGCTCACCGAGATCATGGGCGGGGAGATTTCGCTGACATCGGCGCCCGGGGAGGGCAGCGTCTTCCGTGTCAAGATGATGCTGTCGGAGGTGACCAACCCCTCGCGCCTCGGCCCGATCCAGCACCGCCATATCGCCGGCTATACCGGCCCGCGCCGCACCGTGCTGGTGGCCGATGACGATGTCGCCCATCGCGATCTCATGCACGAATTGCTGGTGCCGCTCGGCTTCACCGTGCTCGCCGCCGCCGATGGGGTGCAGGCGCTCGACATGGTGCGCGAATGGGAGCCGGACCTGCTGCTGCTCGACATTTCCATGCCGGGCCTCAATGGCTGGGAGGTGGTGCGCCAGCTTCGCGACGAAGGATTCGGCCGGCTGCGCATCATCATGATCTCCGCCAATGCCGGGGAAATCCACGGCGACGGCCTCGCCCAGCATGACGACCATCTGGTCAAGCCCGTGCATCTGCGCACGCTGCTGGAGAAGATGGCGGCGCTGCTCGACCTCGACTGGGTGGGTGATGGCGAACTCGCCGCGCTCGCCGCCGGGGAAACCGCCGGCGCGGGCGAACTTTGGGCGCCGGCGGGCGTACATCTCGACGATCTCATGAAGCTCGGCGAGATCGGCTATGTGCGCGGCATTCAGGCGAAGCTGCGGGAAATCGAGGCAGCGTCACCTGACAGCAAGGCCTTCGTCGCCCATATGCGTGACCTCATGGAAACCTTTGATCTCAAGCAATATATGTCGGTCCTGGAGGCGATGCGCGCCAATGATGCCTAGCGTGGAGCGCCGCGACATCGTCCTCGTGGTGGATGATTCGCCCGAGACCCTCAGCCTGCTCACCGACGCGCTGGAGGCGGCGGGGACGACCGTGCTGGTCGCCACCGAGGGCGCCAACGCGCTCGCGCTGGTCGAGCGGATCACCCCCGATGTGATCCTGATGGACGCCGTCATGCCGGGGATGGATGGGTTTGAGACGTGCCGGCAGCTCAAGCGCAACACCTCCGCGGCGCATGTGCCCGTCATCTTCATGACCGGCCTGTCGGAAACCGAGCAGATCGTGAAGGGGCTCGAGGCCGGTGGGGTGGATTATGTGACCAAACCGATCGCCCCGGACGAACTGATCGCCCGCATCCGCGTGCATCTCGCCAATGCCCGCCAGACCCACAGCGCCCGCGCCGCGCTCGATGCCGCCGGGCGCTATCTGCTCTCCGCCAACCGCGCCGGCCGGGTGCTGTGGTCGACCCCGCAGGCCACCGCGCTGCTGGCCGCGCTGAACCCGGCGCTGCCCGGCGATAGCTACATCCTGCCTGAGCCGGTGCGGCGCTGGCTGGAGGTGCGACGCGGCGACGGGGCGGGCGGCGAGGCGGAGGCGGTGGAGGTGTCGGTCGAGGGATCGCCGCGCCGACTGAAGCTGTCCTATGTCGGGCAGATCGGGCCGGAGGAATTGCTGCTGCGCATCGTCGAGGATTCCGGCATCCCGCCGGAGCAGGTGCTCAAGGCCAAGCTGAACCTCACCTTGCGCGAGGCCGAGGTGCTGGTATGGCTGGCGCGCGGCAAGGCGAACCGCGATATCGGCGAAATCCTCGGCCTGTCCCCGCGCACGGTGAACAAGCATCTCGAGCAGATCTACGCCAAGATCGGCGTCGAGAACCGCGCGGCGGCCACGGCGCTGGCGGTGACGGCGCTGACGCCGCGCTGACCGGCCGCGGCGCGTTCAGCCATCCGCGCCATAGGCGAGCGGGGCGAGGCGGTCGAGTTCGTCGTCGTTGAACAGCCGCGAGCGGGTGAGGAAGCGCACGTCGCGCCCGTTTTCCAGGCTGAACATGCCGCCGCGCCCGGGCACCACGTCGATGATGAGCTGGGTGTGCTGCCAATATTCGAATTGCGACGGGCTCATATAGAATGGCGCGCCGCCGATCACGCCCATCCGCACGTCGCGGTCGGCCAGCATGTAGTCGCCCTGCGCGTAGCACATGGGCGAAGAGCCGTCGCAACAGCCGCCGGACTGGTGGAACAGCAGCTTGCCATGCTGGGCGGTGAGGGTGGCGATCAGCGCCAGCGCCGCCTCAGTGGCGAGCACGCGGGGGATGGTTCCGTGTTCTGTGGGGGCGGGGGCATCGGTCAGCGTGTCCATGGGAACTCCCTTCCTGTCCCTCATTGCGGGGACTTCTTATCCGGGTGAGAGGTGAGGAGCCGGGTGGGCGGGGTCAAGCCCGGAGAAGGCGTAGATTGTCCCGTAACGCTGATTTCGGGCCGTCACCGCCCGGCCATCCACGTCCTAGCGGATGGCCGAAAGGCGTGAATCCCCGGGCCAGGCCCGGGGATGACGGTTCGTCGGGGGGGCGGCGCCTGCCAGAGGGACAGGCGACCGCGCCGCGCCTCAGAAGAAGCCGAGCTTCTTCGGCGAGTAGCTCACCAGCATGTTCTTGGTCTGCTGGTAGTGATCGAGCATCATCTTGTGGTTCTCACGGCCGATGCCCGACTGCTTGTAGCCACCGAACGCCGCATGGGCGGGGTAGGCATGGTAGCAGTTGGTCCACACGCGGCCGGCCTCGATGGCGCGGCCGAAGCGGTAGGCGCGGTTGCCGTCGCGGGTCCACACGCCGGCGCCGAGGCCGTACAGCGTGTCATTGGCGACGGAGAGCGCTTCCGCCTCGTCCTTGAAGGTGGTCACAGAGACGACCGGGCCGAAGATCTCCTCCTGGAAGATCCGCATCTTGTTGTGGCCCTTGAACACGGTCGGCTTGACATAGAAGCCGCCGGCAAGGTCGCCGCCGAGATTGTTGCGCTCGCCACCGGTGAGCACCTCGGCACCTTCCTGCTTGCCAATGTCGATATAGGACAGGATCTTCTCAAGCTGCTCGGAAGAGGCCTGGGCGCCGATCATGGTCGCCGGGTCGAGCGGCGAGCCCTGCACGATGGCCTCCACCCGCTTCAGCGCCTTCTCCATGAAGCGGTCATAGATGCTTTCCTGGATCAGCGCACGGCTCGGGCAGGTGCAGACCTCGCCCTGGTTGAGCGCGAACATGACGAAGCCTTCGATCGCCTTGTCGAAGAAGTCGTCATCTTCCGCCGCCACGTCGTTGAAGAAGATGTTCGGCGACTTGCCGCCCAGTTCCAGCGTGACCGGGATGAGGTTCTGGCTGGCATACTGCATGATCAGCCGGCCCGTCGTCGTCTCGCCGGTGAAGGCGATCTTGGCGATGCGGTTCGAGCTGGCGAGCGGCTTGCCGGCTTCCAGGCCGAAGCCGTTGACCACGTTGAGCACGCCCGGAGGCAGCAGGTCGGCGATCAGCTCGACCAGCACCATGATGCTGGACGGGGTCTGCTCGGCGGGCTTCAGCACCACGCAGTTACCGGCCGCCAGCGCGGGAGCCAGCTTCCATACCGCCATCAGGATGGGGAAGTTCCACGGGATGATCTGGCCGACCACGCCGAGCGGCTCGTGGAAGTGATAGGCGATGGTGTCGTGATCGATCTCGCTGATGCCGCCTTCCTGCGCGCGCACCGCGCCGGCGAAATAGCGGAAATGGTCGATGGCGAGCGGAATGTCGGCGGCCGTCGTCTCGCGGATCGGCTTGCCGTTGTCCCAGGTCTCGGCCAGCGCGAGGAGGTCGAGATTCTCCTCCATGCGGTCGGCGATCTTGTTGAGGATCAGCGCCCGTTCGGCGGCCGAGGTCTTGCCCCAGGCGGCCTTGGCGGCATGGGCGGCGTCGAGCGCCTTGTCGATGTCGGCGGCTTCCGAGCGCGCGACTTCGCAGATCTTGCCGCCGGTAACGGGCGAGGTGTTGTCGAAATAGCGGCCGGACACCGGCTCGACGAACTGGCCGCCGATGAAGTTGCCGTAACGGGCCTTGAAGGGGGACTGCTTGGTGATGGCGAGTTCTGGTTTGTTCATTGGATCCTCCCAATAGGGACACTCAAGACTGCAGCCCGCGTGCCATCCGCTCTGTGCGGCGCACAAAATCGTTATTGCGGCACGGGAAAATATTGAAATCGCTCGCATCGTTCCTCTACTCGCGACGGCGTGAGGATTCTACCGATGGACGCGGGCGGAAAACTTGCTAGAAACTGTCGGAAAGAACAACAAGACCTGCGACATGTGTGGCATTTTGCAACACTCCGGGAGGATCGCATGCGCCAAGAGGTCTCGCCGCGCGCCGTTCTGGCCGCGCGCAAGCAGTTCTTCCAGCAGGGTCTGCATGACCGGCCGCTGGCGGCGCTGGTGCCCGAGCCGATCCTGCGCTCGTGGAAGCGCTGCGCCGAGAGGGGGCTGGACAATGCCGCCCTGCCGCGCCTCGAACCGCTGACCGCGCCCGAGCTCCAGGCCATAGCCGAGCGGCATGAGCGGCTGCGCCGGTTGTGCCGGCCGGAGGTTGAAAGCCTCTACGCCGACGCGATGCAGACCGGCTGCGTGGTCATTCTCACCGATGCGGAGGGGATGATCCTCGATGCGCTCGGCCATGCCGATTTCGCCGCCCGCGCGGCGCAGGTGGCGCTGCGGCCGGGCGTGCTGTGGGGCGAAAGCTCCACCGGCACCAATGCGGTGGGCACCGCGCTGGTGGAAGGCCGGCCGATCGCCGTGCATGGCGGCGAGCATTATTACGACCCGCACGCCATTCTGAGCTGCTCGGCGGCGCCGATCCTCGACCCCTATGGCCACACGGTCGGTGCGCTCGACATGTCCGGCCCGGCGGCGGTGGATCATCGCCACGCGCTGGGTCTGGTGCGGCTGGCGGTGGAGCAGATCGAGCACCGTTTCTTCGATGAGGGCTTTTCCGGGCGCCGCATTCTGCGCCTGCAGGCCGACCGGGCGCTGCTGGGCACGCCGCGCGAGGGCGTGCTGGTGTTCGAGGACGACCGGCTGGTCGCGGCCAACCGCGCCGGGCTCGGCCTGGTCGGCGCCGACTGGTCGGCGCTGGGGGAAAAGCGTGCGGAGGAACTGCTGGAGAAGCTGCCGGACTCGGATGGCGACACGCAGGCGCTGCGCCAGCGCGGCGGACGAACCCTGTTCGGCCGGTTCGAGGGCGCCAGCGCCCGGCCCCGGCCGGCGGCGCGGCCGCGCCCGCCGCGCGAGGAGGGGCCGCTGCTCGGCGCCGAGGAGCGGGCAGCGCTGGCGCGGGCGGTGCGCATGGTCGGCGCCGACGTGCCGGTGCTGATCCGCGGCGAGACCGGCACCGGCAAGGAAGTGGCGGCGCGCGAGATTCACCGGCTCAGCGCGCGGGCGGACGGGCCCTTCGTGGCGGTGAATTGCGCCGCGATACCGGAGACGCTGATCGAATCCGAACTGTTCGGCTATGAGGATGGCGCCTTCACCGGCGCCCGCCGGCAGGGCCGGCGCGGCCTGCTGCGCGAGGCCGATGGTGGCGTGCTGTTTCTGGACGAGATCGGCGACATGCCGCTGGCGCTGCAGTCGCGCCTGCTGCGGGTGCTGCAGGAGCGCGAGGTCGCCCCGCTCGGCGGCGGACGGCCGGTGAAGATCGACGTGGCGCTGCTCTGCGCCACGCATCGCGATCTGCGCCTGCTGGTGGAGGCCGGCAGCTTCCGCCAGGACCTGTATTTCCGCATCGCTCATTACACGGTCGAACTGCCGCCGCTGCGCCGCCTGCCGGACCGGGCGGGGATCGTCCGCGCGCTGTGGGCGCGGCTGGTGGCGGATGAGCGGCTGACGCTGTCGCCGGCCTGCGCGGCGCGGCTCGCCGCCTATGACTGGCCGGGCAATTTCCGCCAGCTCGCCGGCACGCTGCGGGCGCTGGGCGCGCTGGCTGATCCGTTCCGCCCGGTGGGCGAGGACATGCTGCCGCCGGAGATTCTAGCCGCCCCCGCCGCGCCGGCGCCTTCCGGCACGCTCGACGCGCTCACCGTGGAGGCGATGCGGCAGGCGGTGGAGGCGTGCGGCGGCAATGTCTCGCAGGCGGCGCGCCGGCTCGGCGTCAACCGCTCGACGCTCTACCGCCGGCTGTTCCACGCCTGAGCCGGTGTTCCGTGGGGGAGTGGAGGGAACCGCCGGCGGTCCCGCTTGTTGCCTCTGGCAACACTCATGGAGGCTCAACCGATGGTGCGCGATCCCCGTATGCTCGACCAGAATCCCGTCGTCGTCGACCCCGCTAATGTCGACGCCGTGCTCGATGACCGCACCACGGCGGTCTCGAACCCGCTGACCCCGCCGCTGGACGAAGTCGACAACGACAATGCGCCGGTCGATGGCGAGCCCGCCCGGCGCGACGGCGGGCGCTTCGCGCCGGATACGCTGAACACGGTCGACGGCTCTCTCGACGGCACGCCGAAGAAGCCGGACGATTCCCGCCGCTGAGGCCATCTAAAGCTCGGTCGGCGCCGGGTCGTCCTTGGGCGCGGCGTCGCTGCCTTCCACGCGGTCGCGATAGAGCGAGGCGCTGGCGAGCAGCATCAGCGTCACCGGGGTGGTGATGGTGACGAACAGGCCGATCAGCACCTCATGGATCAGCAGCCGGTCCTGCAGTACCGAGAAGCAGATCATCGAGCCGATGAGCATCGAGCCGGTGCCGAGCGTCGCCCCCAGCGAGGGCGCGTGCAGGCGGGCGTAGAAATCCGGCAGGCGCCACAGGCCGATCGAGCCGATCAGCGTCACCAGCGCGCCGGCGACGACGAAGAACGAGACGAGGATCGCCGCCCAGAGCGGCAAATCGGGCGCGGCATTCATTCGATCACCTCGCCGCGCATGAGGAATTTCGCCAGCGCCACCGTGCCGACGAAGCCGAGCAGGCCGATGATCAGCGCCGCTTCGAAATAGAGCGTTGTTCCGGAGCGGATGCCGAGCGTGACCAGCAGCAGCATGGCGTTCACATAGAAGGTGTCGAGGCCGATGATGCGGTCCTGCGCGCGCGGGCCGCGAATGAAGCGCAGCGCGGCGCAGGCCATGGCGAGGGTCAGCAGCACCTGCGCCAGCGTGATCGACCAGCCGAGGATGGCGACGCTCATTCGAAGATCTCCCTCAGCAGCCCCTCATAGCGCCCCTTGATGGTGCGCACCCACTCCTTGTCGTCGACGAGATCGAGAACGTGCAGCAGCAGCAGCCCGGTGGCGGGATCATAGCGCACCCATTGCGTGCCGGGTGTGCAGGTGAGCACGATGGCGAGGATGGCGAGGCCATAGGGGCTTTTCAGATCCAGCTTCAGGCACATGAAGCCGGCATGGGTGCGCCGGTCCTCACTGCCGAGGATGATGCTGCCGACCGCCAGATTGGAGCGGAACACATCCACGAACACCCGCCCCGCCAGCCGCGCGGCAGCGGCCGGGCGGCGCAGCCGGGCGGGGGGCGGATCGAGCGCCGTCATCGCCCAGCAGCCGCCAAACGCCACCGCCGCGCCGAGCAGAAGCTGGCCGGGCGACAGGCTCTGCGTCATCAGGAGCCACATGACGAGCAGGGCGAGGAACAGCAGCGGGTAGGGGATGACGCGCCGGACCCTGCTCATGGCGTGCCTCCGGTCGCGTCCGTGCCCGCCGGCCCGTGCCCGCTGGAGCGCTGGTCGCTGGTGCTGTGGCCAGCCGGCTGGCTGCCGAGCACGTCACGGGCATATTCGCTCGGCCAGTAGAGGATCTGTGCGGTGGCCTCCATGTAGCGCATGGTCGGCCCGCCGGCGACGGTCATCACCGCGCAGAGCAGCAGCAGGGCGCCGACCGGAATGGCCTCGATGGCGCGCACGCGCGGAATGTCGGTCTCCGCCGGCACCCACAGGGTGCGGATGCCGTTGCGGGTCATGGCGATGAGCGTTGCGAGCCCCGAGAGCATCAGCAGCGCGACGAACAGCCAGTGATCGAACGGGATGTCGCCCGCCTCGTTCAGCAGCGCGGAGAGCATGGCGAACTTGCCGATGAAGCCGGAAAGCGGCGGCAGGCCCGCCAGCACGGCGGTGCAGGCGACGAAGCCGCCCCCGAGCACGGCGATGGTGGCGGGAATGGCGACGCCCACCTCCTCGTCCTCGTCCTCGATATCTTCTTCCGGATCACCGAAGATTTCCAGCGTCACCGCCAGCACGTCGGCACCCGCCGCCTGGCCGCGCTCGATCAACTCGACCAGCAGGAAATAGGCGCTGATCGCCAGGGTGGAGGCGACGAGATAATAGAGCGCGCCTGATATCACCGCGCTGTTGCCGGTGCCGATGGCGGCGAGCAGCGTGCCGGAGGAGATGAGCACGGCATAGCCGCCGAGCCGCTGCATGGATTGCGAGGCGAGCACGCCGATGCCGCCGAACAGCAGCGTCGCCATGCCGCCATAATAGAGCCAGACGGCGCCGAAATCCTCCGAGGCGCCGGCCTCGTCGCCGAAGCACAGCAGGAACAGGCGCAGGATCACATAGATGCCGACCTTGGTCATGATGGCGAACATGGCCGCGACCGGCGCGCACGCGGCGGCATAGGTGGTCGGCAGCCAGAAGCTGAGCGGCCACATGCCGGCTTTGACAAGGAAGGCAATGCCGAGCACAGCCGCGCCCGCCTCCATGAGGGTGCGCGACTCCGGCGGCAGGGTCGGCACGATCCGGCTGAGATCGGCCATGTTGAGGGTGCCGGTCACGCCATAGATCACCGCGACGCCGATGAGAAAGAGCGAGGAGGCGACGAGGTTGATCGGGATATAGTGCAGCCCCGCCCGCACCCGCGCCGTGCCCGAGCCATGCAGCACCAGCCCATAGGAGGCGGCGAGCAGGATTTCGAAGAACACGAAAAGATTGAACAGGTCGCCGGTGAGAAAGGCGCCGTTGAGCCCGGCCAGCAGCAGCAGGAACAGGGTGTGGAAGCGCGGCCCCGCCGTGTGCCAGCGGGCGAGGGCGAAGAGCAGGGTGGTGCAGCCGAGCACGGCGGTCATCAGCAGCATCAGCGCGGCGAGGCGGTCCACCACCAGCACGATGCCGAAAGGCGGCGGCCAGTTGCCGAGCGGATAGACGATCAGCGTCGACCAGCGCTCGCCATTGGGTGCGCCCACCATCGCCACCAGTGTCACCGCGATGGCGAGCAGTGCCAGCACCGTCGCCAGGCTGAGCGCCATCTTCAGCCGCCGCCGCCGCTCGTCGAACAGCAGCATGAAGGCGCCGACCGCCAGCGGCAGCATGATGGGCAGGATGGCGAGATGGTCGAGGGCGGGGGTCATCGTTCCGGCTCCCGCCCGTCGACATGGTCGGTGCCGGTGCGCCCGCGCGCGGCGAGCAGCACGACCAGGAACAGCGCCGTCATGGCGAAGCCGATGACGATGGCGGTGAGCACCAGCGCCTGCGGGATCGGATCGGCGATCTTCGCAGGATCACCGACGCCGCCGGGCGCGAGAATCGGCGGCGCATCGGCGCGCAGCCCCCCGCTGGCCATGGCGAAGATGAACAGGTTCACCGCATAGGAGAGCAGCGACAGGCCGATGATGACCTGATAGGTGCGCGGGCGCAGCAGCAGCCACACGCCGGACGCGGTGAAGATGCCGATGCCGATGGCGAGAACGATCTCCATTACTCGCCCCCCTCGCTGGCCTGTGCCGCGCGCGAACTGCGCAGCGACTGATGGGCGAGGGCGATGAGGATCAGCACGGTGGCGCCGACCACCAGCGCGAACACGCCGAGATCGAACAGCAGCGCCGAGGCCGCCGGCATCTTGCCGATGAGGGGCAGTTCGACATACTGGAAATGCGAGGTCAGGAAGGGGTAGCCGAACCACCAGGACCCCATGCCGGTGGCGCTGGAGGTGAGCAGGCCCATGCCCATCCAGCGCAGCGGCAGCACGCGCAGGTGATCCTCCACCCAGCGCGTGCCGCTGGCCATGTACTGCACCACGAAGGCGATGGAGAGGGTGATGCCGGCGGCAAAGCCCCCGCCCGGCAGATCGTGCCCGCGCATGAACAGGTACACCGCCATGACCGCAATGACCGGGAACAGCCAGTGCATGATCAGGCGCGGGATCAGCATGTAGTCCGCCACCGTGTCGCCGGGCGAGCGGTCGGGCGTGGCTTCATCATAGGCGTGCTGGATGCGTTGCTGCTCGGGCCGCTCGATGCTTTCCGGTGCCGGGCGGAAGCGGCGCAGCAGGGCGAAGACGGTGAGGCCGGCAAGGCACAGCACGACGATCTCGCCCATCGTGTCGAAGCCGCGGAAATCGACCAGGATGACATTGATGATGTTGGTGCCGCCGCCTTCGGAATAGGCGCGCTCGACGAAGAAGCGCGAGACGCTGCCGGTCAGCGGGCGGGTCATCAGGCAATAGGCCAGGAAGGCCATCAGCCCGCCGAGCGCGCAGGCGATGGAGAGGTCGATATAGCGGCGCAGCAGCACCTTGAGCGGGGGGCGCGTGGGATAGACATCCTCGATGCGCTTGGGCAGCCAGCGCAGGCCGAGCAGCAGCAGCACGGTGGTGACGATCTCCACCAGAAGCTGGGTGACGGCAAGGTCCGGCGCGGAGAGCCAGACAAAGGTGATGCAGGTGACGAGCCCCGCACCGCCGACCAGCACCAGAGCGGCGAAACGGTGATATTTCGCCTGATAGGCGGCACCGAGCGCGCAGGCGCCGCCGATCAGCCAGAGCAGGGCGAAGGCGGGAGGCAGGCTGGTGCCGGGCATGTCGCCGGTGCCGACCGCGCCATTGACGATGAAGGGCGCCAGTGCCGCCGCCACCGCGAGGGCGATGACGATGCGCATCTGCGGCTGCAGGCGCCGCGTGCCGAGCGTCGCCTCGCCCGCGCGCGCCCATTGCCATGAGAGCGTCGCCAGCACCTTCTCGAAGATGCGCTGGCCCTTGAACTCGCGCAGGATGGGCGGGCCCTCGATGCCGCTTTCGAGATAGCGACGCAGGCCGAGATAGAGCACAAGCCCGCCCGCCAGCGCGATGAGGCTCATCAGCAGCGGCAGGGTGAAGCCGTGCCAGAGCGCCAGGCTGTAATAGGGCGGGGTGGCATCGAGCAGGCCCTCGACCGCGGTGGCGAGGAACGGCCCGACAGTGAGCCCGGGCACGATGCCGATCAGAAGGCAGATCAGCACCAGCAGCTCGATGGGAAAGCGCATCCAGTGCGCCGGCTCATGCGGGCGGTGCGGCAGGTTGACCGGCGGCGGGCCGAAGAACACGCCGAGGATGAAGCGCAGCGAATAGGTGACGCTGAACACGCCGGCCAGCGTCGCCCAATAGGGCAGGCTGTCGTCGAGCAGCGAGCCGGTATGGTCGGCCACCGCCTCGGCGAAGAACATTTCCTTGGAAATGAAGCCGTTGAGCAGCGGCACGCCGGCCATGGCGGCGGCGGCGACCATGGCCAGCGTGGCGGTGAACGGCATGTAGCGGTAGAGCCCGCTCAGCTTGCGCAAATCGCGCGTGCCGGTTTCATGGTCGATGATGCCGGCGGCCATGAACAGCGACGCCTTGAAGATGGCGTGGTTCAGCGTGTGGAAGATCGCCGCCACCGCCGCCAGCGGGCTGCCGAGGCCGAGCAGCAGCGTGATCAGCCCGAGATGGCTGATGGTGGAATAGGCGAGCAGCCCTTTGAGATCCTGCTGGAAGATGGCGATGAAGGCGCCGAGCAGCAGCGTCACCAGCCCGGCCGGCACGACGAGATAGAACCACGCATCCGTGCCCGCCATCACCGGCCACAGCCGCATCAGCAGGAAGATGCCGGCCTTCACCATGGTGGCGGAGTGGAGATAGGCCGAGACCGGGGTCGGCGCCGCCATGGCATGCGGCAGCCAGAAATGGAACGGAAACTGCGCGCTCTTGGTGAAGGCGCCGAGCAGGATCAGCACCAGCGCCGGGACATAGAGATCGCTCTGGACGATGAGGTCGCGCGCTTCCAGCACCTGGTCGATGTCGTAGCTGCCGACAATGCGCCCGATCAGCAGCACGCCGACCAGCAGGCACAGCCCGCCCGTGCCGGTGACGGTGAGCGCCATGCGGGCGCCGTCGCGCGCGCTGGCGGTGTGGTGCCAGTAGCCGATCAGCAGGAAGGAGAACAGGCTGGTGAGTTCCCAGAAGAATACGAGCTGGATGAGGTTGCCCGACAGCACGATGCCGATCATCGAGCCCATGAAGGCGAGCAGGAAGGAGAAGAAGCGCGGCACCGGGTCTTCGCGCGACATGTAGTAGCGGGCATAGAGCACGACGAGCGCGCCGATGCCGAAGATCATCAGGGCGAACAGCCAGGCGAGGCCGTCCATCCGCAAGGTGAAATCCAGTCCCAGCATGGGCAGCCAGGACAGCCAAAACTGCACCGGTGCCCCATCGGCAACCGTGGCATAAAGCCAGCCGCTTATGCCGATCCCCGCCACCGCCACGCTGCCGGCCAGAATCGCGGCAGTGTTGCGCGCGTGGGTCGGCAGGAACCCCGCAGCGAGGCTGCCGATGAACGGCAGAAGCAGCGCGACGAGGAGGAGCGTGCCATGGGACATAGGTAGCGGGGGCCTCCCTGCGGGGCGGTTAATCCTCGGAGTCTTGCGATATCTCGCCCATTATGGTTGATTTGAGCGTCGTGACGCAAGGCAGAAGCGATGGAATTGGCGCCCGAACAATGCCGCGCCGCACGCGGGCTTCTCGACTGGACGCAGGAACATCTGGCCGAGCGCGCCGGAGTCTCGCGCAGCACGGTGCGCGATTTCGAACGCCACCGCCATGTGCTGCAGCGGGCGACCGAAACGCTGCTGATCACCACGCTGGAACAAGCCGGAGTGATGCTGCTGCCGCCCGGCGAGCACGGGCCCGGCGTGCGGATACGCTGAACGTCGCTATTTCCACATTGCCCGCATCCGCGCGCCGATATCAATGGGCGCGCGCGGCTCGGCCCTCGCGCCCGCCGCCTCGGCGGTGGGCGGAGGCCAGCTTGCCAGTGCGAAGCGGCCGAGAATGGTGGGCGGTATGAAGCGGGTGCGCGCGGCATAGACGTGGCGGTCGCCGAGCGCGGACTGGCCATGGGTGAAGAAGCGTTGCGGCAGCATCAGGTGCAGGCTGTCCTTCGCCCGGGTCATCGCGACATAGAGCAGGCGCCGCTCCTCCTCGATCTCCTCGCGCGTGCCGGTGCCGAGATCGCTCGGGATGCAGCCATCCACCGCATTGAGCACGAACACCGATTTCCACTCCTGCCCCTTGGCGGAATGGATGGTGGAGAGGATGAGATAATCCTCGTCGCGGTGCGGTGGCCCGGCCTCGGCGCTGGTGGCGTCCGGCGGGTCGAGCGTGAGTTCGGTGAGGAAGCGGGCGCGGGACGGGTAGCTCGCCGCGATCTGCGCGAGTTGCACGAGATCGGCCTGCCGGCTGCCGGCATCCTCGTGCAGGCGCTCCAGCAGCGGCTCGTACCAGGCGCGCACAAGATCCAGTTCACCCGGCCAGCCGGCGCTGTTCGCCTTCAGCTCGCGCGCCATGGCGAGGAAGGCGGGCCATTCCTGCTCCGCGCGGGCGGGTGGCGTCACCGCCTCCAGCGCCGGCAGCAGCGCGCCGGCGGCGTCGACCGCGTCAAGAATGCGGCCGGCGGTGGCCGGGCCGAGGCCGGAGAGCAGCCGCAGCACGCGAAAGCCGGCGACGCGGTCGCGCGGATTCTCGACGAAGCGCAGCACGCCGAGCACGTCCTTCACATGGGCGGAATCGAGGAATTTCAGCCCGCCGAACTTGACGAAGGGAATGTTGCGGCGGGTCAGTTCCACTTCCAGCGGCCCGCTGTGATGGGCGGCGCGGAACAGCACGGCCTGTTGCTTCAACGCCATGCCGTCCTCGCGGTTTTCCAGCACGCGGGTGGCGATGAAATTGGCCTGCTCGATCTCGTCGCGCACGCTCACCAGCACCGGCCGTTCGCCGCTGGCGCGGTCCGACCAGAGGTTCTTGGCGTAGCGCTCGCTGGCGAAGTCGATCACCGCATTGGCGGCGGCGAGGATGGGCTGGGTGGAGCGGTAGTTCTGCTCCAGCATCACCGTCTCGGCGCGCGGGCTGAAATGGCCGGGAAAATCGAGAATGTTGCGCACCGTCGCGGCGCGGAAGGAATAGATCGACTGGGCGTCGTCGCCGACCACGGTGAGCCCGCGCCCATCCGGCTTGAGCCCGAGCAGGATGGTGGACTGCAGCCGGTTGGTGTCCTGATATTCGTCGACCAGCACATGGTCGAACCGGCTGGCGACGCCGGCGGCGAGCGCCGGCTCGCCCATCATCTGCGCCCAGTAGAGCAGCAGATCGTCGTAATCGAGCACGTTCTGCCGCTGCTTGGCCGCGACATAGGCGGCGAAGATCGTCTTGAGCTCGCCATTCCAGCCGGCGCACCAGGGGAAAGCGCGGCCGATCACCTCTTCCAGCGGCATCTCGGCATTCACCGCCCGTGAATAGATGGCGAGCAGCGTGCCCTTGGTGGGGAAGCGCTTCTCGGTGCGGGAGAAACCGAGTTCGTGACGGATGAGATTGATGAGGTCGGCGCTGTCCTCGCGGTCATGGATGGTGAAGGCGGGATCAAGGCCGATATCCAGCGCGTGCTCGCGCAGCAGACGGGCGCCGATGCCGTGGAAGGTGCCGGCCCAGGTCAGCCCCTCGGTCAGCACCCGCGCCTCCGGGCCCAGCACCTTGGCGGCGATGCGCTCCACCCGGCGCGCCATCTCCGCCGCCGCCCGGCGGGAAAAGGTGAGCAGCAGGATGCGGCGCGGGTCGGCGCGGTTGACGATGAGATGGGCGACGCGGTGGGCGAGGGTGTCGGTCTTGCCGGAGCCGGCGCCGGCGATCACGAGGAGCGGCCCGCCAAGGGTGGCGCCGGGCGCCGCAATCCCATGCTCGACCGCCTGCCGCTGCTGCGGATTGAGCGTGTCGAGATAGGCGGCTGGCAGCATGGAACGGCGAATCCCTCAAGGCATGTGCGCTGCCCAGAGAGCACGTTTCGCGTTTTGTTCGCAACTCGCCGCCGCCCGGCGCAGGAAAAAGCCGCCCCCGGGGAGAGGGCGGCCCTTTCAGTTGTCGCGAGGCGCGTCAGCAGGGGGTCTGGGTGCTCGAACAGTCGCGGTTGGCCTTGGTGTCGCCCTTCTGGTCCTTCATGCCGGGATTGTCCGTGCTGCTGGAACCCATGGTGCCGGTGGTGGTGTTGCGGCCCTCGGATTCCATGCCCGCGCCCGCCGCCGGGTTCATGCCATCGGTCGTGCGGCTATCGGTCGTGCCGGAGCCGGTGGCGCTGCCGCCGGTGTTGCCGCCGCTGGTGCCGCTATCGGACGCGCCGGCGCTCGACGACGAGCCGCCGGTGCCGCTGGACTGGGCGAAAGCGGGGCCGCTCAGGGCGAGCATGGCGGCGAGAACGGCAGCGGAAGCTGTCTTGGCGTTGATCATCGGCTGTATCCTCCTGTTGAGTGAAGGAATAATCCGTGTGATCGCGCAGAGTTCCGTGATGTTTTATTTCACGCTGCCCTCTCGGACGAACCTGACGGCGAATATTCGACCATCAGCGTGAGGGGAATGTCTTATTCTACCGTTCGGCCTGAACCTGTTACCGAGCGGGTCGCGCCAGCGCGACCCGCTCACGCAGGCGTGATAGTCTGGCGGCGGCTCACTGGCCGAACAGTTCGTCCGCGGCGGTGATGAGGCCGATGGTCGGATTGGCGGCGCAATACTCGCCAAGCTTGCCGGCATTCTCGATGAACTTGTCGGTGTCAATCACCGGCGGGGCATCGACATCCTTGTAATAGGCGTCGAGCCAGGCCAGCGTCAGCATGATCTCGGTCTTGTCGCTTTCCAGGAACTGCCCGCAGGTGGTGGTGGACAGGTCGATCTTTTCCGCCAGGGCGGCATGGGGCAGGCACGAGAGGACGGGGCCGGCGACGACGAGAGCCAGAAGGAGCTTTTTCATGGGAGAACCTGCGGAGGATGGGGCGCGCTGACGCTACCATGCCACCGCGCACGGCGCCACGCCGTCGCGCGCCGTGCGATCCTGCGCCGTGCCCTCGGTCAGCCGCGCTTGCGGACGAATTCGGTGCGCAGCACCAGCCCCTTGATCGCCTCATGCCGACAGTCGATCTCTTCCGGATTGTCGGTGAGGCGGATGGTCTTGATGACCGTGCCCTGCTTCAGCGTCTGCCCGGCGCCCTTCACTTTCAGATCCTTGATCAGGACGACCGAGTCGCCGTCCGCCAGCACATTGCCGGAGGCGTCGCGCACTTCGAGGGCCGCGGCGGCGGCGGCCTTCACTTCCGAGGCCGGGCGCCACTCGCCGGTGGCTTCGTCATAGACATAGGAATCGTCGTCATCGGCCATGTCGGCCTCCCTGATGGGGTCGGGTGGAAGCAAAAAGGCGGAGCCTGCGGCCCCGCCTCGCGTTGATGTGCCGGCAAATATCTTGCCGTCGGTCTCAGGGAACCTGCCGCACCGCGCCCTTGGCGGCGCTGGTGGCGAGCGCGGCATAGGCACGCAAGGCGGTGGTGACATTGCGCTTGCGCGGCGCCGCCGGCACCCAGCCCTTGGCCTGCTGCTCCTCGCGGCGGGCGGCAAGCTCGGAATCGTCCACGGCGAGGTGGATGCGCCGGTTGGGGATGTCGATCTCGATCACGTCGCCTTCGCGCACCAGCCCGACCGTGCCGCCTTCCGCCGCTTCCGGCGAGACATGGCCGATCGACAGACCCGAGGAGCCGCCGGAGAAGCGGCCATCGGTGACGAGCGCGCAGGCCTTGCCGAGGCCCTTCGATTTCAGATAGCTGGTGGGGTAGAGCATTTCCTGCATGCCCGGCCCGCCGCGCGGCCCCTCATAGCGGATCAGCACGATCTGCCCCGGCTTCACCCGGTTGCCGAGAATGGCCGAGACGGCGTCGTCCTGGCTCTCGAACACGGTGGCGGTGCCGGTGAATTTGAGGATGCTCTCGTCCACGCCCGCCGTCTTCACGATGCAGCCATCCTCGGCGAGGTTGCCGAACAGCACGGCGAGGCCACCGTCCTTCGAATAGGCGTGAGCGGCGTCGCGGATGACGCCGGCTTCGCGGTCGAGGTCGAGATCGTCCCAGCGGCGGGACTGGCTGAACGCCACCTGCGTCGGCACCCCGCCCGGCGCGGCGCGGTAGAAGCTCTGAACCTGCTCGCTCTTGGTACGCACCACATCCCAGCGCTCCAGCGCGTCGCCCAGCGTGGGGGCGTGGACGGTGGGCAGGTCGGTGTGCAGCAGGCCGGCGCGGTCGAGTTCGCCGAGAATGGCCATGATGCCGCCGGCGCGGTGCACGTCTTCCATATGGATGTTGGCGACGGCCGGGGCGACCTTGCACAGCACCGGTACGCGGCGCGACAGCCGGTCGATATCGGCCATGGTGAAGGGCACCTCGCCCTCATGCGCGGCGGCGAGCAGGTGCAGCACCGTGTTGGTGGAGCCGCCCATGGAGATGTCGAGCGTCATGGCGTTCTCGAACGCCTTGAACGAGGCGACCGCGCGCGGCAGCACGCTGGCGTCGTCCTGCTCGTAATAGCGGCGGGCGAGATCGACGACGAGATGGCCAGCCTCGACGAACAGCCGCTCGCGGTCGGCATGGGTGGCGAGCACCGAGCCATTGCCCGGCAGCGCTAGGCCCAGCGCCTCGGTGAGGCAGTTCATGGAATTGGCGGTGAACATGCCCGAGCAGGAGCCGCAGGTCGGGCAGGCCGAGCGCTCCATCACCGTCACGTCCTCGTCGCTCACCCGGTCGTCGGCGGCGGCGACCATGGCGTCGATGAGGTCTACCTTCTTCTCGCCGGTGGAGAGCAGCACCTTGCCCGCCTCCATCGGCCCGCCGGAGACGAAGACCGCGGGGATGTTGAGGCGCAGCGCCGCCATCAGCATACCGGGCGTGATCTTGTCGCAATTGGAAATGCAGACCATGGCGTCGGCGCAATGGGCGTTGACCATGTACTCGACGCTGTCGGCGATGATCTCACGCGAGGGCAGCGAATAGAGCATGCCGTCATGGCCCATGGCGATGCCGTCATCCACCGCGATGGTGTTGAACTCCTTGGCGACGCCGCCGGCCTTCTCGATCTCGCGGGCGACAAGCTGGCCGAGATCCTTGAGGTGGACATGGCCGGGCACGAACTGGGTGAAGGAGTTCACCACGGCGATGATCGGCTTGCCGAAATCGCCATCCTTCATGCCGGTGGCGCGCCAGAGGCCGCGGGCTCCGGCCATGTTGCGGCCATGGGTGGACGTGCGCGAGCGATAGGCGGGCATGGAATTCCTCCAAACTCTTTGCCGCGCTTATGCCCCCCGTCCGCCTGTCGCGCAACCGTCTAGCGGCCATGGGCCGCCCGACGCGGCTCAGCGCCAGCGGAAACGGCGCTCCCGGCATTCCTGCCCGACCAGGCATTGCGGGTTGTCGCGCGTGGCGATCCAGGCCGGCTTGGAGCGCTGGGTCGAGCAATAGCCGGCATCGGTGACGTAGCGGTCGAACAGGTTCGGCCCGGTGCCGATCACCACCGCGCCCTCGCGCGCGACCAGCGCCTGCGCCTGGGCGCAGCTCATATTGAGCGAGTTCGGCATCGCCTGCGCGGCGGCGGGGAGGGTGAACAGAACGGCGCCGATGGCAGATGCCAGCAGCAGCGTGGGGGAAGCAGCGTTCATGATCCGGCCTCATCGGTGCGGGCGCCGAAGGGGTGGCGCATCGCCCGGGAGATGACGTTACGCCACCGGCAATCAAGGGGCGGCGCCGGCCACAAGGGCGTGAGCGCAGGCCGGTGATGGCGTCGGCGCTGGCAGCCGGGCGGCGTCAACTGCCGCCCCGGCCCTTCAGCATCACGAACAGGGTGAACGCCCCGCAGATGGCGGCGGTGAAGAAGGCGAGGCCGTGCAGGGTGGCGTTCATCGCAAAGCCGGCCAGCAGCGGACCGAGCAGGGCGCCCAAGCCCCACATCAGCCCCATGGCGGCGTAGATGCCGACCAGTTCCGCCCCCTTGAAGCGGCTTCCCACCAGGGTGAGCATGATGGTGTAGATGCCGACAAAGGCGCCGCCCCACAGGAACAGCAGCGTATAGGTGGCGATCTCGTTCTGCAGCGCGAACGGCCAGGCCAGCGCGCCGAGCATCGAGGCGGCGGCGAGCGCGATCACCAGCTTCACCCGGTCCAGCTTGTCGCCGAGCCAGCCAATGGGCAATTGCAGCAGGATGGCGCCGATCATCATGCAGGACATCAGTCGCGTGGCGCCGCTCTCCTCCCAGCCGAGATTGACGGCATAGATGGCGAGGAAGGACAGGCCGGCGGTCTCGATCGCCGCGTTCAGCATCACCGCCGAAATGGCGACCGGCGCCAGCCGGATGAAGCGCAACGGGCTGCCGGTGGCGGGTTCGTCGAACACCGGCGCCTGCACCCGGGGCGAGGCGATGAAGCCGGCGGCCACCAGCGAAATGCCGGCGCCCACGAGATAGGGCAGGGCGCCGCCCGAGCCGACCACGGAGAGGATCAGCGGCCCCAGCGCGAAGCCGACCGACAGCGCGGCGGTATAGGCCGCCATGGCGCGGGCGCGGGTCGATTCCGTGCTCAGGCTGTTGGTCCAGGTTTCCGACAGCACGAACAGGATCTCGGACGCCATGCCGAGCAGGAGGCGCAGCGGAAACCACAGCCAGATCAGCGGGATCGCCGGGAAAGCGCTCAGCACCAGCGCCGCCACCACCAGCGCGATGATGACCAGCCGGCGAATGCCGAAAAACGCGACGATGCGCGGCAGGATCATCGCCGTGACCAGCACGCCGACCGCATGCATCGCCGCATTGGCGCCGACGACGGACTCGCTGAGGCCGCGCGCGGTGAGATCGAGCGCGATCAGCGCCGCGCTCAGGCTGTAGGTGAGCCCGAACATCATCGCCGTCATGATGACGGCGCCGCGCGAGAGCAGGCTGGCGGGCGGTTGCGTCGAAGCCGATGTGGTCATGCCGATGGCACCTCGTTGCCGTCCCGCGCGCCGCGCCGTCCCCGCTTGAGAAAGCCGAGCAGACGGGTGCTCCAGGCGATGTCGCCCTGTTCGACGATGCGCGAGAGCGTGCGGGCATAGTCGAGCACCAGGCCCGGCGTCCAGGTCGCCGAATGCGCGCGCGAACGGATCATCGCGGCCACCCAGATGTCGGGATTGGTCAGCAGGCCGAGGAGACGCAGCCAGGGGAAACGGCTCGCCAGCGTGCCTTCCAGCGCCGCGTCGAGCGCCTGCGCCACCACCACGGAGCAGTTGCGGTTGGTGAGGTTGTACGTGTCGTCCTGCTTGTAGCCGGCCCAGAACACCCGCAGGCGGCGCGGGCTGTAGCGGCGGAACGCGACATTCTGGTCTGCCGGGCACCACCAGTCCGATTCATAGGCATAAGAGGGCTGGAAGCGGCCTTTCAGGTCGTTCTCGCCGCCGGCGCGCAGCGAGGCGATGAAATCGCTGCTGGAGCGCTCCACCTCCAGGGCGGGGTAGTGGCTGATGTAAAGGTCGGGCGGCATTTCCAGCGCGGCATGGCCGGTGGAGATCACGCCATGGCCGTCCACTGCCGCGATATAGCGGTCGACCAGCAGGCGGCGCTCGGCGGCATAGGCCGAGCCGACCGGCGTCCACACATGCACAATCATCGGCTGGTCCGGCGCCGGCTCGTCGCCGGTGTCGATCATGACCGGCGCGTTGTCGTACCAGCCGCGCCCACCGAAAATCGGCAAGGCGAGAATGGCCGCCTCGCTTTCCAGCGTGCGGAACATGAAGCCGAGGCGCAGCAGCAGCCAGCCCGACAGGGCGAGCAGCAGGGCGATGCAGAAGGGAATGTTGCGGTTGTGCGGCAGCGGCCATTCGGTGACGATGAGCGCGGCGATCACCAGTTCGACCGCGCCGATCGCCGCCATGGTCCGCCAGCCGGAGAAGCGCACCACCACCCCGGTGGCGATGCGCCCCAGCCCGTCGAGCATGAAGGCGAGGCCGAACAGCAGGGCGAGCACCCATTCGGCCGACTCGGGCGGCTGGATGATCAGCAGCCCGAGCAGCAGCAGGGCGGCGGCCTTGAGGAACAGCAGGGCGCGCATCGTTCCCTCCGCCCGGCCCATGAAGACGAGCAGGGCGCCCAGCCCGTTGATCACGAACACGGTGCCAAGCGCCTCGCGGGTGACGATGGTGACCCCGTCCGAGGCGTCGATGGCCAGCAGAGTGGCAAGTGTCACGAAGACACCACCCAGAGAAGCAATCACGTACCAGCGGGCACGGAACGAGGGTGCGCCGATGAGAAGAAAGCACAGCTTAAGCATTGATAAGGTTTTCGCCCCACGCGGAGGGCGGCACACTGCCATTTCGCCACCGCTATTGGAAGCGGTCGCGTGTCGGTCGCCAACAGCTACGACGAAGGCGGGCCCCAGCATGTGCGGACACTCGCCAAAGCCCGGCGAGGGGCGGATTGCCTTGCGGTATCTTCGTAGCGGGTGGCGCACGCGGCATCGGCGGATTTGGTGGGCCCGGCAGGACTCGAACCTGCAACCAGACCGTTATGAGCGGTCGGCTCTAACCATTGAGCTACAGGCCCGGCCGGCGGCATGGCGGTGCGGCGGGCGCGCGAAACTAGCAAAGGCCGGCGCCCGCGCCAACCGGATTGCCTGCGTCGTCCACCCCGGCATGCGGGCGGGGGCACGAGACGGGGGCACGAGACGGGGGCACGGGACGGCGGCGGCGTGACGGAGGGCCGGCTGCCCGCCCGCTCTCTCCCCGCCCGATCCGCTCGATCCGCCCGGCCGGGTCGAGGGAGGGCCGGCGGCATGCGGGAGCACCGCCGCGAGGGGAGGGATCGGCGCCGCCGCCGCAATGCCGCCGCCTTCGCGCGGTGCTCTGGCCTGCCGCATCGTCACCGCGCCGGCCGCGCCGCCCCCCCTTTGCCGGCCGGTTTCAAGCAAGTGCAAGGAAGTGAAAGACATGAAGTTCATCCGCGCCACCGCCTGCGCCGCCCTTCTCGGCACGGCCGCGCTTTTCGCCAGCCTGTCGCCGCTCGCCGCGCAGGATCTCGCGCCCAATGCCCGGCGGGCGACGCTCGCGGTGTCCGGCGAAGGCACGGCCAGCGCCGTGCCGGACCGGGCGACGCTGACCTCCGGCGTGGTGAGCGAGGGCAAGACCGCGCGCGAGGCGCTCGACGCCAATTCCGCCGCCGTGGCCACGATGATCGCGGCGATCAAGGCCGCCGGTGTCGAGGGGCGCGATGTCTCCACCTCCGGCTTTTCCGTGCAGCCGCAATACGCGCCGCAGAAGAAGGACGGCGATCCGCTGCGCATCGCCTCCTATCAGGTGACCAATTCCGTCACCGTGCGGCTGCGCGATCTCGGCAAGCTCGGCGACCTGCTCGATCAGCTCGTCACCAATGGCGCCAACCAGATCGGCGGCATCGCCTTCGACCTCGCCGAACCCGGCAAGCTGGAAGATGCCGCCCGCGCGGAGGCGGTGAAGGACGCCCGCCATCAGGCCGAGATCATCGCCGGTGCCGCCGGGGTGCGGCTGGTGCGGGTGGTGTCGATCAACAGCGATGCCGCGCCCCAGCCCATGCCGCGCATGATGATGATGGCCGCCCGGGCGGAGAAGATGGATTCGGTGCCGGTGGAAGCCGGCGAGACGCAGGTGCGCGCCGGCGTCACCGTGGTCTATGAGATCGAGCCGCTCTGAGCCGCCTCTTCGCGCGTCGGGGCTGCGCCAGCGGCCTCGACCACCGGCTCGGTGCCGTCGGCGGGCGGGGGGACCAGCACCCTCAGCCCGCGCGGCGCGATTTTATAGTTGAGCGGCATCTCCTCGCGGCCGAGTTCGCCATCGGTTGACACCCAGACGCGGGCGCGGTTGGCGCGGCGCAGCACGATGTCCCGGCCGGTCAGGCTGATGATGCCGGGATTGTCGCGCCAATTGTCGGTGACCATGTCCGCCCCGGCTCGCAACAGCGCGAGACCGCCGCGATCTTCCGCGACATGGAGTTCCAGCACGCCCTCGTCCAGCCGGCTGCGGCGCCAGCCCGGGCCGGTGAAGCGGTTGACCGAGACCAGCGCGGCGAATGCCTGAAAATGGTGGTCGGTGCCGTCGACGGTCACGTCGAGATCGAAGCGGCCGCTGCGGCGCAGCGCGTAGATGGCGGCGATGGCGACGGCGAGGAAGCGCCAGAGCTTCCAGCGCCGGGCGGTTTCGCGTGCCCGCGCCATCTGGCTGAAGAAGCCCATGCCGGAAATGGTGTGGAAGCGGCGCCCGTTCAGCGTTGCCACGTCGATCTCTCCGACGCTCGCTTCACTGAGCGCGCCGATCGCGGCGTCGAGATCGCGCGGCATGCCGAGATCGGTGGCGAGCAGGTTGAGCGTGCCGAGGGGCAGGATGCCGAGCGCCTTGCCGGACCCCTCCAGGCTCTGCACCGCCAGGCTGACGCTGCCATCGCCGCCGCCGACGATGACCGTCTCGTGCTCGCCGGTGCCGGAGGCGCGGATGGCCTTAACCAGTTCCTTGCCGCGCAGCAGGCGCACCTCGACGCTTCGTTCGCCGCCGTCGAGCGCTTCGGCGATGCGCCGGCGCACCTCCTCGGCGTCGCGGTCCAGCAGCGTGCCGGCATTTGCGTTCAAAAGGACAAGCAACTGGACCATGGGGGAGAAAACCGGATTCGGGAAGCCACTGATACTCCCCTGCAATCGCGGCGGTGCAAAGACGTTCCGTAACGTCGGGCGGCATGTTGCGACAGGCGTGGGCCCCGACGCGAAAAAGCCGCCCCGGCGCCGGGCCGGAGCGGCCTGTTCAAAACGCCCGCGCCTCAGCCGCCGACAAGGTCGCGGCACAGCGCCACGAGGCCGGCATCATAGGCGCGCGGTTCGGACAGCACGCCGGAGCAACGGGTCTTCTTCGCCGCCATGTCGGAGCCGTTGAGGCTGCCACCCGGCGTGGCCGAGGGACCACCGGCCGACGGCCCGCCGGGCGTGCCCGGACCGCCCGGACCCCCGGGCCCCCCCGGACCGCCCGGTCCTCCGGGGCCGCCACCGCCGCCGATGCCGATATCGACGCCGACCGCCGCCGTGTTCTCGCCGCCGACATCCACATCGGCATTGGCGCGCAGGCCGCGCGGGCCGCCCAGCGTGGTGCGGCTTTCCACATCCACCGCCTGCACGCCGCCAATGGTCGCGCTATTGGCGCTGGTGAGGCCGCGCGGACCGAGCGCGTTGATACCGACATTGGCATCGGCGAGGCTGCGCGAAGCCGGGCGACGGTCGCCCAGCGTGGCGTCCGCGGTGGCATTGACGCCGCGCGGACCGAGCGCGCCGATCCGCGCATCGACACCCAGCGGGCGCTGGCGCGACGTGCCCACCGCGACATCGGCATTGACGCCGCGCCGGCCGAGCAGATTCGCGTTCACATCCGCAATGTTGCCGCTGGTGCTGCGGCGGATGCCGAGCGGGCGCTGGCCGCGCTTGAGCAGTTCGATCTGCAGGCCGACCACATTGGCCGCGACCGGCGCGCGTCCGGTGGCGGAGGTGGTGGCGTCGCCCCGGCGGGGCCGCTCGCCCATAGCGCCGACCCCGCCGAGTGTGGAGCCGAGACCGCCTCCCAGCGTGCCGCCAACGGCACTGCCGAGCCCGCTCGTCGCGCCGGAAACGCCCGCGCCGATACCCGACACGGCACCACCGAGCCCGCTGGCCGCGCCGCCAACGGCGCCGCCCAGCCCGGTGCCGCCACTGCTGGCGCTGGCCGCGTCACCCGCCCGGCTCACACCGCCGCCAACACCGGACAGCGCGCCGCCGGCCGCGCGGCCGACGCCGGAAACCGCGCCGCCGACAGAGCGGCCAAGGCCGGAGGCGGCCCGGCCAACCGAGCCGCCAAGGCCGCCGCTGCCGCCGCTGCGGCTGCTGGCGCTCTTGCTGCCGCCATCGCTTCGGCTGCCGGCCGAGGCGCCGCTTTCGCCGCCTCGCTTGCCGCCGCCCAGTCCACCCAGCCGTGCATCGGCTGGTGCCGTCGCCATCACCAGGCACGCGGCGAGGAAGCCGGTGCTGACGAGGGCCAAACGGCCTTTTCGTGTCTCGCTTCGCTGCATGACGCTCTCCCTGTTTCAGACAGTGGCGTCATGGCGATGTGCCCGGCGCCGACAGAAAAAGGCGGCGCTTCGTGCAAAGGTTGCAGGCGCCGCCTCGCCGGTGCTGCTGGCATTCCGGATTCCAGAACGGAACCAATCCGTTGCGGTAATGGTGGGCCGTCCGGAGGTTGCGGCGTAGGGGGCGACGTCCGGCTGCTAACGAAACTGTGATCGCGACCTGCCGGGCGTGGCCGGCTAAAAGCTGGTGTCAGCGACCTGTCGCGCACGGCAGAACTGCGCGCCGCGCCATTGACGGCGGCGGGCGGGCGGTGATGCTCGGCGCAGTCGCAACCGGAATCCCCCCATGCCCGCCCTGTCGTCGCTCCTGCCGCCCGCGCTGACGCCGGTCGTGCTGCTGTTCGCCTCGAACATCTTCATGACCTTCGCCTGGTACGGCCACCTCAAGCACAAATCCTCGCCGCTGCTCATCGCGATCCTGGCGAGCTGGGGCATCGCCTTTTTCGAGTACTGCCTGGCCGTGCCGGCCAACCGCTACGGCTCCGCCGTCTATTCCACGGTGGAACTCAAGACCATGCAGGAGGTGATCACCCTGGTGGTGTTCGCCGGCTTCTCGGTGCTTTGGCTGAAGGAGCCGTTCCACTGGAACCATCTGATCGGCTTCGCGCTGATCGCGCTCGGCGCATTCTTCATCTTCCAGAAATGGTCGTGAGCCTCACTCGGCCGGCGCGACACGCAGCAGCCGGCCGTTGGAGGGATCGTCGGTGAGCAGCCACAGCGCGCCGTCCGGTCCCTGGCGCACATCGCGGATGCGGGCATTAAGGTCGGTCAGCAGCACCTCCTCCTCGACCACGCTTGTGCGCGACGGGTCCAGCCGCAGACGCACCAGCCGCGTGCCGGAAAGCCCGCCGGCGAACAGGTCGCCCTTCCAGTCCGGCATCAGCGTGCCGGTGTAGAAGGCGAGGCCGGAGGGCGCGAAGGACGGATCCCAATACTTCACCGGCTGTTCCATGCCGGCCTTCCGCGTGCCTTCGCCGATCGCCGCGCCGGAATAGTCGCGGCCATAGGAGATGACCGGCCAGCCATAATTTTTGCCGGCTTCGGGTTGGTTCAGCTCATCACCGCCGCGCGCGCCGTGCTCGATGGTCCAGAGCTTGCCGGTGGCCGGATCGAGCGCCGCGCCCTGCACATTGCGGTGGCCATAGCTCCAGATTTCCGGCCGGGCGCTGTTCTTCTGGCGGAACGGGTTGTCGGCCGGCGCTTCGCCTTCCGGCGTGATGCGGACGATCTTGCCGATGTGGTTGGTCAGGTTCTGCGCCTGCTCGCGCTGGGAATAGCGGTCGCCCAGCGTGACGAACAGCGTGCCGTCGCGGGCGAAGACGAGGCGGGAGCCATAATGGTTGCTGCCGCCGGCGGCGGGCGACTGGCGGAAGATGACCTGGAGATTCTCCAGCTTGGCATCGCCATTGACCTCCACCAGCCGGCCGCGTGCCACCGAGGTGCCGGAAGCCCCTTCGCGCGGCTCGGCATAGGAGAGATAGACCAGCCGGCTGGTCTCGAAATCCGGGGCCAGCGCCACATCCAGCAGCCCGCCCTGGCCGCGCGCGAACACCGGCGGCACGCCGGCGACGGGGGCGGAAACGGTGCCGCTGCGGCTGACGAGGCGCAGCGTGCCGGGGCGCTCGGTCACAAGCATGCGGCCATCGGGCAGGAAGGCGAGGCCCCAGGGGCTGCGCAGGCCGGCGGCGACAGTCTCGACGCTCAGCCGCCCGATCGAGGAGGGCACCTCCACCGGCTCGCCTTCCGTCTGTGCGAGGCTGGCGGTGGTGGCGAGAATCAGCGCCGCGAGCGGGGCGAGAAGGCGGGAGAGGGGATGCGGCACGGCGCGCTCCGGGGTTCGGTTGCGAGCCGTATGGTTAGAGCACCGCGCCGGGCAGGCCAATCGCCGCGCATGCACGATGCCGTTAGGACAAGGTGGCGGAAGGCGTGCGCCTTCGGGCACGCCCTATCAGCGGCGCGTTCAGCCCCGGGGGCGGCGCGATTGCGCACCCGCTTCGGCGGACTGAAGCGTGCTGCGCAGCATGAAGGTGGTGAGGCCGGAGAGGCCGACAAAGGCCACGAGCAGGAACGCGCCGATGGCGATCCGGCCATCGGAGGCCGGGCCGTGCACCACGTCGAAAGCGGAGGCCCGCTGCAGGCCGAACAGGCAGAGCACGGCGACGATGGCAACGGTCAGCGACAGCACGACGCCCGCTTCCAGCGCGGCGCGGCGCAGCCGCCGGCCGGCGGTGTAGCGCGCGGTCGCCACCGTGCCATCCTGCGGCAGGGCGGCGGGGAACTGGTTCGACATCGGAACGGTCATGGCGAACTCCCTTCTGTCCATCCGGGCGGGTGCCCTTGGCTGACGGTAAGTTGGGAGGGGAAGGCGGCTGGCCGGGGACGCCACTTTGCGCGACCCGGTGCCATTTCTAGGCCATTTCAGGGCAAGTGGTTAAGCGCTGTTAACGTTCTGCAACAAAGGCGCCGGGCGCCAGTCCATCGCCACATGGCCGGGCTGCGATTCCACCCGCTTCAGCCAATTGCGCACCTGGGGAAACGTGCCGAGGTCGAAATCGCCCTCATGGGCGAGGTGGGTATGGGCGTAAAGGGCGATATCGGCGACGCTCAGCGTGCCGTCGATGAAGAAGGGCCGGCGCGCGAGGTGGCGCTCCATCACGCCGAGCGCGGCGTAGCCTTCCTCCATCCAGCGGTCGATGTCGTGGGTGCGCAGGTCACGCCCGCCGCGCACCAGCTTCAGCCAGAAGCGGGCATGGCCGATGGAGGAATCGACGCTGTGCTGTTCGAAAAACATCCAGCGCAGCGCCTCCGCCCGGCCGAGCGGGTCGTTGGGCAGCAGTCCCGTGCCGTCGGCGAGATAGAACAGGATGGCGTTCGATTCCGGCAGATAGCGCCCGCCCGGCAGTTCCAGCAGCGGCACCCGCCCTTCCGGGTTCTTCATCAGGAAATCCGGCGTGCGGTTCTCGCCGCGCAGCAGATCGACATCCACCAGTTCGAAGGGCAGGCCGAGCCGGGCCAGCAGCAGCCGCACCTTGTAGGAATTGCCGGAGCTTTGCATGGCATGGAGCTTGAGCATGCAGGTAATCCCGGCAGCATGGGCTGGAGAGGCGCCGCGTCAGGAAAACGCAGCGCAGGTGCCGCCCGCAGGTAGGGAATCGCTTGCCGGGGCGCAAGGGCTCGACTAGTTGTCGCGCGCAAAACCCTCAAGGGAGACCGGCCATGAGCCTGATATCCGCCGCCCTGAAGCGCATCAATCCCTCCCAGACCATCGCCATTTCCAACAAGGCGCGGGAGCTGAAAGCGGCCGGACGTGACGTGATCGCGCTCGCGGCCGGCGAGCCCGATTTCGAGACGCCCGACAACATCAAGGAAGCCGCGATCAAGGCGATCCGCGACGGCCAGACCCGCTACACCGCGGTGGACGGCATTCCCGAGCTGAAGGCGGCCATTGTCGCCAAGTTCAAGCGCGAGAACGGCCTCACCTACAAGCCGAGCCAGGTCACCGTCGGCACCGGCGGCAAGCAGGTGCTGTTCAACGCGCTGGTCGCCACCGTCGACGCGGGTGACGAGGTGATCATCCCGGCGCCGTACTGGGTCAGCTACCCCGACATCGTCCAGTTCTGCGGCGGCACGCCGGTGCCGGTCGAGACCAAGCTCGAAGACAATTTCAAGCTGAAGCCCGAGGCGCTGGAAGCGGCGATCACGCCGAAGACCAAGTGGCTGATCTTCAACTCGCCGTCCAACCCGACCGGCTCGGCCTATTCGCGCGAGGAGATGAAGGCGCTCACCGATGTGCTGGTGAAGCATCCGCATGTCTGGATTCTGACCGACGACATGTATGAGCACCTCGTCTATGACGATTTCGAATTCGTCACCCCGGCGCAGGTGGAGCCCGCGCTCTACGACCGCACGCTGACCATGAACGGCGTCTCCAAGGCCTATTGCATGACCGGCTGGCGCATCGGCTACGCCGCCGGGCCGGAGGCGCTGATCAAGGCCATCGGCACGCTGCAGTCGCAGTCGACCTCGAACCCGAACTCCATCGCCCAGTGGGCGGCGGTCGAGGCGCTGAACGGGCCGCAGGACTTCATCGCCGCCAACAACAAGGTGTTCAAGGAACGCCGCGACCTCGTGGTGTCCATGCTCAACCAGGCGGCGGGCCTCACCTGCCCGAAGCCGGAAGGCGCGTTCTACGTCTACCCCTCCTGCGCCGGGCTGATCGGCAAGTCGACGCCGGCGGGTAAGGTCATCGACACCGACGAGGCCTTCGCCTCTGAACTGCTGGAGGCCGAGGGCGTGGCGGTGGTGCATGGCTCGGCCTTCGGCCTCGGCCCGGCCTTCCGCATCTCCTACGCCACCTCGACCAAGGATCTGGAAGAGGCGTGCCTGCGCATCCAGCGCTTCTGCGGCTCGCTCCGCTGAGGTAGAAGGGTATTGACCGGCCGGGCGACGCGCCCCGGCCGGCAAGCGCCATAGGGCGGGGGCGCCGGTTCCCGAGAGCCGGCTGCGCGTCATTCTCAGGAGACCTGAATGTTCCGTACTGTTCTCTCGCGCGGGCTGCTCGCCACCGCGCTTGTCGCCGGTGCCGCCACCCTCGTCGCCGCGCCGGCTTCGGCGCAGACCAAGCGGGTCGAGGTCGGCTCGCTCGCCTGCGCCGGCTCCAAGTCGGTGAGCTTCATCATCGGCTCCAAGCGCACGCTCGACTGCACCTTCACCACCGCGCGCGGCAAGAAATTCGCCTATGAGGGCTCGATCCGCCGCTGGGGCGTCGATCTCGGCATCACCGGCCGCAACATCCTGCTGTGGACCGTCCTCGCCCCGTCCAAGGGCGTGCGCTCGTCCGATCTCGACGGCACCTATGTCGGCGTCTCCGGCAGCGTGGCGCTCGGCGTCGGCGTGGCCGGCAACGTGCTGGTCGGCGGTTCCAACAAGACCATCGCCCTGCAGCCGCTCAGCGTCGAAGGCCAGACCGGCGTGAACGTCGCGCTCGGCGTGGGCGATCTGCACCTCGTCTCCAAGTGAACCGCACGGTCTCCAAGTGAGCCGCACGGCGCTGCGGCGCCGTCGAGAGACAGACAAGCCCGGCGGCACCCCGCCGGGCTTTTTTCATATCCGCACGAGAAGTTGACGCGACAGGTGAAATAAAGGGCGGGCTTCCGGCGTACTCTCCGCAGCATCCAAGAGGAGCCTGCCATGCACATACGCCGTCGCCGGTCCTGGGAACTGCCGGAGAGCGCCGTTACCCCTGAAGCCACCTATCTCTCCCGCCGCCATCTGCTCGGCGCCGGGGTGGGGCTTCTGGGCGTCGCCGGTCTGTCCGCCGCGCTGGCGCCATTCGCCGACGCCGCCCCGGCCCCGGGCGATCCCGCCAACGACCCTACGCGCGACCTTTACCCCGCGAAGAAGAACCCGGCCTTCACCGCTGGCGACCGGCCGATCACGCCGGAGGAGATTTCCGGCAATTACAATAATTTCTACGAGTTCGGCTCGGAGCGCTCGGCCTACCAGATCGCCGATGTGGCGGCGCGCATGCCGCGCCGGCCGTGGACGGTGAAGATCGACGGGATGGTGGAGCAGCCGCGCGAGGTCGGCATTGACGATCTCATCCGCGCCATGGCGCTGGAAGAGCGCATCTACCGCCACCGCTGCGTCGAGGCGTGGTCGATGACCGTGCCGTGGACGGGCTTCCCGGTGAAGGACCTCGTGGCCTATGCCAAGCCGCTCTCCGGCGCCAAATATGTGCGCTTCGAGACCTTCATGAACCCGGAAGTGGCGCTCGGGCAGCGGCGCTTCATCTATCCCTGGCCCTATATCGACGGGCTGACCATGGCCGAGGCCAATAATGACCTCGCCTTCCTTGTCACCGGCATCTACGGCAAGCCGGCACCGAACCAGTATGGCGCCCCGCTGCGGCTCGCTTTGCCGTGGAAGTACGGCTTCAAATCGGTGAAGTCGATCGTGCGCATCTCCTTCGTGGCGGAGCGGCCAGTCGGGCTGTGGGAGCAGGTGCAGGGCCGGGAATATGGCTTCTGGGCCAATGTGAACCCGCAAGTGCCGCATCCGCGCTGGAGCCAGGCCTCCGAGCGCGACATCGGCACCGGCGAGCGGCGGCCGACGCTGCTCTACAACGGCTATGCCGAGCAGGTCGCGGGTCTCTACAAGGGAATGTCGGGCGAGAAGCTGTTCATGTGAGGCGCGGAGGCGCGCCACCGTCCGAAAGAAAAATGGCCGGGTCCCAAAAGGGCCCGGCCAAAGTTTTCGCTGCAAAGCAGCGAACCTTCCAGAGGGGAACAGCCGAAACGCGAGGCGCCTCGGCGTCTGTCTCCATATGCTCACATCACGGGCATTCTGCAATAATGTATGCCTGCATAGAAGGCATGCGGAATTGCATGGGCGGTTTCGTACGTTTGTCATTGCCCGCGAATTGGGCGATTGCCTTACCTCCACGAGTCGGCCGGTATCGTGGAGAATGCAGGAATTGCGAGGCTTTGCGGCGCCCGGCGCCGCGGGGCCGCCCTGCTGGGAGACGCGCCATGACCGCCCGTTTTCGCCTCACACCGTGCCGGCTGCTCCTGCTCATGGGTGCGGCAGCGGGCCTTTCCACCCCCGCCCGCGCCGAGCCGGCGCCTTTGGCGATCGCCGATATCGGCTTTACCGATTCCTCCGGCGAGCCGGCCGACCAGCGTGCCGCGCATGAGCGGCGGCGTCTGGCGCTGACCGCGGATCTGCGCGGCGATCTCGGCCGCGCCGGCTGGGTCCGCAGCCTGCCGCTCATCTGCGACGGACCGTGCCGGCTCGATGCCCAGGGCGTCGAGGAACTGCGCCGGCGGGCGCGGGGGGAGGGCGCCAGCTTCCTGCTGGTGGGCAGCGTGCACAAGATGAGCACGCTGGTGCTGTCAATGCGGGTGGCGGTGCTCGATGCCGCGACGGGCAAGCTGGTGCTGGAGCGGCTGCTCAGCTTTCGCGGCGACAATGACGAGGGCTGGCGCCATGCCGGCGACTATGTCGCCCGCGAGGTGGCGCAGGCCCTGCCGCTGCCCTGACGGGGGCGTGGCGCGGCCTTCAGAAGCTCCAGCGCTGCGCCTTGGCGACGAGGAAGTCGCGGAACACCTGGATGCGGGCCACGGAACGCATTTCCTGCGGGTAGACGAAATAGGCTTCCAGCGTCGGCGTGGTGCGCTCGGGGAAGAGCTGCACCAGCGTGGCGGAATCCTCCAGCAGATAGTCCGGCACGATGCCGATGCCGACGCCGCGCTCGACGGCGCGCTTGAGGCCGAGCACGTTGTTGACGGAGAGCGAGGGCACGCGGCTTTCCTGGTCGTCCTCCAGCCCCGCCCGCTCCAGCCAGTTCAGGCCCTGGAAATAGGAGGGAATGGGCCCGCCGAGCAGGATGATGCGGTGCTTGTCCTTGTCGAGTTCATCCAGCGTGCGCGGATGCCCGTTGCGCTTGAGATATTCCGCCGAGGCGAAGGCATGGAAATGCACGGTGAACAGCTTGCGCTGGATCAGGTCCGGCTGCACCGGCTGGCGCAGGCGGATGGCGACATCCGCCTCGCGCATGGCGAGGTCGAGCTCGTCATCGGTGAGGATGAGGGTGATGCGGATATCGGGATAGAGTTCGAGGAACTCGCCGATCCGCGCCGTCAGCCAATGGGTGCCGAGGCCCATTGTGGTGGTGACGCGCAGCTCGCCATTCGGCTTCTCGCGCGAATCCGTGAGCTTGGCCCGCGCCGCTTCCAGCTTCATGAACACTTCATGCGCGGTGCGGTACAGCAGGTCGCCCTGCTCGGTCAGGATCAGCCCGCGCGCATGGCGGTGGAACAGCGGGATGTTGAGTTCCTGCTCCAGCGCCGAGACCTGCCGGCTCACCGCCGACTGTGACAGGCCGAGCGCTTCACCTGCATGGGTGAAGGAGCCGGCTTCCGCCGCGACGTGGAACACTTTCAGCTTGTCCCAGTCCATGTCACGGGCGCGATTGGCCTTGTTGTCCATCCGGCGGAGGCCCTCGTTCATTCGGCGGCGTGAGCGAGCGGCTCGCGGGCGGCGAGGAAGCGCTCGGCTTCCAGCGCCGCCATGCAGCCCATGCCGGCGGCGGTCACCGCCTGGCGGAAGATATCGTCGGCGACATCGCCGGCGGCGAACACGCCTTCCACCGAGGTCTGGGTGGAATGCGGCGCGGTCCAGACATAGCCGCTCGGCTTCAGGGTGAGCTGGCCCTGCACGAGATCAGTTGCCGGGGCATGGCCGATGGCGATGAACACACCATCGGCCGGCCGCTCGGACAGCGCGCCGCTGACCGTGTCCTTGAGCACCACGCCGGTGACGCGGGGCGGCTCGTGCTCGCCCTTCACCTCATGCAGCGCGGCGTTCCACACCACTTCCACCTTGGGATGGGCGAAGAGCCGCTCCTGCAGGATCTTCTCGGCGCGGAAGCTGTCGCGCCGGTGCACCACCGTGACCTTGGAGGCGAAATTGGTCAGGAACAGCGCTTCCTCGACTGCGGTATTGCCGCCGCCGATCACCATCACTTCCTTGCCGCGATAGAAAAAGCCGTCGCAGGTGGCGCAGGCGGAAACGCCGTGGCCGCGATAGGCCTGCTCGGAATCGAGGTCGAGCCAGCGCGCCTGGGCGCCGGTGGCGAGGATGACGGTCTCGGCGATCCACACCGCGCCGGAATCGGTCTCGGCACGGAACGGACGGGAGGACAGGTCAAGCCGCGTCACCAGATCATTGACGATGCGCGTGCCCATCTTCTCGGCCTGCGCCTGCATCTGCTCCATCAGCCACGGCCCCTGGATCGGGTCGGCGAAGCCGGGATAGTTCTCGACATCGGTGGTGATGGTGAGTTGGCCACCGGGCTGGATGCCCTGGATCAGCACCGGTTCGAGCATGGCGCGGGCCGCGTAGACGGCAGCGGTATAGCCTGCCGGGCCCGATCCGATGATCAGGACCTTGACGTGGGTGGCCGGGCGGGCGGAAAGGGCCGACATGGCAGGCTCACTCGGGTTGCGGCGACGGGGAGGCGGGCCGGCGTGACGGGAAAACGCGGCCGCGCATGAGCCCGGTGCAAGGGCCGCAGCGTCAGCCATGCGAAAATGTAGGAGCTGACCTTGGCAACCGCAAGGCAGGGGCCTCCTATCCATTAGTTTTCCAGAAGGAAGATTGCGCGGGGCCCGCGCGCAAGATAATTGCTCTGGCCGGCGCCGCCACTCGCGCGGCCGCCGCAAACGGAGATACCCCTTGGTTCGCCGCATCGACGCGATCGACTGGAACATCCTTCGCGAGCTTCAGGGCGATGGCCGCATCACCAATGTGGAGCTTTCCCAGCGGGTCGGTATTTCCGCCCCGCCCTGCCTGCGGCGCGTGCGCGCGCTGGAGGAGGAGGGCATCATCAAGGGCTACCGCGCGCTGCTCGACGAGAAGAAGCTCGGCTTCGACCTGATGGCGTTCGCCATGGTGCATCTGATCAGCCAGGCCGAGGCCGACCTTTCCGCCTTCGCCGCGCAGGTCGAGCGCTGGCCGCTGGTGCGCTCCTGCTGGATGCTTTCGGGCGAGACCGATTTCATCCTGCTCTGCGTCGCGCCGGACCTTCGCACCTTCCAGAATTTCGTGCTGGAACTCACCGGCGCGCCGAATGTGCGCAATGTGAAGACCGCGCTCACGCTCACGCAGTCAAAGGACGCTGCGGTGGTGCCGATGGAAGGGGACGTTCCTTGATCGTCGCCACCGCTACCGATACCGCCTATGTCGAACTGACCGCCGTGCTGCTGGCCTCGCTCGCCGACAAGGCGGGCCCGGAGGTGAGTGCGGTCTGCGTGTTCTGCGACCGCGTCTCGCCACAGGACAAGCAGCGTCTCGCCGCCTCCTATGGCCGGCCGGATCTGCGCTTCATCGACATTGACGACGACATGGTCCGCCATTTCGCCACCGGGCCGGTGAATAATCATCTCTCGCGCACCGCCTATGCCCGCATCCTCATGCCGCTGACGCTGGCCGAGGCGACGGGGCGGCTGCTCTATCTCGATTGCGACACGCTGGTCGCCGCTTCGCTGGCGCCGCTGGCCACCCTGCCGATGGAGGGTTTCGCGCTGGCGGCGGTGGACGATATCGCTCGGCTGGTGCCGCAGCGTCATATCACCCGCAACCGTGCCATCGGCCTGCCCGACGAGATGCGCTATTTCAACAGCGGCGTGCTGCTGATCGACCTCGACGCCTGGCGGCGGGAGCGCCTTACCGAGCGCACGCTGGATTTCATCGCGTCGCGGCCGAGCCTGCCGATGATGGACCAGGACGCGCTCAACGGCGCGCTGCGCGGGGCGTGGCTGGCGCTGGATGAGAGCTGGAACCTGCACCAGCGGCTGGAAAAGGGCGTCTACAAGGCCGATCCCGCCATCTGGGAAGATGCGAAGATCATCCACTTCATCGGCCAGGTGAAGCCCAATTACACCGACTGCAACCACCCCCGGCGCGACCTGTTCATGGCGTATCGGGCCCACACACCCTTTGCCAACGCGCCGCTGAAGACGAAGCTCGGCCGCAAGGTGGAAAAGCGCGCGCGCAAGCTGCGGCGGTTCTTCGGCAAACTCAAGCGCCGCCTTTTCGGAGCCTAGGGATGGCACACAGCCTCGTCGACGAATATGCCAAGCTCCATGCGCGCCACCGCTACGGCGCCACCGCGCGGCACGCGCTGGCCGACATGCTGCCGCACATTCTGGCGCTGAAACCCGCCTCGCTGATTGATTTCGGCTGCGGGCAGAGCAACCTTGCCTTCCTCATCGCCGCCAAAGCGGGGATCGGCGAGATCCACCGCTACGACCCCGCCATTCCCGCCATATCCACCTTGCCCACCAAGCGGGTGGAACTGGCGGTCAATGTCGATGTGATGGAGCACATACCGGACGAGGAAATCGACGCGGTGCTGGCCTCCATCGCCGCCAGCGCGCGCGACGCGCTGTTCGTCATCGACACCGGCCCGGCCAAGATGCTGCTTTCCGACGGGCGCAACGCGCATGTCTCGCAGCATGGCGCCGACTGGTGGCTGGCGCGGCTGAAGCCGCATTTCCCTGCCATTCGCGAAATGCCGATCCATCGCCGCGCCCGAATCGCCTTCAAGACCTGGGACGGCGAGGTGACGGGGATTGCCGGCCTCATGGTGCGGGCGCGCGAGCGGGTGATCTACCGCACGCAGAAGCTGACGCGCACCGCGCATCGCAAGCTGTTCGGCACCAAGCCGCGCGGGGGCGCCCGGTGAAGCTGCTGGTCCTGCGCGACAAGAAGCCGGGGCATTTCAACCAAGCGGAAGGTGTCGCGCTGGCGATCGGGCGGCTGGCGCCTACCGAGGTGACGCGGCTCGATATCCGCCCCACCTGGTTCGCCCATGACGATGTGCGCAAATTCATCATGCGCCGCTATGGCCGCGATGCCGGCAAATGGCTGCGCTCCATGTATGCCATCACGCCTGAGAGCCTCGACAAGCCCGATGTCATCGTCGGTTCCGGCCGGCCGACCATCGCCGCCGGCATTCTGCTGAGCCGGTTCTTCGGCGGCGTGCCCTTCGTCTATTCCGGCGGCATTGGCGGCTATGACACGCGCGAGGTCAGCCTGATGATCGTCGCCTCGCCGCGCGCCGCCGGCAATCCGCGCTCCGCCTGGGCGCCGATTCCCTCCATCGTCGATCCCGCCGACTATCCCGCCCCGCGACGGCTTTCGACTCTTGCCGGCCTGAAGGGCGCGGAAATCGCGCTGTTGGTTGGCGGCACCGCCTATCGCAAGGAATGGCCGGAGAATGAATGGGACGCGCTGGTCCGCCTCGTGCGGGAGGTGGCGCGCGACCACGGCGTGCGCTGGCGGGTGACCACCTCGCGCCGCACGCCGGACGCGGTGGGCGCGCGCCTCGCGGCACTGGCGGGGGAGGGCGTGCTCGCCGAATTCATCGACTACCGCACCGCCGGGCCGGGCTCGGTGCGGGCGCTGTTCGGCGCCGATGCGGTGGCGGTGACGGAAGATTCGATGAGCATGCTGGTGGAAGGGCTCACGGCGCAGCGGCCGGTGATCGGCCTGCGCTCGGCCAAGGTGCATGACGGCTATGCCAGCGAGGCGATTTCCGCCTGGGCGGCGAAGAGCTGGGCCGCGCCGTCCTTCGCGCCGAGCCTTGCCATACTGCCGCTTGGCACGGTGAATGCGGAGCAGTTCGCCCGCACCCTGGTCGCGCTGGAACCGCCGACGCTGGATGTGCGCGGGGAGATCGCCCGTATCATCGCCCCGGTGCTCCGGCTGGCTCAGAACCGCGACCAGACCTCGTCATAGACGGCATTGATCCGCCGCGCCTCGGTCTCGATCGAGTGGTTCTCCACGACATGGCGGCGGGAAGCCTCGGCCATCGCCGCGCGGTCGGCGTCGTCCCGCTGCACGAAAGCGCTTACCGCGTCGGCCATGGCGGCGACATCGCCCGGCGGAATGATCGCGCCGGTGCGGCCCTCGACCACCAGTTCCTCGAAGGCGCCCACACGTGTGGCGACCACGGGCACGCCGCAGGCCATTGCCTCCAGCGGGGTGACGCCAAAACCCTCCCAGCGCTGAGGGGCGACATAGAGATCGAGCGCGCGGTACCAGTGGGCAATGTCCGAGGTGGCGACCTCGCCGGGAAAGAGGATGCGGTCCGCAAGGCCGGCCTTTTCCACCTTGGCGCGCTGCTCGGCGAAGAAGGCGGTATGCGCGCCCGTCGCCCGCCCCAGCACCACGCCGCCCCAGCCGGGATGGTCGGGCAGAACGCGGATCAGCGCATCGACAAACACGTCGGTGCCCTTCTGCGCGCGGATGCGGCCGAAGCAGCCGATCATGTTGAGGTCGTCGGGCAGGCCCACGTCGCGCCGTGCCGCCGCCTTGTCGGGCGCGGGGGAGAAGCTGCCCATGTCGATGCCGTGGTGGATGACGGTCGAGGGGCGCTGGAGATAGCCGGCGGTCTTGCCCGATGTCGAAATCACCGCATCCATGCGGGAGATGAGGAAGCGGCTCCAGCGTGTGTGCCAGCGCTGCGAGGCGGAGGTGAAGACCAGCGCCAGCTTCATCCGCAGCACATCGCGCAGCACGACGCCGCCGAGCATTTCGACATTGCGGCGGGCGTGCCAGATACGGCAGGGCCGGCGCGCCGGGCGACCCCAGAAATGGCGGAACATGCCGAGGCCGATGCGCGGCACATGCGCCGCGAGGCCCGGACCGAAGGCGGCGATGCCGACCTCGCGTGCCTGATAGGGAAGCACACGCTCCAGGGTGGAGGTGACACCGGAGAGGCGGCGCTTGAAATTCGGTGCCACGACTTCGAGCCGTGCCGGTTCGATCGCCGCCTTCTCCGTCATGTCAGGCCCTGTCCGGGATCAGGCGAAGCGGACGGCGGCGATCTCGTAGGAGCGGGCGCCCTTGGGCGTCACCACTTCCACCGACGTGCCGAGCTTCTTGCCGATCAGCGCACGGGCCATGGGCGAGGAGATGGAGATACGCCCGGCCTTGGCGTCGGCTTCCATGTCGCCGACGATCTGCCACACGCGCTCTTCCTCGGTGTCCTCGTCGATCAGCTTCACGGTGGCGCCGAACATCACGGTGTCGCCGGTGAGCTTGGCCACGTCGATGATCTCGGCGCGCGACAGCTTGTCCTCAAGCTCGGCGATCCGGCCCTCGTTCAGCGCCTGCTGCTCCTTGGCGGCGTGGTACTCCGCATTCTCGGACAGGTCGCCATGGGCGCGCGCTTCCGAGATCGCCTCGATGATGCGGGGACGATCCACCTGCTGGCGCCGCTTGAGTTCCTCTTCCAGTGCGGCATGGCCGCCGGCGGTCATCGGAATCTTATCCATTGGTCTGTTCTCGACCTCCCAAAAGCAAAGGAAGCCCCCGCGGGCGTTTCATCGGGGCCATCTGCCCCAATGAAACGCCCGCGCGGGCTTGGTCCGGTCTGCCGTGAACCCGAGGCGCCGCGAGGCGCCGTCAGGCCCGGTCCGGGTTAGAAGTAGTCCTGCAGGGCGCGCACTTCCAGATCGCCGCCAATATAGGCCTTGATTCCGCGCGCCGCCGCGATCGCTCCTGATAGCGTGGTGTAGTACGGCACTTTATGCAAGAGGGCCGCGCGGCGCAGCGAACGCGAGTCCGCGAGCGCCTGCGCGCCCTCGGTCGTGTTGAAGACGAGCTGCACCTCGCCATTCTTGATGGAATCGACGATATGCGGCCGGCCTTCCAGCACCTTGTTGATCTTGGTGCTGGGCACCCCGTTCTCGGCAAGGAAGCGCTGGGTGCCCGACGTGGCGATCACCTTGAAGCCGAGCGAGACAAGAAGCCGCGCCGTCTCCAGGATGCGCGCCTTGTCAGCCTCGCGCACCGAAATGAACACAGTGCCGGAGGTCGGCACCTTGGTGCCGCCGCCGAGCTGGCTCTTGGCGAAGGCGACGGCAAAGGAGCTGTCGAGCCCCATCACCTCGCCGGTGGAGCGCATCTCCGGGCCGAGCACCGTGTCGACGCCGGGGAAGCGGGCGAAGGGGAACACCGCTTCCTTCACCGCCACATGGTCGCCCTTGAACGGGGTCAGCCCGAAGGAGGCAAGCGCCTCGCCCGCCATGACGCGGGCGGCGATCTTGGCGATCGGCTGGCCCACCACCTTGGCGACGAAGGGCACGGTGCGCGAGGCTCGCGGGTTGACCTCCAGCACATAGATGGTGCCGTCCTTGATGGCGTATTGCACGTTCATCAGGCCGCCGACTTCCAGCGCCAGCGCCATCTTGCGGGTCTGGGCTTCCAGCTCGGCGATCATCTCCGCGCTCAGCGAATAGGGCGGCAGCGAGCAGGCCGAGTCGCCGGAATGGATGCCGGCCTCCTCGATATGCTCCATGATGCCGCAGATGAAGGTGTCGCGGCCGTCGGCGAGGCAGTCGACATCGACTTCGATCGCATCGGAGAGGTAGCGGTCGAACAGCAGCGGGTTCTTGCCCAGCAGCGTGTTGATCTGCCCGGTCTTGTCGTTGGGGTAGCGCGCCTTGATGTCGTTCGGCACCAGCCCCGGCAGCGTCTCCAGGAGGTAGTCGCCGAGCTGGCTCTCCTCATGGATGATCTGCATCGCCCGCCCGCCCAGCACATAGGAGGGGCGCACCACGAGGGGATAGCCGAGCTCGGCCGTCACCAGCCGCGCCTGTTCCACGGAATAAGCGATGCCGTTGGCCGGCTGGCGCAGCTTCAGCTTGTCGAGCAGGCTCTTGAAGCGGTCGCGGTCCTCGGCGAGGTCGATTGCCTCCGGCGAGGTGCCGAGGATCGGGATTTCCGCCTCTTCCAGCGCGCGGGCGAGCTTGAGCGGGGTCTGGCCGCCGAACTGGACGATGACGCCGTGCAGCGTGCCGGCGGAGCGCTCACGCTCCAGTATCTCGATCACGTCTTCTGCGGTCAGCGGCTCGAAATAGAGCCGGTCGGAGGTGTCGTAGTCGGTCGACACCGTCTCCGGGTTGCAGTTGACCATGATGGTCTCATAGCCGGCATCCTTCAGCGCGAAGGCGGCGTGGCAGCAGCAATAGTCGAACTCGATGCCCTGGCCGATGCGGTTCGGCCCGCCGCCGAGAATGGCGACCTTCTTGGCGTTCGAGGGCCGCGACTCGTCCGCCGGGCTGCCGGCGAAGGGCATCTCGTAGGAGGAGTACATATAGGCGGTGGGCGCGGCGAACTCGGCGGCGCAGGTGTCGATGCGCTTATAGACCGGCCGCACGTCCAGCGCCCGGCGCCGCGCCGCCACCTCCGCCTCGGTGAGGCGGGCGAGGCCGGCGAGGCGCGAATCCGAGAAGCCCATGGCCTTCAGCCGGCGGAAGGCGCCCGCCGTCGTCGGCAGGCCGTGCGCGCGCACCTTGGCCTCGGTGTCGACGATCTCGCGGATCTGTTCGAGGAACCACGGGTCGATCTTGCAGCCGGCATGAATGGCGGCGTCGTCGAGGCCGAGGCGCATGGCCTGCGCCACCTTCAGCAGACGGTCCGGCGTGGGGGTGCCGAGCGCGGCGCGCACCGCGTTCTTGTCGTCGCCGAGGCCGAGGCCCTCGATCTCGATCTCGTCGAGCCCGGTCAGGCCGGTTTCCAGCGAGCGCAGCGCCTTCTGCAGCGATTCCTGGAAGGTGCGGCCGATCGCCATCGCCTCGCCGACCGACTTCATCGAGGTGGTCAGGGTCGGCTCGGCGCCTGGGAACTTCTCGAAGGCGAAGCGCGGAATCTTGGTGACGACATAGTCGATGGTCGGCTCGAACGAGGCCGGGGTCGCGCCGCCGGTGATGTCGTTGGCGATCTCGTCCAGCGTGTAGCCGACGGCGAGGCGCGCGGCGACCTTGGCGATGGGGAAGCCCGTCGCCTTGGAGGCGAGCGCCGAGGAGCGCGAGACGCGCGGATTCATCTCGATGACGATCATCCGCCCGGTTTCCGGGTCGATCGCGAACTGCACGTTGGAGCCGCCGGTCTCGACGCCGATCTCGCGCAGCACGGCGAGCGAGGCGTCGCGCATGCGCTGATATTCCTTGTCGGTCAGCGTCAGCGCCGGGGCGACGGTGATGGAGTCGCCGGTATGGACGCCCATCGGGTCGATGTTCTCGATGGAGCAGACGATGATGCAGTTGTCCGCCTTGTCGCGGACGACCTCCATCTCATACTCCTTCCAGCCCAGCACGCTCTCTTCCACCAGCACCTCATTGGTGGGGGAGGCGTCGATGCCGCGCTCGATGATCTCGATATATTCGGACTTGTTGTAGGCGATGCCGCCGCCGAGCCCGCCCATGGTGAAGGAGGGGCGGATGATGGCGGGAAGGCCGACCTCTTCCAGCGCTTCCAGCGCCTGCGGCAGGGTCTTGATCTGGCGCGAGCGCGGCGTGTCGAGGCCGATCTTGGTCATCGCGTCGCGGAACAGCTCGCGGTCCTCGGCCTTGTCGATGGCCTCGGCGGTGGCGCCGATCATCTCGACATCATACTCATCGAGCACGCCCATCTTGCGCAGCGACAGCGCGCAGTTCAGCGCGGTCTGCCCGCCCATGGTCGGCAGCAGGGCGAAGCCGCCGGGGATCGCGTGGCGTTCCTTGGCGATGATCTTGGCGACGATCTCCGGCGTGATCGGTTCGATATAGGTGGCGTCGGCCAGGTCCGGGTCGGTCATGATCGTCGCCGGATTGGAATTGACCAGCACGACGCGATAGCCCTCGGCCTTCAGCGTCTTGCACGCCTGGGTGCCGGAGTAATCGAACTCGCAGGCTTGCCCGATGACGATGGGGCCAGCGCCGATGATGAGGATGGTGGAGATATCTGTGCGTTTCGGCATCGGATCCCGTGCGGCTCGCGCATTGGTCCGGGCGCACGAAAAAGGACGCGCTGTGCGACGCGTCCTTGGGCGGACCCGGATTGAACTTTCTGGGCGAGGTCACGCCCCGCAATTGGGGGCTTCCCTTAAACCAGATTCCCTCGGGGGGGAAGGGTTGAGTCGGGAGGTAGCCCTGCGCGCCGCGCGCAGCCCTATCCCTTCCACAGACGGGTGAGCGCGCCCTGCGGCCCGCCTACGGGATCGCCGGGCGGCAGTGGCACCTGCGTGACGGCGTCCAGCGCGCGGTGCAGCCCGGCCGCGTCCGGCCGCTCGATGTCATAGTCCTGCCCCGGCGGGTAGGCGCCGACGATGACGAGATCGGGGCTGGCGGCGATCCGCTTGTGGCCGGTGCCGGCGGGCAGCACCAGCACGTCGCCGGCCGCCAACTCCAGTTCTGCCCCGCCTTCGCCGCCAATGAGAAGACGCGCCGAGCCGCGGGCGAGCGCCAGCGTCTCATGCGCGGTGGAATGAAAGTGATGGAAGTCGAACACTCCATCGCGCCAGCGGCATTCCCAGCCGGTCGCGTTGATGTGCGCTTCGATCCGCTCGGCATCAGCGGGGAGGGCGGCGCGGTAGATCAGGACCGGAAGCGTCGGATTGTTCGGCACGCCGCCGGACGGCGGGAACAGGTGGGCTTCGGGAAGGGGCATCGCTCTCTCCGCGTCGGCGGCCAGCGCCGGACCGTGCCGGTTTCAACCCTGCGTGCCGGCGGTGGTTCCCGCCTGTTTCACGCCGCTCCCGCCAGCGCCTTTGCCGCTGCCAGATCAGCGACGAAGGCGGCATAGGCCGCGTTGCGGGCGCTCGCATCCCGTAGGCGCAGCAGATAGGAGGGGTGGAAGGTGAGGTAGCCGTCATGCGCGCCCAAGCGGTGGGGGCCGCGTTCGCGCGTCACCGCCAACGCCGTGCCGGTCAGCGCCAGTGCCGCCGTCCCGCCGAGCGCGACGACGAGGCGCGGGCGGACGAAATCCAGCTCCTTCTCCAGCCACCAGCGATAATGCTTCACCTCGCCGGCGGTCGGCTTCTGGTGCAGGCGGCGTTTGCCGCGCGGCACGAATTTGAAGTGCTTCACCGCATTGGTGAGATAGACCGCCTCCCGCGTGAGGCCGGCCTCGGCCATAGCCTTCATCAGCAATTGCCCCGCCGGACCGACAAAGGGGTGGCCTTCCTCGTCCTCCTGGTCGCCCGGCTGCTCGCCCACCAAGGCGAGGCGAGGGTGGAGCGGCCCTTGGCCCAGGACGGCGCGGGTGCCGCCGGTGAGGAAAGCGGGCGAGGCGGCGATAAGGGCGTTCAATTCCTTGAGGCTACCTGGTGCCTGCTGCGCCATCGCCGCCACCGCCTTTTGCGGGTCGCGCTTGCGCGGCGCGGCGGCCTCGCGCGCCAGCATGTCGGCGACGCGGGCGGGGGCGCTTTCGAGCAGCCCGGGAATGAGGCGGGCCTCAGGCAGATTGGGCCAATATTTCTTCGGCATCTCGGTCCGCATCATCGACGGGTTGGCGCGGGCCGGGTTGAAGGCGCTGGCGTAATAGGCAAGCCAGCCTTTCTCGAAGCCGTCGCCCTCCGGCAAGGTGGGCCGGCTTGCGGGCGGGCCGAAGGCGAGCGTGTGCTCCTTCCAGCCCACCGTGCCATGCGGGGTGAGGATGGCCCAGTCCATGGCGGGAAAGCGGGTGCGGAAGAACGGCGCGGCGGCCTCCAGAATAAAATGCTCCGGCTCGAACCAGGCGACGAAACGCTCCCGCCCGTCCTCAATGCCCAGCGCCTTGAAGCGCACGAAGGCGTGCATCTTGTGGATGTCGCGGCGCACCGCCTTCGCCATCCGCCCGAGACGATGCACCAGCGGGTCCGCCGGATTGTCGGCCAGTTGCCGCTCGCCGTGCGTCACGCGCCAGATCAGCGTGTAGAGCAGGGCGAAGCGCGCGGGATCGTTGTGGCAGAGCACGAGATCGGCCAGCGTCGCGACCGCGCGGGGCAGGGAGAGGGCCGGCGCTTCGTCGGGCGCGATCCCCGGCGCCTCGGCTGGCGTGGTCCCCGGCGCTGGGCTACCGAAAAGGTCGCCGCCGCCTTCCAGCACCGGCTCGCCCGGCGCCGCCATCCGCCAGACGGCGTGCGCCGGCGGTATCTCCGCCGCCACCAGCGCCCGCACGGCGGCGCGGAATCCGGCGCGGTCGGCGCCGAAGCGCAGCACCACCTCGCGGATGTCGCCCGGCGCGCTGCTCGCCTCCGCCACGCTCACGCGAACAGCTCCAATTGCCGCGCCGGCGGAGCGAGACGGGCGCGCAGGTCCGCTCGGTCGGTGAACTTCAGCGGGTGATGGTCGGCGGTGATGAGGAAGGCGCGCGCCCGTCTCACTCCCGTACTGACGCGGGCGATGTCGTCGAGCGTCAGCCTTGTCTGGCGTCGCGCCCGCAGGATGCGCTCGACCGCCCGGGCGCCGAGGCCGGGCACGCGCAGCAGCGCCTCGCGGTCGGCGGCGTTCACGTCCACCGGGAACTGCTCGCGGTGCTTGAGCGCCCAGGCGAGTTTGGGGTCGATGTCGAGATCGAGCATGCCGCCCGCACCGCCCGCGGCGATTTCCTCGACGGAGAAGCCATAGAAGCGTAGCAGCCAGTCCGCCTGGTAGAGCCGGTGCTCGCGGCGCAGCGGCGCGGCTTTCACCGGCAGCACGCGGCTGGCCTCGGGAATGGGACTGAAGGCGGAGTAATAGACCCGCTTGAGGCCATAGCCGCCATAAAGGCCGGCGCTCGTTTCCAGCACCGCCGCGTCGGTGGTGGCGTCGGCCCCGACGATCATCTGCGTGCTCTGCCCGGCGGGGGCGAAGCGGCGCTTTTCCGCGCGTGCCTCGGTGATGCGCTCATGCATCTGGCCCATTGTCGCCTTGATGCCCGGCGCATCTTTTTCCGGCGCCAGCTCCTTCAGGCTGATGGCGGAGGCGAGTTCAATGTTGACCGAAAGCCGGTCTGCCCACAGTCCTGCCTGCTCCACCAGCCAGGGACTGGCCTCGGGAATGGCCTTGAGATGGATATAGCCGGCGAAGCCATGCTCCTGCCGCAGCCGCCGGGCGACGAGCATCATCTGCTCCATCGTGTAATCGGGCGAGCGGATGATGCCGGAGGAGAGGAACAGCCCCTCGATATAGTTGCGCTTGTAGAAGCCGAGAGTGATGGCCACCACCTCCTCGACCGAGAACCGCGCCCGCCGCACATTGGAGGAGCGCCGGTTGATGCAATAGGCGCAGTCGAAAAGGCAGTAATTGGTCAGCAGGATTTTCAGCAGCGACACGCAGCGCCCGTCCGGCGTGTAGGAATGGCAGATGCCCATGCCGGTGGTTGAGCCGATGCCGTCCTTCTCCGCCTTGCGCCCGCGCGCGCCCGAGGAGGCGCAGGAGGCATCATATTTGGCGGCGTCGGCGAGGATGCCGAGCTTGCTCTTCAGGGTATCGTCCACGTGGAATTCCTCCCACGTTCACTTTATGTTCCTGATTTGATCGTATCAACCCGCTGAAAATACCGTCGGCTGCTCCGCCCCGCCGGAGTGGGGCGGCGCGCCTGGGCGAGCGGGCTCACTTCGCCTTTTTGAACAGACCGCAGGACACCGCGTTCCAGGTCGGCAGCGCGTCGACCCAGCACAGTTCGAGCTTGTCGTCGACAAGGCGGCCCTGCACCGTCCCGCTGTCGCCGGACATCAGGATTTCGCGGTTGTCGAAGCGGATGACACCGACCAGCGCTTCGCTCTTGCCCTGCGGCCCGGTGGCGCGGCCGTGGAAGGCGCGGCCTTCCTGCGCGTCAATGGTGTAGACGAAGGCCTGGGCGGGCGTGCCGAAGGTCGGCTTGGGCAGGTCGTCGAAATATTTGTTGCTGGTGCCGACGCGGGCGGCGGCGAAGTCCTCGTCGGCGAGCTGCCAGGTGCCGGTGAGGTCGGGCGGGCTGTCGGCGCGGGCCGCGCCCATGGCGAGGACGGAAAGGCTGAGCGAGGCGAGGAGGAGGGCGGTCTTCATGGCGGGCTCCCGAACGCGGCGGCCCTTTGGCGCGTCGCCATCCGGCCCCGCGCGGCGCGGGCAGGGACGCCGCCGGGCTCCCGCGCCGCCCGCATGGTGACAGGCCCTGATGCCAGCGCAATGACCCTCAACGGCGCGACGGCCGGTGAGGGTCAGCGCGGGCGGCGCGTCACGCCGCCTTGTTCTTGGCGATCAGCTCGACGAAGCGGTCGAACAGGTAATGGCTGTCCTGCGGGCCGGGGCTGGCTTCCGGGTGGTACTGCACCGAGAACACCGGCTTGTCGGTCAGCGCGATGCCGGCATTGGAGCCGTCGAACAGCGAGACATGGGTTTCGGTGGCGCTGGCCGGCAGGCTGTCGCGGTCGACGGCGAAGCCGTGATTCATCGAGGTGATCTCGACCTTGCCGGTGGTCATGTCCTTCACCGGATGATTCGCCCCATGGTGGCCCTGATGCATCTTCACCGTGCGCCCGCCGACGGCGAGGCCGATCATCTGGTGGCCGAGGCAGATGCCGAAGGTCGGCACGCCGCGCTCGATGATGTCGCGGATCACCGGCACCGCATATTCCCCCGTCGCCGCCGGGTCGCCGGGGCCGTTGGACAGGAACACGCCGTCCGGCTGCAGCGCCATGATCTCCTCCGCCGTGGCGGTGGCGGGCACCACCGTCACCTTGCAGCCGGCGCGGGCGAGCAGGCGCAGAATGTTGCGCTTGATGCCGTAGTCGACGGCGACGACATGGTGTGCCGGGGCGGTCTGCTGGCCATAGCCGTGCGGCCAGGTCCAGGTGGTTTCGTCCCAGGTGAAGCGCTGGGCGGTGGTGACCATCGGCACCAGGTCCATGCCCTCCAGCCCCGGCCAGGCGGCGGCTTCCTGCTTCAGCGCGGGGAGGTCGAACTTTCCGTTCGGCGCATGGGCGATCACCGCGTTCGGCATGCCGCCGTCGCGGATCAGCGCGGTGAGCGCGCGGGTGTCGATGCCGGAAATGGCGATGATGCCGCGCGCCTTCAGCCAGGCGTCGAAATGCCGTGTGGCGCGGTAATTCGACGGATCGGTGATGGCGGAATGCAGCACCACGCCGCGCACGCCGGAGGCGCCGGCCATGGAGATGGTCTCGACATCTTCCTCATTGGTGCCGACATTGCCGATATGCGGAAAGGTGAAGGTGATGATCTGCCCGGCATAGGACGGATCGGTCAGCACTTCCTGATAGCCGGTCATGGCGGTGTTGAAGCAGACTTCGCCCACCGCGTGCCCCGTGGCGCCGAGGCCGAAGCCTTCGAGGACCGTGCCATCGGCCAGGACGAGGACGGCGGTCGCGACCGGCTCGGCCCACACGTCATCGCCGGAGTGCTGTTCAGCGCTACCGTTCATTGATCTTGTTCCCTGTCATCGTGTGCCCTAATTAGTCCGTTGCCGCGCCGGATGCCAGTCTTCACGCTGCGTATCTGGCCCACGAATTGCGGATGGCTGCGCCCGGTTCCGGCGCGCGGCGCCTGTCGTGGAGGGGCGGCAACCGCCGGAGGGGGCCAAAACCCCGCGGGTGATCATCCATTGGCGCGTGCGGCGTACGGCCCCGAATCGGGCGCCGACGCCGGCTCGCGGATTGCAGGAAGGCTGGCCAACGTGCTGCGCGACGACATCAACACCTCGCTGAAAGAGGCCATGAAGGCCCAGGACAAGCGCCGCCTCGGCACGCTGCGTCTCGTCAATGCCGCGATCAAGGACCGCGACATCGAGGCGCGCGGCCATGGCAAGGACCCGCTGTCCGACGATGAAGTGCTCGGCTTGCTCACCAAGATGATCAAGCAGCGCGAGGAATCGGCGAAGGTCTATGAGGAGGCCGGCCGCGCCGACCTCGCCACGCAGGAGCGTGAGGAGACCGCGATCATCCAGTCCTTCCTGCCGGTGCAGATGACCGAAGCGGAGGCGCAGGCCGCCATCGCCGCCGTCATCGCCGAGATCGGCGCGCATGGGCTCAAGGACATGGGCCGCACCATGGCGGCGCTGAAGGAGCGCCATACCGGCGTGATGGATTTCGCCAAGGCCAGCGGCACGGTCAAGGCGCTGCTCACCGCCTGATCCGCCCCCGCGGCCGATTTTCCCCTGCCCGGTGGTGCCATGTCCTCAGCCTCCCAAGCGCCGGCCACGCTGACATGGGCCGGGTGCTGGCGCGGGGCGCGGGTGATTCTGCCCGTGCTGCCGCCCGTCTTCGTGTTCGGTATCGCCTTCGGCATTGCCGCGCGCGGCGCGGGGCTGGAAGGCTGGCTGGCGGCGTTCATGAGCGCGGTGGTGTTCGCCGGCGCGGCGCAGTTCGCCGTGCTCGACCTGTGGACGGCGCCGGTGCCATGGCTGCCGCTTCTCGTCGCCACCTTCGCCATTAATGCCCGCCACATCCTGCTCGGCGCCTCTCTGCGCGCACTATGCCGGGGACTCCCGAGCTGGAAGGTCTATGGCGCGATGACGCTGCTGAGCGATCTCAACTGGGCGGCGCTGATCGCCGCCGAGCGCAAGGGCGAGCGCGATCTCGGCTATCTCGTCGGCGGCGGGCTGCTGATGTGGGCGTGCTGGGTGGCGGCGACCGTCATCGGCGCAGTCGCCGGCGGGCTGACCCTGGACGATGTGAAGACCTATGCGCTCGACCTCGTGCTGGTAGCGTTCTTCGCCACCACTCTGGTCGGGCTGCGGCGCGGGCGGGTGGACGATCTGCCCTGGCTGGTGGCCGGCGCGGCTGCCATGGGCGCGGTCTGGTTCCTGCCGCCGAACTGGCATGTGATGGTGGGCGGGCTCGCCGGGGGACTGGCCGGCCTCATCCGAGACGAGCTGAAGCGCTCATGAACACCTCGCAGGCGCTGCTCGTCGTCTTCGCCATGGCGCTCGTCACCTATGCGACGCGGGCAGGCGGCATTTTCCTCGTCGGCTTCGTGCCGATGTCGGCCCGCACCGAGAACTTCCTGCGCTATCTCGCCGGCGCGGTGCTGGTGGCGCTGGTGGTGCCGGCGACGGTGCGCGGCGGACCGGAGGGCTATGTCGCGGTCGGCGTCGCCATCCTTGCCCGGCTCGTGCTGCGCAGGGCGCTGCCGGCCATCGCGCTCGGCATTCTCGCGGCGGCGCTGTGGCGCGCCTATATGGGAGCGAGCTGAGGCTGGGGACAGCGGGGACGGCGCCGCCCGTGGGCACGGTTCTTGCCGCAGTGCCCGCTGATGCTGCTAGGCTTTCCGGCCGCCCTAACGGTTGAGTTCACCCTCCATGCGCTTTCCGCCCTCGTTCCTCGACGAGATACGTGCCCGCCTCCCGCTGTCGGAGGTGGTGGGAAAGCGCGTGCAATTGAAGAAGCAGGGGCGGGAATGGCGTGGTCTGTCGCCGTTCAACCCCGAGAAGACCCCGTCCTTCTATGTCAACGACCAGAAGGGCTTCTATCACTGCTTCTCCTCCGGCAAGCATGGCGACCAGTTCGACTTCCTGATGGAGGTCGAGGGGCTGCCCTTTCCGGAGGCGGTGGAGCGGCTCGCCTCCATGGCCGGCGTGCCGATGCCGGTGCAGTCGCGCGAGGAGGAAAAGCGCGAGAGCCGGCGCAAGACGCTGCACGAGGTGATGGAACTCGCGGCGCAATATTTCGAGGCGACGCTGCAGGGCCGGGCCGGCGCCAAGGGGCGCGGCTATCTCGCCGATCGCGGCCTCGGCCCGGCGGTGCAGAAGCGCTTCCGCATCGGCTACGCCCCGCCGGATCGCTTCGCGCTGAAAGAGGCGCTGGGCGGGCGCGGCGTCCCCGTCGAGGATATGGTCGAGGCCGGGCTGCTGATTTCGGCCGAGGACATCGCCATCCCCTATGACCGCTTCCGCGACCGGGTGATGTTTCCCATCACCGATCTGCGCGGGCGCGTCGTCGCCTTTGGCGGGCGGGCGCTGGAGAAGGACGTGCCGGCGAAATACCTCAACTCGCCGGAGACCCCGCTCTTCCACAAGGGCGCGCTGCTCTACAACGCCTTCAACGCCCGCACGGCGGCGCATAACGGCGCCGCCGTCATCGCGGCGGAAGGCTATGTCGACGTGATCGCCCTGGTCGAGGCCGGCTTTGCCGGCGCGGTGGCCCCGCTCGGCACCGCGCTGACCGAGGAGCAACTGGCGCTGCTGTGGAAGATGGCGCCGGAACCGGTGCTGCTGTTCGACGGCGACAAGGCCGGCCGGCGCGCCGCCTTCCGCGCGATGGACCTCGCGCTGCCGCATCTCAAGCCCGGCATGAGCCTTTCCTTCGGCCTGCTGCCCGAGGGACAGGACCCCGACGATCTGGTGCGCGCCGGGGGGCGCGAGGCGGTGGACGCGGTGCTGGCGCAGGCCCGCCCGCTGGCGGACGTGCTGTGGGCGCGCGAGATCGAGGGTGCGAGCGTCGACACGCCGGAACGCCGGGCGGCGCTGGAAGCGCGGATCGGCGAGATCGTGAAGGTCATCGCCGACGAGACGGTGCGCAAGCACTACCGCGCCGAGCTGATGGACCGCTTCCGCCGGCTGTTCGCCCCCGTCGCTGGGGTGGGCGAGGGCGGGCGCCGCTCGGCCAATGACTATTCCGGCTATGCCGGCCGCTTCGCCGGCAAGGGTGGGCGCCGTCCGGGCGCGGGGCGCGGCCTGCCGGGGCGGGCGGCGGCGGGGGAGGCGATGCGCCGCTCGGCGCTGGTGCGCGGCGCGGCGGCGGAAATGCCGCGCAACGAGGCACTGCTGCTGTTCGCGCTGATCAATCATCCCTGGCTGATCGACCAGTGCGCCGAGGAACTCGCCGCGCTGTCACTGCAGAACAAGGAGGCGGCGGAACTGCGCCGCGCGCTGCTCGACGCCCATATCGAGGGCGAGACCGAAGCCTCCGAGCGCCTGGCCGCGCGGCTGGAGGCGCAAGGCCTGGCGCCGCTGGTGGAAAGGCTTGGGCGCATGGCGGTGGCGCGGCACGACTGGCCGGCCTTCTCCGATGCCGGGCGGACCGATGTGGAGCTGTGGTGGCACCAGCGGCTGGTCTTGCACCGGCGCGGCCATGCCCTATCTAAGGAACTGAAAGAAGCCGAGAAACGTCTGGCAGAAGAGCCCACGGACATGAATTGGGCGCGCTTTCTCGACGTACAAAGTCAGCTTGCGGCACTTGACGGAACCGAAGCTTTGGTAGAGGGGTTCGGCGCCGCCTCGGGTCGACCGGGGCGGTCGATGTAAGGTCCCTTCGGGCTGCTCGCCCGCGCGTCTCTCGGTCGCGTGGTGCGTGTAGCCCTGTTTGCGTCTCTCGCCGGCCAACGCGGGGGACGCCGGGTTGAACGATCGAAGGGCGGCACCGCGAGGACGCCGTCGCACGCCGGGGCGCGAGCCTTCGGCGCTTGAGGAGCACAAACGCATGGCGAAGCAGGCAGCGGAAGCGACGGAAGCCCCCGAGAAGGACGGCGACACCCCGGACAGCCCGTTGCTGGACCTTTCGGACGCTGGCGTCCGGAAGATGATCAAGCTCGCCAAGAAGCGCGGCTATGTGACCTATGACGAGCTGAACGAGGTTCTGCCCTCCGAGCAGAACACCTCCGACCAGATCGAAGACATTTACGCGATGCTCAATGAGATGGGCATCAATGTCGTCGAGGCGGAAGAGGCGGAAGCCGAGGCCGAGGGCGAGGAAGCCGCCCCCGAGGCCGCCGAGGAGGAGGAAGAGAGCGGCGGCGAACTGGCCGAAACCGGCTCGCGCACCGTCATCCGTTCCGAGACCAAGTCCGAGCCGGGCGAGCGCACCGACGATCCCGTGCGCATGTATCTGCGCGAGATGGGCTCGGTGGAGCTGCTGTCGCGCGAGGGCGAAATCGCCATCGCCAAGCGCATCGAGGCCGGCCGCGAGGCGATGATCGCCGGCCTGTGCGAAAGCCCGCTGACCTTCCAGGCCATCATCATCTGGCGCGACGAACTCGTCGAAGGCAAGGTGCTGCTGCGCGACATCATCGACCTTGAGGCCACCTATGCCGGTCCCGAGGCGAAGAACGGCCCCATCGTCGAGGGCGGCTCGCTCGCTCCCGAGGCGGAGGAAGAGCGCGAGCCCACCATCGGCGAGAGCATCGCGGCCGATGACGATGACGACATGGAGAATTCCCTGTCGCTGGCGGCGATGGAGGCCGAGATCAAGCCGAAGGTGCTGGAAACCTTCGACCGCATCGCCGACGCCTATAAGAAGCTGCGCCGTCTGCAGGACCAGAATGTCGAGTCCAAGCTGAAGAATGAGAGCCTCTCGCCCTCGCAGGACCGCAAATACAAGAGCCTGAAGGACGCGCTGATCCTCGACGTGAAGTCGCTGTCGCTCAATCAGGCGCGCATCGACAACCTCGTCGAGCAGCTCTACGACATCAACAAGCGCCTCGTCTCGCTGGAAGGCCGGCTGATGCGCCTCGCCGAGAGCTTCGGCGTGTCGCGCGAGGATTTCCTGCGCCAGTATCAGGGGTCCGAGCTCGACCCGAAATGGGTCGCCCGGGTGAAGAACCTGACCTCGCGCGGCTGGAAGGGCTTCGTCGGGCAGGAACTCGACGGCATCAAGGATCTGCGTTCGGAAATCCACGCCCTCGCCACCGAGACCGGGCTGGAGATCCAGGAATTCCGCAAGATCGTGCAGATGGTGCAGAAGGGCGAGAAGGAAGCCCGGCAGGCGAAGAAGGAAATGGTGGAGGCCAATCTGCGCCTCGTCATCTCCATCGCCAAGAAGTACACCAATCGCGGCCTGCAGTTCCTCGACCTCATTCAGGAAGGCAATATCGGCCTGATGAAGGCGGTCGACAAGTTCGAGTACCGCCGCGGCTACAAGTTCTCGACCTATGCCACCTGGTGGATCCGGCAGGCGATCACCCGCTCGATCGCCGACCAGGCCCGCACCATCCGCATTCCCGTGCACATGATCGAGACGATCAACAAGATCGTCCGCACCTCGCGCCAGATGCTGCACGAGATCGGCCGCGAGCCGACCCCGGAGGAGCTGGCCGAAAAGCTCGGCATGCCGCTGGAAAAGGTGCGCAAGGTGCTGAAGATCGCCAAGGAGCCGATCTCGCTGGAGACGCCCATCGGCGACGAGGAAGACAGCCATCTCGGCGACTTCATCGAGGACAAGAACGCCATCCTGCCGATCGACGCGGCGATCCAGTCCAATCTGCGCGAGACGACGACCCGCGTGCTGGCCTCGCTCACCCCGCGCGAGGAGCGCGTGCTGCGCATGCGCTTCGGCATCGGCATGAACACCGACCACACGCTGGAAGAGGTCGGCCAGCAGTTCTCGGTCACCCGCGAGCGTATCCGCCAGATCGAGGCGAAGGCGCTGCGCAAGCTCAAGCACCCCTCGCGCTCGCGCAAGCTGCGCAGCTTCCTCGACAATTGAGCGCCCCCGGCGCGATGTTACGGAAAAGGCGGCCCGCGGGCCGCCTTTTCTTTTGGCTCAGTGTCCCGGCGCTTCGACCATGAGGCCGACGATGCGCCGGACGACCGGCAGCACGAGCAGCAGGGTGGGGAACGCCACTAGCCAGGACAGCGCCCACGCCGTCGGCCACATGGCGAGGAAATCCGGGCCGGGGCCGAGACTGCGCAGCGTGGCGATGGCCGAGACCACGAAGGTCATCAGCACCGAGAGCACCAGCGGCATGACGAGGCCGGCATAGCGTGCCGGCAGCTTGCGGAAGAGGGGAGAGGCCATGCGGGCCATCCTTCTGGATGGTCGCGGCGGGTCCGGTGCCCACGCATCCGGCCGGCCGTGACCGGGTGGATGCGTTGCCTGACGTCGGACGCTTACGGCCGGCACGGGCCGACGCTCTCTTCTTAGCGGGAAGATGGCGGCCGCGCCAGCGGGTTTGCCGCCCCTCGTCCGCTCCACAACCGACGATACAATCTTGACAAGAACAGAGGTATTAAAGCACTCTTAGGTTGTGCCACGGAGGCTGTCATGAATCCGCTGATTGTGCTTGCCGGCGCGTTGCTACCCGAAATTCTCAAGCTCGGGCTCGGGTCGAAATCGGCCCCGGTGGCCGAGGCCGTCGCCAAGGCGTTCGAAAAGGTGACGGGGACCGAAGACCCGGCACAGGCCGAGGCCAAGATCGAGGCCGATCCCAAGCTCGCCAACGAATTGCGGCTGGAACTGGCGCGGATCGCGGCCGAGGCCGAGGAAAAGCAACGTCAGGCCGATCTTGAGGCGCAGCGGCTGGCCATCGAGCAGGCGAGCCGGGCCGCCGCGCAGGAACTGGCGCATCGCGAGCGCGACGACAAGGATCGCGAGAGCGCGCGCGGCATGTTCGTGGCGCTGGCCAGCGCGCGCAATCCGCTCGCCTGGGCCCCGATCCTCATCTCCATCATAATCGTCGTCGGTTTCTTCTGGGTGCTTTGGTACCTGATCAGCCCGATTCCGGAGGGAACAAGCTCGCCCTTCACCCGGGACAGCCCGCTGCTGCAGATCATCAACATCGTGATCGGTGGCCTCGTCTCGGCCTTCGCCACGGTGGTGAGCTATTATCTCGGCTCCTCGGCGTCGTCGCGCGCCAAGGACACGGCCTCGTTCGAGATTCAGGAGCGTCTCGCTTCACAGACCGGCGAAGCGCTGCGGTCGCAGCGGGCGGGCAAGCCACCAGCGGTGGCCGGCGAGCCGGCCAAAGCGCCGCCCGCGCCGCTCAAGGCGGCCAAGTTCCAGCGCTGCGCCGACATCGTGTTCGCGGCGGAAGGCGGCTTCGTCGATCACCCCCGCGACCCCGGCGGGGCGACCAATCTCGGCATCACCATCGGCACGCTGCGCGATTGGCGCGGCGAGGAAGTGACCGTCGAGGATGTGCGCAACCTCACCAAGGAAGAGGCGCGCGAAATCTACCGGGTCCGCTACTGGAACCCGCTGAACGGCGACGCGCTGCCGCCCGGTGTGGATCTTGTCGTCTATGATTTCGGGGTGAATGCCGGCCCGGTGCGTGCGGCGAAGATGCTGCAAAAGCTGGTCGGCGCGAAGGAGGACGGCGCCATCGGCGCGGTCACCCTCGCGGCGGTGGGAACGCGCGATCCGGCCGATCTCATCCGCGCCTTTTCGGCGCGGCGGCTCGACTATTACCGTGCGCTCAGCACCTGGGACACCTTCGGCAAGGGCTGGACCAACCGCACGCTTGCCGTGGAGAAGGAAGCCTTGCGGCTTGCCGGGGAGGCATTCCAGGCGGCGGCGTGAGGCGACAAGCCCGCGCGCCGCCGCGCCCGGTCACTCGCCCGGGATCGGGTGGTTCTGCCGGCGCACCGCCTTGGTGGAGGCTTCCACATAGGCCAGCGTGACGGCGAAGCCGCTGAAGGCGATAACGGTGGCGGCGACGAAGAAGAGGGTTTCGGTCGGCATGGCATCCTCCTGGGGTGTTTTCCCGGAGGCTAGCCGCCGGCGCCACGGCGCGCGTTGCGGTATGTCAATGCATCGTCATCTGGCGCGGCGTCACAGCGTCGATACCGCCTGATCGACCAGTAGGGCGAAGCCGATCAGCAGCAGGAAGCCGAGGAAGAACAGCCCGAACAGCACGAGGGAAATCCTGCGCGCCAGTTGCGACACGCCGGTCATGCCGATGGCGCCGGCGATCATCGAGATCACCAGGAAGATGACGGCGTATTTGATCATGCGGCCTATTCCGTGACGGCGGTGGCGGACGCGGTATCAACGCACGGACGGCGCGGCGGTTCCGGCTCGGCTCAGGCGCCGTCGGAACGCCCGTCCTGTGCGGCGGGGAAATCCTTGTCGGTCTCCGCCGTCCCCTCGGTCTCCGCCGCCGGGGGCGGCGTCGCGGCCGGCGCTGTCGGCCTGGGCGCGGCTCTCGCCGGCCCGGGCGACGCCGCCCGGCGCCAGCGCCGCAGAGGGTTGAGCGGAATGTCGGCGGCGTCCTTTTCCGGGCGCGGCACCGTGCCGGTCGCCGCCGAGGCGATGGGTTCGCTCTTGCTCTCCACCTGCCGCCCCCTCTCGCGCAGCAGGATGCGCCAGAGCACGAAGATCAGCAGCAGCCCATAGGCGCCGGCAGTGAAGAAGAACAGCGCCCCCGGCCCGTAATTCTGCATGCCGAGCGAGGCCAGCGCCGGTCCCACAACCGAGCCGACGCCATAGAGCAGGAGCAGCCCCGCCGCCGTCTCCACCGCCTCGGAGGGGGCGGTACGGTCATAGGCATGGGCGGCGGCGAGCGAATAGGCCGGCAGCGACAGGGCACCATAGACCATGCCGAGCAGGCTGAGGCCGAGCAGACCGAATGGCAGCGCGCCCAGCGCCAGGCCCGCCAGCAGCGCGCCCACCAGCAGCGCGGCGAGGATGCGCCGGCGGTCCATGCGGTCGGAAAGATAGCCGATCGGCCATTGCGCCAGCGCCCCGGCCACCACCACGGCGCTCATGAAGGTCGCGGCGCCGTCGGAGGTGAGCCCGCGCCCGATGCCGAAGATCGGCCCCAGCGACCAGAGCGAGCCATTGGTGAGGCCGATGGCGAAGCAGCCGGCCATCGCCACGGGCGCCGCCTTGAACAGGCGCGGCAGGCGGATGCGCGCGGTTTCGATCGGCGCTGGCTGGGTGCTGGAGCCGATCGCCACCGGCAGCGTCGCCAGCGAGAACAGGATGGCGGCGATGGCGAAGAGATCGAAGGCCCGCACGGGGTAGAGCGTGATCATCATCTGCCCGGCGGTGAGCGCGGCGTAGTCGACGATGACATAGGCGCTCATGACAAAGCCGCGCGTCTGGTTGGTGGCGCGGTCGTTGAGCCAGGATTCGATGACGAGATAGAGCCCGGCGAAGCAGAAGCCGGTGAGGGTGCGCAGCACGAACCAGGTGATCGGCTCGATGAACAGCGGATGCGCCATCATCGCCGCCACAACGCCCGAGGTGAGGGCGGCGAAGGCGCGGATATGCCCGGTGCGGCGCACCAGATGCGGCACGGCGAGGCAGCCGACCACGAAGCCGAGATAATAGCTCGACCCCAATATGCCGAGATTGATGGCGCTGAAGCCCTCAAAGGCGCCGCGCAGCGGCAGCAGCGTGTTCTGCAGGCCGCTCCCGGTAACCAGAAAGAACACGCCGAGCAGGAGCGCGGCGACAGGGCCGAGAGTCTGGGCCATGATGGAAACCGGATGATGAGGGGTGGCGGGTGCGCGGAAGCCTTGTTCCGCAAGGTCCGTTAGACCTGATCTTTGGCGAAGTCGAGACGGGGATTGGTATGAGCGAGAGCGCGGTACGGCTGAAATCGGCGTTCCTTGAGGTCGATATCTCGCCTCAGGGCGCGGAAATGACCGGCTTGAGGGACCGGCACGGGCACGACCTGTTGTGGAATGGCGACCCGGCCTTCTGGACCGGGCGCGCGCCGCTGCTGTTTCCCATTGTCGGGCGGTTGCCCAACGACCAGCTCGTGCATGACGGCAAGGTCTACCCGATGGCGCAGCACGGCTTCGCCCGGCGCCGCGCCTTCACACTGGAAGAGGCGAGCGAGCAGGCGGCCCGCCTCGCGCTGCATGAGGACGAGGAGACGCTGCGGCAATACCCGTTCCCGTTCTCGCTCACCGTCACCTACCGGCTGGAAGAGGCGACGCTTACCATCGAGGCCGAGGTCGCGAACACGGGGCCGGGCGTGCTGCCGGCGAGCGTCGGCTTTCACCCCGCCTTCCGCTGGCCGCTGCCCTATGGCGGCAGCCGCGCCGACCACCGGCTGGTGTTCGAGAAGGCGGAGGCCGAGGCGATCCACCGCCCGGTCGGCGGGTTGCTATCGGCCGCCACCGAGCCCAACCCGGCGGTCGACGCGATCCTGGAGCCGACCGACGCCCTGTTCGAGCGCGACGCGCTGATCTTCCTTGATCTGCGCTCGCACCATGTGCGCTTCGGCGTGCCGGGGGAGCCGGGGCTGGAAGTCGCCTTCCCCGACATGCCGCATCTCGGCATCTGGTCGAAGCCCGGCGCGCCATTCCTGTGCATCGAACCCTGGGCCGGCTATGCCTCACCCGAGGACGGGCCGGCCGAATTCATCGACAAGCCGGGCCTGTCGCTGCTCGCGCCCGGCGCGCGCAAGCGCTTCGCCATGTCGGTGCGCTGGCTGCCCGATGTCGGCCGGCTGATCGGCCCGCACGAGGTGGACGGGTAGAAACGGCCGGAGCGGGGGGCTCACAGCGTTCGTGCGGCTCCCCGCGCATCCGCAGCCGGGCCGAACTGGTCGGTGACGTTGGTCAGTTCGTCGATGAAGCGTTGGCACCAATGGTGGATGGTGTTGGTCTCCACCGTGTCCATATTGGTGCGCCAGCGCGTGCGGCGCTCCTCCAGCGGCATGGTCAGCGCCCGGTCCATCGCCGCCGCCATGCCCTCGATATCGTAGGGGTTGACCAGCAGCGAGCCCTTCAATTCGTCCGCCGCGCCCGCGAAGCGCGAGAGCACCAGCACGCCGGGGTCTTCCGGGTCCTGCGCCGCGACATATTCCTTGGCGACGAGATTCATGCCGTCGCGCAAGGGCGTCACCAGCCCGATGCGGGCGCGGCGGTAGATGGCGGCCAGCGTCGCGCGCTGGAACGGCCGGTTGAGATAGCGCAGCGGCACCCAGTCGAACTCGGCGAATTCGCCATTGATGGCCCCGCCCAGCTCCTCCAGCTCGCGGCGCAGCGCCTGATACTCCGCCACCTCGCTGCGCGAGAGCGGCGCGACCTGCATCATCGTGACCTGGGACCGGTGTTCGGGATAGCTGCGCAGCAATTCGCCGAAAGCGGCGAATTTGCCCGGCAGTCCCTTGGAATAGTCCAGCCGGTCGACGCCGACCGCCAGCGCCCGGCCGGCGAGGCTCTCATTCAGCCGTCGCTCCTCCTCGCTGCCGACGGATTTTTTCGCGTCCCGGACAAAGGCGTCGGCGTCGATGCCGATCGGGTAGGCGGCGACGCGGAAGCGCCGGTCCCGCAGCCCCACCGTGCCGCCGGGGGCGATCCAGCCACGAATTTCCGAGGAGATATAGGTCAGCAGCGCGCGGACATCGTTCTCGGTCTGCAGCCCCACGAGATCGTAGCGGGAGAGGTCGTCCACCAACGCCGCATGCGAGGGCAGGCTGAGATAGACCTCGGGCGTCGGCCACGGAATGTGATGGAAATAGCCGATCCGCCCCTCGAAGCCGAGCTTGCGCAACTCCGCCGCCAGCGGGATGAAATGGTAGTCGTGCACCCAGACGATATCGTCAGGCTTGAGCAGCGGCATCAGCGCGCGGGCGAAATGCGCGTTCACCCGCCGGTAGCCCTCCCAATCGGCCTTGCGGAAGGACAGCAGGCCGAGCCGGTAATGGCATAGCGGCCACAGCGTGCCATTGGCATAGCCGGCATAATGGGCGCGCTGGTCGTCGGGGTCGAGATCGAGCAGCGCATAGCTGACGCGGCCGGAACGAAACACTTTGGGCGCGTCCGGCGGGTTGACCTCGGTTTCCCCGCTCCAGCCGAACCAGAGCCCGCCGCGCTGGCTCAGCGCCTCGCGCAGCGCCACCGCCAGCCCGCCCGCCTTGGCGGCGCGCTCCTTGGGCGACGCCACCCGGTTCGAGACGATTACGAGCCGCGCCAAAAGGCTTCCTCCCATGTCTTCGACAGACGCATGGCCGTGTCGATCAGTCCGACCATGGAATAGGTCTGCGGAATGTTGCCCCACAGTTCCAGGGTCTGGTTGTCGATGTCTTCCGACAGAAGCCCGGCCGGGTTGCGCCGGGCGAGCAGGCTGGTGAACATCTCCCGTGCCTCGTCGCGGCGGCCGATCAAATCGAGCGCGCCGGCGTACCAGAACGAGCAGATGGTGAAGGAGGTTTCCGGCAGGCCGAAATCGTCCTCGCCGGCATAGCGCATGAGATAGCCATTGCGCTTGAGTTCGCGACCGATCGTCTCCACCGTGGCGATGTAGCGCGGGTCGTCCGGCCGCACGAAGCCGAGTTCGGCCAGCAGCAGCAGGCTGGCGTCAAGCTGGCCGTCTTCCTCGGCATCGACGAAGCTGCCCAGCTTCTCGTCCCAGGCGAAGGCGAGAATGCGGGCGCGGATCTCATTGGCGCGCTGGCTCCAATAGTCGGCGCGCTCCGGCAGTTCCAGCACCCGGGCGATGCGGGCGAGGCGATCGCAGGCGGCCCAGCCCATCACCGCCGAGAAAGTGTGCAGCCGGCGCTTGCCGCGCAGTTCCCACAGCCCGGCATCCGGCTCGAAAGCGAAATCCACCGCCCGCGCCCCGACGCCTTCCAGCAGTTCGAACAGCGCGCGGTCGCCACGCTTGGGCAGCCGCTCGTCGAAGAACATCTGCGCCGCCGCCAGCACGACATGGCCGTAGCCGTCATTCTGCACCTGCTCGCCGGCCTGATTGCCGACGCGCACCGGCCCCATGCCCTGAAAGCCCGCCAGCGCCGGGGCGAAGCGCTCTTCCAGCGGCGTGCCGGGCACGATGGAATAGACCGGCGCCAGCCGGCCCGACGGCTCGGAGGCGATCACCGTGGTGAGGTAGCGGATATAGTCTTCCATGGTGCGGGTGGCGCCGAGCATGTTCAGTGCCCGCACGGTGAAATAGGAATCGCGCAGCCAGCAGTGGCGATAGTCCCAGTTGCGGATGGAGTGCGGCGCCTCGGGGATCGAGGTGGTGAGCGCGGCGACGATGCCGCCGGTTTCCTCGAAGGCGCAGAGCTTGAGCGAGATCGCGGCGCGGATCACCGCATCCTGCCACTCATAGGGAATGGAGAGGTAGCGCACCCATTCGTGCCAGTAGTCGCGCGTCTTTTCCTCGAAGCCGCGGGTGGTGTCGGCAATGCTGGCGGGGAAAGGCTCGTCCGGCCCCAGCACCAGCGTCGCCGGCTTGCTGAGCACGAAGGGGCGTTCCTCCATGACGTAGACGATGGGCAGGTCGGTGGTGGCACGCAGCGTCACGTCGTCGCCGGTGAAGCGCATATGGTTGGAGCCACGCACCGGCGTGGGGCGCTGTTCGCCCCAGTTGAAATGCGGGCGCAGGCGCAGCGTAACCCGGCACATGCCGGCGATCGGCTCGATGCGCCGCACCAGCGTGGCCGGGCGGTAGATGCGGTCATAGAGTTTGAAGCGCGGGGCGAAGTCGACAATGCGCAGCTTGGCGCCCTGGTCGTTCTCCAGAATGGTTTCAATGATGGCGGTGTTGGTCTGGTAGCGGCGCGTCGCCTTCACCTGGCCTTCCAGAACCACGTCGAAGAAGCCGGCCTCCGGCTCGGTGCCGCCGAGCAGCGAGGAGAACACCGGATCGCCGTCTATGCGCGGCCAGCAGCACCAGCAGATGCGCCCGTTGCGGTCGATCAGCGCGGCGATGGTGCCGTTGCCGATGGCGGCCAGATCGAGATTGGTGCTCACGAATCCACGCGCTCCAGTGCCTTGGGAAGGTCGGTCAGCCAGCGTCGCACCGCGCTGGGCGAGGCGAGCCTGTAGTCGGCCTGATCGGTCGGGCGGGGCCCGACGGCGAATGCCAGCCCGCCGGCGGCGCGCACCGCGCGGAAGCCGTCCTCGTCGGTCACATCATCGCCGAGAAACACCGGCCGGCGACCGCTGAACAGCGCCGAGTTCATCAGCTCCGCCACCGCCGTGCCCTTGTTGCGCCCAGCCTGGCGGACCTCGATGACATATTTGCCCTTGAGGAACTCGACCCCGTCATCAATGCCGGTGCCGAGCGCGATCACCCGGTCCATGATCGCCTCGCCGAACTGCGGCACGGCGCGGAAATGCACGGCGAGCGACAGCGGCTTGTGCTCGACGAACACGCCGGGCCAGGTCGCCAGCACCTCGTCCAGCGCCTGCTCCAGCGGCTTGCGCCATTTCGGCAGCGGTATCGGCACCGCGGGCGCGTCCGGGGCGAGGCGCACCTCCGCCCCGTGCTGGCCGGAGGCGGCAAGGCGGGCGGGAGCGAAACGGCGGTCCATCCAGTCGATGGTGCGGCCCGACACCAGCGCCACCGCGCCCTCGAGCGTGTGCTGAAGCCGGGCCAGAAGCTCCGGCAGGTCGCGGGGAATGTCCACGCCCTCGGGATGGTCGGCGTGCTCGATCAGGGTGCCGTCAATATCGAGGAAGAGAGCCCAGTCAGGGCGGGGAAGCAAGGAGAGGGGATCGCTCGGTTCTATCGCCATACTGTCGGTATATCCGCCCGGTTCCGGCATTCAGAGGTAAAATGATGGGCGCCTGCCGCCGGGGTAGGGGCTGGCAGCCGTCAACGCGCGAGAGCCGGAGGCGTTCCAATACCTCGTTGAAAAAGCCGCGCGTCCGAAGCCGGCAGCGGCGGCGGCAAAGGGCAACTGCGCGCGTGACGGCCTTGCCGCTCAACGGCGCGCGGTTTACATAGCGCGCAACCCGCACCTTATGACGCCGCGGCAGCGCGGCATGTTCCCGGCTCGCCCGCACGCGCAGGATTTGGACATGGCTTATCAGTTTATCTACCACATGCACGGCATGACCAAGGCCTATCCGGGCGGCAAGAAGGTGCTCGACAATGTGCACCTGTCCTTCTACCCCGACGCCAAGATCGGCATTCTCGGGCCCAACGGCTCGGGTAAGTCCACCCTGCTGAAGATCATGGCCGGGCTCGACAAGGACTTTTCCGGCGAGGCCTGGGTCGCGGAAGGCGCCCGCGTCGGCTACCTGCCGCAGGAGCCGCTGCTCGACCCCAACCTCTCCGTGCGCGAGAACGTGATGCTCGGCGTCGCCAAGCAGAAGGCGATCCTTGAGCGCTACAACGAACTCGCCATGAACTATTCCGAGGAGACCGCGGACGAGATGACCGCGCTCCAGGACGAGATCGAAGGCCAGGGCCTGTGGGATCTCGACAGCAAGATCGACCAGGCGATGGACGCGCTCGGCTGCCCTGAAGAGGGATCGGACGTTTCCCGGCTCTCGGGCGGTGAGCGCCGCCGCGTGGCGCTGTGCCAGCTGCTGCTGTCGCAGCCGGAACTGCTGCTGCTGGACGAACCGACCAACCATCTCGACGCCGAGACCACCAACTGGCTGGAAGGCCATCTGCGCAACTATCCCGGCGCGATCCTAATCGTCACCCATGACCGCTACTTCCTCGACAATGTGACGGGCTGGATCCTCGAACTCGACCGCGGCCGCGGCATTCCCTATGAGGGCAACTATTCCTCCTGGCTGGCGCAGAAGGCCAAGCGCATGGCGCAGGAGAATCGCGAGGACGAGGCCCGCCAGCGTGCGATCGCCTCCGAGGCCGAGTGGATGGGGGCCTCCCCGAAGGCCCGTCAGGCCAAGAACAAGGCCCGTATCCAGCGCTATGACGAGCTGGTACGGAAGGCGTCGGAGAAGGCGCCGACCACCGCCCAGATCGTCATTCCGGTGTCGGAGCGACTCGGCAACAACGTCATCGAGTTCAACGGCCTCACCAAGTCTTTCGGCGACAAGCTGCTGATCGAGAACCTGTCCTTCAAGCTGCCGCCGGGCGGCATCGTCGGCGTCATCGGCCCGAACGGCGCCGGCAAGACCACGCTGTTCCGCATGATCAACGGGCTAGAGACGCCGGATTCCGGCTCCATCACCGTCGGCGACAGCGTGCAACTCGGCTATGTCGACCAGAACCGCGACGCGCTCGACGACAAGAAGACCGTGTGGGAGGAAATCTCCGGCGGCAATGAGGTGCTCTATCTCGGCAAGCGCGAAATCAATTCGCGCGCCTATTGCGGCGCCTTCAACTTCAAGGGCGGCGACCAGCAGAAGAAGGTCGGCATGCTCTCGGGCGGTGAGCGCAACCGCGTGCATCTCGCCCGCATCCTGCAGCAGGGCGCCAATGTGCTGCTGCTGGACGAACCGACCAACGACCTCGACGTGGAAACCCTGCGCGCGCTGGAAGAAGCGCTGGAAGACTTCGCCGGCTGCGCGGTCATCATCTCGCATGACCGCTTCTTCCTCGACCGTATCGCCACCCATATGCTCGCCTTTGAGGGCGAGGGCCATGTCGAGTGGTTCGAGGGCAATTTCCACGACTATGAGGAAGACAAGAAGCGCCGCCTCGGCGTCGACGAGATCGTCCCGCACCGGATGAAGCACAAGAAGCTGATGCGCTGACGCCATGACCGGACGGAGGGCGGCGATGACCGAAGACTGGAACCCCGCCCTCTACCTTACCTTCGAGGATGAGCGCACCCGCCCGCCGCGCGACCTGCTGGCGCGGGTGCCGCTTTCCCATCCGCGCCGCGTGATCGACCTTGGCTGCGGGCCGGGCAATTCGACGGAATTGCTGGCGCAGCGCTGGCCACAGGCCGAGGTGATCGGCGTCGACAATTCCCCCGCCATGATCGAGCAGGCCCGCGCCCGCCTGCCGGGCCTCCGCTTCGAACTGGCGGACCTCGCCTCCTGGGCGCCGCCCGAAGACACGGACCTGCTCTTCGCCAATGCCGTGTTCCAGTGGGTGCCGGACCATCTCGATGTGCTGGCGCGGCTGCTCGACCAGTTGCCGCCGGGCGGCGTGCTGGCGGTGCAGATGCCGGACAATGTCAACGAGCCCTCGCATCTCCTGATGGAGGAAGCCGCCACTGCCGGGCCCTGGGCGGACCGCATCGCCGGCGCGGCGCGCGATGTTCTGCCCGCCGTCGGGGCCTATTACGACCGGCTCGCGCCGCTCGCCCGCCAGGTCGATATCTGGCACACGCTGTACAACCACCCGCTGGCGGGGCCGGCGGCCATTGCCGACTGGTTCCGCTCCACCGGCCTGCGGCCCTATCTCGCCCCGCTGGACGCGGCGGAGCGGGAGGCGTTTCTCGCCGACTACACCGCGCGGCTGGCCAGGGCCTACCCCGCGCGTGTCGACGGAAAGGTGCTGCTGCGCTTTCCCCGGCTGTTCATCGTCGCGGTGCGCTGACGCCCGGTGCGGCGCGAAGGGCAGACGGCGAGGCGGACCGCCGGCGACGTGCCGGCCGGCCGCTCAGATGCCGGACTTCAGGGTGAAAGTCACGACCGCGTCCGGCGGACGCGACGGCGAGGTGAAGTCCTCCCAGAACCGGCCCCTGAGATTGCCCGAGGCGTCGCTGACCATCACGAAGTTGTTCTTGCCATTGGTGGTGAAGCTGAAGCCGCTGCCGGCGTCGCGGTGCACGTTCACTTCGACGCATGAGGTCTTGTAGCAATAGACGATGCGGTCGCCGTCGGTGAATTGAAGCCGGCTTATGTTCTGCGGGTCGCGCTTGTCCTTCAACGCGCCCTGCCACACCCAGCGGCCCTGAAAATGTTCCATGCCGGTTTCGATGGTCGGCTTGGCTTGCGCGGCCGCGCTTTGCAGGCCGGCAATCTGCACGGCCGCCATCATGCCCGCGCCGGCAAGCGCCGCGCACCACAAACTCGTCTTCTTCATGGTCCGATCCCGGTGTGTCGCATGCCCTCGACTGGCATCATGGTAGGGTAAGGGCGCTTCCGCCTTTTGCAAAGCCCTGCGGTGACTGCCCGATCAGACGGCTTCACATCGGGTCGGATCGCGCTCCAAGGTTCACAGGCGGGGGCGATACGGGTTATCTCAAGCCATGATGTTCCCTGCGCTTCGTCGCCCCCTTGTCGCCGCCGCCCTGGTGCTGGGCCTCCTCCTTGCCGCGCGCCCGGCCCTCGCCGATGCCGGTTTCGACCGCTGGCTCGCCGCGCAATGGCCGGCGGCGCAGGCCATGGGCATTTCCCGCGCCACCTTCGAGCGCGAGACCGCCGGGCTTGAGCCCGATTACGGCCTGCCCGACCTCGCGCTTCCCGGCAAGCCGAAGGCGCCCGACCGGCAGGCGGAGTTCGTGCAGACCCCGGCCGCCTATCTCTCCGACAAGGCGATCGCCAGCTATGCCACGCGCGGGCGCAAGCTGGCGGCGCAGTACCGCGCGCAGCTCGCGGCGCTGGAGCGGCAGTTCGGCGTTCCGGGCTCGATCCTGCTCGCCATCTGGGCGCGCGAGACTTCCTATGGCGGCGCCAAGCTGAACCATGACGCGCTGCGGGTGCTGGCGACGCAGGCCTATGTCGGGCGCCGCAAGGAGGAATTCCGCGCCGAATTCCTCGCCGCGCTGAAAATCCTCGACGAGGGCCATGTCAGCCGCGCCGGCATGAAAAGCTCCTGGGCCGGGGCGATGGGGCTGACCCAGTTCATGCCCACCGGCTATCTCGCCTATGGCGTCGATCTCGACGGCGACGGCACCGCCAATATCTGGACCGACGTGCCGGAGGCGCTGGCCGCCACGGCGAGCCTGCTGAAGCAGAAGGGCTGGCAGGCCGGAAAACGCTGGGCCTATGAGATCACCGTGCCGGCCGGCTTCGACTGCACGCTGGCCGAGCCGGAGACGCGGCTGAGCATCGGCGAATGGCTGAAGCGTGGGGTAAGGATCGCCGACGGGCGGCGCGTGCCGCCCTCCGCGCTGAAGGACGAGGCCTCCATCATCATGCCGGCCGGGCCCTATGGCCCGGCCTTCCTCACGCCGGCCAACTATTTCGTGCTGAAAAGCTACAATTTCGCCGACCTCTACGTCCTCTATGTCGGCCACCTCGCCGACCGCATCGAGGACGACAGGCCCTTCGCTCGCGACTGGGCGGAGATCGCGCTGGTGAAGACGCGCGATCTCGAATTCATGCAGAAGGTGCTGACGCGGGAGGGCTTCTACGCCGACAAGATCGACGGCAAGGCCGGTATGAAGACCCGCGCCGCGCTCGGCGCCTATCAGAAGGCCAACGGTCTCGCCGTCGACTGCTGGCCCGACGCCGCCGTGCTGGCGCATATGCGACGCGGCGGCTGACCCTCAGCGCGGCATGCGGTTGATGACGCGCAGATCCGCATTGACCGTGAGATCGGCGGCGGAGAGCCAGAACACCTCGCCCTCGCTGGCCTCGGTGTCGAGCCAGAGGAAGGGCAGATGCGGATATTCCGCCTGCAGGATTTCCTTGCCCGTCCCGAATTCGCAGATGATGCCGCCGCCGGGCGACAGATGCGCCGGTGCCTCGGCGAGGATGCGGCGCACGATGTCAAGCCCGTCCGGCCCGCCGGCAAAGGCGAGGCTGGGCTCATGGCGGTATTCCGCCGGCAGCGCGGCCATCGCCGCTTCATCGACATAGGGCGGGTTGGTGATGATGAGGTCGTAGACCTCACCCTCGATCGGGCCGAACAGGTCGCCCTCCAGCAGCCGCACCCGCTCTTCCAGCCCGTGTTCGGCGACATTCTCCGCCGCCAGCGCCAGCGCGTCGGGGGAGAGGTCTACGGCGTCGACCTGCGCGTTGGGAAAGGTCATGGCGGCGAGAATGGCGAGGCAGCCCGAGCCGGTGCACAGGTCCAGCACGCGGCCGACCGTTTCCGGCTGGGGAACGAGCGAATAGTCGCCGCCGGTGAACAGTTCGCCCGCCATCAGTTCGCCGATGAAGGAGCGCGGCACGATGGCGCGCTTGTCCGAGCGGAACGGCACGCCGCCAATATAGGTGCGGCCGAGCAGATAGGCGGCGGGCTGGCGGGTGGTGCAGCGCTGCTCGATAAGGTTGGTGAGGCGCAGGCGCTCCTCATGGGTCAGCCGCGCGTCGAGCCAGGGGGCGAGGTCGTCCACCGGCAGGTGCAGCCCTTCCAGCACCATGAAGGCGGCCTCGTCCAGCGCTTGCGTCGTGCCATGGCCGAAGCTCACGCCGGCCTCGGTGAAGCGGCTCACGGCATAGCGCACGAAATCCCTGACCGTCTTCAGATCGTCCGTTGCCGTCATCGCGCGTCTCCCGGTTGCGCGCAAGGGTCAGCACGGCAGGGCGCCGATTGCAAGCCGGGTGGCACTTCCGGGACTTGTCATCCCCCTGTGACGGGAGGATAGGAAGGAGAGATTTTCGCACGAGGACAATCCATGGCCGATGCGCCGGACGACGAAATCACCCTGGTCATCGACCGCTCGGTCGCCGTCGTGCTGTTCGAGTTCCTCTCGCGTACGGTGGACGATGCCGATGGCGAGGCCATGGCCGACTTCATTGACGACGAGGCCGAGATCCCCGCGCTCTGGGCGCTGCTCGCCGGGCTGGAGAGCGTGCTGACCGAACCGATGGCGGAAGATTATGAGCGTCGCGTGATCAAGGCGCGCGAGGCGGTGATGAAGCGCTTCGGCGGCGCTTTTTCCGACAAGGGCGACGACTGAGCGGGCGTTACCGCGCCGCGCCCGCCACCGCCGGGGTCGCTCTCGTCGCCCCCGCCGGCGCCGCGCCGGAACCGCCGCCCACGCTCATATCGGCGGAGCGCTGCTGCGATTCCACATTGGCCACCACCGCGCGGCCGAGATCGCGGGCGAAGCAGTCATAGCCCCAGTCGTTCATGTGGAACTTGTCCTTCCAGAGGAAGGAGTCGAAGCCCATCGACGCCGTCTCGTGCCAGTCGCGCATCAGCGCGAAGCGGTGATAGACCGCCACGCCTTCCTCCGCCCCCACCTCGTTCATCAATCGCACCATCGGCCCGCTATCGGCATCGGCCAGCACGCGCGGCGCATATTGCGGATCGACCAGCACCAGATCGGCGCCGATCGCCTTCACCCGGGCGATGGCCTCGTGCAGGAGGTCGTCGGCGGAGGCAAGGCCGTTGTCGCGGAACAGCGCGTTGACCCCGGACTGCCAGATCACCAGCGTCGGTTTCAGCGCCGCCACATCGGTGTCGAAGCGCGCCAGCATTTCCGGCGCGTCCTGGCCGTTCACGCCGCGGTTGACCACGCTGATGTCGGCGGCGGGGAAGCGCGCGCGCAGCGTCGCCTCCAGCCGGCTCGGATAGGTCGCCTGCGGCGAACTGGCGCCCGCCCCGGCGGTGGAGGAAGAGCCGATGGCGACGATCACCACCTTGCCGCCGGCCCGCAGCGCGGCGGCGGTGCGGGTGAGCGGAACGTTGAGCCGGGTCAGCGTCTTGCTGGTGGGGCAACTGGCCGGGATCACGCTCTGGGCAAGTACCGGAGCGGCCGGGGTCAGCAGGGCGGCGGAAAGGGCGAGGGGGGCGAGACGGCGCAGGGGCATTCAGCGGGAACCAAGTGTTCGCAGGTCGACGCCATCGACGATCAGGCCGACCAGAAGCCGGCCGATGCAGCGATGCACCTCGTCAAACAGCGTGGGGGAGGGGCGGGAGGCGTCGAGATCGAAAATGCCGTCGTCTTCCCAGAACCGCATGATGGCATAGCGGTCGAAGAACGGCACGCCTTCGAGCCGCGCCGTCCAGCGCAGCGCATTGGTATAGGGGCCGATATCGAAGGCGAGGGCAGTGCGCGGGCTGTATTGCGGGCTGATCAGGACGACATCGGCCCCGGCCGCATGGGCGAGGCGGATGCCGCTGCCGACCGCGTCGGAAAAGGCGGAGGTCTCGGCGCCCAGAATGGCGTCGAAGGTGCCGGTCTGCCAGATCATCAGCGCCGGCTTCGTCTCCGCCAGCATCTCTGGCAGGTCGTCGAGCATCGCCTCGGCGGTGGCGCGCGGCGCGCTGCGGGTGGCGACCACGATGCCGCCCTCGGGATAACGGGCGCGCAGCGTCTCCTCGATATAGCTGGGAAAGCTGCGGCGGGCGACGGTCTTGCCCGCGCTGTCCTTGGTCGCGCTGTCCTTGGCCGCGCTGTCCTTGCCCGCCTCGTCCGTGCCGGCGCGCTTGGCGGTGCTGGCGGAGTTCACGACCAGGATCGTGGTCGGCTCCTTCTTCTCCAGCGAGCGGGCGAGGCGCGGCAGGGCGAAGCCCGCGCGGGTAAGCGCCGAGGGTGCCGCGCATGGCTTCCCGCCCTCGGCGGCAGCCACGACGGCGCCATCCAAGCCCAGGACGCTTGCGAAGACAAAACCCCAGATCCAGCGTTTCACGTCGAACCGCGCTAGCCAGCCTTCTTGCGCGCCATCCTCTCGCGCTCGACGCGAGCATACCACGACAGCAAAGCCGAGAGACCTACCATTAAGGCGATGCCGGACACGCTCATGGTCAGTTGCATGAGGATCGTGCCGGAGACTTCGTTGAGCACGAAATGTGCGGCAAAAGAAAGGAAGACGCCGAAGCAGAACACTTCCAGCGAGTGCTGGCCGCACATGATCATGGGTTTGAGCACATCCCAGCGCAGAAAGCCGGCATTGACCGGTATCAACCTGACGACCACCACGGCCAGCGCGAGGAAGTGCAGGAAGCGCAGCACGGAAAGGTCGGTCTTGCTGATGGGGTAGATGATGTCACCGATTACCGGCGGCACGAAACCTTCCATCGGCGGCCAGTACCAACTCGTCACCACCGCCAGCGACAGAGCGAGATAGAGCACGGAGAGCACGAGAACCACCCGGGCGTGCACCAGCCCCGCCAGCCGGTCGCTGCCGCCCAGCCCGCACCAGCCGCCGAACACGAACATGAGCTGCCAGGCGAAGGGGTTGAAGAACCACATCCGGTCGTCCGGATAGCCCGGCAGGTTGAAGCCGAGGAACTGCACGGCGAGCCAGAGCAGGAAGGAGGCGAAGAGCGTGGCGTCGGGCCAGCGCTTCAGCGCCCACAGGATCGGCGGGAAGGTGGCGAGCAGCACGATATAGAGCGGCAGCACGTCCATATTGGCGGGGCGGAACTTCAGCAGCAGCGCCTGCACCAGCGCCACATCCGGCTCGGCGAGGAACTGCAGCGCGCCCATCTCCTCGGCATAGAGCGGGTTCTCGAAGCTGCCGACGACATAGGAGATTTCGGCGAGATAGATGACGAAGAGGAAGATGAAGGCGATGTAGAGCTGCCAGGCCCGCCGCAGGATGCGCGCGGAGGTCACGATCATGCCGCTGGAATCGAGCTGCCGGCCATAGACCATCGCGGCGGTGTAGCCGGAGATGAAGACGAAGATCTCGGTCGCGTCGGAGAAGCCGAAATTGCGGTTGGTGATCCAGTTGCCGACATTGTTGGGCACATGGTTCAGGAAGATGAACCACAGCGCCAGCCCGCGGAACAGGTCGAGCCGCAGATCGCGCCCGGAGACGGTGGGAGGCGGGGCCGGCCGTTCGGCCGGCTCCGCAGGCGTGGTCGCCATGGCGGCGGGCGGTGCCGTCACCCTTGCGCGCTACTTCTTCAGGCCGAAGCCGAGGAACAGCACGGCGATGCCGTTGAACACCAGGTCGATGCCGAGCAGCAGGCCGAGCACCCACAGGCCGCTCACCGGCCAGCCGGCGATGATTTCGATGCCGAGCAGAATGGCGATAACGGCGGAAAAGGCGATCCAGCCCCAGCCCTCGGCCGGACGCAGGCGGAAGGCGGCGACCAGACGGAACACGCCGCCGACAATCAGCGACACGCCGAGGAACAGGGTGAGGAACTCGGCCGCCACCATCGGCACGAAGATGCAGACGAGGCCGGCGGCAAGGAACAGCAGCCCGTCGAGCAGCCAGAAGGCGAAGGCGCCCCAGGTCTTGACCTGGAAGGCGTGGATCACCTGCGCGCCGCCGGAAATGGCCATCATCACGCCGATATAGAGCACGGAGACGACGGTGCTGAGCACGAGATTGCCGAGCGCGATGGCGCCGGCCATGACCATCAACAGGCCGAGCGCGACGAACCAGCCCCATTTGGCGCGCAGTTCGGAAAGGTGCCCGGCGACCATGCCGCCCGGCGTCGGCGAGAGGGAACCCGATTGCGAAGACATGTGGTCTATCCTCATTCTTGCCCGCCACGCCGGCAGCGCGGTAACGCGATCCCGCCTCCCGGAGTTCCAGCGACTCGTGTTGAACGAGCGCCCTAACGTATAGGCTGGCACTGTCCTGTCGTCATGGAAGAACCGGATGCCCTCCCGCTCCCCCGCGCCGCCGGCGCCTGACCTGTTCGGCGCGCCCGTCGCGCGGCCTGGTCGCCGCCTTACCGCGCAACTCGCCCAGACGCTGATCGCCGATGGGCCGGGCTTCGCCACCCGCGCGGTGGCGGAAATCGCGGTCACGCTCGAGGGCATCGAGGGCGATCGCCATGCCGGCTTTGCCCGCCGGGCCGATGCGCGCGTGCCCTGGTATCCGCGCGGCGCGCCGATCCGCAACAGCCGGCAGGTCTCGCTGGTGGCGCCCGACGAACTCGCCGAGATCGCCCGCCGGCTCGGTGTGCCGGCGGTGGAGCCGGAATGGATCGGCGCCAATCTGGTGATCGCCGGCGTGCCGGATCTCACCGGCCTGCCGCCGGGCACGCGGCTGCATTTCACGGGCGGCGCGGCGCTGGTGGTGGAGGGAGCGAACGCACCCTGCCGCCATGCCGGCGCGGCGATCGCGGCGGCGACCGGCCATGAGGAGGCGGAACTCGGTTTCGCCAAGGTGGCGAAAGGGCTGCGCGGGCTGGTCGCCTGGGTGGAGCGGGCCGGCGCGCTCACGGCCGGCACCGAGGTGAGCGTGCGCGTTCCGCCCCAGCGCCTCTGGGGCGGTTAAATGAAAAAGGCCGGATCGCGGGGGCGATCCGGCCTTCTTGAACGGGTGGCGTTCCGTCGCTTTAGCGGACGGCGAAGCCGGTCTCGGCGACAGGCGCGGCGGCGGTGGGGGGCACGCCGCCGGCATTGGCGGTGGCGGGCGGGTTGCCCGGCAGCACCACGACCTTGGTGCCGACCTTCACCTTGTCATACAGCGCTTCCACATCCTCGTTCAGCATGCGGATGCAGCCCGACGACATGAACTGGCCGATGGTGGAGGGCTGGTTGGTGCCGTGGATACGGTAGATCGTGCCGCCGAGATACATGGTACGCGCGCCGAGCGGGTTGCCCGGGCCGCCGGCCATGAAGCGCGGCAGATAGGGCTGGCGCTCGATCATTTCCGCCGGCGGGCGCCAATCGGCCCATTCGGCCTTGCGGCTGATCTTCTCCGTGCCGGCCCAGGTGAAGCCTTCGCGGCCGACGCCGATGCCGTAGCGCTCGGCCTTGCCGCCGGGCAGCACGTAATAGAGGTAGGTGTTCGGGGTGTCGATGACGATGGTGCCCGGGGGCTCCTTGGTCACATAGTCCACCACCTGGCGCTTCAGATTGGCCGGCAGTTCCTTGGGCGGGCCTTCTTCCGGCTGGTCCTCGGGCGGCAGCATGGCGACGCTGGAGCCGTTGGCGCCATAGGTGTTGGAGCCATTGTTTGCCGCCGGCTGGCCATAGGCTGGGGGCTGGCCATAATTCTGCTGGCCGTAGCCGGGCTGGCCATAGGCGGCCTGTGCGGGCGCGGGCTGCGCAGCGGTGGCAGGGTTGCCATAGGGCGAGGCCATGCCGGCCGGCGGCTGGCCGGAATAGGCGCCCGGCGGATAGCCATTGGGCTGGCTGGCGGGGTTGGCATAGGGCGCTGTCGCGACCGGGGGAACACCCGGCGCCGCCGGGGCATAGGGATCGCGCACGCCGGGAGGCGTGGTGCCATAGGCCGCCTGCGGCTGCTGGCCATAGGCGCCGGGCTGGCCATAGGCCCCCTGCTGACCATAGGCGCCCGCCGGCGCGCCCGCGCCGCCCGTGGCTGTCGTCCCATAGGGGTCATAGGCGGCGGGCACCTCGACATTCTCATTCGCGCGGCTGCCGGCCGCGTCATAGGCCGAACCACCCTGCGCGGCAGGGTCCTGGCCGTCAGCGGGGTAATACTGGGCTGCGGCGGTGCCGACCGATGCCAGGACCGACAAGGCGACAGCGGGAACGAAACCGAGGCGAACGACCATCATCTAGCCTTAAGCGAATCTGTCGGCGCGGAACTGCGCCCCTAATGTTCTGCCGAGGGACATGACGCAGGATCAAGGCAGGTTCAAGACCACAAGTTCTCACGTTCACGCGGGTTCCGCGCTGCCATGCGCGTAGCGCGGGGCTGATGCAGCCGCGCCACAGCTCACGCTGGGTCAGAAGGCCCTTCGCCGTCACGGTCGCGGTGCCAGCCGACGGTTGCGTCGGGGTGGCAGTCGGTCGAGGCGAAATAGGGCTTGATGTCGAGGAGCGGCGTGCCGTCGAGGCAATCCGGGCCGATCACGGTCAGCGTACCGCTTTCGATGCCGAGGAGCCTCACCGCACTCAGCGCGATCGGGTTGGGCCGCGCCGGGCTGCGCAGGGCGAAGGTGCCATGGGCGGTGCCGGAGCGGCGCGGCACCTGCACGGCGAGGTTTCGCGGCGCCCGGTCCATGTAATAGAGCAGCCACAGATGGGTGGTGCCTTCCAGCCCCTGCAGCGCCGGGCGGAAGGGCGGGTCGATCTCGACGGTGCACACCGCCTGCCGGGTCATCGCCTCGCCGGCATTCTTCGGGCAGTCGGCGCGCTGCGTCCACGGGGTGCGGATGCGGCCTATGAAATAGACGCCCGCATCGGGCTGCGCCGGCAGTTCCACCGTCACCTCGCCCGGGCGTACACCGAAAGCGCCGGCGGCGCCGGTCGTCCCGCACGCGGTGTCGTCATTCTCAACGCTCATGATGCGGCGCGGCCCCTTGCGTTGGGTCGGGATAAGACATAAACATATCTTTATATCTTTCTTGGAGGTCTCTTTGTCCGCTTCCCCGCTCGGTTTCGCGTTGCTGCTCGATGGCCTCAAGGCGGCCGGCGAGGATACGCGGCTGCGCCTGCTGGCGCTGATCGGCGAGGGCGAACTGACCGTTTCCGAGCTTACCGAGATTCTGGGCCAGTCGCAGCCGCGAATCTCGCGCCATCTCAAGCTGCTGGCGGAAGCCGGGCTGGTCGAGCGCTTCCGCGAGGCGAGCTGGGTGTTCTACCGCCGAGCGGTGGACACGCCCGGCGCCGCGCTCACCGATGCGCTGCTGGACCTCATGGCCCCCGATGACGAGGTGCTGCTGCGCGACCGCGAGCGGCTGGAGGCGGTGCGTGCCGCCCGCGCCGCCCATGCGCAGGCCTATTTCCGTGCCCATGCGCATGAATGGGACGCCATCCGCCGCCTGCACGCGCCGGAGGAACAGGTGGAAGCGGCCATCCGTCAGGCGCTGGCGGGCGGGCGCATCGGCAGCCTGCTCGATCTCGGCACCGGCACCGGCCGCATTCTCGAACTGTTCGCCGACGAGATGGAGCGCGGCGTCGGCATCGACCTCTCCGCCGAAATGCTGGCGGTGGCGCGGGCCAATCTCGACCGCGCCGGCGTGCGCAACGCCACGGTGCGTCAGGGCGACATTTACAGCCTCGCTTTGCCGCGCGACGCCTTCGACGTGGTGATCGTGCACCAGGTGCTGCATTTCCTTGAGGACGCACCGCGCGCCATCAAGGAAGCCGCACGGGTGCTGCGCCCCGGCGGGCGGCTGCTCGTGGTCGATTTCGACCCGCACGACCTCGAATTCCTGCGCGAACAGCACGCTCATCGCCGGCTCGGCTTCGCGCCGGAAATCATGGAAAGCTGGCTCGCCCAGGCCGGGCTCGTGCCGCAATCCCATCGCCTGCTGGCGCCGAAAGGCGACGGCCGGCTCACCGTCTCGCTCTGGCTGGCCCGCGATCCGCGTGCGGTGCGCGCCGAAGCCCAACACGACAAGGAGGTCGCCTGATGTCGTCGGATGTCGAGCGCCGCAGCCGCCGCGCCGGCGGGCGGCCCATTTCGGTCTCGTTCGAGTTTTTCCCGCCGAAGACGCCGGAAATGGAGACCACGCTGTGGAACTCCATCACCCGTCTCGCCCCGCTGGCGCCGAAATTCGTCTCGGTGACCTATGGCGCCGGCGGCTCCACCCGTGAGCGCACCCATGCCACGGTGGAGCGCATCGTGCAGGAAACCCGCCTCGCGCCGGCGGCGCATCTCACCTGCGTCTCCGCCACCAGGGGCGAGGTCGACGAGGTGGTGCGCGGCTATTGGGACGCCGGGGTCCGCCACATCGTGGCGCTGCGCGGCGACCCGCCGGGCGGGGTCGGCCATCACTATGAGCCGCACCCGGACGGCTACCGCACCACGGCGGAACTGGTCGCCGGCATCCGCCGCATCGCCAATTTCGAAGTGTCGGTCTCGGCCTATCCCGAGAAGCACCCGGAAAGCGCCTCGCTCGACACCGATCTCGACATTCTCGCTGCCAAGGTGGAGGCCGGGGCGACCCGCGCCATCACCCAGTGCTTCTTCGACAACGACCTCTACTTCGCCTATCTCGACAAGGTGCGGGCGCGCGGCATCGACGTGCCGATCGTGCCGGGCATCCTTCCCGTCTCGAATTTCAAGCAGGCGAAGAACTTCTCGGAGAAGACCGGCACCTTCATGCCGGACTGGCTGGCGGCGCGCTTCGAAGGGCTCGACAATGACCCCGAGACCCGCAAGCTGATCGCCGCCGCGGTCGCGGCCGAGCAGGTGTTCGATCTCGTCGATCGCGGCGTCACCGAGTTCCATTTCTACACGCTCAACCGCGCCGATCTCGTCTATGCGGTCTGCCACCTGCTGGGCATCCGCCCGCCGCAGGAGGTCAATGGCGCGAGCGGGCATGGCAACGGGGCGGCGGCGGCCTGAGAATTTCGCGTCGGGATGCCATATAGAAGGGGCGTTTCACGGAGACAGTCGATGAGCGAGCCGGAGGACGACATCGTCGCCGAAGCGAGGGCCCTGCAACGCGAGGTTCAGGCTTGCTTCATGGCTCTCGACCGCCGGTTCGACGCCTTAGAGGTTCGGTTTGATGGGCTCGCTGAGAAACTCGACGCAGCGATCGCTGAGGCCGAGAAGCGCCACGATACGTTTCGAAAGGCCCACGCAATCGGCGCCATTTAACCTCTCCCCGTGGGGGAGAGGTTGGCGTGCAGCGCCGATCGACCGATACATCGTCGATTTCCTCTGCGTCGATGCGAAGCTTGTAGTCGAACTCGACGGCGGACCGCATGCCGCCGAGCGAGACGTGCAAAGGACGCGGGTGATCGAGGCCTGTGGCTATCTGGTCATCCGTTTCTGGAATAACGACGTGCCGATGAACATTGACGGGGTTGTTGTGCGCATTCTCGAAGCCTTGCGCGCAGCGGCCCCTCACCCCAACCCTCTCCCCGACGGCGAGAGGGAGCAAGAGCGACGGTGACTCTCATGACCTTGGCCACCTCCGACACCCTCGACGCCCTGCATCAGGCCGCGCGCGAGCGCATCCTTGTGCTCGACGGCGCCATGGGCACGATGATCCAGCAATTGAAGCTGGACGAGGCGGGCTATCGCGGCGAACGGTTCAAGGCATGGAACCGCGACCTCAAGGGCAATAACGACCTGCTCAACCTCACGGCTCCCGAGGCGGTGCGCGACATCCACCTCGCCTATTTCCTCGCCGGGGCGGACATCGTCGAGACCAACACCTTCTCCGGCACCACCATCGCCATGGCCGATTACGGCATGGAGAGCCTCGTCTACGAAATCAATTTCGAGGGTGCCAAGCTCGCCAAGGATGCCGCGCGCCTTGCGGAGCAGAAGGACGGCCGCCGCCGCTTTGTCGCCGGCGCCATCGGGCCGACCAACCGCACCGCCTCGATCTCGCCGGACGTGAACGATCCCGGCTTCCGCGCCACCTCCTTCGACGAACTCGCCACCGCCTATGGTGAGCAGGCCGCCGCGCTGCTGGACGGCGGGGCCGACCTGCTGCTGATCGAGACCATTTTCGACACGCTGAACGCCAAGGCGGCGGTGTTCGCCATCGAGCGGCTGTTCGAAGAGCGCGGCATCCGCGTGCCTGTCATGATCTCCGGCACCATCACCGATCTGTCCGGCCGCACTTTGTCCGGCCAGACGCCGGCGGCGTTCTGGAATTCGCTGCGCCATGCCCAGCCCTTCTCCATCGGGCTGAACTGCGCGCTGGGTGCCAAGGAGATGCGCGCCCATATCGACGAGCTGTCGCGCCTCGCCGATACGCTGGTCTGCGCCTACCCCAATGCCGGCCTGCCGAACGAATTCGGTCTCTATGACGAGAGCCCGGCGGCGATGGCGAAGCTGGTCGGCGAATTCGCCGCCTCCGGCCTCGTCAACATCGTCGGCGGCTGCTGCGGCACCACGCCGGACCATATCCGCGCCATTGCCGAGGCGGTGGCCCCGCACGCGCCGCGCATCGTCCCTGACATCGAGCCGATGCTGCGGCTGTCGGGGCTGGAGCCGTTCGAGCTCACCCCGATCATCCCCTTCGTCAATGTCGGCGAGCGCACCAACGTCACCGGCTCGGCCCGCTTCCGCAAGCTGATCACCAATGGCGATTATACGGCGGCCCTCGCCGTGGCGCGCGACCAGGTGGAGAACGGCGCGCAGGTCATCGACATCAACATGGATGAGGGCCTGCTCGATTCCGAGAAGGCCATGGTGACCTTCCTCAATTTGCTCGCCGCCGAGCCGGACATCGCCCGCGTGCCGGTCATGGTCGACAGCTCCAAATGGAGCGTCATCGAGGCCGGGCTGAAGTGCATTCAGGGCAAGGGCATCGTCAATTCCATCTCGATGAAGGAAGGCGAGGAGGCGTTCCGCCACCATGCCCGCCTCGTGCGCGCCTATGGCGCCGCCGTGGTGGTGATGGCCTTCGACGAGAAGGGGCAGGCCGACACGTTCGAGCGCAAGATCGAGATCTGTTCGCGCGCCTACCGCATTCTGGTGGACGAGGTCGGGTTCCCGCCCGAGGACATCATCTTCGATCCCAACATCTTCGCGGTGGCGACCGGCATCGAGGAGCACGCCGGCTATGGCGTCGCCTTCATCGAGGCGACCCGCGCCATCCGCCAGCAATTGCCGCACGCCCACATCTCCGGCGGCGTGTCGAACCTGTCCTTCTCGTTCCGCGGCAATGAGCAGGTGCGCGAGGCGATGCACGCCGTGTTCCTGTACCACGCCATCGCGGCGGGCATGGACATGGGCATCGTCAATGCCGGCCAGCTCGCGCCCTATTCCGAGATCGAGCCGGAACTGCGCGAGGCCTGCGAGGACGTGGTGCTTAACCGCCGCGAGGACGCCACCGAGCGCCTGCTGGCGCTGGCGGAGCGCTTCAAGGGCGGCGGGCGCGAGAAGAAGGAGGCCGATCTCACCTGGCGGACCTGGGCCGTGGAGAAGCGGCTGGAGCACGCGCTGGTCAACGGCATCACCGATTTCGTCGAGGTGGACACGGAAGAGGCGCGTCAGTCGGTCGCCCGGCCGCTGCACGTCATCGAAGGCCCGCTGATGGCCGGCATGAACGTGGTCGGCGACCTGTTCGGCTCCGGCAAGATGTTCCTGCCGCAGGTGGTGAAGTCCGCCCGGGTGATGAAGCAGGCGGTGGCCTATCTCATGCCCTTCATGGAGCAGGAGAAGATCGACAACGGCACGACCGGGGATTCCTCCGCCGGCAAGGTGCTGATGGCGACCGTGAAGGGCGATGTGCACGACATCGGCAAGAACATCGTCGGCGTCGTGCTCCAGTGCAACAATTACGAGGTGATCGACCTCGGCGTCATGGTGCCGGCGGCGAAGATCCTTGAAGTCGCCAAGGCGGAGAAGGTGGACGTGATCGGCCTGTCCGGCCTCATCACCCCCTCGCTGGACGAGATGGTGCATGTCGCCGCCGAGATGGAGCGAGAAGGCTTCGAGGTGCCGCTGCTGATTGGCGGCGCCACGACCTCGCGCGTCCACACGGCGGTGAAGATCGCCCCGCAATATGTGCGCGGGCAGGCGGTCTATGTGACCGATGCCAGCCGCGCGGTGGGCGTCGTTTCCAATTTGCTCAACGACAATACCCGCGCCGATTATGTCGCCAGCCTGCGCGCCGAATACGCCAAGGTGGCGGACGCCCATGCCAAGAGCGACCGCAACAAGGTACGGGTGAAACTGGCCGATGCCCGCGCCAACCGGCTGGCGCTCGACTTCGCCAGCTATCAGGCGCCGGTGCCGACTTTCCTCGGCACAAGGGTGTTCAGCGATTACGACCTCGCCGAACTGGTGCCCTATATCGACTGGACGCCGTTCTTCCAGTCCTGGGAACTGACCGGCCAGTACCCGCGCATTCTCGAGGACGAGAAGGTGGGGGTCGCGGCACGGGCGCTCTTTGACGACGCCCGCGCGATGCTGGACCGGATCGTCGCGGAGAAATGGCTGACCGCCCGCGCCGTGGTCGGCTTCTGGCCGGCGGGGGCGGTGGGCGACGACATCGTCCTGTTCGCGGACGACAGCCGCTCGGCCGAACGCGCCACGCTGCACACGCTGCGCCAGCAGATGGCCAAGCGCGAGGGCCGCACCAATCTGGCGCTGGCCGATTTCATCGCCCCGACCTCGACCGGCGTGCCCGATTATATCGGTGGTTTCTGCGTCTCCACCGGCTTTGGCGAGCAGGAGCGCTCCGACGCCTTCAAGGCGGCGCATGACGACTATTCCGCGATTCTTCTCAAGGCCTTGGCGGACCGTCTTGCAGAGGCGTTCGCAGAGCGCATGCATGAGCGGGTGCGCAAGGAATTCTGGGCTTATGCGCCGGATGAAAATCTTGAGAATGAGAATCTGATTCAAGAAGCCTATCGCGGCATCCGCCCCGCGCCGGGCTATCCCGCACAGCCCGACCACACGGAAAAGGCGATTCTTTTCAATCTGCTCGACGCCACCGCTGAGATCGGAGTCGAGCTGACGGAGAGCTTCGCCATGTGGCCGGGCGCGGCGGTCTCGGGGCTGTATTTCGCCCATCCCGAGGCATCGTATTTCGGCGTCGGCCGCATCGAGCGCGACCAGGTCGAGGACTATGCCGCGCGCAAGGGCATGAGCGTGGAGGAGGCCGAGCGCTGGCTGGCGCCGGTGCTCAATTATGACCCGCTCAGCCTCAGGTCGCAGGCGGCGGAGTAGGGACGATGAGCGTGCTGGATGGCGAGACGCGCAAGGTGCTGATGTGGGCGCTGGTCGCCCTCGTCATCTGGGCCGCGCTCGCCTATGTCATGTTGCCGCGCCTGTGGACGCATCACGAGCACCAGCCCGGCATCAAGCGCATGCCGATGGTGACGCAGACCAAGCAGGGCATTCCCGGCGACCCCATTGATGTCGGGCTGGTCGGGACGCAGGAGGATATCCTCCACGCCATGAACGCCGCCGGCTGGCTGCCGGCGGACCCGATCACGCTGAAATCGAGCCTCGCCATTGTCGGCTCGGTGCTGCTGCGCCGGCCCGACCCGCAGGCGCCGGTGAGCCCGCTCTATTATGACGGGCGGGTGGAAGACCTCGCCTTCGAGAAGGAGATCGGCCGCAGCGCCGACACGCGCGACCATGTGCGCTTCTGGAAGGTGCTGGACAGCGGCAAGGAGCGCGCCCCGGTGTGGCTCGGCTCCGCCACCTATGACAAGGGCGTCGGGCTCAGTCATTACACCGGCGCCGTCACCCATCACATCGGGCCGAATGTCGATGCGGTGCGTGACCTGCTGATCGACGACCTGAAGGCCGCCGGCATGGTCCGCACGGTCTATCAGGTCACGGGGCTCGGCCCGACACTGTTTGGCCGCAATGGCGGCGGCGACCGCTATTACACCGATGGCGAAGTCACCTTCGCCCGGCTCACCACCAATGGCGAAAAGAACCCCAATCCGCCCACCATCGTCGCTTCGCCCCCCGGCGTGGGGGTGAAGAACGCGGTGTGGAGCGCCGCCGCCTCTCTGCTCGGCGTGGAGTGAGACGGCGCCGCCTTCGGCGGTGGCGGCAAAGCAAAAAGCCCCGGACGTTCCCGTCCGGGGCCTTGTGGCAGGCGAAAGGCGGCGGTGATCAGAACTTGTAGTTCACGCCAGCCTTGAGGGTCTGCATCGACATGTCGATCTTGGTGTTCGCCGCGCTGTCCCAGTTGATGTCGCCGAGGTCGATATAGAGATACTCGGCCTTCACGGTCCAGTTGTCGGTGATGGCGTATTCCACGCCGCCGCCCAGCGTCCAGCCCCACAGCGTGTCGGAGCGCGAGGCGCCGCCGAAGCCGCTATAGGCACCGTCCGTATAGGCCGTCCAGCTCTCGTTCACCTTCACATTGCCCCAGGCGAGACCGCCGGTGATGTAGGGGAGGAAACGGTCCATGGAATAGCCGACGCGGGCGCGCACGGTGCCGAAGGACTCGATCTTGGTGTCGATCGAACCGAATTCCTGCAGCGTCGGGACGCCGGCGTCGAAGGCGGTGTAGTTGAGCTGGTCGGTCATCGAGCCGAAGTTGAAATCGGCTTCGGCACCGAGCACGACATTATTGGCGAGCTGGTAGTTGTAGCCGACCTGCACGCCGCCGAACCAGCCGGACGGGTTGGAGCCGCCATTGGCGACCGCCGAGTCGAAGCCGCTGTAGTAGTACAGCAGGTAGTTGTTCCACGGGGCCGAGCCGTCGCCCCAGCCATAACCGAAATTGCCGCCGACATAGGCGCCCGTCCAGGTGAAGACCGGCACATAGGCGACGGGCGCCGCCTTGACGGGATAGGAGAGATCGGCCGCGAAGGCAGGGGCGGCGAGGGCCGCGCCGGCGACGGTGCCGAGAAGGAGAGACTTGATACGCATGAGGAGCGCCCCCAAAGAAAAATGGAATGCGGGCACCCTAGTCCTGCGTACTTAACAAAGGCTGTGCCCGCGTCGTTAACAAACCATTTTCTGCGGCTCAAACGGCGTCAACTTTTCGTCAGGGCGCAGGCGCTTGGGCCGGAAACGCGTCTCACGCGGCGACGATGGCCCGCTCCAGGAACCGGCCGATCTGCATCAGCTCGCGGTCGCGACCGAAACGCCCGACCAGTTGCACGCCGATCGGCAGACCGGTGGCGCCGGTGAGGCCGGTGATGTTGAGGCATGGCCCGCCGGTGAGCGTCCACAGCCGGTTGAAGGCCGGCGAGCCGGTGCTGGCGTAGCCTTCCGGCGCCTCGCCCGTCACCGAGAAGGTGAGCAGTGCGTCATAATCGGCATAAAGATCGGCCAGCGCGTGGCGGGCGCGCCGGGCAGTGCGCCGGGCGGCGTCATACTGCTCCGGAGTGAGCGCATTGGCGCCGTCGAGATAGGTCGCCAGCGTCGGCGAGAGCGCGGCGCGGTGGCGGTCCCATTCATCGGCGAAGGCGAGGCTGGCCTCGTAGCCCTGCACATGGCCATGGGCCTCGTCCGCCGCCTCGATCACCTCCGGCAGGTCGAGCACGGTGACGCGCGCCCCGGCCTTGCCCGCGGCTGCAGCGGCGCTTTCCAGCGCGGCATGGGCGTCGGCGGCGGCGAGAGACGCCCGCGCCGTCTTCACCAGCGCGATGCGCGGGGCCGGCATGTCGTCGGTCAGGGCGAAATCGCGCCCGGTCAGCGCCCCGGCGGCGAAGGCGACATCCGCGACATGGGCGCCGAACAGGCCGATCGTGTCGAGCGACCAGGAGAACGGCTTCAGCCCGAGAACGGGGAGCAGCTTGAAGGAAGGCTTGTAGCCGGTAACCCCGCAGAAGGAGGCGGGCCGGATGATCGAGCCGCCGGTCTGTGTGCCGAGGGTGATCGGCAGCATCCCTGCCGCCACCGCCGCCGCCGAGCCGGCGGACGAGCCGCCCGGCGTATGGGTGAGGCGACGCGGGTTGCGCGTGACGCTCGGGTGCAGGAAGGCGAATTCCGTCGTCACCAGCTTGCCGGCGATCAGCCCGCCAGCCCGCGCCGCCATGCGCACGATGGCGGCATCGCTGGGCGGACGATAGCCGGCGAATAGTTTCGAGCCGCGCTCGGTGGGAAAGTCCACCGTGTCGAGAATGTCCTTCACCCCCACCGGCAGGCCGGCGAGCGGCGTCTGCGCCAGGCCGGGCCGGGCGGCATCCTGCAGCAACCCCGGCAGGTCGAGGCTGGCGAAAGCCCGCACCTCGTCCTCATGGGCGCGGATCGCCTCGGCGCAGCGTTCGGCGACATCGAGCGGGGAGAGGCGTCCGGCATGGACGGCCTGGGCGAGGGCGGCAGCGGAGAGCATCTCTGTCATGGCTTTAAGCCTCTCGCATGGGTGCGGATTCGGGACAAGGGGCGAGGCGCCCGGCACACATCGATTCCGCTTATGGATGGCCGCGCGGAATTTCGTTTGAGCGCTTGCCTTCGCGGCGCTAAGCGCGGATCGTCAGCACATGTCGGGGGCGCGTACGCATGAATATTCTGTCGATCCAGTCCTGGGTGGCCTATGGGCATGTCGGGAACGCCTCCGCCATGTTCCCCATGCAACGGCTCGGCCATGAGGTGTGGGGCCTGCACACGGTGCAGTTCTCCAACCATACCGGCTATGGCGCCTGGCGCGGCGAAGTCTTCGGCGCCGGGCTGATCCGCGAACTCGTGGGCGGGCTTGAGGATCGCAATGTCCTGCCGCGCTGCGACGGGGTGCTGTCCGGCTATATGGGCGCGGCCGAGATCGGGGACGCCATTCTCGACACGGTCGGCCGGGTGAAGGCGGCCAATGCGGAGGCCCATTATTGCTGCGATCCGGTCATCGGCGATGTCGGGCGCGGCGTGTTCGTCCGGCCGGGAATCCCTGAATTCATGCGCGAGCGGGCGGTGCCGGCGGCCGACCTCATCACCCCGAACCAGTTCGAACTCGACTATCTCTCCGGCCGCTCCTCGCGCACGCTGGTGGAGGCGTCGGCGGCCTGCGACGCGGTGCACGCCACCGGGCCGCGCGTCATCATGGTCACCAGCCTGCACACCGAGGACACGCCGGAGGATTCCATCGACCTTCTGGCCTCCGGCCCGGACGGGCGCTTCCGCCTGCGCACCCCCAAGCTGGATATTTCGGTGAACGGGGCAGGCGATGCCATCGCCGCGCTGTTCTTCGTGCACTGGAAGACGACGCACTCCGCCGCCGAGGCGCTCGCCAAGGCGGCGTCTTCCGCCTACGGGCTGCTCGCCCGCACCGCGGCGGCGGGCTCGCGCGAAATCCTCACCGTCGCCGCCCAGGACGAATTCGTCACCCCGTCCCGCCTCTTCACCCCGGAGAAGATCTGACCCCATGTCCCGCCGCTTCGTTGTGCTCGACGTCTTCACCGACCGGACGCTCTCCGGCAATCCGCTGGCCGTCGTGCTCGATACGGAGGGGCTCGACGGCAATCACATGCAGGCGATCACCCGCGAGTTCAATCTCTCGGAGACGGTGTTCATCCTGCCGCCGCAGGACGCGGACAGCCGGGCGCGGCTGCGCATCTTCACCACCAGCCACGAATTGCCCTTCGCCGGCCATCCGACCGTGGGAGCGGCGGTACTGCTCGCCCTGCGCGGCGGGGTGACGACCAGCGACGATTTCGTGCTGGAGGAGAATGTCGGGCCGGTGGCCTGCCATGTCGCGGTGCGCGGCGAGCGCTCCGGCAGCGCCACCTTCACCGTGCCGCGCATTCCGGAAATCCTCGATGCCGCGCCGATGAGCCGGGAAGCCTGCGCCCAGGCGCTCGGCCTCGACACGTCCGACATCGGCTTCGACGGCTATGGCCCTGTCATCGCCTCGGCCGGCGTGCCCTTTGTCTGCGTGCCGCTGGCCTCGCGCTCGGCGCTGGCGCGCATCAGCCCCAGCGCGGCGCGGCTGATTTCCACCTTCGGCGGCGGCGCCGATTCCGTCTATGTGTTCTGCCGCGACGAGGATGGCGAGGGTGATTTCCGCGCCCGCATGTTCGCCGCCAATATGGGCATTGACGAGGACCCGGCCACCGGCTCGGCAGCGGCGGCGCTGGCGGCGGCGCTGCTGGCGGGCGAACAGCCGGCGGAGGGTTTCCATGCCTATGACATCCTCCAGGGCGTCGAGATGGGGCGCCCCAGCCTGGTGCGGCTCGGCCTGAAGGTGGAAGCCGGCGCGCTGACCGCCGTCACCATTGGCGGCGGGGCGGTCATCGTCTCCGAAGGCGTGCTGCATGTCTGAGAGCCCGGCGGCGCGGTGGGCGGCGCCCGACACGCTGGGCGTGCTGGCGCTCGATCAGGTCGAGGCGCGGCTGGCGCCCGCCCCGCTGGTGTTTCCGCCCGAGGAACGGGCGGCGATCGACGCCTATTTCGCCGCCCGCAAGGCGGCCAATCCGGCGCTGTGGAACGGGCGCGCGCTGCTGCTCGCCGCGCATCGCTTCGAGGGGCGGCGGCTCGTCGCCGACTATGCCGAAGCCGATTATGCCGCGCTGCTCTGGCTGCTCGCGGGCGAGAGGGATCACCCGTTCCTGCGCGCCTCCTTCGCCATGGGGGCGCTGCGCGGGGCCGATGGCGGCTTCGTCCTGGTCCGCATGGCGGCATGGACGGCCAATGCCGGGCGCATCTATTTCGCCGCCGGCACGCCGGACACTTCCGACATCACCGGCGATGGGCGGGTCGATCTCGCCGGCAGCGTGCTGCGCGAACTCACCGAGGAAACCGGGCTGGAACCGGGCGAGGTCACGCTCGCCCCGGGCTGGACGGCGCTGCACGATGCGCGCCGGCTGGCGCTGCTGCGCGAGGTGCGCGCAGGCGATGAGGCGGAGGCGCTCGCCGCCCGCATCCGCCGCTTCGGCGCGCGCGAGACGCGGCCGGAATTTGACGAGGTTCTGGTGGTGCGGGGGCCGCAGGATCTCGCGGCGGGCATGTCGCCGCTGATCCGCCGCTACCTGCTGGAGGCCTGGAAGCGGGAGATGGGATCAGCACCGGGGACAGGGTAGAATGGGGCCGTGACTTTTCGGACCAAACAGTTCGAAAATGGCACGGCGCTCGCATAAGCGGGGCCATCGCGGCGCCGCGCCAGGGCCGGCCGCCGGTGTTTTTCGGGGAGATCAGGAAATGCTGCGCAAGTCGTCTGAGAGCCTGCCGCTTTTTTCATCGGGCGTGCTCGATCGGCGGCAGTTGCTCGCCCTTGGTGCCGCGGCGGTCGCGCTGACCGCGACCGGTCACGGGGCCTTCGCTGCCGGCAAGGCCAAGCCGATCAAGGTGGCCGCCATCTATACCGTGCCGGTCGAGCAACAATGGGTCTCGCGCATCCACAAGGCGCTCAAAGCCGCCGAGGCGCGCGGGGACATCACCTATAAATTCTCCGAGAACGTCGCCAACACCGATTATGAGCGGGTGATGCGCCAGTACTCGGAAGAGGGCGCCGACCTCGTGGTCGGCGAGGTGTTCGCGGTGGAGCGCCCGGCCCGCAAGGTGGCGGCGGATTACCCCAAGACCGCCTACCTCATGGGCTCGTCCTTCGGCCCGACCAAGCCGAACTTCTCGGTGTTCGACAATTTCATCCATGAGCCGTCCTTCCTCACCGGCATGGTGGCAGGCAAGACGACCAAGTCGAACATCATCGGCCTCGTCGGCGGCTACGCGATTCCCGAAGTGAACCGGCTGATGCAGGCCTTCATGGAAGGCGCGGTCTCGGTGAACCCGAACGTCAAGTTCATCGTCACCTTCATCAATTCCTGGTACGACCCGCCCAAGGCCAAGGAGGCCGCCTTCGCCCAGATCGACAAGGGCGCGGACGTGCTCTACGCCGAGCGCTTCGGCGTCTCCGACGCCGCCAAGGAGCGCGGCGTCAAGGCGATCGGCAACGTCATCGACACGTCGAGCCAGTATCCCGGCACGATCATCGCCTCCGCCCTGTGGCAGATGGAGCCGACCATCGACAAGGCGATCAAGGAAGTGACGGAGGGCACCTTCGTCGCCGCCGATTACGGCCCCTACAGCTACATGGCCGAAGGTGGCGCCAGCCTCGCCCCGCTCGACCCCAAGCTGGTGCCGCCCGAGGTCATCGAGATGGTGCTGGTGAAGGAAAAGGAGATCAAGGACGGTCTCTTCCGCGTCAACGTCAACGACGCCGAGCCCAAATCCACGCTCTGACATTCGTCGGCGTCGCGCCCTTCCCGCCATCGTCATCCCGGACGGCCGCAAGGCCGATCCGGGATCGCCCGGCTGCCCTCTTCCTCCCTCATCCCCGGGCTTGACCCGGGGATTTAGGGGGCCGGGTGGGCACCACCACTGGGTGCCCGGGTCATGCCCGGGCATGAGGGCCCGTCAGTAGGGCCGCTTTCTCACATGGACGTTCCATGCACCGCGATTCTCGGCATCCCGATCCCCGCCCGCTCGTCCTTTCGCTCAATGGCATCACCAAGCGGTTCGGACCGCTGGTGGCGAACGACCATATCGACCTCGACGTGCGCGCGGGGGAGATCGTGGCGCTGCTGGGCGAGAACGGGGCCGGCAAGACGACACTGATGAGCATCCTTTTCGGCCATTACATCGCCGATGAGGGCAGCGTCTCGATCGCCGGCGCCGACGGGCAGCTCGTCCCGCTGCCGGGCGGTTCGGCGCAGGCGGCGCTGGCGGCGGGCATCGGCATGGTGCACCAGCATTTCGCCCTGGCCGAAAACCTGACAGGTTTCGAGAACATCGTGCTCGGCACCCAGTCGCTGTGGAGCTTCAAGCTGCGCGGGCGTGGCGCGCGGGCGAAGATCGCCCGGCTGATGGAAGAGAGCGGCCTCACTGTCGATCTCGACGTGCCGGTGGCGCGGCTCTCGGTCGGCGAGCAGCAGCGCATCGAAATCCTCAAAGCCCTCTACCGCGACGTGCGCGTGCTGATCCTCGACGAGCCGACCGCCGTGCTGACCCCGCAGGAGGCGGACAGCCTCGCCGCCACGGTGCGGGCGCTGGCGGGGAAGGGGCTGGCGGTCATTTTCATCAGCCACAAGCTGCACGAGGTTCTGGCGCTGTGCGAGCGGGTGGTGGTGCTGCGCGGCGGCGCCAAGGTCGCCGACCGCCCGACCGCCGGGGCGGACCGCGCGACCTTGGCCGAACTCATGGTCGGCCGCGCCATCCCCGCGCGCGAGCGCCCGCCGTCGACACCCGGCGCACCGGTGCTGAGCCTGAGCGGCGTCAGCGTCGGCGCTCCCTCGGCGCGCGACCGGCTGGAAGGGGCCGATCTTGAGGTGTGCGCCGGCGAGATCGTCGGCATCGCGGGCGTCTCCGGCAATGGGCAGGGCGCGCTGGCGGCGCTGGTCGCCGGGCTCGCCGCACCCCGTGCCGGCGAGGCGCGGCTCGACGGGCAGCCGCTCGCCGGCGCCGATCCGGCCGGGCGTGTCGCCGCCGGGGTCGGCCGCATTCCTGAGGACCGCCATCGCGATGGCACCATCGGCGCGCTGAGCGTGGCGGAGAATTTCGTGCTGGAGACCATCGCCGCCCCCGAGAACCAGCGCGCCGGGCTGATCCGCCGCGCCGCCATCCGCGCCCGCGCCAAGGAGGCGATCGCGGCCTATGACGTGCGCTGCCCCGGTCCCGACGCGGCGATCCGCGCGCTGTCGGGCGGCAACATGCAGAAAGTGGTGCTGGCCCGCGTGCTGGAGCGCGCGCCGCGCCTCGTGCTGGCGCATCAGCCGACGCGCGGGCTCGACATCGGCGCCACCACGGATGTGCACCGCCGGCTGATCGCCGCGCGCGGGCGCGGGGCGGCGGTGCTGCTGATCTCCGAGGATCTCGACGAGTTGTTCGCCATCTCCGACCGCATCGCCGTGGTCCATGCCGGCCACCTCTCGCCGGCGCTGGATGCCGCCGGGCTCGATATCCGCACCGTCGGGCTGATGATGGCCGGCCATGGCGCGGGAGAGGCGGCGTGATGACCACAAGAATGACGGCCCTTCCCGGAGCCCGCGCATGATCCGCTTCGTGCCCCGTGCCCGCACCCCGCTCTGGCTCACCCTTGCCGTCTCCGTCAGTGCCGGGCTGGCGGCGCTGGCGCTGACCGCCATTCCGCTGGCGCTCACCGGCGCCCCTGTCTTCACCGCCTTCGCGCTGATGGCGCAGGGCGCGGCCGGCAACGGCTTCGCGCTGGCGGAGACGCTGACGCGGGCGACCCCGCTCATCTTCACCGGCCTCGCCGCCGCCGTCGCCTTCCGCGCCAAGCTGTGGAACATCGGCGCCGAGGGCCAGCTCTATGCCGGGGCGCTCGCCACCGTGGCGCTGGGCGCGGGGCTGATCGAGGCGCCGTCCTATGTGCTGGTGCCGCTGGTGCTGATCGGCGCCGCGCTCGCCGGGGCGGTGCTGCTGCTGGTGCCGGTGCTGTTCAAGACCCGCTTCGGCGCCGATGAGGTGGTGGTGACGCTGCTGCTCAATTTCATCGTGCTGCTCTTCGTGCAGATGATGCTGGAAGGGCCGATGAAGGACGAGATGGCGCTCGGCTGGCCGCAATCGGCACCGGTGCTGGACGAGGCGACGCTGCCCAAGCTGGTCGCCGGCTGGCGGCTGCATTGGGGGCTGGTGCTCGCCATCCTTGCCGCCGTCGCGCTGCACATCTTCATCACCCGCACCGTCTGGGGCTTCCGCCTGCGCGCGGTGGGCGAGAATGCCCGCGCCGCCCGCTATGCCGGCCTGCCCGTGGGCAAGGCGATGGCCCTGGTCGGCCTGCTCTCCGGCGGCCTCGCCGGCCTTGCCGGGGCGAGCGAAGTGGCGGGGCTCAAGGGCTATCTCACCGCCGATCTCTCCCCCGGCTTCGGCTATGCCGGCATCGTGGTGGCGACGCTGGCGAACCTTTCTCCGCTCGGTGTCATTCCCGCCGCCATCTTCGTCGCCGGCGTGTTCGTCGGGGCGGATTCGATGAGCCGGGCCATCGGCGTCTCCAATTATCTCGCCGATCTCGTCGTCGCCTTCGCCCTGCTCAGCGTGCTGGTGGGCGGCCTGCTGACGCGCTTTCGCATCGTTTTCGTCCGCCGGGGGACCGCCTGATGTGGGAGGCGCTGGACATTCTCACCCAGGCCAATTTCTGGGCCGCGACGCTGCGCATCGCCACGCCGCTGATCTTCGGCGTGCTTGGCGCGCTGCTGTGCGAGCGGGCCGGGGTGCTCAATCTCGGCATTGAGGGCATCTTCGTCGCCGGCGCCATGTCCGGCTGGCTGGCGGTCTATCTCGGCCTGCCGCTTTGGGGCGGGGTTCTGGTCGCGGCCGGGGTAGGGGCGGCGTTCGGCCTGCTGCACGGCGTGCTCACCGTGCCGCTCGGCCTGTCGCAGCACGTCACCGGCATCGGGGTGACGCTTCTGGCTACCTCCATGGCCTATTTCGGCTACCGCGTCGCCTTTCCCAATGTGGCGACGCCGCCGCGCATCGAACCCTTCGCGCCGCTCCACGTGCCGGTGCTGGGCGACCTGCCATTCATCGGGCCGATCCTCGGCCAGCAGACCGGCTTCACCGTGCTGGCCTTCGCCTGCGTCGGCGGGCTCGCCTTCGTGCTCGCGCGCACGCCGCTCGGCCTCGCGCTGCGGGCGGTGGGCGACAATCCGGAGGCGGTGGAGGCGCAGGGGCTGTCCGTGGTCGGGCTGCGCATCGGCGCGGTCATGGCCGGTTCGGCGCTGATGGCGCTGGGCGGGGCGTTTCTCACCCTTTCCGCCTTCAACGCCTTCTATTTCGGCATGATCAACGGGCGCGGCTGGGTGTGCATCGCGCTCACCGTCTTCGCCTCCTGGCGGCCGGGCAAGGCGCTGCTGGGCGCGTTGCTGTTCGGCGCGCTCGACGCCTACCAGCTGCGGGTGCAGACCATTGCCGGCGGCGTGGTGCCGAGCCAGATCTTCCTCATGCTGCCCTATATCTTCTCCATCGCCGCGCTGGTGCTGGTCGCCCGCCGCGCGGATTATCCCCGCGCGCTGATGAAGCCCTATTTCAAGGGCCAAAGGTGAGTCTGGAGTTCCCATGAGCATCGACCTTCTCGTCAAGAATGCCCGCCTGCCGGACGGGCGTGCCGGCATGGACATCGCCTGCGAAGGCGGCCGCATCACCGCCGTCGAGCCGGGCATCGAGGCCGAGGCCGGGCGGATCATCGAGGCGGATGGCCGGCTGGTCACGCCGCCTTTTGTCGACGCGCATTTCCACATGGACGCGACGCTCTCGCTCGGCCTGCCGCGGCTCAACACGTCCGGCACGCTGCTGGAAGGCATCGCGCTGTGGGGCGAATTGAAGCCGCTGCTGACGCATGACGCGGTGATCGAGCGGGCGTTGCGCTATTGCGATCTCGCGGTGAGCCAGGGCCTGCTCGCCATCCGCAGCCATGTCGACATTTGCGACGACCGGCTGCTGGCGGTCGAGGCGCTGCTCGACGTGAAGGAGCGGGTGAAGGACTATATCGACCTTCAGCTCGTTGCCTTCCCGCAGGATGGCTATTACCGCTCCCCCAACGCGGCGGAGAACCTCAACCGCGCGCTCGACATGGGCGTCGATGTCGTCGGCGGCATCCCGCATTTCGAGCGCAGCATGGCCGATGGTGCCGCCTCGCTCAAAGCGCTATGCGAGATCGCCGCCGCGCGCGGGCTTCGGGTCGATATCCATTGCGACGAGAGCGACGATCCGCTGTCACGCCATATCGAAACGCTGGCCTATGAGACGCAGCGCCTGGGGCTGCAGGGGCGGGTGGCGGGCTCGCACCTCACCTCCATGCACTCCATGGACAATTACTATGTCTCCAAGCTCATTCCGCTGATCGCGGAATCCGGCGTGCACGCCATCGCCAACCCGCTGATCAACATCACCTTGCAGGGAAGGCACGACACCTACCCGAAGCGCCGCGGCATGACCCGTGTGCCGGAGCTGCGCGCGGCGGGGGTGAATGTCGCCTTCGGCCATGACTGCGTGATGGACCCCTGGTACTCGCTCGGTTCCGGCGACATGCTTGATGTGGCGCATATGGCGCTGCATGTCGGGCAGATGACCTCGCGCGAGGCCATGACCTGGTGCCTGGAGGCGGTCACCACCAACCCGGCGGCGATCATGGGGCTTGAGGGCTACGGCATCGCGCCCGGCTGCAACGCCGATTTCGTGCTGCTGCAGGCGGCCGATGCGATCGAGGCGATACGGCTCAAGGCGGTGCGGATGTTCGTGGTGCGTCGCGGCCGGGTGATCGCCGAGGGCATGCCGCGTGTCAGCGTGCTCGATCTGCCGGGCCGGCCGGGGCTGGTCGACCCGGCGGCCTATGCGCCGGTGGCGGCGGGCTGACGCCGGCCATTTACCCGCCCGGCGGCAGCACGATCACCGTCGGCTTCCTCGGCAGCGTCGCGCGCGAGAGCACCAGTTCCGGGCTCTCGCGCCGCTCGACCGCATAGTCCCGACCGGCGAAGCGGGTGAGGAAGTGGTTCAGCGTGCCCTCGTTGAAATAATGCATGGGGATGATGACGGGGGCTTCCAGCGCTTTCAGCACCTCGATCATGCCGTCAATGTCGAGCGTGTAGCTGCCATCGACCGGTGCCAGCACCACGTCGAGCCGGCCGAGCGCGCCGATATCCTCTTCCGTCAGCGTGTGGTGCAGATGGCCGAGATGGGCGATGCACAGATCGGCGGCGCGGAAGACGAAGATCGAATTGCCGTTGCGGATCGTCTCGCCTTTCCAGTCGCGGATATTGGTCGGCAGGTTGCCGACCCAGAGGTCGCCAATGTCGAGGTCGTAGCGCGCCGGCTCGCGATCCTCGCGCCAGCCCTTGAGTACAAATTCGATGCCCGGATCGGGGTTCAGCGAATAATGGGTGGAATGCGCCCGGTTCATGGTGGCGACGCGCGGCACCACGGAAGGGCGGACATAGTCGTTATAGTCGGTCGCCGCCGTCACGCCGCCGGCGGTCTCGATCAGGAAGGTGGAGTGGCCGATATAGGTCAGCCCGACCTCGCGCGGCGCCACATAGGCGGCGGGCAGCACGCGCGGGGCGATCCGCTGCAGGAACGGGTTCTCCGCCACCAGCTTGGGGCAGCGCTCGGCCTGGGCGTGGGCGGGGCTTGCGGCGACGAGCGCGGCGAGGCCGAGGAGCAGGGCGGAACCGGCAAGGCGGATACGCGGCAGGGGGCACGGCATAAGCGGGGCTCCGGGCTGGCATCCCCGGCATCATCCGCCCTCCCTTGCGTCAGGGCGAGTCACAGTTTCGTGGCGGGAGGGTCAGACGCACCGTCATCCCGGACGCGCCCTAGGCGCGATCCGGGATCGCCCGCCAATCGCCGAGCGGTCCCGGCTCTGCGCTGCGCTCCGGCCGGGATGACGGCTGGAGGGACGGCCGGCTCTGACGGTCCTCTCCGCCGCCGCCGCTCAGCGCAGGAACGGGTTGGTGCGCTTTTCCAGCGCGATATTGGTGGCGCTGCCATGGCCGGGCAGCACGGTGAAGGCATCGCCCAGCGGCAGGATCTTCTCCTTGATGCCCTTGATGAGCAGCGGCCCGTCGCCATAGGGAAAATCGGTGCGCCCCACCGAGCGCTGGAACAGCGTGTCGCCGACAATGGCGAGCTTGTTCTCCCGGCTGACCAGCACGATATGGCCCGGCGTGTGGCCGGGCACATGCAGCACCTCGAACACCACGCCGCCAATATCGACGCTGTCGCCTTCCGCCAGCCAGCGGTCGGGCGTCACGGCGCGGCCGGGAATGCCGGTGCGCACGCCATCGGCGGGCAGATTGTCGAGCAGGAACTTGTCGCCTTCATGCGGGCCTTCCACCGGAATCTTCAGCGTTTCCGCCAGTTCCGCCGCGCCGGCGGCGTGGTCGATATGGCCGTGGGTGAGCACGATCTTCTCGGCCGTGACCTCCAGTTCCTCCAAGGCGGCGAGGATGCGCGGCAGGTCGCCGCCCGGGTCGATCACCGCGCCCTGCTTGCTGGTCTCGTCCCAGACGATGGAGCAGTTCTGCTGGAACGGGGTGACGGGAACGAGGGCGACCTTGAGTTCGGGCATGGGGGCTCCTTGGCGACAGGCGGCGCGAATGTGGTCGAACACGCCCCGCCGCGCAAGGCGCCGCCTTGTGGCGTAACGGCGCCAATGCTATCTGCGCCCGCCATGAGCACCCAGCCGATTGCCAACATCCGCAACTTCTCCATCGTCGCCCATATCGACCATGGGAAGTCGACCCTTGCCGACCGCCTGATCCAGATCACCGGCGGATTGTCGGAACGCGAGATGTCCGAGCAGGTGCTCGACAATATGGAGATCGAGCGCGAGCGCGGCATCACCATCAAGGCGCAGACCGTGCGCCTGTCCTACAGGGCCAAGGATGGGCAGGACTATGTGCTCAACCTCATCGACACGCCCGGCCATGTCGACTTCGCCTATGAGGTGAACCGCTCGCTCGCCGCCGTCGAGGGCTCGCTCTTGGTGGTCGACGCCTCGCAGGGCGTCGAGGCGCAGACGCTGGCGAACGTCTACCAGGCCATCGACAATAACCACGAGATCGTGCCGGTCCTCAACAAGGTCGACCTGCCGGCCGCCGAGCCGGACAAGGTGAAGGCGCAGATCGAGGACGTGATCGGGCTCGACGCTTCCGACGCCATCCTCATCTCGGCCAAGACCGGCATCGGCATTCCCGACGTGCTGGAAGCCATCGTCACCCGCCTGCCGCCGCCCAAGGGCGACCGCGAGGCGCCGCTCAAGGCGCTGCTGGTCGATAGCTGGTATGATGTCTATCTCGGCGTCGTGGTGCTGGTGCGCATCGTCGACGGCGTGATGAAGAAGGGCCAGCGCATCAAGATGATGCAGACCGGCGCCGTCTACGAGGTCGACCGCGTCGGCGTGTTCACGCCCAAGCTCACCGTGATGTCCGAACTCGGCACTGGCGAGATCGGCTTCCTCACCGGCTCGATCAAGGAAGTGGCCGATACCCGCGTCGGCGACACCATCACCGAGGAAAAGCGGCCCACCGCCGAGGCGCTGCCGGGCTTCAAGCCGGCGCAGCCGGTGGTGTTCTGCGGCCTGTTCCCGGTCGACGCCGCCGATTTCGAGGATCTGCGCGCCGCCATGGGCAAGCTGCGCCTCAACGACGCCAGCTTCTCCTTCGAGATGGAGACCTCGGCCGCGCTCGGCTTCGGCTTCCGCTGCGGGTTCCTCGGGCTGCTGCATCTGGAGATCATCCAGGAGCGTCTGGAGCGCGAGTTCAATCTCGACCTCATCGCCACCGCCCCCTCGGTCATCTACGAGATCGAGATGAACGACGGCAGCGTGCTGGAACTGCACAACCCCGCCGACATGCCGGACGTGGTGAAGATCAAGGAAATCCGCGAGCCGTGGATCCGCGCCACCATCCTCACGCCGGACGACTATCTCGGCTCGGTGATCAAGCTGTGCCAGGACCGGCGCGGCAGCCAGATCGAGCTGACCTATGTCGGCGCGCGCGCCATGCTGACCTATGACCTGCCGCTCAACGAAGTGGTGTTCGATTTCTACGACCGGCTGAAGTCGATCTCCAAGGGCTACGCCTCCTTCGACTACCACATCACCGATTACCGCGTCGGCGATCTCGTGAAGATGTCGATCCTGGTCAATGCCGAGCCGGTGGACGCCCTCTCCATGCTGGTGCACCGCACCCGCGCCGAATATCGCGGCCGCGCCATGTGCGAGAAGCTGAAGGACCTGATCCCGCAGCATCTGTTCCAGATTCCGATCCAGGCCTCGATCGGCGCCAAGATCATCGCCCGCGAAACCATCCGCGCGCTGCGCAAGGACGTGACCGCCAAGTGCTATGGCGGCGACATCACCCGCAAGCGCAAGCTTCTGGAAAAGCAGAAGGAAGGCAAGAAGAAGATGCGCCAGTTCGGCCGCGTCGAGATTCCGCAGGAAGCCTTCATCGCCGCGCTGAAGGTCGACGACTGAGCCCCGTGCTACCCAAGCGCCGGCTTTCGTGATGTGATCGCATTCCCTCAACCACCGCAGGGGAGGCGGCCCATGGCCTATAAATTCGAAGTCTACAAGGACAAGGCGGGCGAGTTCCGGTTCCGGTTCCGGGCCTCGAACGGCGAGGCGATGTTCTCGTCCGAGGGCTACAGCGCAAAGGCGTCCGCCCTCGCCGCCATCGACTCGATCAAGAAGAACGCGCCCGGCGCCGAGACCGTCGACATGACCAAGGACGCCGGGGCCTGAGCACGCGAAAACGGCCGGGCGAGGGCCCGGCCGTCTCCTGTCCGCGTGCGCCATCGCGTCAGATCACGTAAGGCGGCACGTCGTAATAATCATCGACCTTGCGGCCCCAGTCGCGGTCCTTCCACGACCGCTCGTCGGAATGGGCGTGGTGCGGCGCGCCGCGCAACTGCTCCTCGGTGATGTCGACGACATAGCCGTCGAGCGATTCATCATATTTGAGCAGCGACCACGGCAGCGGGTAATAGTCCTCGCCGAAGCCGAGAAAGCCGCCGAAGCTCATCACCGCATAGGCGGTCTGGCCGGTCAGCTTGTCGATCATCACCCGCTCGATGGTGCCGATGCGCTCGCCATCGGGCCGGTAGACGGCCGTTCCTTCCACCTTGTCGCTGCCGATCAGCGTGCGGGTTTCGCGCGCTTCGACATTCTGCTGCGTCGTCTGCATGTTGGCCTCCCATTGTTGACAGTCTCGCGGGATCAACGGCTTGGGCCCCGCGCGGGTTCCCGTCGCGGAAGGTCCGGCGCCAGGGCGATCCGACCAGAAATCGCCGGTTGGCGCCGCCCGCCTGTGCCCGATATCGTGCGCGCCGCAGGCGAGAGGGAGAATCACCATGACCGAGGGGACGGGCGATTGGCGCGGCGATCGCCGGGCGGTGCTGCGGGCCGGCGCGGCGCTCCTGCTGGCGGCGGCGGGCGGGCTGCCGGCGCAGGCGCAGCAGGTGGCGGAAACCGAGGTCGACAAGCTGAAGCCCGGCCAGTTCGCCTGGTATCCCGACCGGGCGCCGGAAGGCTTCGTCGCCATCATCGTCTCGCTGCCGGACCAGCGCTGCTATGTCTATCGCAACGGCATCCGCATCGGCGTCTCCACCGTCTCGACCGGCCGGGAAGGGCACGAAACCCCGGCCGGGGTGTTCATCATCCTTGAGAAGGATGTCGACCACCATTCCTCGCTCTATGACGATGCCTCCATGCCCTATACGGAAATGCTCACCTGGTCCGGGGTGGCGCTGCATGCCGGCGGGCTGCCGGGCTATCCGTCCTCGCATGGCTGCGTGCACCTGCCGCTCGAATTCGCCAAGCTGCTCTTCTCCATCACCCATTACGGCACGCCGGTCATCATCGCCGATTCGCATTCCGAGCCGGTGGACGTGCTGCATCCCGGCCTCGTGCTGCCGGCCGATGCCACGGCGGCGATCGCCAAGGCCGACCCGAAGAACAGCAATGGCACGCCGGACACCGAGGCCGCGCCCGACCCGGCGCAGGATGCGGTGACGATGATCGTCAGCCAGGCCGACATGGCGCTGACCGTGCTGAAGGACGGCGCGGTGGCCTTTACCTCCCCGGTGACGATCCGCGACCCGCAAACGCCGGTCGGCAATGTGGTCTATGTGCTGAAGAATGTCGGCGGCGAGGTGTCGTGGACGGCGCTGTCCTTCGAGGGCTATGGCGCCGCCGGCGGCAAGGCGGCCAGCGCCATCGACCGGGTGACGGTGGCGGCGAGCGCCAACCAGCAATTGGCCAAGCTGCTGGTGCCGGGCTCCACCCTGTTCGTCACCGAGCTTTCCGCCAAGCCGGAGACGCGCTCGGACAAGGATTTCGTCATCCTGTCGCAGGCGGGGACATGAGCGCCCGCGCGCGGCGGCGGGCGAGCCTCGCCGCTCTCGCGCTCAGCCTGATGGCGGGCGTGGCGGGCGCGCAGAGCCCGTCTCCCGGCCAGCTCGACAGCCTGCCGGCCAAGCAGGTGTTCGGCGCACAGAAGGCGCCGGCGCCGCTCGCCGCCCGCTCCATCGGCTTCTATTCGAAGGGCTGCCTTGCCGGCGCGCAGGCGCTGCCGGTCAATGGCGCCACCTGGCAGGCGATGCGGCTGTCGCGCAACCGCAACTGGGGCCATCCCAACCTCATCGCCTTTCTCGAACGCTTTTCCGCCACCGTGCCGCAGGTCTCGCAATGGCCGGGCATTCTGGTGGGCGATCTCTCGCAGCCGCGCGGCGGGCCGATGCTCACCGGCCATGCCTCGCACCAGATCGGGCTCGACGCCGATATCTGGCTCACCCCGATGCCGAAGCGCGCATTCACCCGCGAGGAGCGCGAGAAGATCTCCGCCACCATGATCGTGCGCAAGGACCGGCGCGACGTGGACGCCGCGGTGTGGACGCCCTCGCACATCGCGGTGATCAAGGCGGCGGCGCAGGACCCGGAGGTCGAGCGTGTGCTGGTCAATGCCGCGATCAAGAAGGCGCTATGCCGGGATGCTACCGGCGACCGTTCCTGGCTGCAGAAGGTGCGGCCCTATTGGGGGCACGACTACCACATGCATGTGCGGCTTTCCTGCCCCGAGGGGGCGAAGGACTGCCGGCCGCAGGACCCGGTGACGCCGGGCGAGGGCTGCGGCTCTGAACTCGACTGGTGGTTCTCCGACGCCAATCTCAACCCCAAGCCGCCGGCGACGCCGCCCAAGCCCAAGCCGCCCATGCTGGTGAAAGACCTGCCCCCGGCCTGCCGCGAGGTGGTGCTGGCGCCCTGAGGCTCTTGTGGGTCGTCATCCCGGCCGAAGGCGAAGCCGCAGAGCCGGGATCGCGGCCCAATGCGTCACCCGATCCCGGCTCGGCCGTGCGGCCGTCCGGGACGACGATGGGACGGTTACGCCCGTCCGTCCGCCAATATCATCCCCGCCGCCTTCTCCGCGATCATGATGGTCGGCGAATTGGTGTTGCCGGAGACGATGGTCGGCATGATTGAGGCATCGGCGACGCGCAGGCCGCGCACGCCGAACACGCGCAGCCGCGCATCCACCACCGCCAGCGGGTCGGAGGGCAGGCCCATCTTCGCCGTGCCAACGGGGTGGAAGATGGTGGTGCCGATATCGCCGGCAGCGCGGGCCAGCGCCTCCTCGCTGTCGTCCACGGCGGGGCCGGGCAGGAACTCCTCCGGCGTGAACGGCGCCAGCGCCTTTTGGCCGACGATGCGCCGGCCGGTGCGCAGGCTGTCGGCGGCGACGCGCCGGTCCTCCTCGGTGGCGAGATAGTTCGGCTGTATGCGCGGCGGTGTGGCGCTGTCGGCGCTCGCCAGCGTCAGCGTGCCCCGGCTGGTGGGGCGCAGATTGCACACGCTCATGGTGAAGGCGGGGAAATTGTGCAGCGGCTCGCCGAACTTCCCGAGCGAGAGCGGCTGGACGTGGAATTCGAGGTCGGCGCTCTCTTTCTCGGCGCGCGAGCGGGTGAAGATGCCGAGCTGCGAGGGGGCCATGGTCAGCGGCCCGCGCTGGAACAGCGCGAAGTCGAGCCCCATCTTCGCCCGGCCGAACAGCGAATGGTACTGCTCGTTCAGCGTCGGCACGTCGGAGACCTTGTAGATCATCCTGAGTTGCAGATGGTCCTGCAGATTGGCCCCGACGCCCGGCAGCGCGTGCGCCACGGCGATTCCATGATGCGTCAGTTCCTCGCCCGGCCCGATGCCGGAGAGCTTGAGCAGATGCGGCGAGCCGATGGCGCCGGCGGCGAGGATCACCTCGCCTTGCGCCCGCGCCACCTTGGTGACCCCGTTCTGGCGGTAGACGACGCCGGCGGCGCGCCCGTCCTCGATCAGCACGCGCTCGGTGTGGCAGGAGGTTTCCAGCCGCAGATTGGGGCGGGAGAGAACGGGTTTGAGGAAGCCGCGCGCCGCGCTCCAGCGAAAGCCGCGCTTCTGGTTCACCTGGAAATAGGACGAGCCTTCATTGTCGCCGGTGTTGAAATCCGGAATCGGCGGAATGCCGGCCTGCTCGGCCGCCACCCGCACCGTGTCGAGCAGCTTCCAGGTGAGCCGCGGCGCTTCCACCCGCCACTCGCCGCCGCCGCCATGGAATTCGGCCGCGCCGAGATAATGGTCCTCGTGCCGCTTGAACACGGGGAGCACGTCCTCCCAGCCCCAGCCGTCGAGCCCGAGCTGGCGCCAATGGTCGTAATCGGCGGCCTGGCCGCGCATATAGATCATGGCGTTGATGGCCGAGGAGCCGCCAATGGTCTTGCCGCGCGGATAGTTCAGCGCCCGCCCGTTCAGCCCGGCCTCGGCCTCGGTCCTGAAGCACCAGTCGGCGCGGGGATTGCCGATGGCGAAGAGATAGCCGACCGGAATGTGGAACCAGATCCAGTTGTCGCGCCCGCCGGCCTCCAGCACCAGCACCCGGTTCTTCGGGTCGGCGGAAAGCCGGTTCGCCAGCACGCAGCCGGCCGAGCCGGCGCCGACCACGATGTAGTCATAGGTTTCGGCGGAAGCGGGGAGGGCGTCGGTCACGGCAGGCACCTGGCAGTCTCACGGGGGGACTGCGATAAAGCCGCCGGCCTTTCCGCGCGGCAAGCCGAAATCCCGCGCAAGGGCTGTTCGCTTATGGGCGGTGGTGGGCGTGGACGGTTCGGGACGATGGCGCGCGTCGGGCTCGTTCACCGTCATCCCGGACGCCGCGCAGCGGCGAGCCGGGATCGTCCGCCGTCCGGTTTTCCCGCGATCCCGGCGCTTCGGCTTCGCCTGCGGCCGGGATGACGCTCTTCTGTCCCTGTTACTTCAGCTTGCTGGCGAACAGGCCGATGGTCTTCACATAGACCTCCGCCTTGTTCCAGCCGAGCAGTGCCTGGTAGTTCGGCTCGCCCGGCCCCCAGCCGGCGCCGGGGCGCCAGCCATAGCCGCGCAGATAATTGGCGGTGGAAGCCAGCACGTCCGGGGCGCTGCGCACGAGGTCGGCGCGGCCATCGCCGTCGAAATCGACCGCGTATTTCACATAAGACGAGGCGAGGAACTGGGTCTGGCCGATCTCGCCGGCCCAGGCGCCGCGCATCTCGTCCAAAGTGAGGTCGCCATGCTGGTAGATGCGCAGCGCGTCGAGCAGTTGCGCGGTGAAGAAATCGGAACGCCGGCAGTCATAGGACAGGGTGGCGAGCGAGCGCAGGATCGGCATCTTGCCCTGGTTGACGCCGTAATCGGTCTCCAGCCCCCAGATCGCCACCAGCACCTCGCCGGGCACGCCGTAGCGCTGTTCGATGCGGGCGAGGGTGGAGGCGTATTGCTTCAGCTTCTTCTTGCCGGTGGCGATGCGCCCGGCACTGATACGGTTGGCGGCGAACTGCTCGAAGCTCATCTTGAAATGCTTCTGGTTGCGGTCGAGCCGGATCACCGTCGTGTCGTAGGTCACGCCGTCGAGCGCGCTCAGCGCCCTGGGGGAAATGCCCTGCGCCTGCGCCTCGCGCTTGAAGGCCGGCAGCCAGGCGGAAAAGCCCGAGGCATCATTGCCGCAGGGCGCGGCCTGCGCCGGGGCGAGGGCGAGGGGAAGAAGACACAGTGCGGCGAATCCGCCGCGCCAGAACTGTCTGAACATGCCTGCGCTCCTTATCCATGCCCGGCGCCGCGCGGGGTGTCGACGGCCCGCCGGCGCACCCTCAAATGCCGATACGGCCGAAACCCGGCAGCTTGATGCCCGGCCGGCGCAGGTCAAGCCCGGCGACGGCGCCGAGCAGATTGACCTCGATGCCTTCCACCCACGCCACCGTCAACCCGAGATAGCCGTCGAGAGTCACCCTGAGGCCGGTGCGCGAAGGGGCGAGACCGAACCAGCCGCCATCGACCGGATAGTCCTTGCCGATGGCGGTCGGGGGAAGGGCGATGCCGAGTTCCGGCACCTGCCCGATGACATGGGCGATGAAGCTGTTGGAGTTCGGCCCCGGCCAGACATGGTAGTCGCCGGCCTTGCCATAGGGATAGGAGGCGACCGCCGCCCGCAGCTTCGGAATCAGCCGCTCGGCCTCCGCGCCAGTGGCCTCGAACACGATTTCCGGGTCGTTGCCATACCAGCGCCCGTCCGGGGCGTAGCCATTATGGCGGATCGGCCGGCCCCAGCCGACCTTGTCGTAGCGCTCATAGGCGCCCGCGCCCGGCCCCTTGAAGACGAGCCAGCTATGCACCGCGAAGATGCCGCGCCAGCGCCCGACCCGGGCGGCATAGATGCGCACCAAGGCGTCCGGATGCGCGTCCGCCGGCGGCAGCGTGCCGGTGCTCGACCAGTCGGCGGTGCGCCAGCTACGGCTCCAGTCGGCCGTCTGCCACTGCACCAGCGCATGCGCGCCGAGCGGCAGGATGAAGAGCAGCAGGAAACCGAGGAGCATGACACGGAGGGCTTTCAGCATGGAGCGCTAACATGTCGCCGCCATTGACGAAATTAAAGCCCCGGCGCCCCCCGCGCGCGAAAACGTGTCCGCTTGCGCGGCGTTTGCCGGCGCCGCGCGGGCCGGGCCGTCTTGCGCCCGTCGTGCCGCAAGGGTCAGATGGTGGGCTCGAAAGTGAGGGACGGAGACGGATGGACAGCGGCAACGGCTTCCTCAGTGATCTTCTCGGCACCATCTCGGTGCGGGGGCGGGCGCTGCTGGACCTTGGCCGCGAGCGCCGTCCGGCCGGCGAGGCGCGCGCCGCCGGCGTGGCGGAACTGTGCGAGCGCCTGCTGTCCGGGCAGGGGGAAGCCTCCGGCGTCGCGTTGGCGCAGGAGATTCTCGCCGCCTATGCCCGGCTGCGCAGCGGCGAGCGTATCGCCTTCTTCGAAGGGCTGGCCACCGATTTCGGCCCCGACGCCGCCCGCCTCGACGCCGCGCTCGCCGCCCATTCGGCGAAGCCCGGCGCGCACAGCGTGGCGGAACTTCATGCCGCCAGCGAGCCGCGCCGGCAGGAACTCATCCGCCGCCTGAACCTCGCTCCCGGCGCCACCGCCCGGCTGGTGGCGATGCGCGCCGACCTGCTCGGCTTTCTCGCCCGTCGCCGCGATCTCGCCGAGATTGACCGCGACTTCGTTCATCTCTTTGCTTCCTGGTTCAATCGGGGGTTCCTCGTGCTGCGCCGGATCGACTGGTCGACGCCCGCCAATGTCCTGGAAAAGATCATCCGCTACGAGGCGGTGCATGAAATCCGCGACTGGAACGATCTGCGCGCCCGCGTCGATAGCCCTGACCGGCGCTGCTACGCCTTCTTCCATCCCGCGCTGGTCGACGAGCCGCTGATCTTCGTCGAGGTGGCGCTGACGCGCGAGGCACCGGCCGCCATCGCGCCGATCCTCGACACGGCGCGCACGCCGCTGGCGCCGGAGAGCGCGCGCACCGCCGTGTTCTATTCCATCTCCAACTGCCAGACCGGGCTCGGCGGTGTGAGCTTCGGCAATTTCCTCATCAAGCAGGTGGTGGCGGAAATCTCCCGCGAGTTTCCCAATCTGAAGGAGTTCGTCACCCTCTCGCCGGTGCCGGGCTTCCGCGCCTTTGTCGACGCCCAGCTCGCTGATCCGGCCTCGGCCGTGCTGACCGCCGAGGACCGCGCCGCGCTTGCCGCCCACGCGGGAGAGGCGGCGCCCGACGCGGCCGGGCAGGCGGCGCTGCGCCCGGCGATCGAGGCGCTGGCGGCGCATTATTTCCTGATCGCCCGCTCGTCCAAGGGCAAGCCGCTCGATCCGGTGGCGCGCTTTCATCTCGGCAATGGCGCCCGGCTGGAGCGGATCAACCCGTTCGGCGATCTCTCCCCGCGCGGCATGGGGCAGTCCTACGGGCTGATGGTGAACTACCGCTACATCGCCGAGGACATCGAGAAGAACCACGAAGCATTCTTCGACCGCGGCACCATCGTGGCGAGCGGAGCGGTGCGCCGGCTGGTCCGCACCGAGGAGGCGCCGAAGCCCCCCGCCCGGCGCGAGGCGGCGGGCTGAGCGGTCCATCGCCCGCCCGCGCTTGACAGGGCGGGGGCCCTTATGCCCGATGCCGCAAGGCGGACCGGCGGGGGCTCGCCGTGCAGGCGGAGCGTTCCATGCGGTTTCTACCCCATCTCCTCAAGCGGTTCGTCCATAAGGGCCAGCTGACGGTCATCGAGCCCAATGGCACGCGCACCGTCTTCGGCAGCGGCGAGGACGGGCCGAATGTGGTGATGCGGCTGAAGGACGAGAAGCTCGACCGCGAGCTGTTCTTCAACCCAGAGCTGGTGTCGGCCGAGGCCTATATGGACGGAAGGCTGACCTTCGAGGACGGCTCCACCGTCTATGATTTCCTCATGCTGTTCTCGGTCAACCGGCGCGGCCTCGCCTCGCATCCGGTGCAGCAGGCGTTGCGGCGTTCCTGGCGGGCGCTCAAGCGCTGGCACCAGTCGAATCCGCTGGGCCGCTCGGCCAGCAATGCCCAGAGCCATTACGACCACCCGCCGGAATTCTACCGGCTGTGGCTCGATTCGCGCATGATCTATTCCTGCGCCTATTTCCCCACCCCCGACGCCTCGCTGGAAGAGGCCCAGGAAGCCAAGCTTCGCCACATCGCCGCCAAGCTGAAGCTGGAACCCGGCATGCGGGTGGCGGAGATCGGCTCGGGCTGGGGCGCGCTCGCCATCTATCTCGCCGAGCTCGGCGTGCATGTCACCGCCATCAACGTCGCCACCGAGCAGCTTGCCGAATCGAAGAAGCGCGCCGAGGCGGCCGGCGTCGCCGACCGCATCACCTTCTTCGAGCGCGACTATCGCGAACTCACCGGCCGCTTCGACCGCATCGTCTCCGTCGGCATGATGGAGCATGTCGGCGTCAATCATTTCGACGACTATTTCAACACCATCAAGCGGTTGCTGGCGCCGGGCGGCTTTGCCATGATCCACGCCATCGGCCGCATGTCGCCGCCCGGCTCGACCGCGCCCTTCATCCGCAAATACATCTTCCCCGGTGGCTATGTGCCGGCCATGTCGGAAGTGTTCACCTCGCTGGAGCGGGTCGGGCTGTGGACGGCCGACTGCGAAATCCTGCGCCTGCATTATTACTGGACCATCCGCCACTGGCGGCAGAACTTCGAGGCCAAGCGCGGCGAGGTGGTGGCGATGATGGGCGAGCGCTTCGCCCGCATGTGGGAGTTCTACCTCGTGGCGGTGGAACTCGGCTTCCTGCACGGCTCGAACATGGTGTTCCAGTTGCTGCTGTCCAATGAGCGCGACGACGTGCCTGTCATCCGCGACTTCATTACCGATGGCGAGCGGGCGCTGGCGGCGCGCCCGGTTCAGGAGCTGCCGCCTCAGTAGCTCTGGGGTTCAGTAGCTCTTGAGCCCGTCCCGGCTCAGCACCGCCAGCGCGGTGCTCCGGCCGTCCAGGGCGATGTCGGCTTCCCATTCGCCGCAGCGCACCCGCCTTGTGCTGCGGGCGGTCTCGTCCTGCCAGGGGTCGATCGCCATCACCACGCAGGAGCCGTCATCAAGTTCGACGGTGCGGACCAGCGGCTGGCGTTCGCGCCAGGCGACATGGGCCGGGGTGTCGAGGACGAGCCGGCCACGGCCGATCTTCTCCGACAGCGCCGCCACGCGCTGCAGCGAGCGGACATAGCGCGGAAGCTGACGGTAGGGCGGGCGCGCGGTTTTCAGTTGCGGTTCCCAGCCCCACAGCACCACGCCCTTGGCGCCGCTGAAATAGGGGATGATCGCCATCGCCTCGGCGAGATAGCCGGGCACCTCCTGCCCGCTCAGTTTCTCATTGGAAATGTGGAACTGCAGCCATTCATAGGCATAGACCGGGCGGTCGCCGAAGGGGCGGGTCCGCAGGTAGTTCTCCTCGACATTGGCGGCCATGTAGAACACCGAGTCGGGCTGGTCGAAGAACAGGTAGATGCTGGAAATGTAGAAATCGACATAGGGGTCGATATACTCCCAGAGCTGCGCATCGGTGCGGTGCGAACCGTCGATCTGCGCCGCGTCCTTGCCGGCGATGCCCCAATAGTCGCGCCGGAATGGCTGCACGCCGTAAAGCCCGACCACGGCGTCGGGATAGCGCTCCTTGGTCCAGAGCAGCGGTAGCCAGAACCATTCCGCCCATTTCTTGTAATAGGCTTCCTCGAACGCCGCCAGCGAGGTCGCGCCGGAGGCAAGGCGGGCCGCCGTATCCCCATGCGCCTTCTCGATGTTCTCGACGAAGGGGAATTCGATGTCCTGGACGTAGATTCCGCTGGGCTTGCCGTTCTCGATGGCGCGGCGGACCACCAGCTCGAAATTGGGCGGCATGTCCCAGGGGTTGGCGCTCGGCCCGTCCTTCGCCGGGTTGATGTCCCGGCGCGGCTTGCCCCAATAATCGGAATAGGTGTTGACCAGCGTCACCGGCTCGAAGCCATGGGCCAGGGCCTGGCGGGTATTTTCCCCCCGAGAACCGTCGCCGACATTCCAGAACGCCTTCAGCCCGCCGCGCATCTGGAAGCGGGGAATGCCGTCCCAGCTCAGCGTGTCGGCGGCGGGCGCTTGCGCCGCCGCGCCGCGCGGCGACAGAAGCGGCGCTGCTGCCAGCGCAAGCGCCAGCATCGGGACCGCCGCTCGGACCATGCCGGGGAATCGCATCGCCACCTCCTCCTCGCCTGATGCGCGCCTCTGACCGGAAGAATCGAGCCATTTGATGATCGCGCGCAAGAGGCGGGGGCCGGCGCAGAGAAACGGGAACCCGGCGGGGGGTATCGCGTTCTCCGTAGCTACCAATCGTGAGTGAATTGAAAAGCCCAGCATGTCGCGCGCCCTTTGCCGTCTTTCGCCCCGCCCGCGGCTTCGCCGCTCCGGCCTTGTGTCCCCGGCGGCGGGTGCCGGCGTCCCCGGTTCCGGCGGCCCGGCCATGAGCCCGAGGGGCGGGGCGCGTCATGTCGGCGGGTGAGCGGGTCGACCTGTCCAATTGCGATCGCGAGCCGATCCATATCCCCGGCAGCGTGCAGTGCCATGGCTGCCTGATCGCCTGCGACCCGCAGGGCGGGGTGGTGCGGCGCCATTCCAGCAACGCGGCCGAGATGCTGGCGCTGACGGGGCCGCTCATCGGCCGCGATCTCGGCGAATTGCTCGGCGCGTCGGCGGCGGCGCGCATCCGCGAGGCGCTGGCTCGCGGCACCGACCCCTCGTCCCCGGCGCTGCTGTTCAATGTCGAACTCGCCTCCGGCGGGCGCTTCGACGTGTCGGCCCATGTCTTCAACGGCGCCAGCCTCATCGAATTCGAGGTCGCCTCGGCCGAGGATGGGCCGGCGCTCGACCTCGCCCGCTCCATGTTCGCCCGCGTGCGCGGCGAGAAGGACATCGACAGGCTGCTCGAACACTCGACCCGGCTGGTCCGCAGCCTGCTCGGCTATGACCGGGTGATGATCTACCAGTTCGCCGAGGACGGCGCCGGACAGGTGGTGAGCGAGGACAAGCGCGAGGATCTGGAGAGCTTCCTGCACCAGTGGTTCCCGGCCAGCGACATTCCCCAGCAGGCGCGCACCCTCTATGTCCGCAACATCGTCCGCGTCATCGGCGACGCCAATGGCGAGCGCTGCCCGCTGGTGCCGGAGGAGCACCCGCTCGACGACCCGCTGGACCTGTCCTTCGCGCATCTGCGCTCGGTGTCGCCGATCCATCTCGAATATCTCCGCAATATGGGGGTCGCCGCCTCCATGTCGATTTCCGTCATCGTCGATGGCCAGCTCTGGGGGCTGGTGGCGTGCCACCATTACGCGCCGCGCGTGCTGCCGATGGCGGAGCGGGTGGCGGCGGAGATGTTCGGCGCCTTCTTCGCCCTGCATCTGCAGGCGCTGAAGCAGAAGCGCACGCTCGATGTCGCCACCATGGCGCGCCGGGCGCTCGACCGCGTGCTGCGCCTCGCCTCGCAGGAGGAGGATATTGGCGAATTGCTGCGCACCAATCTCGCCGACTTCGCCAAGCTGATGCCCTGCGACGGCATCGGCCTGTGGCTCGGCGGGCAGTGGAGCGCGGAAGGCGCGGTGCCGCCGGCTGCCGAGATACCCGGCCTTGCCAATTTCATCGGCGAGCGGGCCGAGGGCAAGGTGTGGGCGAGCCATGAACTGTCGACCGTCTGGCCGCGCGCGGAAGCGTTCTGCGCCGAGGCGTCCGGCGTGCTGGCGCTGCCGCTGTCGCAACTGCCGCGCGACTATCTGCTGTTCTTCCGCAAGGAGATCGTCCACACGCTCGACTGGGCCGGCCGGCCGGAAAAGACCTATGAGACCGGCCCCCTCGGGGATCGGCTGACCCCGCGCAAGAGCTTCGCCATCTGGAAGGAGACAGTGCGCGGCAAGGCGAGTCCGTGGACCGATGCCGACCGCGAAATCGCCGAGGCGGCGCGCTCCACCCTGGTGGAAATCGTGCTGCGCCATAATGAGCTGATGGCGGATGAGCGCGACAAGGCCGACACCCGCCAGCGCCTGCTCAATGAGGAGCTGAACCACCGGGTGAAGAATATTCTCGCGGTGATCAAGTCGCTGGTGGAGCATTCCCTGCGCGACGGCCGCAGCACGCAGGATTATGTCGAGAGCCTGCGGGGGCGGGTGCAGGCGCTGGCCATCGCCCATGATCAGGTGGTGCGCGGGGCGGGCGGCGGCTCGCTCGGCGATCTGCTGCGCGCCGAACTCTCGCCCTATGGCGGCGATGGCAGCCGGCTGAGCTTGAGCGGGCCCACCGTCTGGCTCGATGCCCGCGCCTTCTCGGTCATGGCACTGGTGCTGCATGAACTCTCCACCAACGCCGCCAAATATGGCGCGCTCTCGCGCCTTGGCGGGCGGCTGGAGGTGACGTGGCGCATCGAGCCCAACGGCGACTGCGCGGTGGTGTGGCGCGAACAGGGCGGGCCGGAGGTGGTGGCCAGCCGCCGGCGCGGCTTCGGCATGGCGCTGATCGAGCGCAGCGTGCCCTATGATCTCGGCGGCACCAGCCGGCTGGAATTCGCTCCCGCCGGGCTGGTGGCGCATCTGTGCCTGCCGTCCCGCCATGTCTCCACCTCGTCCGGCAAGGACGGGGAGGGGGCGGAGGGCGAAGCCGGCGCCGGGGCGCAGGCGCAGGCCGCCTCACTTGCCGAACTCGGCGTGCTGCTGGTGGAAGACCAGATGCTCATCGCCATGGATGTGGAGATGATGCTGAATGATGCCGGCATCGACAATGTGGTGACGGCGCCTTCCGCCGCCGAGGCGCTGCGCCGGCTGCAGGATTTCACGCCCGATGTGGCGGTGCTGGATGTCAATCTCGGCGCCGGCACCTCGGCCCCAGTGGCGCAGGAACTGCAGCGGCTCGGCGTCCCCTTCCTCTTCGCCACCGGCTATGGCGACCGCTCGATGATCCCGGCCGGCTGCGAGGACATTCCGGTGCTGCCCAAACCTTATGAGAGCGAGCCGCTGATCAAGTCGCTGCGGGAAATCCTCGAACGCAAGGCCGCCTGAGGCCGTCGCGGGCCGGGCGGCGCCGAGCGCGTTTTCGAGCGAAGCGGATACCGGTTCGCGTGAAGAAAACGCGACCCAACAGTCAAATGATCTAGCGGCGCGGTGGCCGCGTCCCGCTCCGCTGCGCGCCGTAATAGGCAAGGAACACCCGCACGGCGCGTTCCACCGTCGCCGCGATTTCCGCCGGGGAGGGCGGCGCGTTGACGCCGAACAGCAGACCCTTCACCTGGTTGCTCTGGCACAGGTTGAAGAAGGCATAGGCGGCGGCGAGATCGTCGTCGATGGCGAGCCGGCCGAGATCGGCCTGCTGGCGCAGCAGATTGGCGAGGCGCTGCCCGCCCTGGCAGGGGCCGGCCTCGAAGAAGGTGCGGCCGACACGGGGAAACCGCTCCGCCACCGACATCACCATGCGCACCAGCCGGATATGGTCGGGCTGCACCATCATGGTCATGAAGGAGATGCCGATCCGGCGCAGCAGGCTCTCGACATCGTCGATGCTGGGGTCGAACTCGAAAAGCTGCTCGGCCGAACGGGCGCGGTCATTGTGCACCAGCGCCTCGAACAGTTCTTCCTTGCTGGAGAAATAGACATAGATCGTCGCCTTGGAGACGCTGGCCGCCTTGGCCACCTCATCCATGCTGGCGGCGTCGAAGCCCTTTTCGAAAAACACCTTCCGCGCCCCGTCGATGATGTCGCGGCGCTTGGACGATTCCGGTTCCGAGCGCGCGGGCGCGGCGGCGGTGTCGATGTCGGTCATGCTCATGGCTACCCTCAGCCTCCTGATAGGGCGCGCGGAACGCTGTTGTCAAAGGACTTGACTAAACTGTTTAGTTTGATATGTAAAGCTGCATATGAACTAAACGGTTTAGTTACGTTACGGAGGGCGGTCATGGCGCAGGCCGAGATCAAGGCAGTGCCGGATGCGGAGATGGAGCGGGTGCCGGCCGGCGAGCCGATCCCGATCACTTCGCGCAAGCCGGCGCCCGAGGTGGCGGCGCCGCCGGCGCCGGCCGACACGGCCCCGACGCAGCCGCCGCGCTCACGCAGGAAGCTGGTGGTGGGGGCGGTTCTGCTCGCCCTGTTGGCGGGCGGGGGCTATTACGGCGCGAACTGGTGGCAGGTGGGGCGGTTCATGGTCTCCACCGACGACGCCTATGTCGGCGCCGACACCTCGATCCTCGCCGCCAAGGTCGGTGGCCATGTCGTCGCTTTCGATGTCGACACCAATCAGCCGGTGAAGGCGGGTGATGTCATCGCCCGCATCGACGATGGCGACTATCGGCTCGCGCTCAAGGCGGCGGAAGACAAGATCGCCACCCAGCAGGCGACCATCGCCCGCTATGGCCAGCAGATGGACGCCGCGCGGGCGGAGGTCGATCAGGCGCAGGCGGAGCTCACCTCGGAAAATGCCGAGCTGCAGCGCGCCGAACTCGAACTCAACCGCCAGACCCAGTTGATGAAGGACCAGTTCTCCAGCCGGGCGACGCTGGAAACGGCACGCGCCGACCGCGACAAGGCGCAGGCCGCCGTCGATGCCGCCAAGGCCAAGGTGATCTCCGCGCAGGCCAATGTCGCGGTGCTCGACGCCCAGCGTACCGAGGCCATGCGTACGCTCGACGAATTGGAGACCGCCCGCGACCAGGCCCAGCGCGATCTCGACTTCACCGTCGTCAAGGCGCCCTTCGACGGCGTGGTCGGCAATCGCGCGGTGCAGGTGGGGCAATTGGTGCAGGCCGGCACGCGCATCGCCGCACTGGTGCCGATGGCGCAGGTCTATGTCGACGCCAATTTCAAGGAGACCCAGCTCGGCCGGCTGCATCCGGGCCAGAAGGTCGATGTCGAGGTGGACGCCTATCCCGACGAGACCTTCCATGGCCGCGTGGTCAGCGTCGCCCCGGCCTCCGGCTCGGTGTTCAGCCTGCTGCCGCCGGAGAACGCCACCGGCAATTTCACCAAGATCGTCCAGCGCGTCCCGGTGCGGATCGAGCTGGATGAGGCCGCCCGCGACAAGGCGGAACTGCGCCCGGGCATGTCGGTGGTCGCCACCGTCGACACCCGCGGCTGAGCCTTCAGGAGGCGCGCATGTCCGACATCACAGCCACGCCCGGAGCCGCGCCCCGCGCCGCCTCCAGCGAGGGACGGCGCATGTTCGCCTTCCTGTGCATGGTGTTCGGCATGTTCATGGCGATACTGGACATCCAGATCGTCTCCGCCTCGCTCTCGGAGATCCAGGCCGGGCTCGCCGCCTCCTCCGACGAAATCTCCTGGGTGCAGACCAGCTACCTCATCGCCGAGGTGGTGATGATCCCGCTGTCGGGCTTCCTGTCGCGGGCGCTGTCGACGCGCTGGCTGTTCGCCGCCTCGGCGGTGGGCTTCACGGTGATGAGCTTCATGTGCGCCACCGCGACCTCGATCGACCAGATGATCGTCTACCGCGCGCTGCAGGGCTTTCTCGGCGGCGGCATGATCCCCACCGTGTTCGCCGCCGCCTATTCCGTGTTCCCGCGCGAGAAGCAGGGCGTGGTGGCGCCGCTGATCGGCCTGGTGGCGACGCTGGCGCCGACCATCGGCCCGACCATTGGTGGCTATCTCACCGACCTGTTCTCCTGGCACTGGCTGTTTCTGGTCAACATCGTGCCCGGCATCTTCGTCATCATCACCACGGTGACGCTGGTGGACTTCGACGAGCCCGACCTCGCTCTGCTCGACCGCTTCGACTGGTGGGGGCTCCTCTTCATGGCCGGCTTCCTCGGCAGCCTCGAATTCGTGCTGGAGGAGGGGCCGACCAATGACTGGTTCGAGGATGAGTGGATCGCCATCTTCGCCGTGCTCGGCGCGGTGTCGGCGGTGGCGTTCTTCGCCCGCGTCTTCATGGCCCGCGAGCCGGTGGTCGATCTGCGCGCCTTCGCCAACCGCAACTTCGCCGTCGGCTCGGCCTTCAGCTTCGTGGTCGGTATCGGGCTTTACGGGCTGACCTATCTCTACCCGCTCTATCTCGCCCGGGTGCGCGGCTATTCGGCGCTGATGATCGGCGAGACCATGTTCGTCTCCGGCCTCGCCATGTTCCTGTGCGCGCCGATCGCCGGCCGGCTGATGGGCAAGGTCGATCCGCGCGCGATGATCGGCTTCGGCTTCGCCGCCTTCGCGGTGGGAACGTGGCAGGTGACGGGGCTGACTGCCGACTGGGACTTCTGGGAGCTGCTGGTGCCGCAGATCCTGCGCGGCGTTGGCATCATGATGGCGATGATCCCGATCAACAACATCTCGCTCGGCACCCTGCCGCCCGACCAGCTCAAGAACGCCTCCGGCCTGTTCAACCTGATGCGCAATCTCGGCGGCGCGGTGGGGCTCGCCCTCATCAACACCGTGCTCAACGACCGCTGGGATCTCCACCTCGCCCGCCTGCACGAGAATGTGCAATGGGCGAATGCGGCGGCGGTGGAGCGGCTCGATTCCATGACCCGCGCTTTGTCCGCCATGGGCTCGGATGCCGGGACGGCGGCGCTGAAGCGTATGGCCGGGCAGGTGCGCATCCAGGCCGAGGTCATGGCGTTTTCCGACGTGTTCCTCGTGCTCACCGTGCTGTTCGTCGTGCTGTTCTTCGCCGCACCGCTGCTGCGCCGGCCGACCCACAAGGTGGAAGGGGGACACTGAATCACCGCTTTCCCGCCGGTCCCGGCCTGTCCGGGCGCGGTGGGGAGGAATGTCATGCCGGGCCGGGCCGGATCGCCACGCTTCGCGGAGCGGTCGCCCCCCCCATTCCGCCGGCACGGAGACCCGGTCGCCGGCCCGGCATGACGCCCTTTTTCGCCGAGGCCCGTGGCGCGCAGTCTTGCCCGCACACTTGCCCGCACAGTTGCCCGCGCCCTTTGCCCGCGCCCTTTGCCGTGCTCCCTTGCCGTTTTCCCCGCGCTCGGCTATGACCTTGCGCCAGAGCAACCTCGCGAGAGCCGAGCCGTGACGACTTCGTCCGCCCGCCGTTCTTCCGCGACCCCGACCGCGCTGCGGTTTGCGGGGAAGGCTCTTCTTGCGTCCGGGCTCCTTCTTCTTAGCCGCCCCTGAGGGCCGGCCGGGCTTCGCGCCTGGGCGCTCAGGGGATGACGCCTCCCGCCACACTGTCAGAATTGCACCGGACGATGCCGCGAGGGCCAGAAGGCCCTGCCGCTCCCGGTGCCGGAGCCGAGAAGGAAGCCCACATGTCCAACCCTCATGACCGCGTCGTCATTTTCGACACCACGCTGCGCGACGGCGAGCAGTGCCCCGGCGCCTCGATGACGCTGGAAGAGAAGCTGGAAGTCGCCGATCTCCTCGACACGATGGGCGTCGACGTGATCGAGGCCGGCTTCCCCATCGCCTCCAATGGCGATTTCGAGAGCGTCGCCGAGATCGCCCGCCGCACCAGGCGCGCGGTCATCGCCGGCCTCGCCCGCGCCATTCCCGCTGACATCGCCCGCGCCGGCGAGGCGGTGAAGTTCGCCCAGCGCCCGCGCATCCACACCTTCGTCTCCACCTCGCCGATCCATCTCGAACACCAGATGCGCAAGACGCAGGATCAGGTGATCGACATCATCACCGCCACGGTGACGCAGGCGCGCAACCTGGTCGACGACATCGAATGGTCGGCGATGGACGCCACCCGCACCCCCATCGACTATCTCTCGCGCTGCGTGGAGACGGCGGTGAAGGCCGGCGCCACCACCATCAATCTGCCGGACACGGTGGGCTATGCCACCCCGTCGGAATATGAGGCGATGTTCCGCCAGGTGCGCGCCTATATCCTCGACCGCGTGCCCAATGGCGAGCAGATCATCTTCTCCGCCCATTGCCATGACGATCTCGGCCTCGCGGTGGCCAATTCGCTGGCGGCGCTGGCCGGCGGCGCGCGGCAGATCGAATGCACCATCAACGGCCTCGGCGAGCGCGCCGGCAATGCGGCGCTGGAAGAGGTGGTCATGGCCATCCGCACCCGCGGCGACGTGCTGCCCTTCGCCACCGGCATCGAGAGCACCATGCTGACCCGCGCCTCCAAGCTGGTCTCGGCCGTGACCTCCTTCCCGGTGCAGTACAACAAGGCCATCGTCGGCCGGAATGCCTTCGCCCATGAGAGCGGCATCCATCAGGACGGCATGCTCAAGAACAACACCACCTATGAGATCATGACCCCCGACAGCGTCGGCGTGTCCAAGACCTCGCTGGTGATGGGCAAGCATTCCGGCCGCGCCGCCTTCCGCGACAAGCTGAAGGCGCTGGGCTACGAGCTGGGCGAGAACGCTTTGAACGACGCCTTCAGCCGCTTCAAGGAACTCGCCGACCGCAAGAAGGTGGTCTATGACGAGGACATCGAGGCGCTGGTCGATCACGAGATCGCCGCCGCCCATGACCGCATGAAGCTGGTCTCGCTCAGCGTCATCGCCGGCAGCCACGGCCCGCAGCGCGCCACCATGAAGATGAAGGTGGACGGTATCCTCGTCACCGAGGAATGCGAGGGCAACGGCCCGGTGGATGCGGTGTTCAACTGCATCAAGGCCATCGTCCCGCATGAGGCGAAGCTGGCGCTCTATCAGGTTCACGCCGTGACCGAGGGCACGGATGCGCAGGCGGAAGTCTCGGTGCGGCTGGAGGATGGCGACAAGGCGGTGACCGGGCGCGGTTCCGACCCCGACACGCTGGTCGCCTCGGCGCAGGCCTATATCATCGCGCTCAACAAGCTGGCGACCAAGCGCGGCAGCCTGAACGCGCAGGCGCAGCCGGCGGCGGAATAGTCCGTTCCGCGCGACGCGCACGCCCTGAAACGACGAGAGCCCCGGCCGATGGCCGGGGCTTTTTTGATTCGACGGCGCGTGCCTGTCGCGGCGGCACGCGCGGTGGCGGCCATAATGCTGCCGGGCGCATCGGGGATGGCTTTGGCGACCACCGGAGGCTCCCCGTGCCGGCCCATCCCGCATGATCGCCGTCTCGTCCCTGCCGGGCGCCGTCCACGGTCTGCTGGAAGCTGAAGAGCGCCGCCCGCCGCCGGCCCGCTCCGCCGCCGAGGCCGCGCGGCTTGCCGCCTCTGCGCTGCTGCATCTCGGCGTGCTGGCGGCCCTTGTACTGGTGGGGGCCAGGAGTCTTCCCGAGCCGGCGGACGTGCCGGCGCTGGAAACCGAGATCATCAGTTCCCGCGATTTCGCGGCGCTGCGTGCCGTCCCGGCGCCAGTCGTTTCCCCAGCCCCCGTACCGTCATCGCCCTCGGCGGAAGCCCTGCCGCGCGCGGGCGGGGCGTTGCCTCAGGCGCATGCGTCGCCCGCAAAGTCTGCCGCACCGGAGATGATATGCCCCGCGCGCATGCTCTCGGAACAGGCGCTGGACAGTCCGCGCAGCCGGGGCCTGCGCCGCGAACTGGCGCGGCTGGGCGAAGAGGATCGCCTCGCCCAGATCTGCGATCTCGAAGCGATGGAGCAGATCCACGCCTGGCGCCCGGACTTCCAGCCCGACCGTCTGGTCGATTACGCCTCGGGCGATACAGCGCTGGAGGGTGCGGTGTTCACTGCCAAGGGCGGCGCCTTCCGCAGCCAGCGCCACTGGTACGAGGTGTCGTACCGCTGCGCACTCGACCCGTCGCTGCGCAAGGTGGTGGGCTTCGCCTTCCATGTCGGCGCGGCGATCCCGCGCGAGGACTGGGACAGCTTTAATCTTCCGACGCTGCATTGAGGGGACGCGCCGGTCCGGGCACCTCGCAGCGCAGCCGCCTCTCACGAACAGAGCCCCGGCGTCGCCGGAGCTCTGTAGGTTTAGCCGAAGCTACTGGGCGCCGGGCGGGATGGGGGGCTGGCCCGGCTTGCCGCCGCCGCCACCCTGTCCGCCGCCGCCGCCGCCACCGCCTCCGCCGGGCGGACGCGGCTGACCCTGTGGCGGGCGCGCCGGCTGGTTTGGCGCCGGCCGGGCCTGCTGGGGAGCCGCCTGCGGCGGCTGCTGGCGCTGCTGCCTCTGTTGCTGACGCTGTTCCTGCTGCGCCTCCTGCTTCTGCTGACGCTCCTGCTGGTTCTGCTGCCTTTGTTGCTGGCGTTGTTGCTGCTGCGCCTCCTGCTTCTGCTGACGCTCCTGCTGGCGGGCGCGCTGCTGTTCCTGCTGGGCGTCCTGCTTCTGCTGGCGTTCCTGCTGGCGGGCGCGCTGCTGCTCCTGCTGGGCCTCCTGCTTCTGCTGGCGTTCCTGCTGGCGGGCGCGCTGCTGTTCCTGCTGGGCCTCCTGCTTCTGCTGGCGCTCCTGCTGGCGGGCGCGCTGCTGCTCCTGCTGCGCCTCCTGCTTCTGCTGACGCTCCTGCTGCTGACGCTCGATCATCTCCTGATTGCGCCGGGCCCGGTCGGCATTGCTCTGCGGCTGCGCGGGGCCGGGGCGCGCCGCCGCCGGCGGCTGGCCGGGCACCGGAGACGGCGTCGCGGGCGGATTTTGCGCCGTGCCGGGCGCGCCGGGGCGCCCGGGGGTCGCGTTGCCACCGGGGGTGTTCGGCCCCCCGGGACGCGCCGGAGCCGCATCGGGGCCTCCCGGAGCGCCTTGAGTGGCGCCGGGCGCCGCCGGTCCACCGGGACGGCCCGGCCCCATGCCGGGACCGCCGGGGCGCGGGCCGGGCTGGTTCTCCACCCGGTCCACCACACGCTGCGCCTTGGCGCGCTGCTGCTCGCGCAGCTTTTCATAGACGGCGCGGCGCTGCTGCAGCGCCTCGCGCTGCTGGCGCTGCAGGGCATCGGCGCGGGCCTCGGCCTGCTGGCGCTCCTCCCGGATCCGGTCGGCCCGCTCGCGTTCAAGCTCGCGCACCTGCCGGCGGAAGCGGTCGGGGTCGTCGAAGCGGCGTTCGCGCAGGTCGCGGCGGCGGTCGGGGTCGAGCACGTTGAGCAGCGCCGCCGAGGGAGCGAGCCAGCCCGGCACGTCACTGTCCTCGCGCACATATTGCCGGATCAGCGGCCGGCGGTCCGGCTCGATCTCGCGCACATAGCGCGGCGGCGGGCCGCGCCGGTCGCTGAAATCGAGGCGCGGCGCGAAGATGCCGAGACGCCCGCCATTGCCGTCGAAGAACACGTCGTCGCGATTGTCGACATAATAGACCTCGCGCGTCACCAGCCGTTCGCGGACCGGCGCGTCATAGACGCGGTAGCCGAAGCCGCGATTGACGTAATAGCCGTCATTCCAGCTCGGCTCATACACGTCCGGCGCGGCGGCGATATAGACGCTGATCTGCGGGATCGGCGCGATATGGACGGCGATGTCCTCCTCCGCCATGTAGCGGTCCTCGACGAACACCCAGCTTTCCGCCACCGGCGGGGCGTAATGGTCCGGCCGGCCGGTGGCGAAGCCGGCGCGGTCCGGCGCGATCGGCGCCCAGCCGGTGCGCCCGCCGCCGCGCCGCCACGTCACCCAGGCCGGCGCCCAGGTGTCGCCCGGCACCCAGAACCAGCCATAGGCGGGGTCATAGCCCCAGCGGCCATAATGATAGGTCGCCCAGCCGAAGGGCTCATAGGATTCCCAGTACCAGCCATATTGCTCGGTCCACACCCAGCGCCCTTCCTGATAGGGGCGCCAGCCCGGGCCGACATCGCTGGGAATGAAGACATAGTCGTAATCGGGATGCGCCACCCAGGTGCCGAAGCGGCCGAGCTGGTCATAGAACAGGTTCACGTCCATCGTCGCGGCGCCGCCCTGCGGGCCGGCCTGCGCCAGCCGTATCGGCGCGTTCTGCGCGAAGGCGGGCAGTGTGGCGACGCCGGCGAGAAGGCTCGCGCCAATCCCGGCGGCGAGCAGGGGGCGGGTCAGGCGAAGCATGGGCACCTCCGGCAGCTTTGCGGTGGTCTTCAACGCCGCCGCCGCCGGAAGGTTTCAAATAATTGCGGCGTGTCTGGGCCGGTTCGCCGGCGCAAAACGCTCCCAGTCAAGAAAGCGTCAAAAATATGATGACGCCATGTCTCGCGTCCTCTACCGCGAACGCAAGAAGTCGCAAGGTGAGCGTCGTGCTTATTTTTCGGCGATAGTTTGTCGCCAGATAATATCCTGCAGGTTGCGTAGGGTGTCGTGCGCCTCGCCCAGTTCAACGCCGTCCAGCGCCGTCACCGGGCGGAGGAAGCGCACGGAATTGGTGAGGAACACCGCGTCCGCCCCGGTGAGCGCCGCCGGCGCTAGCGGCCGCTCTTCCACCGCGAGCCCGAGCGCGGGGGCGGCCTCGATCACCAGCGCCCGCATGATGCCGGGCAGGCAGCCTTCGCTGAGCGAGGGCGTCACCAGCCGCCCGGCGATGAGCGCGAACACATTGGCGATGGTGGTGCAGGCGACGCGGCCTTGCGTGTTGAGCAGCAACGCGTCGTCCACCCCGGCGTGCGCCGCCTCGCGCGCGGCGAGGATATGGTCGAGATAGCCCAGCGTCTTGAGGTTGGCGGTGGGCGAGAATTCATTGCGCCGGCCGGAGGCGGTGATCAGCCGCGCCGGCTGGCCGAGGAGGGCAGGGGACCAGGGCGCGCGCGTCACCACGACAGTCGGCGCCCCCGCGCTCGTCGGCCACAGGCCGCGCGCCGCCGTGCCGCGCGTCACCGTGGTGCGCAGAATGGCCGGCTCCGCGGTCAGGGCCGCGTCCAGCGCCGCCTCGACCGTTGCCGCCTCAAGGGCGATGCCGATCCGCCGCGCCGCCGCCACCAGCCGGCCGACATGGCGCGCGCGGGCGAAAATGCTCCCGTCCAGCGCCAGCGCGGTGTCGAACACGCCGTCGCCCAGGGTGAAGCCGCGATCCTCGACGCTAACGACGCCGCTCACGCCGCGCTCTCCCGCGCCCGCGCCAGCCTGAGAAAATTCGCCATCAGCTCATAACCGTTCGGGGTCAGCACCGATTCCGGATGGAACTGCACGCCATAGGTCGGGTGGGTGCGGTGGGCGAGGCCCATGATCTCGCCATCCTCGCTCCAGGCGGTGGCGATCAGCGGGGCGTCCGCGTCCAGCTCCACCGCCAGCGAATGGTAGCGCCCCGCCGGCAGTGGCGCGGGCAGGCCGGCGAACACATCCGTGCCGGCGTGGCGCAGCAGCGAGGCGCGCCCGTGCATCGGCTCCTTCGCCCGCACGACGCGCCCGCCAAATGCCTGGCCGATGCACTGATGGCCGAGGCAGATGCCGAGAATTGGCAGCTTGCCCGACAGCGTCCGCACCGCTTCCAGCGAGATGCCGGCCTCGTTGGGCGAACAGGGGCCGGGCGAGATCACCAGCGCCTCCGGCGCCCGCGCCTCGATGGCGGCGAGGTCCAGCGCGTCGTTGCGCGCCACCTCCACCTCCTCGCCGAGTTCGGTCAGGTAGCGCGCGACGTTGAAGACGAAGCTGTCGTAATTGTCGATCAGCAGGATCACGGCGCCGCCCCCTCGGTGAAGGCGCGGAACAGCCGCTCCGCCTTGGTCAGGCTTTCCGCATGCTCGGCGGCGGGGTCGGAGAGGGTGGTGATGCCGCCGCCGACGCCGAAGCTGGCGCGCCCATCCTCCACCGTCACGGTGCGGATGGCGATGTTGAAATCCATCGCGCCATCGAAGCCGATATAGCCGATGGAGCCGCAATAGACCCCGCGCGGCCGGCCTTCCAGTTCGTGGATGATCTCCATGGCGCGGATTTTCGGCGCCCCGGTGATCGAGCCGCCGGGGAAGGAGGCGGCCATCAGGTCGAGGCCGTCGCGCCCCTCCTTCAGCGCGCCGGTGACGACGGAGACGAGGTGGTGGACATTGGCATAAGTCTCCAGCCCGCACAGGCGCGGCACCTTCACCGTGCCGGGCCGGCACACGCGCGAGAGATCGTTGCGCAGCAGATCGACGATCATCACATTCTCGGCGCGGTCCTTCTCGCTGGCGGCGAGCGCACGGCCGCGAAAGGCGTCGAGCGTCGGCTCCACCGAGCGCGGCAGCGTGCCCTTGATCGGGCGCGTCTCCACTTCCTCCCCGACGAGCTTCACGAAGCGCTCCGGCGAGGAGGAGGCGATGATCCGGTCCTCATTGACGATCAGCGCGGCGAAGGTCGCCGGGTTGGCGCGGCGAAGCTGGTCGTAGAGCGCGAAGGGGTCGACGGGGCCGATCTCCGCCTCGAAGCGCTGGGTGAAATTGGCCTGGAAGATATCGCCGGCGCGGATGTAGTCGATCACCTGCGCCACCGCGCGGCGGTAGCCTTCCGCATCGAAATTGGACCGCCAGCCGCGCGCGCGCACCGGCGCGCCCAATGGGGCTTCCGGCGTCGCCAGCCGGGCGCTGGTCTCCTGGAGCCGCTCGCGGGCGCGGCGGGCGCGGGCGGCGGGGTCGGTTTCCGGCCAGCCGGTGGAAATGAGGAAGGCCCGTTCCGCCACCACATCGAAAGCGGCAACCACATCGTAAAAGCCGAGGTCGATTTCCGGTTCTTCGCCCGCTTCCGCCTGCGGGGTGGGGAAGCGGTCGAACAGCCGGCCGGCCTCATAGGCGATATAGCCCGCCGCACCGGCCTGAAAGCCGGCCTCGCCCGGCAGGCGCGGCTGGGCATAGGCTTTGAGCCGGGCGCGCAGCGCCTCCAGCGGCGGGCCCGGGATGCGCTCGCCATCCCAGCGCGCCGTTCCGCCTTCGCTGCGGAAGCGGCCGAACGGTTCGGCCATGACATAGGACCAGCGCCCGAGGACGGGGTGGCGCATGGCGCTGTCGAGGAAAGTGAGGCCCGGCCCCGGCGCGCCCGCAGGACGGCCAAGCCGGCGCGCGGCCTGCCACGGCTCCTGCCAGGCGATTTCGACGACGAGGGGCGGCGGCTGCTGAATCATGCCGCGAATATGGAACGTCGCGGCGCGGGTTCCTAGAGTGCCGTTGCGCGTCCGGCCTAGGCCGGGGCGCTGCTGACACGCGCCACGGCCGAGGGTATCTTCATGCCGTGTCACGGGAAGATGTGCATTCCACGACCGTTGATGGGCCAGGCGACAGCGTCAGAGGCTGGTTGAGTATGATTGATGCCAAATATTTCGCTGCCAAGGCCGCCGATTTCTATTCCGCATTGATCTATAGGTTCTCTAAATTTATCCGTCTGATCGCCAATGCATTGCGTGGACATGTACGGATGGTGAGGACCGAGCGGATGCGGGAAAAATATCCCGACTGTGTCGGCCACTCAAAATCGGAAGAATACAAGCGGGTAAAACCGCTCATTTTCGATCGGAACGACTATATCAAAAAATCGGAATCGATGTTCCACACGCCGGTTGTGCAGTCGCCGGAGGCGTGGGTGCATGAGATCGAGGGGGGGTATGTGGCCCATGAGGGGTTGGTCATCACCCTGGATGGAAGCCTTATTGCCGAGTGCGTTGTCAACAGGCACAGGACGCTGACCTTCGGGCTGATCGTGCCGATCTCGCCGACATTTAATCTGTCATTCTATAATTATGCCGAAGCGGAAAAGACGATTGAGGGACGGGCCGCGATCCTCTCTCAATGCGGAGATGAGAATTACGGCCATTGGCTCGTCGAGTCGCTGCCACGGCTCCTGCTGATCGAAAGAGCGTATGATATATCAGCATTAAAAATAATTCTGATTGATAGAAACGACAAAATCAATAACGTCTATGTTCAAAGCTTGGCGTTTCTCGGGGTGAACCCTGCCAATATTGTTTGGTATAAAGATCTGGCGAGGGTCGACAGGGTCATATATGCGAGCCCCGTGACCATTCATCCCTGGATAAAGTCAAGAATTTGCGTTGAAGCTCTTGAGCGCATTGCGCAGGCCGTCGCAAGCGATGGGATGTCACAGCATAAGAAAATTTATATTTCACGCAATGTGGATTCGCCCAATCGAAAAATGATGAACGACGCCGAGATTATCGAGATCGTGCGGCGCCGTGGGTATGAGATTGTAAATTGCGGCAATCTCACTTTTGAAGAGCAGGTGCGAATGTTCTCAGGTGCCACGCATATCGTCGGCAATCTGGGGGCAGGCTTCACGAATTTGGCGTTTTCGCCGCGAGGTGTGCGGATTCTGGCGTTGATGTCCCCGCTCATGGAGGATGATTTCTTCTACGACCTGGTGTCGTTGAAGGAGGGGCATTATTGGGCGATCCATGGCGACGGGTGCGGCCTCCGGCAGGATTACCGCGATGATTTCACCATAAACCCCGAGCGGTTTTCCGTGATTTTCGCGCAGTTCGATACGGATTCCTCGCCGAGCATGGCGTTCGACGCCTGACCGGCTGGGGCCAGACGGCACAGCGGCGGCAGCGCGGCGTACCCCAGGAACCAAAGTGCTAGGCGGTCCCACTTGACGCTGGGTTGCGCGGGTGGTGGCCTAACCGCCCAACAAGAAGGCGCCCGCCCAACGGGTAGCCTTGCAGTCAAACGGGCTCAACAAGTCTCTGGAGGGACGCATGACCACATTCAAGGGGGCGGCCGCCGCGCTGGCGGCGCTGGCATTCGCGGCGCTGCCCATCGCCTCGGCGCAGGCGCAGGATTATCCCAACCGTCCGGTGACGATGGTGGTGCCGTTCTCGGCCGGCGGGCCGACCGACACGGTGGCGCGGCTGATCGCCGAATCCATGTCACGCACTCTCGGCCAGCAGGTGGTGGTGGAGAATGTCGGCGGCGCCGGCGGCACGCGCGGCGCCGGCCAGGTGGCGAAGGCCACCCCCGACGGCTACACCATTCTTCTGCACCATATCGGCCAGGCGACCGCCGCCACGCTCTACCGCAAGCTGCCCTACAATGTGCTGACCGATTTCGAGGAAGTCGGCCTCGTCACCGACGTGCCGATGACCGTCATTGGCAAATCGACGCTGGAGCCGAAGGACGCGGCCGAGCTGATCGCCTATGTGAAGGCGAACAAGGACGCGGTGATCTATGGCAATGCCGGCGTCGGCTCGGCCTCGCATCTGTGCGGCATGCTGTTCATGTCGGCGCTGGGCACACAGATGACCACGGTGCCCTATCAGGGCACGGGCCCGGCGATGAACGACCTCGTCGGCGGGCAGATCGACCTGATGTGCGACCAGACCACCAACACGACAGGCCAGATCAAGGCCGGCAAGGTGAAGGCCTATGGCGTCACCACCAAGGCCCCGGTGAAGTCGCTGCCGGAGATTCCCACCCTCGATTCCGCCGGCCTGCCCGGCTTCGAAGTGGCGGTGTGGCACGGGCTCTACGCGCCCAAGGGCACGCCGAAGGCGGAGATCGACAAGCTCAACGCCGCCCTCGTCGCCGCGCTGCAGGACCCGAAGGTCATTTCCCGCTTCGCCGATCTCGGCACCGAGCCGGTGGCGCTGGAGCGCGCGACGCCGGAAGTGCACCAGAAGTTCCTGGAAGCCGAAGTCGCCAAGTGGAAGCCGGTGATCCAGCAGGCCGGCGTGTTCGCCGACTGACGCTCCCTCTTTCGTACCCGCCGGCCCGCCGCCTTGCCGCGGCGGGCCGGTGCCCGCTCCGCCGGTCGCTGGAAACGGTATCATGACACGCTTCATCAAAAGCCCGAAGGAGGTCGCCAGCGGCCTGCTGCTGGTCCTGCTCGCCGCCTTCTTCGCCTGGCAGGCGATGGACCTGCCGATGGGGCGCGCCATCCGCATGGGGCCGGGCTATTTCCCGATGATTCTGGCCGGCCTGCTCGGCTTTCTCGGCCTCATCGTCCTCCTCACTGGCCTCACACTCCAGCCCCTGACGGAGGAGGAAGGGGGGAGGGGCATCGGGCTGCGCCGCTGGCCCTGGCTGGCTTTGGGGCTGGTGACGCTGGCGGTTGTGGTGTTCGGCCTCGGCATCCGCCCCCTCGGCCTGGGGCCGTCCATGGGGCTTGCGGTGTTCCTCTCCGCGCTGGCGAGCCGGCGCTTCTCCCTCCTCACCGGCGCCGTCTCGGCGGTGGTCATGGTGGCGTTTTCCTGGGCGGTGTTCATCAAGGGCCTCGGCCTGCCGCTGCCCATGCTCGGCCCGTGGCTTGGCGGCTACTGAGGGATCAAGTCCATGGAAATCTTCGACAATCTGTCCCTCGGCTTTTCCGTCGCGGTCACTTTCCAGAACATTTTCTACTGCTTCATCGGGGTGCTTCTGGGCACGCTGATCGGCGTGCTGCCGGGCCTCGGGCCGGTGCCGACCATCGCCATGCTGCTGCCGATCACCTTCGGCCTGCCGCCGGTCTCGGCGCTGATCATGCTCTCGGGCATCTATTACGGCGCGCAATATGGCGGCTCGACCACGGCGATCCTGATCAACCTGCCGGGCGAGAGTTCGTCTGTCGTGACCGCCATTGACGGCTACCAGATGGCGCGCCAGGGCCGCGCCGGCGCGGCGCTCGCCACCGCCGCGCTGGGCTCCTTCTTCGCCGGCTCGGTCGCCACCTTCCTCCTCGCCGTCTTCGCGCCGCCCCTCGCCGACCTCGCGCTGAAATTCGGCCCGCCGGAATATTTTTCGCTGATGGTTCTAGGGCTTATTGCCTCCGTCGCGCTGGCGTCGGGCTCGGTGGTGAAGGCGCTGGCCATGGTTGTGCTCGGCATTCTGCTCGGCCTGTCGGGGCAGGATGTCTACACCGGCACCCCGCGCTTCACCTTCGACATGCTGGAACTCGCCGATGGCATCGAGTTCGTCGCTCTCGCCATGGGCGTGTTCGGCATCGGCGAGATCGTGCGCAATCTGGAAGACGAGCACAGCCGCACCGTGCTGGTGCAGAAGGTAAAAGGGCTCTTGCTGACCCGGGACGACCTGAAGCGCATCATCGGCCCGATCCTGCGCGGCACCTTCCTCGGCTCCTTCCTTGGCATCCTGCCGGGCGGCGGGGCGATCCTGTCCTCCTTCTCCGCCTATTCGATCGAGAAGAAGATTTCCCGGCACCCGGAGCGGTTCGGCAAGGGCGCGATCGAGGGCGTCGCCGGGCCGGAATCGGCCAATAATGCCGGCGCGCAGACCTCCTTCATCCCCATGCTGACGCTGGGCATTCCCTCCAACCCTGTCATGGCGCTGATGATCGGCGCGCTTATCATCCAGGGCATCGTGCCGGGGCCGAATGTGGTGAACGAGCAGCCGAACCTGTTCTGGGGCATCATCGCCTCGATGTGGATCGGCAATTTCATGCTGGTGGTGCTGAACCTGCCGCTGATCGGCATCTGGGTGCGGCTGCTCACCGTGCCCTACCACATCCTGTTCCCGCTGATCGTCGGCTTCTGCTGCATCGGCGTCTACAGCGTGAACAACAACGCCATCGACGTGTTCACCATGGCCCTGTTCGGGGTCGTCGGCTACGTGCTGGTCAAGCTCGACTGCGAGCCGGCTCCGCTGCTGCTCGGCTTCATCATCGGCCCGATGCTGGAAGAATATCTGCGCCGCGCCATGCTGATTTCGCGTGGCGACCCCACCGTGTTCTTCACCCGGCCGATCTCCGCGACGATGCTGGGTCTGGCGATCCTCGCGCTGGTGGTGGTGCTGCTGCCTTCCGTGCGCAAGAAGCGCGAGGAGGCGTTCCAGGAATAGGGGCCGGCAATCCGGCGACCTGTGGAAAGATCAGGAAGCTGGTCGCCCCCTATGGACAGGTCCGGAGGTCTTTGCTAAACGACCCCCCGTCCGCAAGGCCACGGTCTGCGGCGGGGGCGCATAGCTCAGTTGGTAGAGCAGCTGACTCTTAATCAGCGGGTCCTAGGTTCGAGCCCTAGTGCGCCCACCACTCCGAAACATCGGAATAGGTGGTCACCAAAGCGAAGCTTGCTTCGCTACCCCATTTTCCTACATGCCGCTTCCGTCTTGCCGGTCGCATATGGACTAAGCGGTCGCTACACCGTCATGTGCCGCCGCTTAGTCGCGAGAAGCGCCGCCGGGCGCCGCGTCACCAATGCCGGTGGGGGCCGTGTGGTCCCGGCCAAAGCGCTCGGGAGGGCGAGATGATCGAGCGGTCTTCCATGCTGTGTGCCCATTGCCAGCGTTGCGGGCGACGCTCCGTGCTCGGGCGCGTCGATGCGGCCACGCTGGCGTCGCCGGCCGATGGCGAGAGCCCGCCGCGCCTGCGCTGCGACATGTGCGGGGGGCGGCAGGTGAAGCTGTTCAATGCCAGCGGCCCGGTGGAAATGCTCGCTTTCCTCAATGGCCGCCTGTAAGGGCGACGGCGCGCGCGCCTTCGTCCGCAGTGTCATCCCGGGGCAGCGGCCGAACGAAATCACCCATTGCGCGTTAGGCCTCGCATCAGCACATCGAGGCGAGGCGAGAGATGGAACATCAGAACAATCAGTATGGCGGGCCCGGCGGTTCGGGCAATCCGCAGCGCCAGCCAGCCGGTCCGTCGACCGGACAGCCCGGCGGCGGTGCCACGTCTTCCACGGGTTCGTCGCAGAGCACGGCGCGCGCGGCCGGGTCGGGGGCCAGTTCTGTGTTTCCGCCGCGGCTTTATTCGTTCCGGGCGCTGGTGGCGATGGGGCTGCTCGGCTTCATAGTGGGGCGCATCTGTCGCTGACCCTTTTTGGCGGCGGCGCGCGCCGCCCCGCCCGGAAACACCGATCATGCAGACCCTGACCGTTCGACACGTTACCCAATACAACTACGCCAATCCCGTGGTCTTCCAGCCGCATCGGCTGATGCTTCGCCCGCGCGACAGCCATGATCTGCGTCTGGTCGACGCCGAACTCATCCTGTCGCCGCATGGCAATGTGCGCTGGATCCACGATGTCTTCGGCAATTCCGTCGCTATCGTCGATTTTGCCGAGCCTGCCAGCCAGTTGCGGATCGAAAGCGTGCTCACGCTCGAACGTTATGGGCTGGGCGGTCTCGTCTTCGAGGTGGAGGAGGAGGCGAAATCCTACCCCTTCGTCTATTCCCCGGACGACCGGATCGACCTTGGCCGCATGCTGGACCCGCATTACCCCGACCCGAACGGGGAGCTGGAGGCCTGGGCCAAGGGGTTCGTCGCCACCCGGCCGACCGACACGATGGCGCTGCTGACTGATATCAACAACAGCATCCATCAGAATTTCGCCTATAATCTGCGGATCGAGGAAGGCACCCAGCCGCCGCTGGAGACTCTGCATTTGGGCACCGGTTCGTGCCGCGACTTCGCGCTGCTGCTGATCGAGACGGCGCGCTCGCTGGGCATCGCCGCCCGCTTCGTCACCGGCTATCTCTATGACCCCGCGTTGGATGGTGGCGATTCCGCCATACTCGGCGCCGGCGCGACCCATGCCTGGGCGGATATTTATCTCCCGGGCGCTGGCTGGGTGGAGTTCGACCCTACCAATGGTACCATCGCCGCCGATAATCTGATCCGCGTCGCGGTCACGCGCGATCCGGCCCAGGCGGTCCCGGTGGGCGGCGGCTTCACCGGGCTGACGGGTGATTATCTCGGCATGAATGTTGAAGTGTCGGTCCGCACGGTGCGGCCGGAAGCGCCGCTCGCCGCCTGAATTTCGGCCTGGCCCACGTAAAAGGCACGCCGGCGTGGCGGGCCTTTCGCGTGTCGGGGCGGCGCTCTCAGGCGCCCACGCTCTCCAGCGTCGGGTAGTCGGTGTAGCCCTTGGCGCCGCCGCCATAGAGATGATCGCGGTCCAGCTCGTTGAAGGCGACGCCGCGCCGCAGCCGTTCCACGGCGTCCGGTGAGGAAATGAACGGCTTGCCGAAGGCGACGAGATCAGCCTTGCCCGCGGCGATCGCCGCCTCGGCCATCTCCTTGTCGTAGCCATTGTTCACCATCCACGCGCCGGTGTAGCGGGCGCGCAGCGCGTCGAAATCGAAGTCGGGAACGATATCGCGCGGTCCGCCCGTGGCGCCCTCGATCACGTGGACATAGACCGGGTGCAGGCTCTCCACTACGTCCATGACATGGTTGAACAGTGCCTGTGGGTCGCTGTCGGTCAGGTCGTTGGCGGGCGTTACGGGCGAGAGGCGCAGGCCGGTGCGCGCGGCGCCGATCTCGCCGATCACCGCCTCAAGCACTTCCTTGAGGAATCGGGTGCGGTTCTCGATCGAGCCGCCATAGGCGTCGGTGCGCTTATTAGCGCCGTCGCGCAGGAACTGGTCGATGAGATAGCCGTTGGCGCCATGAATCTCGACGCCGTCGAAGCCGGCGCGAATGGCGTTTGCCGCCGCCTTGCGGAAATCCTCAACGATGCCGGGAATCTCGTCGAGGCCCAGCGCGCGCGGCTCGTCCACATCGGCGAAGCCGTTGTTCACATAGGTCTTGGTGTTGGCGCGGATGGCCGAGGGGGCGAGCGGGGCGGCGCCATCAGGCTGCAGCGAGCGGTGGGAGACGCGGCCGACATGCCAGAGCTGGACGAAGATATGCCCGCCAGCGGCGTGCACGGCGTCGGTGATCGCCTTCCAGCCCTCGACCTGCGCCTGCGTGAACAGGCCGGGCGTGTCCTGATAGCCCTGCGCGGTGGCGGAGATCTGCGTCGCCTCGGTGATGATGAGGCCGGCAGTGGCGCGCTGGCGATAATACTCCACCGCCAGCGGGGAGGGCACGAGGCCAGCGCCGGCCCGGTTGCGGGTCAGCGGCGCCATAACGACGCGGTTGGCGAGGATGATGTCGCCGAGGCGAAACGTGTCGAAGAGGGATTTCGTGGCAGCCACGATGTGCTCCTGTCGAATGGGGCCCTGCCGTCCAGCAGGGTGTCGGAGCGCAGTTAATCATTGGATCGGAGGTTCCAAGTGCCGAAGGGCACGACCTTCGTTGAGGGCTGCGGTGCGCGTGCGCCGGCGACGGGGCGGCGTGGCCTGCAATTTCAGACGGCATGCTCTAGAAGGGGGAGCCGGGCAAACGGGGCCTACCGCATGATCGACATCGCGACTCGCGTCTATAACCACACCTGGAAGATCGACCCGATCGTCCGCTCGGTGCTCGACACTGATTTCTACAAGCTCCTGATGGCGCAGACGATTTACCGTCGTCACTTCCACACGCGGGTCACTTTCGGAATCATCAACCGCACCAAGACCGTGCGCATCGCCGACTTCGTCGACGAGGGCGAATTGCGCGAGCAACTCGACCATGTGCGCACGCTGCGCCTGACGCGCGGGGAATCGACCTGGCTGCGCGGCAACATGTTCTACGGCAAGCGGCAGATGTTCTCGCCGGACTTCGTCGCCTGGTTCGAGCAGTTCCGCTTCCCCGCCTATCACCTGGAAAAGCGCGACGGGCAGTATGAGCTGACCTTCGAGGGGCCGTGGATCGAGACCACCATGTGGGAAATCCCGGCGCTCGCCATCATCAATGAGCTGCGCTCGCGCGCCGTGCTGCGCAGCATGGGCCGGTTCGAACTGCAGGTGCTTTATGCCCGCGCCATGACCCGCGTGTGGGAGAAGGTTGAGCGTCTGAAGGCGCTGGGCGGCGCTGGCGTGGCCGATTTCGGCACCCGGCGGCGGCATGGCTTCCTGTGGCAGGACTGGTGCGTGCAGGCGATGATGGAGGGGCTGGGCGACCGCTTTCTCGGCACCTCAAACTGCCTGATCGCGCTGCGACGCGAAGTGGAGGCCACGGGCACCAACGCCCATGAACTGCCCATGGTCTATGCCGCGCTGGCCGACACCGATGCCGCGCTGGCGCAGGCTCCCTATGACGTGCTCGCCGACTGGCAGAGCGACTATGAGGGCAATCTCCTCGTCATCCTGCCCGATACGTTCGGCACCACGCATTTTCTGGAAAAGGCGCCGGACTGGGTCGCCCGCTGGACCGGCATCCGAATCGACAGCAAGGACCCGATCGAGGGCGGGGAGGAAGCATTGGCCTGGTGGAAGGCGCGCGGCCAGGACCCGAGACAGAAGCTCGCCATCTTCTCCGACGGTCTCGACATCGGTGATATCGAGCGAATCTACCGTCACTTCCAAGGGCGCATGCGGATGGGTTTCGGCTGGGGCACGCTGCTGACCAATGATTTCCGCGGTTTCGCGCCGCAGGGGCGGCTCGATCCGATCTCCATCGTCTGCAAGGTCATCTCGGCCGATGGGCGGCCCACAGTCAAACTCTCCGACAACCCCACAAAGGCGATGGGAACACCCGAGGACATTGCGCGCTATCGCCGCCTCTTCGCCACGCCCGCCCCCGCAGCGCGGGAGGTGCTGGTGTAGGGCGGCGCCTGCCCGTGCAAGGCGTTGCATCTGCTGGGCTAATTTGGGGAAAGCGGCACATTGCGGCCAAGAGTTGCCGTATTCTTTGTTCATAAGGAAATTTCCGGCATGTGACATTCTTGCATCAAGATGCAATATGCCGGTAAGTTGTCACCCGTCGCATACGAAGGCGGTTTACGGAACTCGGTCGCGGGCCTTCGGGCGCCGGCCCGAATGGAACGGAAGAACGCATGCGAAGTGGTCAGCGCCGCGTCCCAGAGCTGGCCGTCAGTGTCACCGCGCACTGCCGGCCTCGGCACCGTGCAGGCGCTCCTCTCGCCGTTTCCATGTTCCCCCGGTTTTTACTCGTAGCGTAGAGTTCCCGCGCCATGGCAACGACATCGCAGCAGACGCGCGGAAACGGGCTCTCCACCTCGCTTATTTCCGACTTCCGCACCATCGTCAGTTCGCTTGAGCAGGAAAAGGCCGGCCGAGAGGGCGGCGAGCCGGGCGGCGCGGCCTCCGCCGCCGCGCCTGCGGCCGATGACGATCTGCACTCCTTCGGGGATGTCCGCAGCCGCATCGCGGCACTCGGCGATATGAGCGATGTGCTGGCCGCCCGGCCGGCGTCGCGGGCCGAGCCGATGGCGCCGACACGCGCCGATTCGTCGCCGCAGGCGGCCCGCCGGCGCAGCTTCGGCAGCGCGGCGCGCCAGCCCGGCGAATCGGAGGCGCGGCGCAAACGCAGTGCGTCCAAGGACATCATCACCTGGCAGCGCCTCGGCCTGCTGGCGGTGTTCATGGCGGTGGTCGGCGGCGGCGCAGTGCTGCTGCAGTCGCTGGCGGCGCGCGAGGAGGCGAAGGTCGCGCCGGAGGTAATCGGCAATGCGGCGGTGGCGAGCGTCGCGCCCTCCACGCAGGCCGAGACGCCGTCGGCCGTCGCGCTGAAGCCGCTGGAACTGTCCGGCGCCGCAATCCAGGCTTCGGTGCCATCATCGCCCACGCCATCGGTGCTGGCCCATGGCACCGCCGCAGACAATCTGCCGCCGATCCTGCTGAATGCGTCCGGGCGGAGCAGCTCGGCGTCCGAGCCGGCGACGCCGGCCTCCGGCGTGACCGCTTTCGCCGCGCCCGATCCCGTGGCGCCGTCCGCCGCGGCGATCCCCGATGCCGTAGAAGGTGTCCCCGCAGCGGGTGAAGCCGTCGCGAACCCCGCGCCGGAGGCGCCGCCCCCCCCGCGCGCGGCCCTGCCCGAATCGGCCCCGCTGCCGCCGGCCCGCGCGCCCTTGCGCGAGGTGGCCGCCGCCACGCCGCCCGCGCCGGCCGCCGATACGGCGTCTGCCGCCGGCTCGGCTCCCGCCGCCATTCCTGCCGCTGCCGAACCGCTGCCGCCGGGCTTCGGCGGCGATCCGGTCGGCACGGCGGTCACCCGCCGCGCCGTGACCATGCGGGCCGCGCCGAAAAAGGGCGCGGCGGCGATCGGCAATCTTCCGGGGGGTAAGCAGGTGGAACTGGTTACCTGCCAGCAATGGTGCGAGATCGTCGTCGATGGCAAGCGCGCCTTCGTCTATAAGAGCTTCATCGACACGGGCGCCGTGGCGGCGGCCGCGGGCCCTGCGACGGAGGAGGCCGGCGACGCGGTGGAGGCCGAGGCGGGCTCTCCCGAGTGAGGCGGTCGGTAATAGCTTGAAGCAATTAGTGAAGCCCTCGGCGCGGCTTTACGATTCGGCGTCCCTCGCCACGCTTCGGGGCGCGTGTTAGACCCCCGGCACGAAAGTCAGACGGAAGGATGTTCCCGAATGGTGAAGGACCCGAGCGGGGCTTCTAAGCCCGTTCGCGTCGGCGTCGTCGGCGTCGGCATCATGGGTTACAACCATGCCCGCGTGCTGATCGACCTGCCCGGCACCGAGATGGTCGGCGTTGCCGATCCCGATGCGGGGCAGCGCGAGAAAGTGGCCGCACTTCTTGGGTGCCGTGCCTTTGCCAGCCTTGAGGAGCTCGTGGCGAATGGTGCCGAGGCGCTGGTCATTGCCGCTCCCACCCATCTGCACCACGAGGTTTCGCTGCGGGCCATCGAGGCCGGCATGCATGTGCTGGTCGAGAAGCCGATCGCGCCCACCGTCGCCGAGGCCCAGGCCATCGTCGCCGCCGCCCGGGCGAAGGGCGTCGCCCTTGTGGTCGGCCATGTCGAGCGGTTCAACCCGGCGGTGGAGGCGGTGAAGAACGCCATCCGCGATGAGGAAATTCTCTCCATCGGCATTACCCGCGTCGGCCCGTTTCCGCCACGCATGTCGAATGTCGGCGTGGTGATCGACCTCGCCGTGCATGACATCGACCTGATCTGCCATTTCACCGGCTCGCACATCACCGAGGTGCAGCCGCAGGTGAAGGCGGCGGTGGCCGAGCGCGAGGACATCGCGCTGCTGCAGTTCCGCACCGCCAATGGCGTGCTGGCGCACATCAACACCAATTGGCTGACGCCGTTCAAGGCGCGCACCGTGCATGTCGCCACGCGCAAGAAATACGTGATCGGCGATCTGCTCACCCGGCAGGTGACTGAATATTTCGATTACAAGCCGGATGGCAGCTATTCCATGCGCCATCTGCCCGTCGCCTATGCCGAGCCGCTGCGGCTCGAATTGCTGCGATTCCTCGACGCCGTGCGCGGGTCGGCACCGGCGGTGACCGGCGAGGACGGCGTGGCCGCCATCGCTGTGGCCATGCGCTGCCTCGAAGCGCTGGAGCCCGCGCCCACCGATCCCGTGTCCGCCCCGCGCCTTCCGTTGCGCGCTGGCGTGGCCTGAGAGGAACACTGATGAACTCGCATGTGAAGACCGAGCTGGCGCCGATCCCCTTCATCGACATCGCCGCCCAGCGCGCGCGGCTCGGCAGCCGCATTGACGATGCGGTGGCGCGGGTGCTGGCGCATTGCCGTTTCATCAATGGCCCGGAGGTCACCGAGTTCGAGCAGCAACTCGCCCGCTTCGCCGGCGCCAAGCATGCGGTGGCTTGCTCCAGCGGCACGGACGCGCTGGCAATGATCCTGATGGCCTGGGGCGTCACGGCCGGCGACGCGGTGTTCTGCCCAGCCTTCACCTTCTGCGCCACCGCCGAGGTGGTGCCGTGGGTCGGTGCCACACCGGTCTTCGTCGATATTCTCGAAGACACCTTCAACATGGACCCCGCCAGCCTGGAGGCCGCCATCGCGGTTGCCAGGCAGAAGGGGCTGACCCCGAAAGTCGTGGTGCCGGTCGATCTGTTTGGCCAGCCCGCCGACATGGATGCCATCGAAGCGATCGCCAGGGCGCATGGTCTGAAAGTGCTGTGCGATACCGCGCAGGGCTTCGGCGCAACCTGGAACGGGCGGCGCACCGGTTCCTTCGGCGACGCCACCGCCACCAGTTTCTTCCCGGCCAAGCCGCTCGGCTGCTATGGCGACGGCGGTGCGGTGCTGACCGATGACGACGAATTGCTGCCGGTACTCAAGAGCGTGCGCGAGCACGGCCAGGGCGTCGACAAATACGAGAATGTCCGCCTCGGCATGACCGGGCGGCTCGACACCATCCAGGCTGCGGTGCTGCTGGAAAAGCTGTCGATCTTCGAGGACGAGATTGCCGCCCGGCAGGCCGTCGCCGAGCGCTACAATGCCGCTCTGGCCGATGTCTGCGTGGTGCCGGCGGTGGATCCGCGCGCCACCTCCGTGTGGGCGCAGTACACGATCCGGCTGCCGCAGGGCGGGCGCGACGGTCTCGCCGCGGCGCTGCAGAAGGAAGGCGTGCCCACCGCCGTCTATTACCGCATCCCGATGCACCGCCAGCCGGCCTATGCCGCCTATCCCGCCGCCGGCAACGGCCTCCCGGTGTGCGAGAAGCTGGCCGGCGAGGTGATCAGCCTGCCGATGCATCCCTATCTCGACGAGGCGGCGCAGGAGCGCGTGATCGCGGCGGTCCGCCGCGCGCTCGGCGCCTGAGACACGGCAGGGGCTGGCCGGGCGGGGAAGGGGAGGCTAGCTTTCCGCCCGCCCTCCGATTCCGGCAGCCTCTAACCCGTCGGCTCCCATGATACGCAGCATCTTCACGGTCGGCGGCTGGACGCTTCTCTCGCGGCTGACCGGTTTTGTGCGTGACATCGTCATGGCGGCGGTGCTCGGCGCCGGCCCGCTGGCGGATGCCTTCTACATCGCTTTCCGCCTGCCCAATCATTTCCGCTCCATCTTCGCCGAGGGCGCCTTCAACACCGCCTTCATCCCCGCCTATGCCCGGGTGAAGACGGTGGAGGGCGACGCCAAGGCGCGCCGCTTCGCCGACGGCATCCTCACCGGCGTGGTGCTGGTGCAATTGGCCATCCTTGCCATCGCCCTGCTCGCCACCGACTGGGTGGTGGCGACGCTCGCGCCCGGCCTGTCCGATGATCCCGGCCGATTCGCCCTCACGGTCGATTTCACCCGCATTACCTTCCCCTATCTCGGCCTCATCGCGGTGGTGACGCTGGTCGGCGGCGTGCTCAACGCCAATGACCGTTTCTGGGCGGCGGCGGCGGCGTCCATCCTGCTCAATGTCGCCATGGTCGGCACGCTCAGCGTCGCCGGCCTGTTTCCCACCGCCGGCCATGCCGCGGCCTGGGGAGTACTGATCTCCGGTTTCCTCCAGCTCGGTCTGCTGGTGTTCGATGCCGAACGCCACGGTCTCGGTCTGCGCTTCGGCCGGCCGCGGCTCGATCCGGAGACCCGCGCCTTCCTCATCGCCCTCGGCCCGGCGATTATCGGCTCGGCCGGCGTGCAACTGGCGATCTTCGCCGACACCATCATCGCCTCCTTCCTGCCGGAGGGGGCGGTGGCGGCGCTGTTTTATGCCGACCGCATCAACCAGTTGCCGATCGGCGTTGTCGGCATTGCCGCGGGCATCGTGCTGCTGCCGGAAATGTCGCGGCGCATCGCGGCGGAGGATTTCGACGGCGCGCGCTTCGCCCAGTCGCGTGCCATCGAACTGACGCTGCTGCTGGTTCTGCCCTTCCTCGCCGCAGCGCTGACCATCCCGGAGGTCATCATGCGCGGGCTGTTCATGCGCGGCGCCTTTACCCCGGAGGCCGCCCGCGAGGCGGGCGCCACGCTGGCGGCCTATGGCATTGGGCTGGCGCCTTTCGTCGTGGTGCGCGCCTTCATGTCGCCCTTCTATGCTCGCGGCGATACCCGTACCCCGGTGCTGGCGACGCTGGGAGCGGCGGTGGTCAATATCGGCCTCAAGGTGCTGCTGATGGGCTCGCTGGCCCAGGTGGGACTGGCCTTCGCCACCTCGGTCGGGGGCTGGATCACCGTGATCGTGCTCGCCCTGCTGGCGCGCTGGCGCGGCTATGAATGCGGCGATGCCCAATTGCTCCGGGCCGTCCCCCGGCTGGGGCTGATCTTCGTCGCGCTCGCCGCTACTCTGGTCGCCACTGCCTACCTCGCGCCGCGCGGGGTCGGCCTGCTTCCCCATGGCCGCGACGAGGCGCTTCTCGCCCTTTGCGTCGTGGCGGGCGGGCTCGTTTATGCGGTACTGGCTCTGGCGCTGTTCGGGCGCCGCTATCTCGTCGGGCTGCTGCGCGCTCGCCGCTGATCGCGACAACCGTTTACGTTTTATTGCTTACGCGGTGCAGCAAAATTGTGGTACGTCGCAGCGCGTCATGGGTTCCGGGCGGGGTAGCCCATGGCTTGCGACCCCAAAGGGACATTGTCCCGACATGCCCGATGAGCCTTTCCCGGAGATGTCCATGATCACCGCGCTGCCGCGTCTTTCCCTCGTTGCGCTCTCCCTGGCCGCTGTGGCGCTGGCGGGCTGCTCCGAGCAGAATCAGGGGCAGCAGGCGGGCGCACCTCCGCCGCCTACCGTGACGGTCGCCCATCCCACCACGCGCAGCATCACCGATTACGACGAATATGTCGGACGCTTCGCCGCGGTGGATCTGGTGAATGTGTATGCGCGTGTTTCCGGTTATCTCGAGAAGGTGGCGTTCACCGACGGCCAGTTGGTCAAGCAGGGCGACCTGCTGTTCACCATCGACAAACGGCCGTTCCAGGTGGCGCATGACCAGGCCGAGGCCAATCTCGAGCGCGCCCAGGCCGATCTCGATTTCGCCACTTCCGACCTGCAGCGCGCGCAGACGCTGATCGACGACAAGAGCTCCAACGCCATCTCCAAACAGGCCTATGACCAGCGTCTGCAAAGCGAGCGCACGGCGCGCGCCAGCGTGGCGGCGGCAAAGGCGGCGCTGCAGGCGGCGCAGCTCGATCTCGATTTCACCGATCTGAAGGCACCCGTCACCGGTCGTATCGGCGACCGCAAAGTGTCGGTCGGCAATCTCGTCACCGGTGGCTCGGGCGGCACCAACACCAACACGCTGCTTGCCACCATTGTCTCGCTGGACCCGATCTATTTCGAGTTCACCTATGACGAGGCGTCCTATCTGCGCTACCAGCGCATGGCGAAGGAGCTGGGCGGCAAGGGGCTGTCGATCCCGGTCAAGCTCGGGCTGATCGACGAGAAGGGCTTCCCGCATGAGGGCACGCTCGACTTCGTCGACAACCGCATCAGCGAGGATACCGGCACCATCCGCGGCCGCGCCACCTTTGCCAATCCGAACGGCGCCTTCACCCCGGGCATGTTCGGTCGTATCCAGATTCCCTCTTCCGCCCCGCACGAGGCGGTGCTGGTGCCGGATGTGGCCATCGGCACGGAGCAGACCCGCAAATTCGTCTATGTCATGCAGCCTGGCGACAAGCCGCAGGCGCCGCAGATGAAGTATGTCACGCTCGGCCGCGCCTATGACGGCCAGCGCGTCATCAATAGCGGCCTCTCGAAGGACGATCTCGTCGTCGTCAACGGGCTGATGCGCATTCGCCCCGGCGCGCAGGTGGTGGGCAAGATGGAGGCCCCGGCGGCGCCGCCGGCCGGCGCGGGAGCGGCGGCGGACGGCAAGGCTTCCACGACGACCACCGCCAACTGAGCGCGGAGCGGTCCCATGCGATTTTCACATTTCTTCATCGACCGCCCGATCTTCGCCTCGGTGGTCTCCATCGTGGTGATGATCCTCGGCGCGGTCGCCTTCGTTTCGCTACCCGTGGCGCAATATCCCGATATCGCCCCGCCGGTGGTGAATGTCAGCGGCCAATATCCCGGCGCCAGCGCGGAAACGGTGGCCGACACGGTGGTCGCGCCGATCGAGCAGCAGATCAATGGCGTCGAGGGGATGCTCTACATCTCCTCCAACTCCACCGCCGATGGCCGCTTTTCGATCGCTGTGACCTTCGACATCGGCACCGATCTCGATATCGCCCAGGTGCAGGTGCAGAATCGCGTCGCCACCGCGACACCGCGCCTGCCGCAGGACGTGCAGCAGATCGGCGTCACCGTCGCCAAGTCCTCACCGGACATTCTGATGGTGGTCAGCCTGTTCTCGCCGGATGATTCCCGCGACTCGCTGTTCATCTCCAACTACGCCAATCTGCAGATCAAGGACCAGTTACAGCGCGTGCCGGGCGTCGGCTCGATCACCGTGTTCGGCTCGCGCGACTATGCGATGCAGGTGTGGCTGGACCCGCTGAAGCTCCAGTCGCTCAACCTGACGGCGGGCGATGTGACGGCGGCGCTGCAGGCGCAGAATCTGCAGGTCGCCTCCGGCGTGCTCAATGCCCCGCCGGTGCCGAACCAGATGGGCTTCCAGGTCGCCGTGCGCACGCTCGGCCGTCTCTCCACGCCGGAGGAGTTCGGCAATATCGTCGTGCGCGAAACCGGCAACGCGGTGGTGCGGCTGCGCGACGTGGCGCGGATCGACATCGAGGCGCAGGACAATTCCTCGATCTCCTATTTCGATTCCAAGCCTTCGGTTGCGCTCGGCATTTTCCAGTTGCCCGGCTCCAACGCGCTCGCCACCGGCGAGGCGATCGAGGCGGCGATGAAGGACATCGCCAAGGGATTCCCGGCCGGCGTGACCTATTCCACCGCCTATAACCCCACCCAGTTCATCGCCGAATCGGTGCGCGCGGTGGAACACACCATCATGGAAGCCATCGTGCTGGTGGTGATCGTGGTGGTGCTGTTCCTGCAGAGCTGGCGGGCGGCGATCATTCCCATTCTCGCCATTCCGGTCTCGCTGATCGGCACCTTCTTCATCATGAGCCTGTTCGGCTTCTCGCTGAACAATCTGTCGCTGTTCGGACTCGTGCTCGCCATCGGCATTGTGGTGGACGACGCCATCGTCGTGGTGGAGAGCGTGGAGCATAACATCTCCACGGGGCTCTCACCGCGCGATGCCGCCTACAAGACGATGGACGAGGTGGGCGGGGCGCTCGTGGCGATCTCGCTGGTGCTGGCCTCGGTGTTCATTCCCTCGGCCTTCATTACCGGTATCTCCGGCGAGTTCTACCGCCAGTTCGCGCTCACCATTGCCGGCTCGACGCTGATCTCGCTGCTGGTGTCGCTGACGCTCTCCCCGGCGATGTGCGCGCTGCTGCTGAAGCCGCATAAGGGTCCGGACCACAAGCCGGCCTGGTACGCGCGGCCCTTCACCGGCTTTTTCTACTATTTCAACAAGGGCTTCGACGCGGTGTCGGGCGGCTATGGCTGGCTCACCAGCAAGCTGGTGCGCATCGCTGTGGTGGTGCTGCTGGTCTATGCCGCCATCCTCGCCGGCGGTTTCCAGCTTTTCCGCACCACGCCGCAGGGCTTCATCCCGGCGCAGGACCGCGGCTATCTCATCGTCGCGGCGCAGCTTCCCGGCGGCGCGGCGCTCTCGCGCACCAATGAGGTGATGACCAAGGCCGCCAAGGAAGTGCTGGCGACGCCGGGCGTGGCGCATGTGGTGAATATCGTCGGCTTCTCCGGCGCGACCTTCACCAACGCCCCCAATGCCGGCGCCATGTTTGTCATCCTCGGCCCCGCCGCTGAGCGCGCCGAGCATCCCGGCCAGTCGGCAGCCGCGCTGCAGGGCACGCTGTTCGGCAAGCTCGCCTCGGTTCAGGAGGCGCAGATGATCGTCGTCATGCCGCCGCCCGTTTCGGGCATCGGCAATGCCGGCGGCTATCGGATGATGATCGAGGATCGCGGCGGGCGCGGCTACCAGGCGCTGCAGGGCGCGGTCTACGCCATGATGGGCGCGGCCAACCAGACGCCCGGCCTCAAGCAGGTCTATTCGCTGTTCGAGACCTCGACGCCGCAGCTCTTCCTCGATATCGACCGCACCAAGGCGCAGCTTCTCGGCGTCAATATCGCCGATGTGTTCTCGACGCTGCAGACCTATATCGGCTCGTCCTATGTCAACGACTTCAACCTGTTCGGCCGCACCTACCGTGTGCAGGCGCAGGCCGACGCGCCCTATCGCCTGACATCGGACGATCTGTTGCGGCTCCGGGTGAAAAATGCGGAGGGACAACTGGTGCCGCTGGGCTCCTTCACCACGGTGAAGGATATTTCCGGCCCCTACCGCGTGCCGCGCTACAATCTCTACCCGGCGGCGGAACTCGACGGCGACACCATGCCCGGCACCTCGCAGGGGCAGGCGATCCAGAAGATGCAGGAAATCGCCGCGCAGGTACTGCCCGACGGCTTCGCCTATGAATGGACGACACTCGCCTATCAGCAGGTGCGGGCGGGCAACACCGCCATCTTCGCGTTCGCGCTGGGCGTGGTGTTCGTGTTCCTGGTGCTGGCGGCGCAGTATGAGAGCCTCACACTGCCGCTGGCGGTAATCCTCATCGTGCCGATGTGTCTTATCGCGGCGGTGGTCGGCATCCAGATACGCGGGCAGGACAACAACATCCTCAGCCAGGTCGGCTTCATCGTCCTCATCGGCCTGGCGGCGAAGAACGCCATTCTGATTGTCGAATTCGCCAAGCAGTTGGAAGATCGCGGTGAAAACCGCTTCGTCGCCGCCACCGAAGCGGCCAAGCTGCGCCTGCGGCCGATCATCATGACCTCTCTGGCCTTCATCTTCGGTGTGGTGCCCCTTGTCATCGCCACCGGGGCCGGCGCGGAGCTGCGACAGGCGCTGGGCACGGCGGTGTTCTCCGGCATGATCGGCGTGACCTTCTTCGGCCTGCTGTTCACCCCGACCTTCTATGTGGTCTGCCGCTGGATTGCCGGCTTCGGCGAGCGCCGCCGCGCCCGCAAGGCTGAGACGCCGGCTCCCGCGCCGCACTGAGGCGCGGTCCGGCTTCGCACCGGCCGACGCTGAACCCACCCCGCCGCTCTCCGGAGCGGCGGGGTTTTTCTTTGCCGGCGGGGACTTGAGGCGGTGGCGGATCGTGGTGCGGGCTTGTCCCTCGTACGGTACGGCCCCTTGCCGCCCATAGCGTGCTCTCGAGCGAAGTCGATACCGGTTCGCGTGAAGAACACGCGAAAACAACGAATTGGATCATGTCCCCATTTCACTGCTTCGGTGAAATAGGGAGATGATCGAGGCGCGGGCTGACTCGACGGGTGCGGTCGTGAACCCGTCAGGTCCGGCGATGATCGCCAACTCGCGCCCTGCCGGAGCGTATCGCCGGGCGCGCCGCGCGCGTGTCACAGCCACCGCACTGTGGCGGTGGGCGTCCTTGCTTCGTGCCGCTGTCCGAGGGCAGGGGAGGCACGACCTCGCCGGCGGTCTGCGCCCGGCTCCCCATGCGTCTCGCCCCACGGTCCCCCCCAACAAAAAAGCCCCCGCCGGGGCGGGGGCCTTCGTCTGTTCCGTCTGCCAGGCCGCGTCAGTCGAAGCGGCCGGCGGCGTGGGCGAGCAGCGTGTAGACCTTGCCCGTGTCGGAGGTGAGGTACGTCTTCGTCAGTTCCTGCCCGCGCTCGTCGCGCGAGACCTGCTCCAGAAGACGCTCGAACTCGGCGATATAACGGTCGACCGTGTCGCGGAACTCGAGGTCGCGCCGGTACTTGCGGCGGATTTCCTCGAAGGTCTGCTGGCCCTGCATCGTGTAGAGGCGGCGGGTGAAGACGTTGCGCTCACCCTTCTTGTAGCGCTCCCAAAGATCCACCGCGGCCTCGTGGTCGATCATTCGGGCAATGTCCACCGACAGCGAGTCGAGCGACTCGATGGTGTGGTGCACCGGCCGCTCGGGCTGGCCCTGCCGCGGGTCGAAATTGCGCGGCGGGGTCGCCGGAACGCTGCGGGGCATCGGCCCGACCGGCGCAGCGGATTCGCCATCGGAAGCGCGCGCCAGCAGTTCAGACAGCCATCCCCCCTTGTCCGATCCGCCGCCGCGTTCCGGCGAGGGGACGGTGGGGTTGGCGCGGCGCGGCGGCGTGGGGGCCGTAGTGCCGTTGCCGCGCGGCGCCTCGAAATAAGCCGGCGCCTCCGGGCGCGCGGCCGGCTCAGGGCGCGGTGACGGCGCCTGAGGACGGGCCAGCGGCGCCCTCGCGGCAGGCGCCGGCGCGGCGGGCTGCGGCGCGGGGCCCGGCAGCGGAGCCGCCGGGCGCGAACGCGGGCCGCTCTCGACATCCAGGGTGCGGCCGTGGCGCGAGACGATCTCGTTCAGCTCGGCTAGAGCCTTGATCTGCTCGGCGACGGTCCGGCGCATGGCCGAGGCATTGGCCTCGGTTTCCTCCGGCAGTTCCATGATGCCGCGCTTGAGTTCCTCGCGGGTGGTCTCCAGCAGGCGTTGAATGTCGAGCACGGAGGCGCGCAGCGACTGGGCGGTGCCGGAGAAGCCCTGATTGGCCTGGCGCATCAGCGTCTCGACCTCGCGCACGGCCTGTTCATAGGTCTCGTGCAGCGAGGCGAGGGTGCGCTCGCGCTCGGACTCGGTCGCCTCGCGGACTTCCTGCTGCTGGCGCATGATCGCTTCGGTCGAGCTGCTGGCGGCCGCCAGGATCGCCTTGGAGATGGCGCCCACCCGCTCTTCGGCGCGGCCGAAGGTGCTCTCGAGCGTGCTGGTGTACTGGGACAGCCGCTCGTCGAGTTCGGCGGTGCGGCCGCTGACCTGCTCGGCGAGGGCCAGCAGCGCCTCATGCCGGCCGCCCAGCGTGTCGTCGAGGTTCTCATGCGCGCTGCCGAGGGCATTGGCGACGTTGGTGATGAGCGTCGCCTGCTCACTGAAGGAGTGGCTGAGCCGGGCGACATCCTTGAGCACGTCGGTCGACACGGAGCGCAGCGCGCGGATGTGCTCGTCCATGCGCGAGGAGGCAACGGCGCTGGCCTCTTCGACATTGGCCACCGTGCTGCGGAACGCCTCAAGCCGCTCGCTGATGGTCTTCTCGGTATCGGCGAGATTGGTCGCGGAACTGGCCAGCACATCCTGCAACTGGACATTCACATCACCCAGTCGCTCAAGCAGGCCAGTGACATCGCCCTGCAGCGCCTGGTTGGTGGCGGCGATTTCCGCCACAGCCGAGCGGCCGCTGGCGCCGATCGCCTCGATCAGGCCGCTGCCGCGGCCTTCGAGCGACGCTGCGAACTCCTCGGCCAGCCGGGCGAACTCCTCGGACGCCACGGTGGTGACCCGGCGGGCGCTGTCGGTGAGCTGGGCACCCTGGCCGCCGAATTCGTCGACGAGCCGGGCGAATTCCTCGGCGGCGCCGCCAGTGGCCTGACGGACGCTTTCCACCAACTGGTTGCCCCGGCCGTCGAACTCGTCGACGAGGCGGGAGAACTCGCTGGTGGCCAGGGCGGCAGCCTGGCGGGCGCTTTCCACGAGCTGGGCGCCGCGGCCGTCGAATTCGCTGAGCAGCGCGTCGCCGGCGGTGGCGATCTCCTGTGTGACCTGACCGCCGATCTGGCGCAGCGAGGTCGACACCTCGCCGGTGATCATCTTGAGCTGGCCGTTGACGTCACTGCCGACCGACTGCAGCGAGGCGGTGACCTCGCCGCCCGCGGCCTGCAGCGAGGCTGCGACATCGCCGGTGATCTGCTGCAGCGAGGAGACGACATCGCCGCTGATCTGCATAAGCTGATCGGCGCGGCCGGTCGTCGCGGTGTCGAACGCCGAGATGATGGCGTCGGAACGGGCCTCCAGCGTGTTCAGCAACTCGTCGCTGGCGCGCATGATGTCGGAGACGGCGCCGTTGCGGGTGGTGTCGAGCGCCGTCACCAGATTCTGGCGGTGATCGTCGATCGCGGAGAGCAGTTCGGTGCTGGCGCGGGCGATCTCGCTGGTTATGGAGATGCTGCGGTCTTCCAGCGCCGTGAGCAGGCCGTTGCCGCGCTCCTCGACGATGCGGGCGATCTCGTCGGTGCGCGAATCGAACAGCGTCGTCACCTCGCCCGCCCGGTCGGTCAGGGTGCGGCTGACATTGTCGACCAGCGAGGTGAGGCTGGTCTCGATCTCCGACGCCTCGCTGCGAAGCTGGCCGGCGACGGCGCCGATGCGCTGACCCAGCAGGTCGGCCATCGCCGCCCCGCGCACCTCGACCGAGGTGGCCACATTGTCGAGCCGGCTGATGACGGTGGCCTCGAAGCGGCCAACCCGCTCGTCGAGCGAGGTGGCGATGTCCTGGGCGCGCGCGGCAAGGGTGCGATCGGCCTGGTCGATATGCTGCGAGAGCTGATCGGCGATGGTGCTGGCGCGCTCGTCGAAGAAGCCGCTGAGCATGCCGAGCGACTGGCTCATCGCGTCATTGGCCTCGCGGGCGCCTTCCGACAGGGTGTGGGCGAACTCGACGGTGCGGCTGCCCAGCGTCGCGTTCAGCCCTTCCACGCCGCGGTCGAGCACGCTTTCAATGTTGGCGATGCGCTGGTCGAGCGCGGCGGCCACCTGTTCGGCCTTGGTGGAGACCTGGTCGTCAAATCCCGAGAGGTTGGTGTCGATGGCGCGGGTGACGGCGGAGACCCGGTCGGAAATCCGCTGGACCAACTGCCCCCCATTGGTGTTGAGCACCGTGTCGAAATCGCGCAGGCCGTCGACGATCTGCCGGCCCAGCGTCGAGGTGTCGACCGAGATGCGGTCGGCGATCTCGCCACCCCGCACGCTGACGAGGTCCTCGATGTTGCGGAACTGCTGTTCCAGATGGTCGCGCATGTTCTCGCTGCGCGTGGTGAGGTCGGAGGCGAGGTAGTCGGCCGCTTCGCGGAACTGCTCGGTTACCCGGGCGCCGTTATCGGCAAGGGCCTGCGCCGCTTCCGCGCCGACATGGGCGAGCTGCTGGGTGAGCGCCTGCCCGCGATAGTCGATATCCTGCGAGACGCGGCCGGCGGCCTCGGCGAGGGCGTCGTGAATGCCGGTGCCGGCCTGCGAAAGCTGGTGGACGACGCGCTGGCCGGTTTCGCCCAGCAGCCGCTCCAGCTCGGCGCCACGCACGGCGACGGCGTCGTAGATGCGGTTGCCGGTATCGGCGATGCGGTCGGCGAGATCGTCGCCGCGCACAGTGATGGTGTCGGCCACGCGGTTGCCGGTTTCTTCCAGCTTGCGCACGACTTCGCCGCCGCGCACGGAAAGGTCGAGCACGAGCGCGTCGCCGGTGGTCTTGAGCGTCTGATTGACCTGACTGGCCCGAATGGCGATCTCATCGGCGAGCCGCGTTCCGGTGCTCACCAGAGCATCGGTGATCTCGTCCGAACGGGCCGTGAGCGTGCTGGTGAGGTTGATGGTCGTCGCGGACAGCTTGTCGCCGAGTTCCTCGGTTCGCAGATTGACGACATGCGACAGCTCGGCGGCGGTGCGCAGCAGCCGGTCGCCGATCTCGTCGGTGCGCGCGGCGAGCGTGTCCGACAGGTTCTCGGTGACGCCGGTAAGCTGGCGGCTGATCTCGTCGGTGCGGATCGACAGCGTGTCGGAAAGGTTTTCCGTGACCCCCGCAAGCTGGCGGCTGATCGCGTCCGTGCGGGTCGCGAGCGTGTCGGTGAGGTTCTCGGCAATGCCGGCCAGCCGCAGCCCGATTTCGTCGGAGCGCGCGGTGAGCGTCTTGGAGAGGTTGTCGGTGGCTCCCGAGAGCTGGCGGCTGATCTCATCGGTCCGCGTGCTGAGCGTCTCGGTCAACTGCGTGGTGACGCCGGACAGCCGGTTGCCGATCTCGTCGCTCTTGGCGGCCAGAGACGACAGCAGGTGCTCGCTGGAATCGGACAGGTTGGTGTTGACCTCCGACCCGGTGGCCTGCAGCCGGTCGATCAGGTCGCCGCCCTTGTCGGACAGAGCCTCGATGATCGTGTCGCCGACGCGGCCGAGCGCGAGGGTGATGTGTTCGCCACGATCCGACAGCGTGTGAGCCACCCGGTCGGCGGCCAACGTCACGGTTTCGTTGATGCGGTCGCTGACGTTGCCAACTTCCTCGGCGAAGGTGAATTGCGAGGCGGCGAGGGTTTCTCGCACATGTTCGGTCTGTGTCAGGATGGCATCGCGCTCGAGCTGCAGGCGCTCGATCAACTGATGCATCTTGCGGTTATTGTCGTCATAGGCCTGCGCCAGCGCCGCCACTTCGCCGCGCACGAAGGCTTCCGCCTCGCTGGCGCGGGTGACCGCCTGTTCAAGCCCGGCATACTGGGCAAGCGTATCGGGCGAGACGCCCTCCGGCATCTGGATCGCGGCGAGGCTCGCCGCCGTCGCGACGATCGGCGTCGCCGCAGGGGCAGGAGCTGGGGCCGGCGCTTTGGCCGGCTCGGCGAGCCGGATGGCGACCTGCGCCATGGAATAGGCGACGATCCGCATTTCCTGCATGCGCCGAACCATGGCGGCCAGCACGACAAAGAAAATCGGCGGCACGAGCGTTGCCGCTACGCCGGCGAGGAAGCCGGGGGCATTCAACAGCGCGGAGGCGTCGCCGCCGAGAGCGCCGAACTGCGTCTGCAGCAGCACGCCGGCGACGACGAGCCAGCCGAGCGAGGCGATTGTGGCGACGATGTAGGGGGTCGAGGACGGGCGCCGCTGCAGCGAAGCCAGGAGCTGGCCGATGCTTTCGCGGTCGTCATTGGCGGCGCGGCGCCCCTTGGGTGCCGCAGCCGGCGAATCCGTGGCGTCCGGCCCAGACCGCGTGTCGCCGCGCGGCAATGCCGCCGTCGCGCCCGCGGCAGCCGCGCCTGCGGCCGCCGCAAGGGCGGGGGCCGGGCTCACGCTGCTTTCGCTGCTGGCGGTAAAATCGAAATTCGGCTCGCTGGCGCGGTCGAGCTCGGCGGTGTCGGAAAGATCGGGGTCAGACAGGGAGAAATCATCATCGCCGAGCGATGAAGCGTCAAATTCCTCCGGCTCGGCGGTGTCGCCGAACAGGTCGATCTCATCGAGAAAGCGCGAGGATCCCGTGTCGCCGGCGGCGCCGGCGCGGGTCTCGATCCGCGGCCCCTCCGGCTCGCGGGCCGGGGGGAGCTCGAAGTCGTCCTGCCCCGAGGCGGCAAAGCCGTCATTGGGCGCATGGTCGAGACTGAGCGCCTCCTCAATGGCCGAGAGCGCGGCCTCGGCGGGATCCTGCTCAATCTTCTTCGTGTTCGTCGACATCGGCGCCTGCCTCCGGTCCGTACTCTACTCCGACCGGCTCGCGCCGTCGGCCCGGGGTTTCGCGGAGTTGTGGCATTCCCGTCAGTGGGAGAGGCTCCGCACTTGACGAGAGGAACGCCAGTTCCCCGCAGCTTTATCCTACGCTCTTGACCGTAAGAAATGGAACGGGGGTTAACGGGGCGATTTCAGTTATCGTTAACGCCCTGTTTACCACGCTCCGAAACCTCTGATTAACCGTGTAGCAAAAAGGCGGCCGGACCCAGGCCTCGCGGTCGAATCGCCTCCGGCGAGCGAGAGGCGCCTGACGCGACGCGGCTGGTGTTCGGCGCGTCTGGCCGCTATCTAGGGCGCACCTTCCTGAAGTCATTCCAAACCGCTGAAGCCTCACCCCATGCCCAAGATCACCTTCATCGACGCCACCGGCACCGAGCGCACCGTCGAGGCCGCCGTTGGCGCCACCGTAATGGAAGCGGCGATCCGCAACGGCGTTCCGGGAATCGACGCCGAATGCGGCGGCGCCTGCGCCTGCGCCACATGTCACGTCTATGTGGACGAAGCATGGCAGGCCGCCACCGGCGAGCCCGGGCCGATGGAAGAGGACATGCTGGATTTCGCCTCCGATGTCCGCCCCACCTCGCGGCTGTCCTGCCAGATCAAGATCGCCGATGCGCTGGACGGCCTTATCGTGCGCACGCCTGAACATCAGGGCTGAATCGCGTCGGCAGGTGGCTTCGCGCTCTCCTGCTTCGGTTGGCCCCTGCTGACGAAGCCGGACGCGACATCGCTCAGCGCTGGCGCCGGCAGCGCGGCGAAGGGCAGGGGGCGCGTCACGTCGATGGCGGCGAGGCCGAGGCGGGCGGTCAGCAGGCCATTGACCACGCCTTCGCCGAGGCGTGCCGACAGTTTGGCGGCGAGACCGTGGCCGACCACCTGCTGGATGAGCGAATCGCCCGCCGCCATACCGCCGGTAACCGCGAGGTGGGCGACCACCTGCCGGAACAGCCGCACCATGCCGAGCGCGCCAGGTCGACCGCCGTAGAGCAGCGCCAGCCGGCGGATAAGCCCAATAGCGGTGATCATGACGAAGATCAGGTCGACCGCCGCGCGCGGCGACACGGCCGTGACCACCGAAACCCTTTTGGCGGCGTTTGACACCAGTTGCGTCGCCTCTGCATCGAGCGGCGCCATCAACTGGCGCTCCGTCAGCCGCACCAGGTCGGCGCCGTCGATGATCGCGTCGAGATGGCCGGTGAGTTCGGTGCGGGCACGGAACAGGCGCGGCGAGGCTGCGGCAAGCGCCAGAAGCTCCTTCGTGACCGTTTCGGCCAGCCTGCGGTCGTCCTTCGCCAGCGCTTCGGCGGCCTGCTCGCGCAGATGATTGAGGGTGCGCAACCTGATCAGCCCGAACACCTCCCGCGTCAGCAGAGCGAGCGCGCCAAGCGCCAGCGCCAGCGCGAAGGCAAGGCCGGCATAGCCAAGCCAGTCGGAACGGGCGAACAGATCCTCCACCAGTTTCGTCACCGCCAGCCCGATGCCGAGACTGACCAGCCCGCCGAGGCCGGTCCAGAATAGCTGGCCCCAGCGCGAGGTCTTCGGCGGAGACGGGGGCAGCGGGACGATGTCGTCGGCGGGCTCGGCCGGCATGGGGGTGACGATGACCGCACCGCGCGGAGCGGGGCGGCCGTCTTCCGCCAGCACGACGCCGGGATCGTCGAGCCGGAAGGCCTGGGGGCGGCGAGGGGTGCGGTCGCTCATGAGGGTCCGTTCCAGCCGGGATCTAGCTCAGCCGATCGCCGAGGAGGAATTCCAGCGCCCGGTCGAGACGAATATGGGGAAGCGGCAGCGCCAGACCCTCCGCGTTGCGTTCCACCTGCGGGGGGCGGAAGCGTAGGAAGCGGAAATCGCCTCCGGCAGCGTCCGACAGGCCGTTGAAGCCGTGGGCGGGATCGAACAGCGCGGCGGGATTCTCCGGCAGGTCGCCGGGGAAAACCGCGGCTTCGGCCAACCCGTCAAACGCCTCTGCCCCATGCTGTCCGGCTTCGGGCACGCCGACAATCGCGGGCAGATGGGCGCGTCCGCGCTTTACCATGGCTTCGCGCGTGGCCCGCACCGCGGCGAGCGCGACCACGTCGATCTCGGCGCCGGCCCCTTGCGCGCGGTCAAGTGCGCGCTCCACCAGACGCCGCAGGATCGCCTCCAGCGGGTCGTGGCTGGTGTGGTGGAGGTGGTCGGCCTTGGTGGCGGCGAACAGAACCTTGCCGATCCGGTGGCGGAAAAGCGCCGTTAGCCATGAATTCCGACCGATGCGGAAGGCCGCAAGGATTCCGTCCAGCGCGGATTCGAGGTCCGCCAGCGCTGCCGGCCCGGCATTCAGCGCCGACAGCACGTCGATCAGCACGATCTGCCGGTCGAGGCGGGCGAAATGGTCGTGGAAGAAGGGCCGGACAATGCGCTCCTTATAGGCATCGAACCGCCGCTCCATCATGGCGTGGAGCGAGCCCGACGGCGCCGCCGCGCCCTCCGCAATATCGAGCGGGGCGAAGGTGAGGGCGGGCGAGCCTTCGAGATCCCCCGGCATCAGGAAGCGCCCGGGCGGCAGAAGGCTCATGGAGACGGTCTCGGCGCGGCAGGCGGCGAGATAGTCGGTGAACAGTGCCGCCAGCCGGCGCGCTTCGGCCTCGTCGGCGGCCCCGTCGGGGGCGCATGCCGCGAGAGCGGAAAGGAACGGCCCGGCCAACGGATGGCGGGCGGGGGCGCGGGCGAGCGCCAGGCTCTGCCGGCAGAAATCCGCAAAGGACTGGTCCAGCAGGGGCAGGTCGAGCAGCCACTCGCCGGGATAATCGACGATGTCCAGCGTGAGCGTCCGCCTGCCGCCCCGCGCCGGGGCATAGTCGACGGCAAGCCGCAGCTCGCTGATGCGGCGGGTCGATTCGGGCCAGCGCCGGTCGTCCACCAGGGTGGTCAGATGGGCCTCATAGGCGAAGCGGGGCACGCCGTCGTCCGGCTGAGGTTCCAACCTGGCGATCGCGATGCGCCCCTCATGCATGGCGCGGAAGACCGGCAGACGGCCGCCGCGCATGAGTGCATGGATCAGGGCGGTGGTGAAAACGGTCTTACCTGCGCGGGACAGGCCGGTGATCCCGAGCCGCAGCGTCGGGCTGCTGAGGTCCTCGGCGCGGTCGAGGAGAGTCTGAGCGGTCAGGCGAGCCTCGTCCAGCAGCCATTCCAAGCGCGACGCCACGGCTACTCCTTCTCCTTCGTGATCCCGAGCGCGCGCGGGGTGACAAACCGCTCCAGCGTGCCGATGCCGGGTTCCACCTCGGCCCAGTTGGCGACCGGCACGTCGATGACGGCGAAGGCGCCGGTGGGAAATTTCGGCAGCACTTTCGCGCGCTGCTCGCGGCGCAGCAATTGAGTGGTGAAATCCTCCATGCCCGGATTATGTCCGACCAGCATCAGCGGAGAGGCCTCGTCCTGCGCGCGGACGAGGCGCAGAAGATTGGCGGCGGGCGCCTCATAGATGCTGCGCTCATAGGCCGGCAGTGGATGCGCCGGCCAATCGCGCGTGGCGATCTCCCAGGTCTCCAGCGTCCGGCGCGCGGGCGAGACGAAGCTGCGGGCAGGGATGAGGCCTTCCTGCGCCATATAGGCGCCGATGGTCGTTGCAGCCCGGATGCCGCGCGGGGCAAGCGGGCGGTCGATGTCGGCAACGCCGTCCGGCCAGGCGGATTTGGCGTGACGCAGCAGGATGAGGCGCAGCATGGCGTTCCAGGGTGAGAGTGACGGCAGGGCGAAAGACCTTGGCGGACATATAGGTACGACGACGCGCGGTGCGAGCACCCCCGCCGCCAATACCGCCCAAATCATTGACGGGCGTTAAGTGACTTTTCGGCAACCACTTCCGTGCTAGCCTCCTGTAAGGAATAGGCTGTTGGTTTCATAGGATGGTTGCAATGCGGTCAGTCGGCTTCGCCGGAATGGTGATTGTAGCGGGGACGCTGAGCCTGACGGCCTCGTTCGCTGGGGCGGCTGACATGGCCTATAAGGGCGACCCGGCCTATGCCCCGACCGAATCCCGCGACCGCCAGTGGACCGTGACCCTTGGCGGCTATGTGATGGGGGTTCCGACCTGGATGGGGTCGGATGAGTATGAGTTCGGTTTCAAGCCGATCATCAGCATCAACCGCGCCGACCGTCTCAGCGAGTTCAAGAGCTTCAACGATAATCCCAGCATTGCGCTGTTCGACACCGGGGTGTTCGAGGCCGGTATCACCGGCACGATGACTTGGAAGCGTGATTCGTCCAGTTCCTTTGCCCTGCGCGGCATGGCCGATATCGACTATGCCTACCAGATCGGTGGCTATGCGCAGTGGTTCCCCGTCGACTGGCTGCGCCTGCGCGGTGACGTGCGCTACGGCTTTGGAGGCTTTGAGGGCGTCGTCGCCGATTTCGCCGTCGATGCCATCCATTTCAGTCCCGAGCTCTGGGGCGTGACCCTCTCCGCCGGCCCGCGCATGACGCTGGCGAGCTCGGGCTATGTCGACACCTATTACGGCATCACCCCGGCGGAAGCCGCCTTCGCCCAGGCGCTGGGCAATCCGCTGACGCCCTACCAGGCCGGCGGCGGGATCTACTCCGTGGGTTTCGGCGGACAGGTGGTGAAGCGCTTCACCGAGAACATCACCGGCTCGATCTTCGCCGAGTATAAATATCTGATGGACGACGCGGCCGACAGCCCGCTCGTTGTGCAGAATGGCGACCGCAACCAGTTCCAGGCCGGCGTGTCGCTCGCCTACACCTTCTTCCTCGGTTTCGAGTAGTCGCGCGGCTCCGGGTACCGGCGTCTAACGCCGCTGTGGCGCGGGGTTTCCCGCGCCTGTGGTCCCGTCGGGCCCACTGCCTCGTTTGGGCGCTCAAGCTGCTGAAAAATCCGGCATTTTGTGTCGAGCGCATGACGCTGTGAGGTGTTGTGCGGGGCGGAGCGTGGCGATATAAGCTGCCCCCGATAGGGGTGCCCCCGCAAAACGAGGACGAAGGCCGATGTCGGTTGAGATCGACCAAGAGTATCGCCCCCGCGAGGACGAGCCTTTCATGAATGAGCGGCAGCGGGAGTATTTCCGCCATAAGCTGCTGCAGTGGAAGGAAGATATCCTGCGCGAGGCGAAAGAGACGCTTCAGCACCTTCAGGACGAGAATCAGAACCACCCGGACATCGCCGACCGTGCCTCCTCCGAGACGGACCGCGCGATCGAACTCCGGGCCCGCGACCGCCAGCGCAAGCTGATCGCCAAGATCGAATCGGCGTTGGAGCGGATCGACGACGGCTCCTATGGCTATTGCGAGGAGACCGGCGAGCCGATTTCGCTCAAGCGGCTCGAAGCCCGGCCGATTGCGACGCTGTCGATCGAGGCGCAGGAGCGCCATGAGCGCCGCGAGCGCGTGTATCGCGACGACTAAAACGGTCGCGACCGTTCACGGGCCCGTTTGAGACAGGCGCGCAAGGGAACATGAAAAAGGGCGGCCCGGATGACGGGTCGCCCTTTTCGCTTTCGGCTTGCGAGGCGGAGACGAAAGGCCGCCGCTCAGGGCCGCCGGTTGCGGCCCAGAAGGCTCGCCATCTCTTCTTCGAACAAATCGGCTTCCGCGCCCGGGCGCGCTGTGTCGGCCTCGTCAAGGCGAATCTCCGGGGCGAACATGTCGATCGCCCGCAGTGGCGGCGTGGGGGCGGCGGAAGAGGTCTCCTCCCCGCCTGCCTCAGGCTGTGGTCCGGAGGCGGGCGCACGGGATGGGGCCAGGGGCGGCTTCACGGCAGGGGCCGCCTCGACCAAGGGCGCCGTGGCCGCCACGGACGAAACCGCAGGAGTGGGGGGGACGATCTGCGCCGGCACGCTCGCCTGCGCAGGCATGGCCACATGCGCCGCCGCCGTCGTCGGGTGAGGAGCAGCCGGATTGGGCGCAGCCGGCCGGGCCGGTCGATCAATGGCCTTCTCAAGCGCGCGCTCGAAGGCCGGCGAGCCGATGGCCGAGGTCGGCCCCATTGGGCGGACCGGTTCAACCTCCGGAACGGCCGGTCGGCGCAGCGCCTCTTCCAGATGCTCCGCCATGCCTGCGAAGAGTGGATCGACCTTCACCGCAACCCGGGCGCCCGTATCCTGGTCGGAGGGGGCGGCACTGGCGGGTTCGGCGCGATGAACCGCCGGCGCGGCGGCGGGCGCGTGGGGCGAAGCGCCGGGCGGCGAGGGCGTGCGTGTCCCCTCGGCCAGCTCCGGTACGCGCGGTTCCAGCGGACGGCGGGCGAAGGGCGGGCCAGAAACGGGTCCTGCGGGCGCAGCCGGGGTGTAAGGCTGCGGAGCGGCATCCGTGCCGATGTCTCGCGCCGGACCGCGCGAGATCATGGGTGGGCGAGGCTCCAGCGGCATGCGTGCCTCTGCCGACGAAGGCGCGGGACGCGGGGCGCGCGGCGCAGCCGGGGGAAGCGGCGGCAGGTCTCGGGACGGACGCGGCTCGCGCAGCGGCTCGCCACGCGGTGGTGTGGCGCGATAGCCCTCTCCAGGCCGCGCGGGATCAAAGCGAGGGGTAGTATCGACCGGCAAGGTCTCCGCGGTCCGTACCGGCTCTACGCTGCGCACGGGCTCACCGCTCCGCGCGACCTCGGAAGACCGGGGGGCCTCGTGCAGCAACGGGGCGGAAGCGCGCGGCGGCTCGGCTGTGCGCGCGTGATCGGCGCCACGCGCCGTCATCGGCGGATGCTGCGGCGCCCGGGCATGAATGGCGGGTATGCCGCTCTCCACCAGGAAGTCGCTGCCGCCGCCGAGGACGACGAGGTGCTGAATATCGTCGCGCTGGATGAGCACGAGGCGGCGGTTCTCGTCGATCTGGATGTGGTCGATGACGGCCAGCCGGTGGCCGGCGACCATGCCTTGGCTCCGGTTGCGCCGCGCGAGGCGCCCGAACCACACCACCAGCCCCGCCAGAACGATCAGTCCGACAAGGGCGAGGATCGGTATGGTGTAGGGTCCGAGATCGGCCAGTACATCCATCATGCGCCACATCTCCTGCAGGCCGGGGCCTGCGGGAAAGCTGCGCAGGCCGATCACATCCGCCCTTTGTGTCGCTTAAGGCCGCGCCGGGCAAGCCCTGGCCGTATTTCTGCCGTGGCTGGAACGCCCTGCGCCGCTGCGCGCGGCGGATAAAGCCAATCGGGCCTTGCCCCGCGGGAGCGGGTCGGGCACCAAGAAGGACAGGTTGAATCGCCGCGCTGCGCGGCATCGGCGGCGGCGGCGGAAGGCTTCTGGCTTGAACATGGCGGACAGCGGACGCGACGACCCCACCCTCGACCGGGCCGAGATCGGCGGGAGCATCCGGCTGGTGCTGCTCGTCGCCCTTGCGCTTGTCGGGGCGGTGGTGTCGCTGCTGTTGCTGGGGCGTGACCGGGCCGATCCGTGGATCATCGGCCTGCTCACCGTTCTTGCCGTTGTCGGCGTCTTTGCCCTGTTCGCCTATGCTGCCGGCCTGTTGCGCTTCGGCGCGCCGGACCTGCGGGATGAGCTGGCGCGGCGGATCGCCGACAGTGCGCCCGAAGGGGTGAGCATTGTCGACGCGCTTGGCCGCGTTCTCTACGCCAATCCGCGCTATTGCGAGATCACCGGCGCAACCTCGATGGCGGAGGCGCGGCCGGTCGAGCGGCTGTTCACCAGCGATCCCGATGTATCGGAGGCGGTCTATCGCCTCGCCCAAGGGGTTCGCGAGGGGCGTGCCTCGGCTGAGGAGGTGCGCCACGCGGTGCCCGGCCAGCCGGTGCGCTGGCTGCGCCTCGGCGCCCGGCCGGCGGTGTCGGGCAAGGGCGTTCGCTCGGCGGTATGGACGGTGAGCGACCTCACCCGCGAGCGCGAGCGCCAGGAGAGCGCCTTTCTCGAGCTGCAGCACGCCATTGATTATCTCGACCACGCCCCGGCCGGTTTCTTCTCGGCGGCGGGCGGCGCCATTCACTACATCAACGCCACGCTGGTCGATTGGCTCGGCTACGACCTGGCCGAGTTCGGGCCCGGCGGGCTGACCGTGGGCGATATCGTGCCGGGACCGGCGGCGGCGCTGCTCACAGGCATGGCGCCGCTGCCTGGTGGGGTGCGCACCGAGGTGCTCGATCTCGACCTGCGGCGCAAGAACGGGCAGCCGCTGCCGGTCCGGCTCTGGCACCGTGTCGCCTATGCCTCCGACGGCACGCCGGGCGCTTCGCGCACACTCGTGGTCAACCGCTCGCGCGAGGACAATGCCGCTGACCCCGCACGCGCGGCCGAAGTGCGCTTTGCGCGCTTTTTCCACAATTCGCCGATTGCCATTGCCGAAGTCGATGCCGAAGGGCGGGTGCTGCGCGCCAATGCCATGTTCGCCCGGCTGTTCGGCGGGCGCGAGGATGAGCGGAGGCATATCGTCGATGTCGTGCCTGAACCGGCGCGCGCGCCACTGCAGGGGGCGCTGACGGCGGCGGTGCTGGGGCAGGCGCCACCGGCTCCGCTCGATATCGTGCTGGAGCGCGAGGGCGGGCGTTCCGCGCGGTTCTACTTCGCCTCCGTCGAGGATGGCGGCGCCGCGCGCGAGGCGGCGATCGTCTATGTCATCGAGACCACCGAGCAGCGGGCGCTGGAAGCTCAGTTCGCCCAGTCGCAGAAGATGCAGGCGGTCGGCCAGCTTGCCGGCGGCGTCGCGCATGATTTCAACAATGTGCTGACCGCCATCATCGGCTATTCGGATCTGCTGCTGGCCAATGCGCGGCCGACCGACCCGTCCTTCCAGGACGTGATGCAGATCAAGCAGAACGCCAATCGTGCTGCGGGGCTGGTGCGCCAGCTCCTCGCCTTCTCGCGCCGGCAGACACTGCGTCCGCAGGTGCTGCGCCTCGGCGACGTGATGAGCGATCTCACCATGCTGCTGCGTCGCCTGCTGGGCGAGACCATCAAGCTGGAAGTCAAGGAAGAGCGCGACCTCTGGCCGGTCAAGGCCGACCTCAACCAGTTCGAGCAGGTCATCGTCAACCTCGCGGTCAATGCGCGCGACGCCATGCCCAATGGTGGCACGCTCGCCATCCGCACCGCCAATGTGAGCGCCGGGCAGGCCGCCTCTTATGCCGAGGCGGGGCTGCCGGCGGCAGACCATGTGCTCGTAGAGGTGGCGGACACCGGCAGCGGGATTCCGCCCGCTATCCTGGACAAGATCTTCGAGCCCTTCTTTTCCACCAAGGAAGTCGGCAAGGGCACGGGGCTCGGGCTGTCGACCGTCTACGGCATCGTCAAGCAGACGGGGGGCACGCTGCAGGTGGAGAGCGAGGTGGGGCGCGGCTCGGTGTTCCGCGTCTTCCTGCCTCGCCATATTCCCGAGGCAGCCGAACTGGCGCCGCGTGCGGCGGAGCCCGACGTCCCCGCCAAGGCTGCCGATCTCACCGGGCGGGGTACGCTGCTGCTTGTGGAGGATGAGGAGGCTGTGCGCGCCTTCGCCGCCCGGGCGTTGGCCTCGCGGGGCTATCATGTGCTGGAGGCGGGTTCCGGCGTCGAAGCACTGGAAGTGATGGCGCAGCATCCCGGTGAGGTGGAACTGGTCCTTTCCGACGTGGTGATGCCGGAAATGGACGGCCCGACGCTGCTGAAGGAGTTGCGTCCCAGCCATCCCGACATCAAGGTGATATTTATGTCGGGTTATGCGGAAGAAGCCTTCGCCAAGAACCTGCCGGAGGGTGCGGATTTCGGCTTCCTGCCGAAGCCGTTCACCCTCAAGCAGCTAATCGAGGCGGTGAAGACGCATATGGGCCGGAGCGAGCCTGGCCGTAGCGAGTAATGTCCCGCGACGGGACTGTCTGGAGGATGAGATGAGCGCAGCGACCGAGAACGTTTTCAAGGCTCTGGCCGCCGACCATGCTTCCCGCGCCGACGAGAAAGTGGCGAGCCTGTTCGCCGCTGATCCCGAGCGGTTCGACCGCTTTTCCGCTTCTTTCGAGGACATGCTGCTCGATTTCTCCAAGTGCTCGCTCACCGCGCACACCTTCGGCCTGCTGCTCGATCTCGTCCGCGCGGCCGGTGTGGAGGCCAAGCGCGAGGCGATGTTCTCCGGCGTGCACATCAACCTGACCGAAGACCGCGCGGTGCTGCACACGGCGCTGCGCGATCCCGGAGAGACACCGCTGGTCGTCGACGGGCAGGATGTGCGCGCCGATGTGGCGTCGGTTCTCGCCGCCATGGCCGCCTTCGCCGAGGGCATCCGCTCCGGCGCGCTGAAAGGCTGGACGGGCAAGCCCATCACCGATGTCGTGAATATCGGCATTGGCGGGTCCGATCTCGGCCCGGTGATGGCGACGATCGCGCTGACGCCCTATCACGACGGCCCGCGTGCCCATTACGTCTCCAATGTCGACGGCGCGCATCTCTATGACACGGTGAAGGGCCTCGATCCGGCGTCCACCCTGTTCATCGTCGCCTCCAAGACCTTCACCACCCAGGAGACGATGGCGAACGCCGCCAGCGCCCGGCACTGGATCGTCGAGGCGCTGGGCGAGGCGGCGGTGGCCAACCATTTCGCCGCCGTCTCCACCGCCCTCGACAAGGTCGCCGCTTTCGGCATCGCCCCGGACCGGGTGTTCGGCTTCTGGGACTGGGTCGGCGGGCGCTATTCCGTGTGGTCGGCCATCGGCCTGCCGGTCATGATCGCGGTGGGCGAGGCGAATTTCCGCCGCTTCCTCGCCGGTGGTCATGCGATGGACACGCATTTCCGCACCACGCCGCTGGAAAAGAACCTCCCCGTCCTGCTCGCGCTCGTTGGTCTGTGGCACCGCGACGTGTGCGGCTATGCCACCCGCGCGGTCATTCCTTATGACCAGCATCTGGCGCGGCTGCCTGCCTATCTCCAGCAGCTCGACATGGAGAGCAACGGCAAGCATGTGACCCTCGACGGCAAAACGGTGGCGCATGATACCGGCCCTGTCGTGTGGGGCGAGCCGGGGACCAATGGCCAGCATGCCTTCTTCCAGCTCATCCATCAGGGCACCAGCCCGATCCCGGTCGAGTTCCTCATCGCCGCAAAGGGCCATGCCGAAGAGACCGAGCCGGGCCTCAAGCGTCAGCATGCCATGCTGATCGCCAATTGCCTCGCCCAGTCCGAGGCGCTGATGCGCGGCCGCACGCTGGAAGAGGCGAAGGCGCAGCTTCTCGCCGCCGGCCGCGACGAGGCCACCGCCGACAAGATCGCGCCGCACCGCGTGTTCACCGGCAGCCGGCCCTCCGTCACCATCGCTTACGAGACGCTGGACCCCTACACGCTCGGGCGCATCATCGCCCTCTATGAGCACCGGGTGTTCGTGGAGGGAGCTGTGTGGAACATCAACAGCTTCGACCAGTGGGGTGTCGAACTCGGCAAGGAACTGGCGAGCACGCTGCTGCCGGCGGTGGAAAGCGGCGTGGCGCCCGACAGCGTCTCGACCTCGGCAGCGGGTCTGCTGCGCCATCTCGTCGGCAAGTGACAATCCTCTCGGCCCGGCTCCCTGTCGCGGGAACCGGGCCCCTCGCCAAACGTCTAACAATCCCGGCGCGGCTGCGGCCCTCCGGGATGGGTCGCGTAAAGTCCGGGAGCGAGCATGATCCGCGTTGTCGCCACCACGCCGTTCGAGGGCCAGAAGCCGGGCACGTCGGGCCTGCGCAAGAAGGTTCCGGTATTTCAGCAGCCGCATTACATCGAGAACTTCGTTCAGGCCTTGTTCGACAGCCTCGACGCCTTCGAAGGCGAGACGCTGGTGATCGGCGGGGATGGGCGCTTCTATAATCGGGAAGCGATCCAGATCGTGCTCAAGATGGCCGCCGCCGCCGGCTTCGGGCGGGTGCTGGTGGGCAAGGGCGGCATCCTGTCGACGCCGGCGGCTTCGTGCGTGATTCGCAAGCACGAGGCGTTCGGCGGTATCATTTTGTCCGCCAGCCACAATCCCGGTGGTGAGCATGGCGATTTCGGCATCAAATACAATATCGGCAATGGTGGCCCGGCACCGGAACACGTCACCGATGCCATCTTCGAACGCTCGAAGGTGATCCGCGAATATCGCATCCTCGACACCGACGATGTCGACCTCGACACGCTCGGCATCACCCGCCTTGGCGATATGGTGGTCGATGTCATCGACCCGGTCGAAGACTATGCCGAACTGATGGGTGATCTGTTCGACTTCGACGCCATCCGCGACCTATTCGCTTCCGGCTTCACCATGCGTTTTGACGCCATGAGCGCGGTCACGGGTCCCTATGCGACGGCGATCCTCGAGGAAACGCTGGGTGCGCGGCCAGGGACGGTGATGCATGGCGTGCCGCTGCCGGATTTCGGCGGGCATCACCCGGATCCGAACCTGGTGCATGCCAAGGAACTGTGCGACCTCGTCATGGCGGAGGACGGCCCGGAATTCGGCGCCGCTTCCGACGGCGATGGCGATCGCAACATGATCATCGGGCGGGGGCGCTTCGTCACGCCGTCGGACTCGCTCGCCATCATCGCCGCCAACGCGCATCTCGCGCCCGGTTACAAGGCAGGCATCACCGGCATTGCCCGCTCCATGCCGACCAGCGGCGCCGCCGACCGTGTGGCCGAGGCGCTGGGCGTGACCTGCTATGAGACTCCGACGGGCTGGAAGTTCTTCGGCAATCTGCTTGATGCCGGACTTGCCACTGTGTGCGGGGAGGAGAGCTTCGGCACCGGCTCGAACCATGTTCGCGAGAAAGACGGCCTGTGGGCCGTGCTGATGTGGCTCAACATCCTCGCCGTGCGCCGGCAGAGCGTCGCCGAAATCGTCGCCGAGCACTGGCGGACCTATGGCCGGAACTACTACACCCGTCACGATTACGAGGAAGTGGACAGCGCTGCGGCTGATGCCCTGATGGCGCAATTGCGGGCTCGGCTCGATACGCTGGCGGGCACCGTCATCAATGGGCGGACGGTGGAGCGCGCGGATGATTTTGCCTATCAAGACCCCGTCGATGGATCGGTGACGACCAAGCAGGGCATCCGGGTCTTCTTCGACGATGGCTCACGCATCGTCTATCGGCTGTCGGGCACCGGCACGGCAGGCGCGACGCTGCGCATCTATCTTGAGCGCTTCGAACCCGATGCGGCGCGCCACGACCTCGATACTCAGGACGCACTCGCCGCTCTGGTACAGATCGCGCGCGATTTGGCCGAGATCGAAGGGCGCACCGGACGCAGCACGCCCACCGTCATCACCTGAACAGGCCGGCCGCTTGCCGGACCGTCGCCCGTCCGGCAAGCGGGGTGCCTATCGGAAGGCGCCGCTCCACAGAAGTTCGAGGCGGCGCAGCACGCCATAGGTGATGTTCAGTTCTGCGTCCTCCTCGTCCGGGCCCAGAGGGCGGGTGTCATGCGTTGCCCGGATGGCGTCGCACAGCATCTGCGCTTTTGTGGTCAGCCGCAGGCGAGCCGACCGACGGTCACGCTGCGAGGCCGCGCGGTGGACGTAATCCGCTTCGACGAGCTGCTTCAGATTGTAGGAGGCGTTCGAGCCGAGATAGTGACCGCGATCGAGCAGATCGCGCACGGAAAGCTCGTCATTGCCGATATTGAACAGCAGCATGACCTGCGACGGGCTGATGTCGTCCACCCCGAGGCGGGTCAATTCGGAGCGCAGGACGTCGAGGAAGCGGCGATGAGCGCGCTCGATCACCCGGCCGATCTCCAGCGGGGTGATGGGCCCGACACTCACCGGCGGATCGAGCGGGGCCGACGAGGCCGAGGTCATTTCCGGTGCCTCGATTTCGTCGGCCGTTTCGACCGCCGGAGCAGCTTTCTGTGCAGTTGATCTCATAGTGCCGTCCCCGTCCCCGTGTCGATCACCTGCCCACCCCTCGTCCCGCCCGTGCCGTGACGGGTGCCGTCACCTCCAGGACGTAACTCATGATGGGCAGGAGATTATTGAGAAAATGGGGCGCGGGCCAACGCATTTATGAGAGAGTTGTCGCGGTCCACGAAAATCCGCTAGTGCAGCAAGGCTCTGTGCCGGTGCTCCCGTAGCGGAAGCTCCGACTCAGACGGCAAGGGGTGACTTCAGCGCGGTGCCTCGAGGTGGGATTCGAGAAACCAGAGCGCCTTATCGAGAGAACGCGAGGCGGCAGTGAAGATGTCCGCCGTGGTGGGATCGCCGGCGTCATCGGATTCGGTAATCGCCTTGCGCACATTGTTCGCCACAGAACCGAAACGCTCGGCCAGCGCCGCGAGGTGATCGGGGATCGCGTAGATATCGGTCGGATACGCCTTCAGCGGCGTGCCCTCGGCGACCGTCTGCGTCGTGCCGAGCGCGGTGCCGCCCAGTTGCACCACACGTTCGGCCATGGTGTCGTTATGGCCGTCGAGATCGGTGCGGAAGCCGTCGAGCATCTCATGCACCGCGATGAATTGCGGACCCTTCAGATTCCAGTGCGCCTGCTTGATTGCCAGAGCGAGGTCGATGCCGGCGGCGAGGTTGGCATTCAGCAGGTCGATGGCGACCTTCTTGGCATTGGAGGGAACGTCATTGGCGGTCTTATGGGCGGTCATGATGGGTTCCTTTTCTCGGGACGGCCCGGCATTAGGCCTCGCCGTCGGCCGTGCGTTTACAGATTTGCACCGACGGGGAGAAAATTGGCCGGATCGAACGGTATTCAAGAGCCCCGATTGTGGAGAATGCGGCCAATGAAGTTGAGCAGCAACTGGGCCGCGAGGATGGCGGTGACGCCTGCAGGGTCGTATTCGCGCGCCACCTCCACAAGGTCGACGCCGACGACGGTGCCCCGTTTGGTCAGACCGTCCAGCAGTTCCAGCACTTCGTAATAGGTGAAGCCGCCATGGCTCGGCGTGCCGGTGCCGGGAGCGATGGAGGGATCGAAGCCGTCAATGTCGATGGTGACGTAATAGCGCTTGCCGGCGGGAATGCGCGCCAGCACCGCTTCCGTGCCGAGCTTGCGAATCTGGCGTACGGACAGGATGTCGGAGCCCATGGCGCGGGCGGCCTCATAGCCCTCGCGCGCGGTGGACGATACGTTGCGGATGCCGAGCTGGGTCAGCCCGGTGACATAGGGCTTTTCCGCCGCGCGGCGCAGCGGGTTGCCATGGCCGCGACGAACGCCATGGCGTTCGTCGACGAAGTCGAGATGGGCGTCGAACTGGACGATGTGGATCGGCTCCTGCTCCGAGAAGGCCTCAATGCAGGGAATGTTGATCGAATGGTCGCCGCCGAGCACCACGGGCAGCGCGCCGGCGGTGAGGATCTTGCGGACGGCCAACTCGATATTGGCGTGGCTACCCTCGGTGTCGGTGTGGATCATGTCCGCATCGCCAATATCGACGATGCGGGTGGTTTCCGCCGCGAGGTAGGTGACGTCGTCCTCGTGATCGTACGCGCCGGCGTGGCCGAAGGAGAACAGCGTCGAAGCTTCGCGGATGGCGCGTGGCCCCGAGCGAGCGCCGGAGCGCCATTGCGTGCCGAGGTCGAACGGCGCGCCGACGATGGCGACATCGGCGTCGATCTTGTCCCAGTCGAGTTGCAGCGGATATTTGCCGAAGGTGCAGATGCCGACGAAGGGAAGATCGAGCCGGCCGCCCTCATAACCGTGAGCCATCAGCGCGCACCCTTCTTTTCGACCGCGCCGGCGAGGACGCAGAGCAGTTCGAACAGGATGGTGGCGCCGGTGAGAGCGGTGAGACCGGAGGGATCGAAGGGTGGGGCGACCTCCACGAGATCGGCGCCGATGATGTCCAGCCCGTCCAGCAGGCGCACCATCTGCTGCGCTTCGCGAGTGGAGAAGCCGCCGATCTCCGGCGTGCCGGTGCCCGGCGCCTGCGAGGGGTCGATGCCGTCAATGTCGAAGGTCACATAGGTCGGCGCTTCGCCGATAATGGCGCGCGCTTCCGCCATCACATCGGCAACGCCACGCTCCATGAACTCCTCGATGAAGATGATGCGCACGCCCATCTCGCGCGCGTAGTCATAATTGCCAGCGTCGGAGATGGCCCCGCGCAGGCCGATCTGCACGAAGCGCTTGGGATCGACCAGCCCTTCCTCGATGGCACGGCGGAACGGCGTGCCGTGGGTGTAGCGGCTGCCATTGAAGAAGCTGTCATAGGTGTCGGAATGGGCGTCGAACTGGATGAGGCCCACGGGCCCGTCTTTCGCCAGCCCGCGCAGGATCGGCAGGCTGATGAGATGATCGCCCCCGGCGGTGAGCGGCAGGGCGCCAGCCGCGCGCACGCCTTCATAATGCGCGGCGATGATATCGAGCGAGCGCATCAGGTCGAACGGGTCGATGATGACATCGCCGCAATCGGCCACCCGGGCGCGGTCATAGGGCGAAAGGCCGGTGACATGATGCACGCGGCGCATCAGGCTCGACTGGTTGCGCAATTCGCGCGGGCCATGGCGGGTGCCGGCGCGGTTGGTGGTGCCGAGATCGAAGGGCACGCCGATGATGGCGATGTCGACCTCGGCCGGCGTCGCCACCGGCAGCCGCATGAAGGTGGGAAGCCCGGCGAAGCGTGGGACGGTGCCGGAATCGAGCGGCTCGAATGTTTCGGTCATGTGAACCTCATGGGGGCACGGCCCCGTTCTTCTAGTCCGCAAGACGTACGGCGCCGGGCGCGCGCCTCGCCGGTGGCGGGCCGTCCGCTTGGTGCCGGGGGGATTAAAGCCCGAATTCCTTGCGCACGGCGGCGGAGATGTGGGTGACGTAATCGGCCATCAGCGCCTCGCCCTTTTCCACGGTCGAGCCGGTGGCGACCGCCAGCACGCCGGAAGGCGGCAGGCCGAAATCGTCCGGCACGGGGAAGCGGTCATAGGGAGGGAAGGTCGCCGGGCCGTCGCTCGGCGCCTTGTCCATCACGACCAGATCGGGCCGCAGCACCAGCATCAGCGAGGTTTCCAAAAGGCTGGCATGTTCGAGCTCAATGCCCGGGAAGCCCGCCGGGAACAGGCTCTCCAGCGTCGCGCGCTGGGCGAAGTCCCAATATTCCAGCCGCATGACGGTGAAATCGGTGATGCCGTCGCGGGCGATCTCGCGGCGGGCAAGGTCGAGGCCCTCCACCGATGGCCAGAGGTTCTCGTAATGACCGTTGACCACCACCAGCCGGCGCACGCCCTGCCGCGCGAGGTTGCGGATGACATCGCGCAGCACCAGCGCGAAGGTGTGGGCGTCGACGCTCAGCGTGCCGGGGAACTGCTCGCCGCCGCCCGAACGGGGCATCGACTTGCAGCCATAGGCCACGGTGGGGGCCACCAGCCCGCCGACCTCGCGGGCGACGCGCTCGCACACGCCGGTGGGCAGCACCACATCGACATTGAGCGGAAGATGCGGGCCGTGCTGCTCGGTGGAACCGAGCGGCAGGAACACCGGAACGCCGGCAGCCATCTTCGCCGCGAATTCCGGCCAGCTAAGTTCGTCGAGACGTACGCTGTCGACCATCCGGTCCCCCTGGGGTGCTGATGCGCGCCGGTTCAGTGCATCGCCGCGCCGCCATCGACGCTGAGGCACTGGCCGGTGATGAAGGTGGTGGTGCGGCTCGCCAGGAAGAGAACCGCCTGCGCGACCTCTTCTGGCCGGCCGACGCGGCCGGACGGGTTGCCGGTTTCCAGCCGCTGCAGTTCCTCGCTCAGATTGGCGAAGTCGAGCAGCGGCGTGTCGACCGGCCCGGGCGCGATGGCGTTGACGAGAATGTCCGGCCCGAGCTCCCGGGCCCAGGAGCGGGTAAGGCTGAGCACCGCTCCCTTGGTACCGGCATAGACAGAGAAGCCGGCGCGGCCGAGATAGGCCAGTTCCGAGGCGATGTTGATGATACGCCCGCGCACGGCGCCTTCGCCGCTGAAGCGGGAGAGAGCCTCGCGCGCCATCAGCAGCGGCCCGCGCACATTGACCGCCGCCATCCGCTCATAGGTCGCGATGTTGAAGCCCGTCAGCGGGGTTTCCTCACAGATGCCGGCGCAGTTGACGATGACATCGAGCCCGCGCAGCTCCGCCACCGCCGCGTCCATGCCGCCAATGACCGAGGCTTCGTCCGCGACGTTCACCAGAATGGTCGGCCAGCGGGTCTCGTCGGGTGGGGGGTGAAGATCGAAGCCGATGACTTTGGCCCCGGCGGCGCAGAGCGCATCCGCGCTCGCCCGGCCGATGCCGCTTGCCGCGCCGGTGACGATGACGCGCACATCCCTGTGGGGGTGATCTTTATGAGGGGCTACCATGGCAGTTCTCCGCGATCGACGCCGAGACTCTGGCCGGTGATGTTGGCGGCGAGGTCCGAGGCGAGGAACAGATAAGTACCCGCCACGTCCTGCGGATCCATGAAGCCCGGGAGAATCTGCGCTGCGACGATCTCGTCCAGCAGCACGTCGGGAGCGATGCCGGTGCGGGTCGCCATAGCCTGAAGCGACCGAAGCGAAGCGTCGGTCCGCACCCAGCCAGGGCAGACGGCGTTCACGGTGATGCCGCGCGGCCCCAGTTCCTTCGCCCAGGTCTTGGTGAGCCCGATCACCGCGTGTTTGGAGGCGACATAGGCGCCAAACAGCGATTCCGCGCCGCGCGACCAGATGGAGGCGGTGTTGACGATGCGCCCGCCATGGGCGAGGCGCGGCAGCAGCGCCCGGGTGACGAGGAAGGTGCCGACGACATTGATCTCCACCACGCGGCGGAACACCGCTTCATTGTCGGTGCTCACGTCGTCCAGCGGCGTGACGCGCTCCAGCCCGGCATTGTTCACCAGCACGTCGAGATGGGGGATCGCCTGGGCCACCGCCGCCACCTGATCGGCTGCGGTGATGTCGGCGCAATGGCCGCGCGCGCCGAGGCGCTCGGCGACCTCGAGGATCGCCTCGTCATCGGCCAGCATATGCAGTTCCGCTCCCGCCTCAGCGAAAGCGCGGGCGATGCCGAGGCCGATGCCCCGGCTGGCGCCGGTGACCAGCACCGTGCGGCCGGAAATGCCATCGAGTGTCATGGGCGGTGGCCGTGGGCGAGGGGGCGGCGGCGGTGCATGGCGGGTTCCCGGCGATGTGCTCATGCTGACGCATCATCACTTCCGGAAAAATCGGAATTAATGGAAAGATACATCGGTAAATATCAATGCGGGGACAGCGATGCGCCGGCTCGACAACATCGACCTCCGGCTGCTGCGGGTGTTCGTCACCCTGGCGGAGGAGGGCGGCTTTCAGGATGCGCAGATCGCGCTGAACCTGTCGCAATCGACACTCTCCACCCATCTCGCGGCGCTGGAACGCAAGCTGGGCGGGCAGCTTTGCGAGCGCGGGAGGGCGGGCTTCCGGCTGACGCCGTTCGGCGAATCGACACTGGCCGCCGCCAAGCGACTATTCGACGACATCGACGCCTTCCATGGCCGCATCGGCCGCGACCAGCAGCGGCTGGTGGGTCGCCTGCGCCTCGGCATCGTCGATGGCGTCGTCACCAACCCGCAACTTGGTTTGCAGACGGCGCTGTCACGCTACATGGCCTATGCGTCCGAGGTGTTCGTCGATCTCGAACTCGGCACGCCGCTGGTGCTGGAGCGGGCTCTGATGGACGGGGAGCGCGACCTCGTGGTCGGCCCATTCTCGCAGAAGGTGCCGGGTCTCACCTATGTGCCGCTCAACCGCGAGGCGCAGGCGCTCTATTGCGGGCGCGGCCATGGGCTGTTCGGGCTGCCGGCGGCGGCGATCACCCATCAGCGCATCGAGGAGGCGCTGTTCTCGGTGCGGCGCTATCGTCACCTCGACGACCTCTACCGGGTCAACCACCCGCGCGCGAGCGGCGCCATCGTGCAGATGGAAGCGCAGGTGATGATGATCCTTTCCGGCCGCTTCATCGGCTATCTCCCGCGCCATATCGGCGAGGACTGGGTGGCGCGGGGAGAGATGCGGGTGCTGCGGCCCGAGGCCTATGGCTTCGAGACGACCCATTTCGCCGCCACAAGGCGGCTCAAGGGCGAGCAGCCGCTGGTCGATGCCTTCGTGCGCGAATTGACGGCGCAGGCGGGCGGCGCCGCGACCGTCGCCGGCTAGATGCCGCCGCGCACGCGGTCGCTGAGGTTGCGGCGCTCGCGGACGATGAGGGAGAGCGCCTCCTCCTCCTGCGGGCCGCGCGGCAGTTGCGCAAGCTGGTCGAGCTGGTTGAGCGCCACAAGGCGCAGCAGGTCGTCGCGCACCGCGCCGGTGCCGTCGCGCGGCAGGGCGGTGACGATCTGCAGGTGCTCGGGCGGCAGGAGATCCGGCAGGCGGGCGGCGAGATGGGCGCGCAGCGCCTCTTCCGTCACGCCCTCCGCCTCGACAAAGGCGTAGAGGCCGAAGGAATGGCCGGCGGTGGGGAAATCGCAGATATGCACGGCGCGCACGCCGATCATCTCGGTGAGCGCGGCCGCGAGGCGCGGACCCTGCTCCATGGCGCGCGGGCCGCGCCCTTCGGTGTCATGATAGTTCAGCAGGCGGCGGGTGACGAAATTGTAGACCTTCTTGCCGGTCTTCATCCACACGCGGGTGAACAGGCTCTTGCGGGCGAGGATCTTCTTCTCACGCGCGGTCAGCGCTTCCGGGCAGTAGCTGCGCTTCTGCTTGAGGAAGTGGCGGATGTCCTCATAGGCCGCGACGCGGAACGCCTTGCTGCGCCGGGAAAAAACCATGGCGAGCTGGAAGTCCATCAGCACAGCCCGGCCATCGGCGGCGTAGAGCCAGTTCTGCGGCTTGGCGAGGTCGTTATGCGCGATGTTGCGCCGGTGTACCTCGCGCAGGCCCTTGCGGGCGGACGCGAAGAAGGCGCGGTCGCCGCGCGGGCGGGCGATCTGCAGCGGGATGCCGTCGACGAAGCCGCGGACCAGATAACCCTCTTCCAGCGCATAGACCGGCACGGTGTGGCCGCTGCCCTCGGCACGCATCAGTGCGCGCGCCTCGCGGGCGGCGAAGTGGCGGGCGAGCGGCTTCACCCACCATTTCACCTCGGCATAGTTACGCCGCACCGCGGGGTAGACCGTGCCGGCAGCATCGCGCCAGAAGCCGCGCTCGATGGTGGAGAAGGTGTCGCGCTTGAGCACGGTGTCGAGCTCGAACACGCCGCCCTTGGCGGGGACCGTCAGGCTCACGCGGCGGCCTCGTTCGGCTTGTCCGCGTGGGCCTTGGCCCAGGCGTCCATATCGGCAAGGGCGCGGGCGGCGAGCACCTGCTTCTTCGCCACGGTCTTCTGTGTGCCGCGCAGGCGGTTGCCCTCGGCGTCGCGGGTCGGGTTGGCGTCGAGCGGCGGGAACAGGCCGAAATTGATGTTCATTGGCTGGAAGGAGCGCGGGCCCGCTTCCACCGTCTCGATATGGCCACCGGTGATGTGGTTGAGCAGGGCACCGTGGGCGGTGGTCGGCGGCGGCAAGGCGGGGGTCTCCCCACGCTGCTCGGCTGCGGCGAACAGGCCGGCCATAAGCCCCATGGCCGCGCTCTCGACATAGCCCTCGCAGCCGGTGATCTGGCCGGCGAAGCGCAGGCGCGGCTCGGCTTTCAGCCGGAGCGTGGGGTCGAGCACGCGGGGCGAATTGAGATAGGTGTTGCGGTGAAGCCCGCCGAGCCTAGCGAATTCCGCCTTCTCCAGCCCCGGAATCATGCGGAACAGGCGCGTCTGCTCGCCATGGCGGGTCTTGGTCTGGAACCCGACCATATTATACAGCGTTCCCAGTGCGTTATCCTGCCGGAGCTGGACCACGGCATAGGGCTTAACGGTCGGGTTATGCGCGTTGGTCAGGCCCATCGGCTTCATCGGGCCGTGGCGCAACGTCTCCGGGCCGCGCGCGGCCATCACTTCGATCGGCAGGCAGCCGTCGAAATAGGGCGTGTTGGCCTCGAATTCGCGGAAGGGCACGGTGTCGGAGGCGACCAGCGCGGCGACGAAGGTCTCGTACTGCTCCTTGTCCATGGGGCAGTTGATATAGTCGGCGCCCGTGCCGCCGGGGCCGGCCTTGTCGTAGCGCGACTGGAACCAGCAGACGCTCATGTCTATGGAATCAAAGTGAATTATCGGCGCGATGGCGTCAAAGAACGCCAGCGCCTGCTCGTCGGCGCGGGCGCGGATGGCTTCGGCGAGGGCCGGGGAGGTGAGGGGCCCGGTGGCGATGATGACGCTGTCCCACGCCTCCGGTGGCAGGCCGGCGACCTCTCTCCGTTCCACGGTAATCAGCGGATGGGCGGCGATGGCGGCGGTGACAGCCTCGGCAAAGCCGTCGCGATCCACCGCCAGCGCGCCGCCGGCGGGGATCTGGTGACGGTCGGCGCAGGACATGATGAGCGAGCCGAGACGGCGCATCTCGGCGTGCAGCACGCCGACGGCATTGTTGGAAGAATCGTCTGATCTGAAGGAGTTAGAGCAGACCAGCTCGGCCAGGCTGTCGGTCTTGTGGGCATCGGTGCCGCGCGTCGGGCGCATTTCGTGCAGCACCACCGGGGTGCCGCGACGGGCGAGCTGCCAGGCGGCTTCGCAGCCGGCGAGGCCACCGCCGACAATGTGAACCGGGCGCTTTTCGGTGATGCTCATATCCTGCCGCTGCTCAACACATCCGCGCGCGGCTTAGCACGGAACGGGGGCAAAAAAGAACGGCCCCGGAAAATTCCGGGGCCGTACGATCAGTGCAGTGAGGTGGACGATGTGTCCGATCAGACGCCAGCGTCCGGCCTCAAGGCCGCATCACGCAGCCGCGGCGGCGCGGCGGGCAACGCTGGTGATTTCGCCACGCGACACGTTGATGTCGGCGAGGGTACGGTCGTCGAGCTGGGAGAGCTCAACGAGAGTGCGGCGATACGCCTGGTAGCGGCGGATCTGCTTGGCAACGAGGCCCCAAAGCAGCATGTCAGTCTCCATCGGTTCTAGTTACCGGATCGCGGCCTCCGGGCATCCCCGGCAGCTGCACGTCCGTTAATCATTCCGATGCCTAGATATTCGACAGCCTGCTTGTTTGGTAGGAAATATACCGCATCCCAGCCCTGCGGGGCGCGCATGACACGCTCACAATTCATTCACGATCCGCAAGGTTGGCGAAACCTTGGCGTGAATCAGGCGCCCGTGGGCGCCTGATCGAGATCGGCCGATGCACGCCTACAGGCTCCCCTTCGCCGTGCTTCTCAGGCGCCCGCCAGGGCCTGATCGAGATCGGCGATGATGTCGGCCGCGTCCTCGATGCCGACCGACAGCCGCACCACATCCGGCCCCGCGCCGGCCAGCACCTTCTGCTCGTCGGCGAGCTGGCGGTGGGTGGTGGAGGCGGGATGGATGATGAGCGAGCGGGTGTCGCCGATATTGGCGAGGTGCGAGAACAGCTTCACCCCGGACACCAGCGCCACGCCGGCCTCGAAGCCGCCCTTGAGCCCGAAGGTGAAGACCGCACCGGCGCCCTTGGGCGTGTATTGCTGGGCGAGGTTGTAATAGCGGTCGCCCGGCAGGCCGGGATAACTGACCCAGGACACTTTGGGGTGGTCGGCGAGGAATTTCGCCACCGCCAGCGCATTGTCGCAATGGCGCTGGATGCGCAGCGGCAGCGTCTCGATGCCGGTGAGCAGCAGGAAGGCGTTGAACGGCGACAGCGCCGGGCCGAGATCGCGCAGGCCAAGCACGCGGGCGGCGATGGCGAAGGCGAAATTGCCGAAGGTCTCGCCGATGACCACGCCTTCATATTCCGGGCGCGGCTGGGAGAGGAAGGGATAGCGCCCCTCGCGCAGCCAGTCGAAGGAGCCGCCATCGACGATCACGCCGCCGATGGAATTGCCATGGCCACCGAGGAATTTGGTGGCGGAATGGATGATGATGTCGGCGCCGTGCTCGAACGGACGGATGAGGTAGGGCGTCGCCAGCGTGTTGTCGACGATCAGCGGCACGCCGGCGCGCTTGGCGATCTTGGCGATGGCGGCGATGTCGGTGACGATGCCGCCGGGATTGGCGATCGACTCGATGAAGATCGCCTTGGTGCGCGGCGAGATCGCGCGCTCGAAGGAGGCGACATCGTCGGAATCCGCCCAGACCACGTTCCAGCCGAAGCTCTTGAAGGCGTGGTTGAACTGGTTGATCGAGCCGCCATAGAGCTTGCGCGCGGCGATGAACTCGTCGCCGGGGGTCAGCAGGGTCTGGAAGGTGAGGAGCTGCGCGGCATGGCCGGACGCGACCGCGAGCGCGGCGGTGCCGCCTTCCAGCGCCGCCACCCGCTCTTCCAGCACCGCATTGGTGGGGTTGCCGATGCGCGTATAGATGTTGCCGAACGCCTTCAGCCCGAACAGCGAGGCGGCGTGGTCGACATCGTCGAACACGAAGGAGGTGGTCTGGTAGATCGGCGTCGCGCGTGCCTTGGTGGTCGTGTCGGGGGCGGCGCCGGCATGCACGGCGAGGGTGGCGAAGCCCGGGGCGGGGGTGGTGGCGTCGGTCATTGGCGTTCTCCTGTCGACGGCTCGGCGGCCGCGCGAGCGGTGCGTGGCGGCGGGCGTCTTGGGAGGTAGTGTCGCGCCTTGGCTAAAAAACGCAACAGGTCTGGAGAAAGAATTAAACAGCGGAATATGGCTGTTGATATCAGTCCCCGCTGTGGCGGGGCACGCGCAGCCGGGGAATCTCGATGGCGGGGCAGCGGTCCTGAATGACGGCGATGCCCTGCGCCTCGGCGGTGGCGGCGGCCGCATCGTCGCGCACGCCGAGCTGGCTCCAGATCAGCGCCGGGCGCGGCGAAAGCGCGAGCGATTCCGCCACCACGGCGGCGAGATATTCCGGCGCGCGGAACACATCCACCATGTCGATCGGCTCCGGCACATCGGCGAGCCGGGCATAGGTGGGCAGCCCGGCGATGTCGCGCCCGGCCTGGCCGGGATTGATGGCGAACACCTTGTAGCCGTGCAGCGCGAGGAAACGGGCGACCCCATGGCTCGGGCGGGCCGGATTCGGGCTGGCGCCAACCACGGCGATGCTGCGCACGCGGCCGAGCCAGCCGGCGATGAAGGCGTCGTCATAGGAATCGTGATTCAAGGGGCCTCCTGGGGCGAAGGGCGGGGCTTCTGCCGGCCATATGGTGCGCCGGTGCGGGCGCGGGGAGGGGCCGCACGCGCGGGAGAGCGGCGGGCCGGAGGGCGAATTTCAAGGGGTTAGGGCGCGGTATTAAAATACCTAAATCGCAACCCATTGATTTGTAATGGGAATATCAGATATTGCGGGATTGACGTTGCGCGGGGGCTCGTCTAGAACCCCGCCACGAGAGAGGTGCGGGTACTCCGCGCCCTTGCATATGGATTTACCCATGAAGACGTTTTCGGCAAAACCCGCCGATATCCAGAAGAAGTGGGTGGTGATCGACGCCACCGGCCTCGTGGTCGGTCGTCTCGCCACCATCATCGCCACCCGCCTGAAGGGCAAGCACAAGGCGATCTACACCCCCCACGTCGATTGCGGCGACAACATCGTCGTCATCAACGCCGACAAGGTGGTGCTGACCGGCCGCAAGCGCGATGACAAGGTGTATTACCACCACACCGGTTTCCCCGGCGGCATCAAGGAGCGGACGGCTAAGTTCATCCTCGAAGGCCGGTTCCCGGAGCGGGTCGTCGAGAAGGCGGTGGAGCGCATGCTGGCGCGCGGCCCGCTCGGCCGCAAGCTGATGGGCAATCTGCGTGTCTACAAGGGCGCCACTCATCCGCATGAGGCCCAGCAGCCGGAGACGCTCGACGTCGCCGCGCTCAACCGCAAGAACGTGGGTATCTGATCATGGCTGAGCTCATCCAGTCGCTCGACGGGCTCGAAGCCCTGAAGTCCCAGGCCAATGAGGCCCCCAAGCATGTCCAGAAGCTGGACAAGCAGGGCCGGGCCTACGCCACCGGCAAGCGCAAGAACGCGGTCGCCCGCGTGTGGGTGCGTCCCGGCACCGGCAAGATCCTGGTCAATGAGCGGGATGTCGAAACCTATTTCGCCCGTCCCGTGCTGCGCCTGATCATCCAGCAGCCCTTCGCCACCGCTGGCCGCACCGGCCAGTATGACGTGGTCTGCACCGTTTCCGGCGGCGGCCTCTCCGGCCAGGCCGGCGCGCTGCGCCACGGCATCTCCCGCGCGCTCACCTATTACGAGCCCGAACTGCGCGGCCCGCTGAAGAAGGGCGGCTTCCTGACCCGCGACTCGCGCGTGGTCGAGCGCAAGAAGTACGGCAAGGCCAAGGCCCGCCGCAGCTTCCAGTTCTCCAAGCGCTGATCGGCGCCTCATATCCAATGCGAAAGGGCGGGTCTTGCGACCCGCCCTTTTTGTTTGGCGGCTCCGGCCGCGTGCAACGAAAAAGGGGCGCCTCGCGGCGCCCCTTTCCGTTGGTCGACCGGTGTGCCGATCAGACCGAGTAGTACATCTCGAACTCCACCGGGTGCGGGGTCATTTCGAACCGCATCACCTCGGTCATCTTCAGCTCGATATAGGCGTTGATGAAGTCGTCCTCGAACACGCCGCCCTTCTTGAGGAACTCGCGGTCCTTGTCGAGCGAGGCCAGCGCCTCACGCAGCGAGCCGCAGACCGTCGGGATCTTCTTCAGCTCCTTCGGCGGCAGATCGTACAGGTCCTTGTCCATGGCCGGACCCGGGTCGATCTTGTTCAGAATGCCGTCGAGGCCGGCCATGACCAGCGCGGCGAAGGCGAGATAGGGGTTCGCGCCGGGGTCCGGGAAGCGGGTCTCGACGCGCTTGGCCTTGGGCGAGGTGGTGTAGGGGATGCGGCAGGAGGCCGAGCGGTTGCGCGCGGAATAGGCGAGCAGCACGGGCGCCTCATAGCCGGGAACCAGCCGCTTGTAGGAGTTGGTCAGCGGGTTGGTGAAGGCGTTCAGCGCCTTGGCGTGCTTGATGATGCCGCCAATGTACCACAGGCATTCCTGGCTGAGGTCGGCATATTTGTTGCCGGCGAACAGCGGCTTGCCGCCCTTCCAGATCGACTGGTGCACATGCATGCCCGAGCCGTTGTCGCCGAAGATCGGCTTCGGCATGAAGGTGGCCGTCTTGCCATAGACGTTGGCGACCTGGTGGATGCAGTATTTGTAGACCTGCAGGTGGTCGGCCATCGTCACCAGCGTGTCGAACTTCAGGCCCAGCTCGTGCTGGGCGGAAGCGACCTCGTGATGGTGCTTCTCGACCTTGGCGCCCATGCGGGCCATGGCCGCGAGCATCTCGCCGCGCAGGTCCTGGCAGCTATCAACCGGGGGAACCGGGAAATAGCCGCCCTTGGTGCGCACGCGGTGGCCGAGATTGCCGCCTTCATATTCGGTGCCGCCATTGGTCGGCAGTTCCACCGAATCGAGCTTGAAGCCGGTGTTGTAGGGTTCGGCGGTGAAGCGCACGTCGTCGAAGATGAAGAACTCGGCCTCGGGGCCGATATAGACGGTGTCACCGATGCCGGTGGACTTGAGATAGGCCTCGGCCTTCTTGGCGATGCCACGCGGGTCGCGCGCATAGGGCTCGCCCGTGGTCGGCTCCAGCACGTCGCAGACCACGACGAGCGTGGTCTCGGCGAAGAACGGGTCGATGCTGACGGAGTCGAGATCGGGCTGCAGATGCATGTCCGACTCGTTGATGGCCTTCCAGCCCGCAATGGAGGAACCGTCGAATGCCTGACCTTCGGCGAAGAAATCTTCGTCGACCATCGAGATATCGAAGGTCACATGCTGCCACTTGCCGCGGGGATCGGTGAAGCGAAGGTCGACGTATTTGACGTCGTTGTCCTTTATGAGCTTCAGTACATCCTTGGCCGTCGTCATATTGTTCGTACCTCTTCTGATACTGCCGTCTTTTTCAGGGCAGATGGATCCCAAGCTGATGGTCAACGACGATGCGCGCCGCATCCGACCGGACGCGGCGCGCTCATAGGCGCGACCATACTACGCTGGCTCTCAGATGGCGTCGACGCCCGACTCGCCGGTACGAATGCGGATGGCTTCTTCGATGTTGGACACGAATATCTTGCCGTCGCCGATGCGGCCGGTCTGGGCGGCGCGGCGGATGGCGTCGATCGCCGTTTCCACCGTTTCGTCGGCCACCACGATCTCGATCTTCACCTTGGGCAGGAAATCGACGACATATTCGGCGCCCCGATAGAGTTCGGTATGTCCCTTCTGCCGGCCGAAGCCCTTGGCTTCCGTGACGGTGATGCCCTGCAGGCCGATTTCCTGCAGCGCCTCCTTCACCTCGTCGAGCTTGAAGGGCTTAATGATGGCCTCAATCTTCTTCATCTGACCTCGTCTCCCTGACTCGTCGATCCGCGACGCCCGGCCGAGTCGGGTCGCGAAGAAGCAGAACCCATGCCAAGCACCCCAGTGTCGCCTGAAACCGTTAATATCGCATCATCGCATGCCGCCAAGGGCCGGGCCACAGGGGACGGAATCCTTCCGGTGATGAAGTTATAGTCATGTTGCCGGCAAAATAGGCAGTCGATGCGCCGGCATGGTCGGTGAGGCTGCGTTAAAGCTAGGCATCTGCCGCTGTTTGCTGCGACAGCGGCGGAGGTCGCGGCGCCGGGCCGGTTTCGGCTAAGCTCCGCCCCGCGCCGGCTTGCGGCGCGCGCAGCGTGCAGGAACAGGGTTCATGGAGCTTCTCACCCCCGCCGAGATGGCGCGCGCCGACGCCTTCACCATCGCCGCCGGCGTGCCCGGCGCCGTGCTCATGGAACGGGCGGGACAAGCCGTCGCAGGGCGGGCGGCGCAGGTGGCGGCGCAGGTGGCGGCGGCCGGTGGCGGCGTGCTGGTGCTGTGCGGGCCCGGCAATAATGGTGGCGACGGTTTCGTCGCGGCGCGGCTGCTGGCGGAGGCCGGCTACCGGGTCCGTCTCGCGCTTCTGGGGACGCGCGACGCGCTGCGCGGCGATGCCGCCTTCATGGCGGCGCGCTGGACCGGGCCGGTGGAGCCGGCGGAAGCCGTCGCGCTGGACGGGGTCGATCTCGTCATCGACGCGCTGTTCGGCGCCGGGCTGGCGCGCGACCTCGACGGCGCGGCGCGGGCGCTGGTGGAGCGGGTGAACGCCGCCCAACTGCCGGTGCTGGCGGTCGACCTGCCCTCCGGCATTGATGGCGCCACCGGCGCGGTGCGCGGGGCGGCGATCAGGGCACGCTGGAGCGTCACCTTCTTCCGCCCGAAGCCCGGCCATGTGCTGCTGCCGGGGCGGTTGCACGCGGGGGAGGTGAGCGTCGCCGATATCGGCATCCTTCCCGCCGCGCTCGACGCCATCGCCCCCCGCGCCTTCGAGAATGTCCCTGACCTGTGGGCGGGGCTTTTCCCGGTGCCGGCGCCGGAGGGGCACAAATATTCGCGCGGCCATCTCGTGGCCGTCTCCGGCCCGGCGCAGGCGACGGGCGCGACGCGGCTTTCCGCCCGCGCGGCACTGCGGGCCGGGGCCGGGCTGGTGACGGTGGCGTGCCCGGCCGAGGCGCTGCCGATCCATGCGGCGAATCTCTCTGCCATCATGGTGCGGCCAGTGGAGGATGCTGTGGGGCTGGCGCATCTGCTGGCCGACCCCCGCCTGACGACGCTGGTGCTCGGCCCCGGCCTCGGCGTCGGCGAGGCGGCGCGCGCCAAGCTCGCGGTGTGCGGCGACCGGCGGCTCGTTATCGACGCCGATCTCCTCACCTCCTTCGAAGGCGAGGCTGACGCGCTGGCGCAGGCGCTCGCGGGCGCCCCGGCGGCGGTGGCGACCCCGCATGAGGGCGAGTTCGCGCGTGTTTTCGAGGGTTGCCCGCAGGTGCTGGAGGCGCCCTCGCGTCTGGAGCGGGCGCGGGCCGGCGCTTTGCTGCTGGGGGCGACGCTGCTGCTCAAGGGGCCGGACACGGTGGTGGCGAGTCCGGACGGGCGCGCCTCCATCGCCGCCAATGCGCCGCCCTGGCTGGCCACGGCGGGGGCGGGGGATGTGCTGGCGGGAATCGTCGGCGGGCTGCTGGCGCAGGGCATGCCGCCTTTCGAGGCGGCGAGCGCTAGCGTGTGGCTGCATGGCGAGGCGGCGCGCGAGGCCGGGCCGGGGCTGGTGGCGGACGATCTGATCGAGGCGCTGCGCCCGGTCTATCGCCGCCTCTTCGCCCTGCTGGGGGCTGTGTAGCGCCGCCCCCGTCGCTGCATTTTGCACTGGCGCAGCGTCATGACCGTGTTATAAGCCCGCACCCGGCTGGCGGCGCCTTCTCGGGTGCGCGCCCATGTGCCCATGCGCGTCCTCGCGGACGACGTGGCGGGCGACAGGCGCAACCGCGGGCGTGGCGGAACTGGTAGACGCGCTGGATTTAGGTTCCAGTGGCGAGAGTCGTGGGGGTTCGAGTCCCTCCGCCCGCACCAGTGCCTTACCCTTGTCCGGTGCCGCCTTCCGACCCATTTGCACCGAGCGCGGCCGTCGGCGATCACGCGGCCACGCACACCGACATTCGAGAGCCCGCGCACGCGGCAAACTAGACGAAGGCCGATTAAAATGCAGGTCACCGAACTCCTCGCCGAAGGTCTCAAGCGCGAATATCGCGTGGTGCTGCCGGCCGCCGAACTCGACGCCAAGGCCAATGCGCGCCTGAGCGAACTCAAGGACAAGGTCCGCCTCAACGGCTTCCGTCCCGGCAAGGTGCCGGTCGCCCATCTCAAGCGCATGTATGGCAAGTCCGTGCTCGCCGAGGTGATCGACCAGGCGGTGAACGAGGCCAACACCAAGATCATCGAGGATAACGGCTTCAAGCTTGCCATGCAGCCCAAGGTGGAGCTGCCGCAGGACCAGGAGCAGGTGAACGAGGTCATCGAGGGCAAGGCCGACCTGTCCTTCACCGTGAACCTCGAAGTGCTGCCGGCGATCACGCTCGGAGACTTCAAGTCGATCACGCTGGACAAGCCGGTGCTCGCGGTCTCCGACGAGGAGGTCGAGGAGACCGTCAAGCGCATCGCCGATGCCAACCGCCCCTATGCCGCCAAGCCCGAAGGCACGGCCGAGAATGGCGACCGCGTCACCATCTCCTTCGTCGGCTCGATCGACGGCGAGAAGTTCGAGGGCGGCGCGGGCGAGGACGTGCCGCTGGTGCTCGGCTCCAACAGCTTCATCCCCGGCTTCGAGGAGCAGCTCGTCGGCATCAAGGAAGACGAGACCCGCACCGTCACCGTCACCTTCCCCGAGGCCTATCAGGCCGCTCATCTCGCCGGCAAGGAAGCCTCTTTCGAGGTGACGGCGAAGATGATCGAATCCCCGACCGAGATGGAAATCGGCGACGAGTTCGCCAAGACGCTGGGCATGGACAGCCTCGCCGCGCTCAAGGAGCAGGTGAAGAGCCGCATCGCCCAGGAGCACAACGCGCAGAGCCGCAACAAGGCCAAGCGCCGCCTGCTCGACGCGCTGGACGGCCTGCACCAGTTCGACGTGCCGCCGACCCTGGCGGAGCAGGAATTCGACGGCATCTGGGGCTCGGTCACGGCCGAGATGGAAGCCCAGAAGAAGAGCTTCGCCGATGAGGGCACCACCGAGGAGGCGGCCCGCGAGGATTACCGCAAGATCGCCGAGCGCCGCGTGCGCCTCGGCCTGGTGCTTGCGGAAATCGGTGAGAAGAACAACATCCAGGTCACCGACGACGAAGTGACCCGCGCCGTCGTCGAGCGCGCCCGGCAGTTCCCCGGGCAGGAGCAGCAGGTGTGGGAGTTCTACCGCAAGAACGCCCAGGCGCTGGCCAGCCTGCGCGCGCCGATCTTCGAGGAGAAGGTCGTCGACTACCTGCTCGAACTCGCCACCGTCAACGAAGTCCCCGTCACGCGCGAAGAGCTCTACGCCGAGGACGAGGACGAGAAGGCGGCCTGATGCCGGCGGAACTCGCGGAGTCGTGCACGGCGCGCGGCTCCGCCTCCCGCCGCCCAGGCACCGGCGGGCTGGTAGGGACGCGCTTTCCCTTTATTGTGGGGTAGGTGGATTCGCGGGCGGCGCAGGCGCGCCGTGCCGCCGAGGATCGAAATATGCGTGACCCTGTTGATACCTATATGAGCTACCTCGTGCCGATGGTGGTCGAGCAGACCAATCGCGGCGAGCGCTCCTACGACATTTATTCGCGGCTCCTGAAGGAGCGCATCATTTTCCTGACCGGACCGGTCGAGGACAGCATGGCGACGCTCATGGTCGCGCAGTTGCTGTTCCTCGAAGCGGAGAACCCGAAGAAGGAAATCTCGATGTACATCAACTCCCCGGGCGGGGTGGTGACATCGGGGCTGGCGATCTACGACACGATGCAGTTCATCAAGCCGGCGGTGTCGACGCTGTGCATCGGCCAGGCGGCCTCGATGGGTTCGCTGCTGCTGACCGCCGGCGAGAAAGACATGCGCTTCGCCCTGCCGAACGCCCGAATCATGGTGCACCAGCCCTCCGGCGGCTTCCAGGGCCAGGTGACGGACATCATGCTCCACGCCAAGGAGATCATGAGCCTCAAGCAGCGGCTCAACGAGATCTACGTGAAGCACACGGGTCAGGACATCAAGTCGGTGGAAGACGCGCTGGAGCGCGACAACTTCATGACCGCCGAGGTGGCCAAGTCCTTCGGGCTTATCGACAAAGTGATCGACAAGCGCCCGGATGAGGCCCCGGCCAAGCCGTGACGGGCATTTGCGCCGTGTTTCCGAACCCGGCGCGACTTCCTATATTGAGACCTGAGCCCGCGTCGAGATGAAGCGCGGGCTTGCATGCGTCGCGGTATCGCGCTTGCATGACATCAGCATGAAGTGTCGCCTGGAGGTGTGACGGGGGACGACAGGCAGGCGCTCCTTCCGCGAAGTCGGGGATGGAGCGAATGCCTTCTTGATCAGATCGCGGCCAGCGTGCTTGGCTGCGGTACGGAACAGGGACCCTTAAGTCGCTTCCTTTTGACGGCCTTTTCGAGCCGTCGCGTTTCTCCCCCCTGGAGGCCCGCGGCGGCCGCGGGACTGGGGCGGTTGCGGGCAATGCCTGAACCGCCGAGCGGACGGAGAGACGCATGAGCAAGGTTGGCGGCGGCGACAGCAAGAATACTCTTTACTGCTCGTTCTGCGGCAAGAGCCAGCACGAGGTCCGCAAACTCATTGCGGGACCGACCGTGTTCATCTGCGATGAATGCGTCGAGCTGTGCATGGACATCATCCGCGAGGAGAACAAATCCTCGCTGGTGAAGTCGCGCGACGGCATCCCGACCCCGAAGGAAATCTGCAAGGTCCTGGACGACTATGTGATCGGCCAGTTCCATGCCAAGCGCGTCCTCTCGGTGGCGGTGCATAACCACTACAAGCGCCTGAACCACGCGACCAAGCACGCCGGCGATGTCGAGCTGGCCAAGTCCAACATCATGCTGATCGGGCCGACGGGCTCGGGCAAGACGCTGCTGGCGCAGACGCTCGCCCGCATCCTCGACGTGCCCTTCACCATGGCGGACGCGACCACGCTGACGGAAGCGGGCTATGTCGGCGAGGATGTGGAGAACATCATCCTCAAGCTGCTGCAGTCGGCCGACTACAATGTCGAGCGGGCGCAGCGCGGCATCGTCTATATCGACGAGATCGACAAGATCAGCCGCAAGTCCGACAACCCCTCGATCACCCGCGACGTGTCGGGCGAGGGCGTGCAGCAGGCGCTCTTGAAGATCATGGAAGGCACGGTCGCTTCCGTGCCGCCGCAGGGCGGGCGCAAGCATCCGCAGCAGGAATTCCTGCAGGTGGACACGACCAACATCCTGTTCATCTGCGGTGGGGCCTTCGCCGGCCTCGACAAGATCATTTCCTCGCGCGGCAAGGGCACGTCCATCGGCTTCGGCGCGGTGGTGGCGGCACCTGAAGATCGCAAGCCGGGCGAAGTGTTCCGCGAGGTGGAGCCGGAAGACCTGCTGAAATACGGGCTGATCCCCGAATTCATCGGCCGTCTGCCGGTTATCGCCACGCTGGGCGACCTCGACGAGGCGGCGCTGAAGAAGATCCTCGCCGAGCCGAAGAACGCGCTGGTGAAGCAGTATCAGCGCCTGTTCGAGATGGAGAATGTCGAGCTGACCATTCATGAGGAAGCGCTGGGCGCCATTGCCCGCAAGGCCATCGAGCGCAAGACCGGCGCGCGCGGCCTGCGCTCGATCATGGAGGGCATTCTGCTCGACACGATGTTCGACCTGCCGGGCCTCGAAGGCGTGGAAGAGGTCGTCATCAGCAAAGAGGTCGTCGAGCAGAACGCACGTCCGCTCTACATCTATGCGGACCGCGCGGCCGGCGATGCGGGCGCGAGTGCGTAGTCGACCGGCGGTGGACAGGGCCGGGCCATCAGGTCCGGCCAGTGGCGCGGCCCGCTCCCTTGACGGGGGGCGGGGGCATCGCCATCTGAGCCTCAACCACCGGTCCTCGACCGCATCGACGTGCTCCGCGCGCCCGACGCAGCCCCCGCACAGAGATCAACGTTCGCGTTCCGGCCGCATCGCGGCGCGGTTCCTCCCGAGGACGGCTGTCCTCGGGTCCGGTCGCCTGCCGCCCAAAGAAAGGAAAGAGCCATGACGAGCCCCAAGCCTCGCACCGCGCTCACCCCGGGAGTGGCGCAGACCTTCCCGGTCCTGCCGCTGCGCGACATCGTCGTCTTCCCGCATATGATCGTGCCTCTGTTCGTCGGCCGCGAAAAGTCGATCCGCGCCCTCGAAGAGGTGATGCGCAACGACACCTTCATCCTGCTGGCGACGCAGGAGAACGCCTCGGACGACGATCCGGCGACCTCCTCCATCTACAAGATCGGCACGCTGGCCTCGGTGCTGCAATTGCTGAAGCTGCCGGACGGCACGGTGAAGGTGCTGGTCGAGGGCATTTCCCGCGCCAAGGTCAACCACTACACCGACCGCACCGATCTCTATGAGGCGGAAGCGCAGGCGCTGGAAGAAGAACTCGGCTCCAAGGTCGAGGCCGAGGCGCTCGGCCGCTCCGTGCTGGCCGAATTCGACAGCTATGTGAAGCTGAACAAGAAGGTTTCGCCGGAAGTCGTCGGCGTCGTCACCCAGATCGAGGATCACTCGAAGCTGGCCGACACCGTCGCCTCGCATCTCGCGGTGAAGATCCCCGAGAAGCAGGCTGTGCTGGAGATTCTCAAGGTCACCAGCCGGCTGGAGAAGGTGCTTTCGCTGATGGAAAGCGAAATCTCGGTCCTTCAGGTCGAGAAGCGCATCCGCACGCGCGTCAAGCGCCAGATGGAGAAGACGCAGCGCGAGTACTATCTCAACGAGCAGATGAAGGCGATCCAGAAGGAGCTGGGCGACGGCGAGGACGGCCGTGACGAGCTGGCCGAGCTGGAAGAGCGCATCAAGACCGTCAAGCTCTCCAAGGAAGCGCGCGAGAAGGCGACGCATGAGCTGAAGAAGCTGCGGCAGATGTCGCCCATGTCGGCGGAAGCCACCGTGGTGCGCAACTATCTCGACTGGCTGCTGTCGATCCCGTGGGGCAACCGCAGCAAGGTCAAGAAGGACCTGCCCTTCGCCCAGAACGTGCTCGACACCGATCATTTCGGCCTCGACAAGGTCAAGGACCGCATCGTCGAATATCTCGCCGTGCAGAGCCGCCAGAACAAGCTCACCGGGCCGATTCTGTGCCTGGTCGGCCCGCCCGGCGTCGGCAAGACCTCGCTCGCCAAGTCCATCGCCAAGGCGACGGGCCGTGAGTATGTGCGTGTCGCCCTCGGCGGCGTGCGCGACGAGGCGGAGATCCGTGGCCACCGCCGGACCTATATCGGCTCCATGCCCGGCAAGATCATCCAGTCCATGCGCAAGGCCAAGAAGGCCAACCCGCTGTTCCTGCTGGACGAAATCGACAAGATGGGCGCCGATTTCCGCGGCGACCCGTCCTCGGCCCTGCTTGAGGTGCTCGACCCCGAGCAGAACCACACCTTCGCCGACCACTATCTGGAAGTGGATTACGACCTCTCCAACGTGATGTTCGTGACCACCGCCAATACGCTGAACATCCCGCCGGCCCTTCTGGACCGGATGGAGGTGATCCGCATCGCCGGCTACACCGAGGACGAGAAGGTCGAGATCGCCCGCCGTCACCTCATCCCGCAGGCGCTGACCAAGCATGGTCTGCAGCCGAAGGAATGGTCGATCGACGACGAAGCCCTGCTCACCCTCGTGCGCCGCTACACCCGCGAAGCGGGCGTGCGTAACCTTGAGCGCGAGATTTCCAACCTCGCCCGCAAGGCGGTGAAGGACCTGATGCTGACCAAGAAGAAGACGGTCAAGATCACGGTCAAGCAGCTCGAGGAGTATCTCGGCGCGCCGAAATACCGCTATGGCGAAGCCGAGAGCGAGGATCAGGTCGGCGTCGTGACCGGCCTTGCCTGGACTGAGGTGGGCGGGGAAATCCTCACCATCGAAGGCGTCATGATGCCCGGCAAGGGCAAGATGACGGTGACGGGCAATCTGCGCGACGTGATGAAGGAATCGATCTCGGCGGCGGCGTCCTATGTCCGCTCGCGCGCGCTGGATTTCGGCATCGAGCCGCCGCTGTTCGACCGCCGCGACATCCACGTCCATGTGCCGGAGGGGGCCACCCCGAAGGATGGGCCGTCCGCCGGCGTCGCCATGGCCACGGTGCTCACTTCGGTGCTGACCGGCATCCCGATCCGCCGCGACGTCGCCATGACCGGCGAAGTCACGCTGCGCGGCCGGGTGCTGCCGATCGGCGGGCTGAAGGAGAAGCTGCTGGCGGCGCTGCGCGCCGGCATCAAGAAGGTTCTCATCCCCGAGGAGAACGCCAAGGATCTGGCGGAAATCCCGGACAATGTGAAGAACGCGCTTGAGGTCGTGCCGGTGTCGCGGATGGACGAGGTGCTGCAACACGCGCTTGTCCGCCAGCCCGAGGCGATCGTGTGGGAAGAGAAGGCGCTGGCGCCGGCCCCCGAGGTCGAGCCGGTGATCGGCCGCGACGAGATCGGGGTCATCGCCCCGCACTGAGCGCTTCGCCCGACACAGAATGGAAGCGGCGGTACCCGGCGGGTGCCGCCGCTTTCGTTTGCGCGGTGACGGCCCGATGGGCGGGTGTGAACCGGTCGTCGGCGCCCAAATTGCGGGCGTGGCAAACCGTCACAAATAGAGGTATAGAAATACGCCCGATCGCCTCGAAGTCGTGTATTTGTGCGGGTTTCTGGGTGGGAGCGCTTGCAATCGCCGCATTTTGGGGAAAGGGTGCCCGCCCGTCGTCGGTGCATGCGACCGACGATTCTTGTGCAATCAAGGGAAGGACCGGTCAAATGACCACGAAGAACGAACTCGTCGCCGCCGTGGCCGAGCAGGCCAAGCTGACGAAGGCTGCTGCGGCGGCCGCGGTCGACGCGACCTTCGATGCTATTGCCGCCTCGCTGAAGGCCGGCGAAGAAGTCAAGCTGATCGGCTTCGGCAGCTTCTCCGTCGTGACCCGCGCCGCGCGCGAAGGCCGCAACCCGCGCACCGGCAACCCGGTCAAGATCGAGGCCTCCAAGGCCCCGAAGTTCACGCCCGGCAAGGGCCTGAAGGAAACCGTCAACGGTTGATCGTCCAGGCCGCGCCCCCCGTGCCGGCACGGCGCGGGGTGTGGCGTGGCGACGAAGGCGCAGGCTCGCCGGCAGGACCGGCGGGCCGCGCCACGCCCGACAGCCCGATGCGGCGCGGGCGCCGGCGGTGGCGACGCGCCGCTTCCCCCTCATCCCGGATCGTCGTTGCAGGGGCCCCGGCGGGCGCCGCCGCCCGCATCCTCCGCCGCGCCGGAGGCGATGACGCGGGTCAAGACCCGTCGGTCATCTCGCCTCTTGCCGCTGGCCCCTATGGATGCTTAAACGCAGCCGGCAGCGGCCATGCGGGCGGTTAGCTCAGTTGGTAGAGCATCTCGTTTACACCGAGAGGGTCGGCGGTTCGAGCCCGTCACCGCCCACCACCGCGCCCGACGCCCCGTTCTCTCCACTCACCCGCGATACCCGGTTGGCGGGTAATCTCCACGACAGCTTCGCACAAGGCGGCGTTTCCATGGTGCCGCCGGAAGGTCTCGGTCGGCACCGCGCAGAGTCGCGCCCGGGCCGGGGCTGGGTTAGCTGTCCCGTGGAGCTCACATGTCGTTCAAGAATTTGCCGCTCATCGGCAAGATATCGGCGCTGCTACTGCTGCTGGCCGCCTTTGCGGCCGGGGGGGTGATTTTTGCCGGCACCCGCATGCAGGCGATCAGTGCCCAGTATCACGAGGCACTGATAGGCCCTGCCTCGGCCGCCCGGGCGCTGGCCCGTGCCAACCGCTTCACCGTCTATTTCAACCAGAGCGTCTACCAGTCCCTGTCCTCGCTGACCGAGGAAGACAATGAGGCGGCGGTCAACTCGCAGAAGGAGGCGATCGCCGGCTTCCATGAGCGCATGGCGGATGTGGCGGCCCAGGATCCCACGCAAGCCGAAGAGGTGAAGACGCTGGTGGCGAAGTTCGATCGGTTCGTCGGGGAGCAGTGCGGCGACGTTGTCGCGCGGGCCAATGCCTCGACCTCGGTCGCGGAAAATACCAGAACGCTGGCGGAATGGAACGCGCGCTGCATGCCGATCTCCAAGGCGCTGATCGCCGAGATTGCCGCCGACGTGAACAGGCAGGCGGAGGGCGTTTCGCGTCTTGCCGACGAGCTCAGCGAGGCTGCCGAGTCGACCGTCACCATGGTCTACAGCACGATGGCCGCGGGCCTGGTGCTGGTGTTCCTCCTGGCCTTCCTGGCGACGCGCTACGGCGTGGTGAAGCCGCTGGAGCGCCTGCGGGCCATTTTTGAAAGCCTCGCCCAGGGCGTGCTGAACGTCACCGTCGACGGCACCGAGCGCCGGGACGAGATCGGCGCCATGGCCCGCTCGGCGGATGTTCTGCGCAGCGCGCTGGTGGACGCCGAGAAGGCGCGCGAAGAGGCGAGGCAGGCCGAGAGCCACGCCGCCCAGCGCGTCGCGGCGCAGCGCCAGGCGATCGCCGACGAGTTCGAATCGAAGATGGGCACGCTCGCCAACGCGCTGGCCAATTCTTCCAGCGAAGTATCGGAAGCCGCGCGCAACCTCGCGGCCAGCGCCGAGGAAACCTCCCGTCAGGCGGCGGCGGTGGGCAGCGCCGCGGCTGAAGCCTCGGGCAGCGTGCAGACCGTGGCGGCGGCGACGGAGGAGCTCACCTCCTCGATCCGCGAGATCGGCAACCAGGTCAGCGGCGCCGCCGGGCGTGCGGTGAGCGGGGCGGAGGTGGTCAACCGTGCCGCCGGCGAAATCCGCGAACTCTCCGACGCCGCCGCCAAGATCGGCGAAGTCGTCAACCTCATCACCGACATCGCCGCCCAGACCAATCTCCTCGCGCTCAACGCCACCATCGAGGCGGCGCGTGCGGGCGAGGCCGGGCGCGGCTTCGCGGTGGTGGCGCAGGAAGTGAAGCAGCTCGCCGAGCAGACCGCCGGCGCCACCAAGGAAATCGGCCTCAAGGTCGCCGATATCCAGCAGGCGACCGGGCGCACGGTGGGCTCGATCGAGCACATCGTCTCCACCATCGCGCAGATCCGCGACGCGACGACCATGATCGCCAGCTCGGTCGAGCAGCAGGGCTCGGCGACGCAGGAGATCGCCGCCAACACCAACCAGGCCGCCAGCGGCACCGGCATGGTGAGCGAGAACATCGTCGGCGTCGGTCGCGCGGCGGAAATGACCGGCGCCGCCTCCGCCCAATTGACCTCGCTCTCCGGCTCGCTGGCGCATCAGGCCAGCGACCTGAAGCAGCAGGTGGGTGAGCTGGTGCGCAGCCTGCGGGCGGCCTGACCGTCCACACGCTCCCAGCCCCGCCGCGCGCCGCTTTCCAGCGGCGCGCGGTGCGTTTTGGGGCGAGGGGTTGACATCGCCGGCCGCTTCCCCGACTTCGACGGCTCTTCCGCGCGGCCGTGCCCGTTCCCCGTCGCGCGGTTCCAGCCGCGCGGTGGTTCCGATGAAACTCGTCCTGTTCGATTGCGACGGCACGCTGGTGGACAGCCAGCACGTCATCGTCGCCGCCATGGCCCGCGCCTTCGCCCGCGCGGAACTCGCCATGCCGCCGCGCGAGGTGGTGCTCGGCATTGTCGGCCTGTCGCTGGTGGAAGCGATGCAGCGGCTCGGCGAGGACGATCCGCGCTTTCCCGCCGAGCGGCTGGCCGGCCTCTACCGCGACGCCTTCCGCGAATTGCGCGCCGAGCCGGATTTCAGCGAGCCGATGTTCCCCGGCATGCGCGCCCTCATCGAGACGCTCTCTGCCCGCGACGACGTGCTGCTGGGCATCGCCACCGGCAAGTCGCAGCGCGGCGTGGCGGCGGTGCTGGCGCATCACCGGCTGGAGGGGCGGTTCGTCACCATCCAGACCGCCGACGACGCGCCGTCCAAGCCGCACCCGGCCATGGTGCTGCAGGCGATGGCCGCCACCGGCGCCGAGCCGATGGACACGGTGCTGATCGGCGATACCAGCTTCGACATGGTGATGGCCCGCGCCGCCGGCGCCCGCGCCATCGGCGTGAGCTGGGGCTATCACGCGCCGGCCCTGCTGACCCAGTCGGGCGCCGAGCGTCTGGCGGGGGATGCGGACGAGCTGCAACGGGCGATCGACGAACTCTGGGAGACGGTGGCGTGAGCGAAGGACCCCCCGAGGCCCCGCCGGCACCGGCCCGGCCGGGCTTTGCCGAGCGCAAGCCGCTGCCCAAGCGCTTCTACACCCGGGCCGAGGCCGCGCCGGTGGACGGGCTGTTCCGCGTGGAACTGGACGGCCGCCCGGTGCGCACGCCGGGCCGCCACCTCGTCGCCGTGCCGAGCGAGGCGCTGGCGCAGGCGCTGGCGCAGGAATGGCAGGCGCAGGGCGAGTTCATCGACCCGATGACCATGCCGATGACCCGGCTGGTGAACTCGGCGCTCGATGGCGTGGCGCCCAACATGGCGGAGGTCGGCGACGAGATCGTCCGCTATGCCGGCAGCGATTTGCTGTGCTACCGCACCGACAATCCGGCGCAGCTTGTGGCGCTGCACGCGCAGCTCTGGGACCCGGTGCTGGGGTGGGCGCGCGAGCGCTTCGGCGCCAGCTTCATGCTGAGCGAGGGCGTGGTGCATGTCGCCCAGCCGCCGCGTACGCTGGAACTGATCGCTGCCGCCCTGCCGGACGATCCGTTGCGCATGGCGGCGCTGAATCTGATGACGACGCTGAGCGGCTCGGCGCTGCTCGCCCTGGCGGTGGCGCACGGTCATCTCGACATGGTGCAGGCGTGGCGCGCCGCCCATGCGGATGAAGAGGTGCAGGAACAGCTCTGGGGCACCGATGCCGAGGCGCTGGCGCGCCGCGCCACGCGGTTTCGCGACTTCGAGGCCGCCGCGCGGCTCTACGCGCTGCTCTAACTCTCTGATTATCCGCAATTCCTGGCGCAAAACCGCAATGCACTTTTGCGGGGATTGCTCTAAGTGGGCCGCAGCAGGTTCAGCGTCGCCTGCGCGATCATCCGTTCCTCATCGGTGGGGATGACCAGCACATGCGGGCCGGCGCCGTCGGCGTCGATCCAGGTCTCGTTGGCCTTGTTCGCGCGATCGTCCAGCGCGACGCCCAGCAGGCCGAGCCGGGCGCAGATGCGCGCGCGCACCTCCGGCGCGTGCTCGCCAATGCCGGCGGTGAAGACCAGCGCGTCGAGCCCGTCCAGCGTCACCGCCAGCCGCGCCACCGCCTGCGCCACATGCAGGGTGAAATAGTCCACCGCCATCCGCGCGGCGGGCGCGTCGCTCGCCAGCAATTCGCGCATGTCGCTGGACAGGCCGGAGAGGCCCTTGAGGCCGCTGTCGTGATAGAGCATGTGGCCGACCTCGGCCGCGCTCATGCCCTTCTGCTCGATCAGATGCAGCACCACGCCGGGATCGAGCGCGCCGCAGCGTGTGCCCATGGGCAGGCCGTCCAGCGCGGTGAAGCTCATCGTCGCGTCCTGGCTGGCGCCGTCCAGGAGGCCGCAGGCCGAGGCGCCGGAGCCGAGATGGCAGATGACGACGCGCCCGCGCGCCAGTTCCGGCGCCAGTTCGCGCAGCGCGCCGGAAACATACTCATAGGACAGGCCGTGGAAGCCGTAGCGGCGCACGCCGTCGCGGTAGAGCGCCTCGGGCAGGGCGAAGCGGTCGCACACCTCAGGGTGGGAGCGGTGGAAGGCGGTGTCGAAGCAGGCGACCTGCGGCAGGTCCGGGCGGCGCTCGCGAATGGTGCGGATAGGGTCGAGATTGGTCAATTGGTGCAGCGGGGCGAGCGGGATGAAGCTCTCCAGCGTGCGCAGCACCTCGTCATTCACAATCTCGGGGTGGGTGTAGTGCGGCCCGCCATGCACCACGCGGTGGCCGACGCCGATGAGATCGAAGCCGTCGAGATGCGGCAGCACCCAGTCGCTGATGGCGTGCTGGGCTTCCGGTGCGGCGGCGATCTCCTGCGCCGGGAAGGTGCGGTCGACCAGCACCACGCCGGCCTCGTCCGTCGCGTGGAGGCGCGGGCGGGTGCCGATGCCGTCCAGCGCGCCGCCAAGGACCAGCGCAACGGCGCGGCCGGCGACGCGATAGAGCTTGAACTTGATGCTGGACGAGCCGGCATTGACGACGAAAATGGCCTGGCTCATCGCCTTCACCCTCCCAGCCCCGGCTGGCGCAGCCGCGCCTGCGCATACAGCACAGCCACCGCGCAGGAGGCGAGGCGGGTCTTCAGCGTGTCGGCGCGGCTGGTCAATATCACCGGCACCCGCGCGCCGAGCACCACGCCGGCGGCGTCCGCCCCGGCCATGAAGGTGAGGTTCTTCGCCAGCATGTTGCCGGCTTCAAGGTCCGGCGCGACGAGAATCTGCGCCCGGCCGGCGACGGGGGAGACGATGCCCTTGATGCGCGCGGCTTCCGGCGAGATGGCATTGTCGAGCGCCAGCGGCCCGTCGAGATCGCCGCCGGTGATCTGGCCGCGATCGGCCATCTTGCACAAGGCGGCGGCGTCGATGGTGCTGGGAATGGAGGTGGTGACGGTTTCCACCGCCGAGAGGATGGCGACGCGCGGCCGGCCGAGGCCGAGCCCGACATGCAGGTCGATGGCGTTCTGCACGATGTCGCGCTTGGCATCGAGATCGGGAAAGATGTTCACCGCCGCATCGGTGATGAACAGCGGCTCGGCATAGCTCGGCACATCCATGACGAAGACATGGCTGACGCGCCGCCCGGTGCGCAGGCCGGTGTCGCGGGCGGTGATGGCGGCGAGCATTTCATCGCTGTGCAGGCTGCCCTTCATCAGCAGGCTCGCGCGGCCCTCGCGCACCAGCTCCACCGCCCTGGCGGCGGAGGCGACGCTGTGCGGCGTGTCGAGGATCTCGATGCCGGCAAGGTCCAGCCCTTCCGCCTGTGCCACCGCCTCGATGCGGGCGGCGGGGCCGACGAGGATCGGCACGATGAAGCCAGCCGTGGCCGCGTCGAGCGCGCCCTGCAGCGACGCGGCATCGCACGGGTGCGCGACGGCGGTGGCCATCGCCTCCACCGTGCGGGCGCCGGCGATCAGGCGCTCATAGCTGCCGTGATCGGGGGGGAGAGTGGCCATGTCCATGTGCTCGCTCCATTGCGCCGCGCCGTTTCCGGGCGGACCATTGTCGCCGCCGCCGCTGACGGCCGGACGACACAGACCGGCTCGGGCTGCCGGCGTCCATGACCTCGCGCAAACGCCGCCGCGCGCCGCCGGTTCAGCCGGGACGGCGGGCGACGAGGTCGATTTCCACCAGCGCGTCGCGGGCGAGGCCGGTGACGCCGACACAGGTGCGTGCCGGCCGGCGATCCGCCGGGAAATAGGAGGCGTAGGCCGCGTTCATGGCGGGATAGTCGGCCTTGAAATCGGTGAGATAGACGCGCGCCTGCAGCACATGCGACAGGTCGAGCCCGATGCCGGCGAGCACAAGCACGAGATTGTCCATCACCCGGCGTGTCTGCGCCTCCACGCCCTCGGGCAGGGGGCGGGAATCATCGTCCGGCCAGGTCGGCATCTGGCCGGTGATGAAGACCCAGCCATCCGCCTCCACGGCATGGCTGAACGGGGCGACGGGGGTGGGGGCATCGGCTATCATGTGAAACTGCGCCAAGATCGCGTCTCCTGCGGGGGATCGGGTGCGCGAGCTTCCCCCGGCGACGGCGGCGCGGTCAATGCAGGAGGCGCGACGCGGTGCCAGGGGCTGGCATTCGGCGCGGCGCGGGACGACAATGCGCGTCCTGATAGCGGTGCCGGGCGTGCCCGGAGGGGTAGAGTAGCGAGCATGAGTTCCGAGGCCGGCCGTATCCTGCGCGAGACTTTTGGCACTCTGGCCGATGGAACCGAGATTCAGCGTTTCCGCCTGCTGGGCGAGGGCGGGCTGGAGGTTTCCGTTCTCGACCTCGGTGCCACCGTGCAGGCGCTGCATGTGCCCGACCGTTCGGGGCGCCGCGCCGACGTCGTGCTCGGCCATGACACGCCTCAGCCCTATGTGAGCGAGCCGCGTTTTTTCGGCGTGGCGGTGGGGCGCTATGCCAACCGCATTGCCGGCGGGCGGTTCACGCTGGATGGAACCGCCTATCGTGTGCCGGCTAATGATGGCGACCACGCGCTGCATGGCGGGCCGGAAGGCTTCGACCGGCGGCTGTGGCGGCTCGCCGAGCTTAGCGAAGGACCGGCGCCCTCGCTGCGCCTTGCCCTTACCAGTCCGGCGGGCGATCAGGGCTTTCCCGGCACGCTGGAGGCGAGCGTGACCTATACGCTGGGCGGAGAGGGGGAACTCACCATCGCCTTCGAGGCGACGACGGACGCGCCGACCCTCGTGAACCTGACCCATCACGGCTATTTCAACCTCGGCGGGGTGGAGGCCGGCGGCGATGTGCTCGACCATTTGCTGACCATCCATGCCGACGATTATCTGCCCGTGGACGCAGCGGCGATTCCGCTCGGCGGGCCGGAGAGCGTGGACGGCACGCCGTTCGATTTCTGCACGGCGCAGCGCATCGGTGCCCGCATCCGCCACGCCCATGAGCAAGTGCGGCGCGGGCGCGGCTATGACCATAATTACTGCCTCGAAGGCGGCACGACCGCGCGCCCGCGCCTCGCCGCCCGTGTCGAGCACCCCGCCTCCGGCCGGGTGATGGAGGTGCTGACCGATCAGCCGGGGCTGCAATTCTATTCCGGCAATTTCCTCGACGGTACCGCGCTCGGCAAACAGGGCCGGCTCTACCGCCAGGCGGACGGTTTCTGTCTGGAGCCGCAGGTCTGGCCGGACGCGCCGAACCGGGCGGATTACCCCTCCGCCCGGCTGGACCCCGGCCAGACCTATCGCCACGTCTCCATCTACCGCTTCTCCACCACCTGAGTGACGGCTCAGGCCGCGAGATAGCGCCGGGCGAGATGGGCCTTGAACACCCCGGCATCGAGCGGGCGGCCGGTGGCGCGGGTGAGGAGTTCATCCGTGTCGAGCAACGAGCCGAGCCCATGCACATGGGTGCGCAGCCAGCCGACCAGCGGGGCGAAATCGCCGCGCGAAATGGCCGGCAGCGTGTCCGCATCCGCCCGGCAGGCGGCGTCGAACAACTGGGCGGCGGCGATGGCGCCGAGCGTGTAGGTGGGGAAATAGCCCCAGCCGCCGCTCGGCCAGTGAATATCCTGCAGGCAGCCGAGCCGGTCATTGGGCGGGGTGACGCCGAGCAGTTGCTTCATCCCGGCATTCCATGCCGCCGGCAGCTCCGCGAGCGGGAGATCGTCGGCGATCATCGCCTTTTCCAGCCGGGTGCGCAGGATGACATGGGCGGGGTAGGTGACCTCGTCGGCATCGACGCGGATGAAGCCGCGCTCGATGCGGGTGTAGCGGCGCCACAGCGCCTCCGCCTCCCATTCCGGCCCCGTTCCGCCAAAGGCCGCGCGCATCAGCGGGGCGGCGAAGCCGAGAAATTCGCGCGACCGGCAGGCCTGCATCTCCATCAGCAGCGACTGGCTCTCATGCAGCACCATGCCGCGCGCCTGCCCGACCGGCTGGTTCATGTAAGCTGCCGGCCGCCCCTGCTCATAGAGCGCGTGGCCGGTCTCGTGGATCACGCCCATCAGCGCCTTGGCGAAATCGGCCTCGTCATAGCGGGTGGTGATGCGGACATCATGGTCGGCGCCGCCGCAGAAGGGATGGGTCGACACGTCGAGCCGGCCACGGTCGAAATCATAGCCCAGCGCCGTCATCATCCGCTGGCCGAGCCCGCGCTGCGCCTCCACCGCGAAGGGGCCGTCGAGCGGGCCGGGCGCGGGACGGCGGGCCTGCGCCGCCAGCGCTTCCTCGGTGAAGCCGGGCAGGAAGGCGGCGAGATCGTCGAACAGCGCGTCGATGCGCGCGGAACGCCCGCCGGGCTCATAATCGTTCAGCAGCGCGTCATAGGGCGAGAGGCCGAGCTTTTCGCCCTTGGCGGCGCCGGCCTCGCGCTGCAGCCGCAGCACTTCGGCGAGATAGGGCAACAAAGCGGGGAAGTCCGAGTCCGCCCGCGCCTGCCGCCACGCCATCTCGCAGGCGGAAATCGCCTTGCTGGAGGCTTCCACGAGATCGGCGGGGAGGGCGGTCTGCGCGGTGAAGACGCGGCGCATCTCGCGCAGATTGGCCCGCTCCCATTCGCCGAGCGCCGCATCCTCGCCCGCCGCGTCGAGCCAGTCGCCGAGGCGCTGGTCCACCGCCATCTCATGCTGCAGCACGCGCAGCAAAGCGAGGCTTTCCGCCCGGCTGGCGGCGGCGCCCTTCGGCATCATCGTGTCACTGTCCCATTGCAGGATGCCGACGGCGTTGGACATCGCGCTGATGCGGCCGAAATGGGCGGCGAGGGAGGCGTAGGCGGACATGGAAGCTCTCCGGCAGGTGGCGGCGCGGGCCGCGCTGCCTGCCTCTTCTAGCTGAGGTGCAAATCGGGCGGAACAGCGCTGGCGCCGGCCACGGCACCCGCAAGCCCCTCCGCGCCCACGATGAACGCCATCTGCTCGAAGGAGGCGGCGAGCGGGTTCGACTTGCGCCAGACCATGCCGATGGTGCGGGTGGGGCGTGGCGCCGCCAGCCGCGCCACCGAGACGGCGGCGGAGCGGGCCTCAATAGCCACCGCCATTTGCGGGATGAGCGTGACGCCAATGCCGGCACCGACCATCTGCACCAGCGTGGTCAGCGAACTGCCCTCCATCAGGTCGCGCGGCACTTGCGAGGACAGGTTGCAGAAGGACAGCGCCTGCTCGCGGAAACAGTGGCCTTCCTGCAGCAGCAGCAGCCGCATGGTGCGCAGCGTCTCTGAATTGGGCACCGGCAGGCCCGCCTCGCTGCGCGGACGCACGAGGACGAATTCCTCCTCGAACAGCGCATGCTCGGCCAGCGAGGGTTCGGAAACCGGCAGGGCGACGATGGCAGTGTCGAGCCGACCCTCCACCAACTCGTCCACCAGCCGCTGCGTCACCGCTTCGCGCGGCCGCAGGTCGAGCTCCGGGAAGCGTTCGCCCAGACGCTGCATCACGGCGGGCAGAAGATAGGGCGCGACGGTGGGGATGACACCGATGCGCAGCCGGCCGGCCAGCGGGCTGTGCGAGGCGCGGGCAAGGTCGCTCAGTTCGTCCACCGCCCGCAAGATGCCGCGCGCCCGGGCGGCGAAATCCTCGCCGAGACGGGTGAGGCGGATCTGCCGCGCGCCACGCTCGACCAGCGGCGCGCCGAGGATTTCCTCCAACTCCTTCACCTGCAGCGACAGCGCCGGCTGGGAGATGGCGCACGCCTCCGCCGCCCGGCCGAAATGCCCGTGCTGGGCCAGCGCCTCGAAATAGCGCAGATGCCGCATGGAAATGTCTGTCATAAGTCGAGTTTATCGTTGCAATTAGAAAATGCAAATTTTCATTATCCCCGGCCTACGATAAGACCTCTTCCAATTCCAAACGCCTCTCGCGCGCCCGCGCCCGGGACAGCGTCGGCGCATAGTCGCCGGCACGCCCTCACGATCGGAGACTGCAATGGACGACATCACCAACAGGCCGGCCGGCAAGTGCCCCGTCATGCACGGCGCCATCACCGAAACCGGCACGTCGAACATGGATTGGTGGCCGAAGGCGCTGAACCTCGACATTCTCAGCCAGCACGACACCAAGACCGATCCGCTCGGCAAGGACTTCAATTACCGCGAGCAGGTGAAGACGCTCGATTTCGACGCGCTGAAGGCCGATATGCGCGCGCTGATGACCGACAGCCAGGAATGGTGGCCGGCGGACTGGGGCCATTATGGCGGGCTGATGATCCGCATGTCCTGGCACGCGGCGGGCTCCTACCGCCTCGCCGACGGGCGCGGCGGCGGCGGCACCGGCGACCAGCGTTTCGCCCCGCTCAATTCCTGGCCGGACAATGTGAGCCTCGACAAGGCCCGCCGCCTGCTGTGGCCGATCAAGAAGAAGTACGGCAACAAGGTGAGCTGGGCCGACCTGATCGTGCTCGCCGGCACCATCGCCTATGAGACCATGGGGCTGAAGACCTTCGGCTTCGGCTTCGGCCGCGCCGATGTGTGGCACCCGTCCAAGGACACCTATTGGGGTTCCGAGCGCGAGTGGCTGGCGCCGAGCGACAACCGCTACACCGATGTGAACGACCCCTCGACGATGGAGAACCCGCTCGCCGCCGTGCAGATGGGCCTCATCTACGTCAACCCGGAAGGCGTGAACGGCAAGCCGGACCCGCTGAAGACCGCCGCGCAGGTGCGCGAGACCTTCGCCCGCATGGCGATGAACGATGAAGAGACCGCCGCGCTCACCGCCGGTGGCCACACCGTCGGCAAGACCCATGGCAATGGCGACGCCAAGGCGCTCGGTCCCAACCCGGAAGCCGCCGCGCTGGAAGACCAGGGCATGGGCTGGTCCAACCCGAACCAGAACGGCCTCGCCAGCCGCGCCGTCACCTCCGGCCTCGAAGGCGCCTGGACCACCCATCCGACACAGTTCGACATGGGCTTCTTCGAGATGCTGTTCGGCCATGAATGGGAACTGCGCAAGAGCCCGGCCGGTGCCTGGCAGTGGGAGCCGATCGACATTCGGGAAGAGGACAAGCCGGTCGACGCCAGCGACCCCTCGATCCGCCACAACCCGATGATGACCGACGCCGACATGGCGATGAAGGTCGATCCCGTTTACAACGCGATCTGCCAGAAGTTCATGGCCGATCCCGAGTACTTCAAGGACACCTTCGCCCGCGCCTGGTTCAAGCTGACCCATCGCGACATGGGCCCGAAGGTCCGCTATATCGGCCCGGACGTGCCGGCTGAAGACCTGATCTGGCAGGACCCCGTTCCCGTCGGCCCCACCGACTATGACGTGACGGCGGTGAAGGCCAAGATCATCAATGCCGGCCTCACCATCAGCGAACTGGTCAGCACCGCCTGGGACAGCGCCCGCACCTATCGCGGCTCCGACATGCGCGGCGGCGCCAATGGCGCGCGCATCCGCCTCGCCCCGCAGAAGGACTGGGAAGGCAACGAGCCCGCCCGCCTCGCCAAGGTGCTCGGCGTGCTGGAAGGCATCGCCGCCGAGACCGGCGCCAGCCTCGCGGACGTGATCGTGCTCGGCGGCAATGTCGGCATCGAGCTGGCGGCGAAGGCGGCCGGCCATGATGTCACCGTGCCGTTCGCGCCCGGTCGCGGCGACGCTACCGACGCCCAGACCGATGCGGCGTCGTTCAGCGTGCTGGAGCCGCTGCATGACGGCTACCGCAACTGGCTGAAGAAGGACTATGTCGTCACGCCTGAGGAAATGCTGCTCGACCGCACCCAGCTCATGGGGCTCACCGCGCCTGAGATGACCGTGCTCGTCGGCGGCCTGCGCGTGCTCGGCACCAACCATGGCGGCAGCAAGCACGGCGTGTTCACCGCCCGCGAAGGCGCGCTGACCAACGACTTCTTCGTCAACCTGACCGACATGGCCTACACATGGACCTCGATCGGCAACGGCCTCTATGAGCTGCGCGACCGCAAGACCGGCGCGGCGAAATGGACCGCGACGCGCGTCGACCTCGTCTTCGGCTCGAACTCGATCCTGCGCGCCTATGCCGAGGTCTACGCCCAGGACGACGCGCAGGAGAAGTTCCTGAGCGATTTCGTCGCCGCCTGGACCAAGGTGATGAACGCCGACCGCTTCGACCTCGCGGCGTGATCTGACACCTACCCCTATCACCCTTCCCGCTGCAGGCGGGGAGGGCCCCGGCAAGGCCCGTTGCGCCCCGCGCGGCGGGCCTTTACTTTTGGCGCGCGCGCCGCGCAGCCCGGGGGGAATGTGCATGACCGACCGCCTTCCCGATCCCGTCCTCATTGCCGGCGGCGGCCCGGTCGGGCTGGTCGCGGCGCTGGAACTCGCCCGCTATGGCGTGCCGGTGCGGCTGGTCGATCCCATGACCGCGCGTGCCACCACCTCGCGCGCGGTGGCGATCTGGCCGCGCTCGCTCGAACTGCTGGAGCACGCCGGCAACGGCCTCTCCGCCGAACTTGTCGGCCTCGGCAACCGGGTGACGGCGGCGCATATGCTCGCCGACCGCCAGCCGCTCGCCCGCGTGCCGCTCACCGAGGTCGAGACGCCCTATCCCTTCGTGCTGATGTTGCCGCAGAGCGAGACCGAGCGGGTTCTGCTGGCGCATCTGCAGCGGCGCGGCGTCACCTGCGAACTCGGCGTAGGGGTGGCGGACTTCACCCAGGACGATTCCGGCGTGAGCGCCACGCTGCGCTATGGCGACGGGCGGGAGGAGCATGGGCGCTTTTCCGCCCTCATCGCCTGCGACGGCGCCCACAGCCCGGTGCGCCACCGGCTCGGGCTGTCTTTTTCGGGCGAGACGCTCGGCAGCGACTGGGCGCAGGGCGATTTCCACCTCACCGGAATGGCGTTCCCGGTCGATGAATTCGTCATGTGCCTGAATGCGGAAGGCCCGCTGGTGCTGTTCCCGCTGGCGCCGGGCCGCTACCGCGTGATTGTCGGCCTCGGGGCGTCCACGGCCGCCGCGCCGCCGCCGCCGCCCGACATGGCGGGCTTCCAGGCGCTGCTGGACCGGCGCGGGCCGGGCGGCATCACCCTCACCGAGCCGCTGTGGACCACCTCCTTCCGCATCAATGAGCGGCAGGTCGAGAGCTACCGGGTCGGCCGCGTCTTCCTGGCCGGCGACGCTGCCCATGTGCACAGCCCGGCCGGCGGGCAGGGCATGAACACCGGTATGCAGGACGCGGTCAATCTCGCCTGGAAGCTGGCCCTTGTGCTGCGCGGCCTCGCCACCGCGTCGCCGCTGCTCGACAGCTATGATCCCGAAAGGCGGGCGGTGGGCGCGCAGGTGATCGCCATGTCCGGCCGGATGATCCGGCTCGGAACGCTGACGAATCCGCTGGCGCGACAATTGCGCAACGTCGTCATGCCGTTCCTGCTCGGCCTTGCGCCGGTGCGGCACGCGCTGGCGGGCGAGCTGACGGAAACCACGACGCACTACCCCGAAAGCCCGCTGAACGGGCCTTCCTGGGAGGCGGGTGGCCGCGCCGGCACCCGCGTGGCGCCGCGCGAGGGGGAGACGCCCTATGGCGCCGGCGACACCCCACGCTTCACGTTGCGCGTCGGAGAGGGCGTCGGCGCGCCGCCGCCGGAACTCGACCACGGCCTGCTCTCCTCGCTGATCGACCCCGCGCTACGCCCGAACCCGGTGGCGGGCGGCATCGAACTGGTGCGCCCGGACGGCTATCTCGCGCTGGCCGTGGCCGAGGGGGAATGGGAGAAGGTGGTGGCCTATCTCCGTGGGCTCTCCGCCGCCTGATCCCCGCTCCTAGACCTGTGGTTGAAATCGCGATGGCGTGACGGTATCATTAAACTGCTGAATCCTGCGCCATCAGTGTCTGGCAGATCCTCCGGGGGGGGGTATGGACAAAAATGAGATCAATGCCCGGCCATCCGAGAGCGTGGCCGCGAAGAGGCCCTGGGTGCGGCCGGTATTGACTGTTGTGGCGATGCCCCCCGTCACGCGGGAAGGCCCCAGCGCGGTCGACGCCGACGCTGAGAATTCTGGCAGCTAAAGCCAGAGCGTTTTCGAGCGACGTGGATACCGGTTCGCGTGAAGAAAACCCGACACAAAGAATGAGGCTTGTTGCGGCAATCCTGACGTGTTTCCTCCGTTGACGACAACCTGCTCGGAGGTATCATAGGAAGTTGATTGGGGCTGGCATAGGCAGGCTCTGCAACTGCCTGTTTTGCCTTTCCCCAGCGCACTCCGAGTGCAGGACGCCATCGCCATGGAGCCCTATATCGGCGCGGTCAGCATGTTCCCCATGCCGCCGGGCACGGGCTGGTTCCCCTGCGATGGCCGCCAACTCTCCATTCAGCGATACCCGGCACTCTATGCGGTCATTGGGACCACCTATGGCGGCGATGGAAAGCTGACCTTCAATATTCCGGATCTGCGCGGCCGGGCCGTGATCGGTGCCGGCGCCGACAAGGATATCGCGCTCGGCCATGCCGGCGGTACGGAAATGGTGGTCCTCAGCGCCGGCCAGCTTCCTCAGCATACGCATAAGGTCCGGTTCTCGCCCAATGACGGCACCGGCCAATCGGGCAAGGGGAGGCTGCCGGCAAGGTCAATGCCGGACAAGGACGGTGTGTCGGCCAAGCTATATGCGGAGGTGCAGAGCAATTCGGTGACGACGGCGCTCGCCCCGGAAACGGTGGTCCCCACAGGCAGCAGTGCGCCGCACAACAATCTGCAACCGTCCTTTGTCATCGGCTATTACATAGCCCACGTCGGCTTGTTTCCTCCGAGGCAACCCGACGGCGAGGCGCCGGTCGATCCGCCTTCCCCCGATGGGGCGGCCCCGAGGCCGGGGACGGCCCGGCCGAAAGGCTCCACCGTCGCAGCTTTTACAGGCGAAATTCGAATTCTCGCCGGGCTGCCGACCCAAACTCCTAACGGATGGGTGCTCTGCGACGGGGCTGAACTGAAAATCAGTGATCAGCAGGTGCTTTATTCGCTGATCGGCAACATGTTCGGCGGAAAAGCGCCATCGACATTCCGTGTGCCGGATCTGCGCGGCCGTATTACCGTCGGCCTCGGAAACGGACCTGGCCTCACGCCCCGGCACACTATCGGCCAGACCTTCGGCGATGCGACCGTACAGTTGGGCCCCGGGCAAATGCCGGCCCACACACATGCCTTCAATGTGCTGAAGCAGGAAGCCACGCTGACCACACCGAAGCCCGGCGTGATGTATGCGGCGTCGCCGGACTGCCTTTTCTATCAGGCCCCCACAACCGCGGCTACCACCCAGGTTTCCTTCGATGCCCGGACCGTGAGCGTGCCCGACAAGGAAAGCGGCATGCACAACAACCTGATGCCGTCCGTGGCGATGTATTACATGATCTGCCTCAACGGCCTCTATCCTCCGCTGGAAGAGGTGCCGAGACTGAACGGCATCTCCCCGAACTCGGGTCCGCCGGTGCCGCCGGTGCCGCCGGTGCCGCCGGCGCTGCCGGGCGGCGAGGAAGGGCCCCTGCAGATCACGCTGAACGGAATGAACCTCACGCAGCCGGGCACCAGCTCCGTCGTCACGTTCGGCAGCGTTAAGGCGACCATTGTCAGTGCCAACGAAAACGCGCTGGTCGTTCAATGCCCCCCTGGCAATGGTACGGTCACGGTCACGGTGACGACCTCGAAGGGCGTCACCGAGCCCAATTGGGGCTGTCAGTTCAGCTATGTCCCTTCGGTCACCGCCCTGTACCCTGCCGTCGGATCGTCCGCTGGTGGCGGTCGCGTCACCATCAAGGGCGTGGGGTTCGCGGGCGCCACCAGCGTGATGTTCGGCCAACTGCCGGCAAACGGCTTCCAGGTGGTCGACGGCGAGACCATTTTCGCCACCGCTCCCGCGCAGAGTGACGGCATCGCCAGCGTCAATGTCACCGTCACCACATCCGGCCAGACCTCGGCGGTGACATCCGCCTGCGTCTTCACCATTACCTCGCTCTTCATCGAGGTGAACCCCGGCTATGGACCTGCGGCGGGCGGCAACACGGTGACGCTGACCGGCACCAATTTTGACCTTGAATCGACCAATTACGTCGTCTGGTTCGGCGATGTGAAGGCGTCTAGCTGGACGGTGGTCAACACGACGACGATCACCGCGGTCGCGCCGGCCGGCGTCGGGCAGGTCGAGGTGAGTGTCGAGAGCCTGCTGAGCGGCACGCGCAGCCCGGCGGTCCGTTATGTCTATGCCGCCATCGTCTCGCAATTCAGCCCGACCTACGGGCCCTCGACGGGCGGCACCGCGGTGAGCATCAGCGGGGTCAATTTCGATCCCGCCTCGAAAGTGCTGTTCGGCACGACCAGTGTCACCCCCACGCGGACGACATCGACGTCGATCGCCGTCACCTCGCCGCCCGGGACGGGCGTGGCGGCGCTCAGCGTCACCGGGCCGGGCGGCCCGAGCATCAGCGCGGGATCGCTGCCGCTCTACAGCTATCTCCCGCAACTGGACCGCCTCTACCCGTCGGTCGGCCAGCCGGACGGCGATTCGTCCGTCACGTTGTACGGTCGCAATTTCACCGCTGACGCGACCGTGCGGTTCGGCGACCAGATGGTCGCGGCCTCCGATATCACCGACACAAGCCTGGTCGTCACCGCGCCGACCGGCATAGGCGGTGCGGCCTACGAGGTGGCGGTCATCACCGGGGGCGGCACCAGCGGGCCACGGCCCTACACCTATTGCACCGTCGGCATTGCCGGCCTGGAACCGGCCGCAGGGCCGGCGGGCACCTCGGTGACGATCACCGGCGTCGGGTTCGGCGCGGCCCCGTCGGTGCTGTTCGGCACGGTGGCGGCGGCGAATGTCTCCGTCAACAGTTCGGGCACCGAGATTGTCTGCGTCGCTCCCGCCGGCATCGCAGGCGCCGTCAACGTGTCGGTCAGGGCAGGCGGAGCGGTCAGTCCGGCGAACGACGCCAGCCGCTACAGCTTTGCGCCGGTGGTCCACGCACTCTCCCGCGATACCGGGAAGCCTCTGACGCAGGTCACCCTCACCGGCGAGGGCTTCGTCGCCCAGCCGGCGACGGGGTCGCAGATGCGGGTGAGTTTCGGAGCCCTGTCTGCCACGCAGATCGGCGTCTCGACCGCCACCTCCGTCACCGTGGCAGCGCCGGTCAATCTCGGCCGGGTGCCGGTGGTGGTTCACACCCCCGGCGGCCAAAGCAACGAGATGATCTTCACCTATGTGCCCGCCGTGCTGTCGATCACGCCGAGCTTCGGGACGCAGGGCGCGGTGGTCCGGCTCGTCGGTGCGGGCCTGAGCGAAGACGGCGCGCCCGTCGTCCCTCTCAGCGTCACCTTCGGCGCCGCCGCCTCGCCCGCTTTCTGGAGCGGTGGTTCGCAGAGCGTGTGGGCCCAGGTGCCGGCAGGAAAGGGCACGGTGCCGGTCATTCTGAAGACCGCTGCCGGCAGCACCGGCACTTGGAGCGGCGCGCTCTTCTATTATGCGCCGGTGGTCACCTCGGTCTCGCCTGGCGGCGGCCCTGCGGCGGGGGGCACCACGGTCACGATCCGCGGGAGCGGCTTCACCGGGGCGACGGCCGTGCTGTTCAATCTCGACAAGGGCCTCGGTCTCAACGTGATCAGCGACACCGAGCTTAGCGTCACCACCCCTCCGGGACTCGGCAAGGCGGAGGTGTCGGTCCAGTTGCCGCATGCGGCGAGTGGGCCGCATGTGGGAAGCAGCTTCATTTTCGGGCCGACGATCGACGGCATCGACCCGCCTTCTCTCAGCATAAGCCAGTCGGATCGGGTGTTCATTTACGGCGAGGGGTTGGGCGACATCGTGTCGATCGACTTCGGCGGCGTGATCTATCGGTCTTCATCGCAAGGCGTGTGGTGGACGCACGACAGCATGGATCCGACGCGGGCGCTGACCGTCATGCTGACCCCCGAGGGCCACGTTGCCGGCACCTCGCAGGTCACCATCACCACGATTTATGGCACGAGCCCGCCCGTGAACTTCACCTGGACAAGTTGAACAGCAGAGACCCGGCGCGTCCGGAAGCCGCCGGACGTCACTGCGCACGCGAGGGAGGCCATATATGGAAGCCTATATTGGCGAGGTGAGGGCCTTCGCCTCGACTTTCGTCCCCCGGGGCTGGATGCTCTGCAACGGAGCTAAGCTGAATGTACAGGATTACCCGGTTCTCTATACGGTGCTTGGCTACACCTACGGGGGTGGGCAGGCCACGTTCGCGTTGCCGGATCTGATGGGGTGTGCGGTCATCGGCGCCATTGCGTCGACGGATAAGACACCCGGCTATCCCCCTGGCGAGAGAGTGGGAGACGCTGCGGTGACGCTGACATCCGTCCCCGCCCACAGCCATACGCTGACCGGCCTTTACGCCCGCAGCCAACCCTATCCCGGGCTGACGGCAACGCCGGCACCCGACACCTTGCTGGCACGCCCGACGCGACCCAACCTGCAGGATCCAGCCAAGCCGGCAACGCTTGCCTATGCCTTTGCCGCGCCCGCAAGCGTCAGTGACGGCGACGTCTTTGCCGCGGCAACATTGTCGCCGTCCGGCGGCACCGCGCTGCCGCATGAGAACAGGCAGCCTTATCTCCCGCTCCTCTATTGCATCTGCGTCGAGGGCACCTATCCCACCCCCGGACCGGTGGCGGGAGAGGCAGAGAGAGAGGAGCCGATCATTGCGGAGTCCGAGGCCGTTGGCGCGCGTTGACCGGCGGCGGCGGTAGCGATCGGCAATCCGGGTCGTCGGTGGGATTGTGCGGCCAATCGGGCGGAACATATTGCGAACATCGAACAAAAAGGGTACAAGTCGAGTAACGATCCGTCCGCCGCCCTTTTCCCTTGCGCCCAGCCCGGAGCCCGGCAATGACTCAATCGACTCTGCGACTCGTTGAAGGATCTTCCATGGACAAGTCCAAGGCGCTCGACGCCGCCCTGACCCAGATTGAGCGCCATTTCGGCAAGGGCTCGATCATGCGCCTGGGCAAGAACGACAAGATCATGGAGATCGAGACCGTCTCCACCGGGTCGCTCGGGCTCGACATCGCGCTCGGCATTGGCGGCCTGCCGCGCGGGCGCGTCATCGAGATTTTCGGGCCGGAATCCTCGGGCAAGACCACGCTCGCCCTGCACACCATCGCGGAATCGCAGAAGAAGGGTGGGGTGTGCGCCTTCATCGACGCCGAGCATGCGCTCGACCCGATCTATGCCCGCAAGCTCGGCGTCGATCTCGACAATCTGCTGATTTCGCAGCCCGATGCCGGCGAGCAGGCGCTGGAGATCGCCGACACGCTGGTGCGCTCCGGCGCGGTGGATGTGCTGGTGGTGGATTCGGTCGCCGCGCTCACCCCGCGGGCGGAACTCGACGGCGAGATGGGCGACAACCAGCCGGGCATGCAGGCACGCCTGATGAGCCAGGCGCTGCGCAAGCTCACCGCCTCGATCAACCGTTCGCACACCATGGTGATCTTCATCAACCAGATCCGCATGAAGATCGGCGTGATGTATGGCAGCCCGGAAACCACGACGGGCGGCAACGCACTGAAATTCTATGCCTCGGTCCGCCTCGACATTCGTCGCATCGGCGCCATCAAGGAGCGCGAGGAGGTTGTCGGCAACCAGACCCGCGTCAAGGTGGTGAAGAACAAGCTGGCGCCGCCCTTCAAGCAGGTCGAGTTCGACATCATGTATGGCGAGGGCGTCTCCAAGATGGGCGAGCTCATCGATCTCGGCGTCAAGGCCGGGGTGGTGGAGAAGTCCGGTGCCTGGTTCTCCTATGACAGTCAGCGCCTCGGACAGGGCCGCGAAAACGCCAAGACCTTCCTGCGCCAGCACCCGGAGATCTCCGGCCGTATCGAGGCGACGATCCGCCAGAATGCCGGCCTCATCGCCGAGCAGATCCTGGCCGGCGCGGAAGACAGCGAGGATAGCGACGGCGAGTGACCGGCGGCCGGGTGGCGCAAGGCAGCTTTGCCTCGCCGCCGCAGCCGGTCGGCATGTGCTGCAGCGCGGCGGGGACGACGCCCCGCTGCTTTCTGGACAAGGTGTTGATGCGTCGTTAGAACCGTTTCGCCCGCGCCGGACGGTGCGGGTCGGCGCCCTTCGCGGCGCTGCTATCCAGCATCGGCGGACCCGGGTTCATGAGCGGCGTAAACGAGATTCGCGCGACCTTCCTCGACTATTTCGCCCGCAACGGGCACCAGGTGGTCGACTCCTCCCCGCTCGTGCCGCGCAACGATCCGACATTGATGTTCACCAATGCCGGCATGGTGCAGTTCAAGAACGTCTTCACCGGCGTCGAGAAGCGGCCCTATTCGCGGGCGGTCACCTCGCAGAAATGCGTGCGCGCCGGCGGCAAGCACAATGATCTCGACAATGTCGGCTACACCGCGCGTCACCACACCTTCTTCGAGATGCTCGGCAATTTCTCCTTCGGCGACTATTTCAAGGAGAATGCCATCGAATTCGCCTGGAACCTGATCACGCGCGAATTCGAACTGCCGGTCGAGAAGCTGCTCGTCACCGTCTATCACGAGGATGACGAGGCGTTCGGGCTGTGGAAACGCATCGCCGGTCTCCCCGACGAGCGCATCATCCGCATCGCCACCTCGGACAATTTCTGGCAGATGGGCGATACCGGGCCCTGCGGCCCGTGCTCGGAAATCTTCTACGATCATGGCCCGCACATTTTCGGCGGCCCTCCCGGCTCGCCCGATGCCGATGGCGACCGTTTCATCGAGATCTGGAATCTCGTTTTCATGCAGTTCGAGCAACTGCCGGGCGGCGAGCGTGTGCGTCTGCCGCGCCCGTCCATCGACACCGGCATGGGCCTGGAGCGCATCTCCGCCGTGCTGCAGGGCACGCACGATAATTACGAGATCGACCTCATGCGGGCGCTCACCGGCGCGGTGGAGGAACTCACCGACGTGCCCGCCAACGGCCCGCAAAAGGCCAGCCACCGGGTGATCGCCGACCATCTTCGCGCGTCCACCTTCCTGGTGGCGGATGGCGTGCTGCCCTCCAATGAAGGGCGCGGCTATGTGCTGCGCCGCATCATGCGCCGCGCCATGCGCCATGCCCAACTGTTGGGCGCCCGCGACCCGCTGATGCACCGGCTGGTGCCAGTGCTGGTGCGCGAAATGGGGCGCGCCTTCCCTGAAATCGTGCGCGCCGAATCCCTCGTCGTCGAGACGCTGCGGCTGGAGGAAACCCGCTTCCGCAAGACGCTGGAGCGCGGCCTCTCGATCCTCGAAGCCGAGAGCGAGGGCCTTCAGTCGGGCGCCAAATTCTCCGGCGAAACCGCCTTCAAGCTCTACGACACCTATGGCTTCCCGCTCGACCTCACCGAGGATGCGCTGCGCGCGCGCGGCGTCGGCGTCGATGTCGAGGCCTTCAACACCGCCATGGCGCGGCAGAAGGCGGAGGCCCGCGCCTCCTGGTCCGGTTCCGGCGAGGCGGCGACCGACACGGTGTGGTTCGCGGTGCGCGAGGATGCTGGCGCGACCGAGTTCCTCGGCTACGATACGACGAGTGCCGAGGGGACCGTCACCGCGCTGGTCGCCGAAGGCCGGCAGGTCGCGCAGCTCGCTGCCGGCGCCACCGGGCTTGTCGTGGTGAACCAGACGCCATTCTACGGCGAATCCGGCGGCCAGGCCGGCGACACCGGAACGCTCACCGGCGAGGATGGCCTGCGCGCCCGCGTCGTCGGCACGCAGAAGAAGCTCGGCGACATCTTCGTCCATGAGGTCGAGGTGGAAAGCGGCACCCTCAAGGTCGGCAGCGCGCTGGCGCTGACGGTCGATGCCGGGCGGCGGCAGGCGATCCGCGCCAACCATTCGGCGACCCATCTGCTGCACGAGGCGCTGCGCCGGGTGCTGGGCGACCATGTCGCGCAGAAGGGCTCGCTGGTCGCGCCCGACCGCCTGCGCTTCGATTTCTCCCACCCCAAGCCGGTGGAGGAGGCCGAGCTGCGGCAGGTCGAGGATATGGCCAACCGCATCGTGCTGCGCAACGAGCCGGTCGTCACCCGTCTGATGGCGGTGGACGATGCCATCGCCTCGGGGGCCAGGGCGCTGTTCGGCGAGAAATATGGCGAGGAGGTGCGTGTCGTCAGCATGGGGACGGATCCGGGCAATGGCGCGCCCTATTCGATCGAGCTGTGCGGGGGCACCCATGTCGGCCGGACCGGCGATATCGGCCTCATCAGCGTGGTCAGCGAGTCCGCCGTCGGCGCCGGCGTGCGGCGCGTCGAAGCGATGACCGGCGACGCCGCCCGCCACGCCTTGACGGCGGATCGCCAGGCGCTGCAGGGAGCCGCTGGCCTGCTGAAGGCGCCGGTCGGCGAGGTGGAGGCGCGGATCGCCCAATTGGTGGAGGAGCGCCGCAAACTCGAGCGCGAGCTCGGCGACGCGCGGCGCAAGCTCGCCATGGGCGGCGGCGCCGGCGCGGAAGAGCCGGTGCGCAGCGTCGGCGACGTGAAGCTGCTGGCGCGCGAGGTCGCGGGCGTCGAGCCGAAGGACCTCAAAAGCCTCGTCGACGAGGGCAAGAAGCGGATCGGCTCCGGCGTGGTGGCCATTGTCGGTGTCACCGAGGATGGCCGCGCCGGCCTCGTGGTCGGCGTCACCGAGGACCTGACCGGCCGCTTCGACGCGGTGGCGCTGGTGCGGCGCGGTGCCGAGGCGCTGGGCGGCAAGGGCGGCGGCGGACGGCCCGACATGGCGCAGGCGGGCGGGCCGGATGGCGCCCGGGCGGCGGAGGCGCTGGCGGCCATCGAGAGCGCACTGGCCGGCTGATCGCGTCGGGCGGTGGGGGAGTGGCCGTTCATGGCGGCACGCAGGCAGGAGAGCGGAGCCCCGGCATCGGTCTGGCGCGCGCGGCGCCGGCGCGGCTATGAGATTCTGGAACGCGATGCCGCGCATGACCGCATCGCCCATCGGGTCGAAATCGGCCTGGTGGCGCTTATCGTGCTGAATGTCATCGTCGCCGTGCTGGAAACGGTGCCGAGCCTCTATCTGCGCGACTACCGCGCCTTTCTCGCCTTCGAGCGGCTGTCGCTGCTCGTCTTCGCGCTCGAATATGTGCTGCGCCTGTGGGTGGCGCCGGAGAATCCGCGCTATCGCGGCCTGGCTCCGTGGCGGGCGCGGCTGCGTTATGCCTGTACCGCTGTGGCGATCGTCGATCTCATCGCCTGGCTGCCTTTCGTCGTCTCGGCGCTGTTCGGCGTCAATCTCGTCACCCTGGCGATTTTCCGCCTGCTGCGCTTCATCAAGCTGGTGCGCTACTCGCCGGGCATGCAGTCGCTGCTCGAAGTGCTGCACCGCGAGAGCCAGGCGCTGATGGCGTGCTTCTGGCTGCTCTCCGCCGCCGTTCTCGTCGCCGCCTCGGCCATGTATGTCGCCGAGGGGCATGTCCAGCCCGAGCATCTCGGCTCGATCCCGGCGGCGATGTGGTGGGCGATGGCGACGGTGACGACGGTCGGCTATGGCGATGTCTATCCCGTAACGACTGCGGGGCGGATCATCGCCAGCCTCACCATGGTGACGGGCATCGTCATGATCGCCCTGCCGGTCGGCATCATCGCCACCTCCTTCGTCGATGTGATCAAGCGGCGCGATTTCGTCATCACCTGGGGCATGGTGGCGCGGGTGCCGCTGTTCGCGGATCTCGACGCGGCCGGCATCGGCGAGATCCACAAGATGCTCTCCGCCCATACCGCGCAGCCCGGCGAGGTGATCGCCCGCCGCGGCGAGGTGGCGCGGTCGATGTATTTCATCGCCTCGGGCGAGGTCGAACTGGAATTCGCCGACAGCACCCATGTTCTGGGCGAGGGGCAGTTCTTCGGCGAGATGGCGCTGCTGCACCAGACCCACCGCGCCGCCACCGCACGGGCCCGCGGCCGCTGCATGCTGCTGATGCTCGAAGCGGAAGCGCTGGCCGAAGTCATCCGGCGGCATCCGCAGATCGGCAAGCGCATCCGCGCCATGGCGAGGGATGAAGAAGGGCCGCATGCGGTGCGGCGCAGCGCTGATATTGCCGCCGGCGAACTTGCCCAGCCGCCTGCGCCGGAAGAGGCGTAGCCCCGGCCGGCTCATGAGGGCCGCCGCTCCGCGGCAGGTGGCAACCCCGCGAGCGCCGCTCCCGCATTATCAGGCAAGAGCAAGAGGACGGCATCTGCCACAGCCTCAATGTCCGCCTCTGCCGGGTGCCGGTGACGGGCGGCGGCGCCGCCCGTCTGGTCGGTCGTCTGCGCGCCCGCCTGCCGTCAGGCGGCGGGGAAGGCGCGGTTGGCGAGCCGGCGCCAGGACTGCTGCGAGGCGAGGTGCAGGATGACGAGATCGGTCCAGCCATTCGTGTGGAAGCTCTCCAGCGTCGCGCCGGAGAGGGCGCGGAACGCCGCCTCGTCGATCAGCCGGAAACCCTGAATCAGCTTCTCCGTCCCGTCCGGCAGTGTCACGCGGGCCTCGCGTGACACCAGCAGGTTTTCCGCTTCCAGCGCCGCACCGAAGGCCCGCGTGCGTTCATGTTCCACCGCATAGGCCTCGCAGAAGGCGATGGCCGCCTTGGCGGTCTCGCTGGCCGTGCCGTCCTCGTCGAACAGCGCGCGGGCGCCGTCGCGGACCACATCGGTGCTCACCTGCGCGGCGGAAAGGTCGAGCCCCAGCAGCATTGCTTCGCCCTCGGCCGGCGTCATGCCGATGAAGGGATAGCGCCGCACATAGCTCGGCACATAGTCGCCTTCCGTCCAGCCGCCATCGGCGCGCACGAACAGGTTTTCGCCCGCCGTCAAGCCGGTCACGGCGAGGGGCGCCGCGCCTTCCTCGGTCGAGAAGACGATGGGGTAGCTGCTCAGCGCATGGACGAACTCGGGGGCGACCAGCGGGATCGCCGCCGCCGCGCGGGCGAAGCCGAAATCCACGCCGTCGCGCAGCCCGATCAGGCGATGATCGGGGAAGCGCACAAGCGCGGGGGAACCGTAGAAGGGCGGAAGCCCGGGTGCAGGATTGGACGTGCCAGTCGACATGGAAGGAAGCTTTCGTCGAGAGGAGGGAACGCCGCAGCCGGATCGGCTGCGGCGATGTTGGCCCGGAATCAGGGCTTGAGGCTGGCGTCAAGCGCGGGCGCGAAGCCTTTGAACGACACGGGCAGCTTCACATCCCGCTGGGCGCCATCCTGGAAGGTGAAGCTGCCGGCCTCGGCGGAGGACTTCATGGCCTGCACCGTCGCGGCATCGAGCTGGGCCTCGGCGACGCAGACCTGCCCGCAGCGCTTATATTCGAGGTCAAGCGGCTTGCCCTTGTCGCCGATCTGCAGGCTGATGCCGGCGGGCAGCCAGACGCCCTGCGGCACCTGGATGACGATGAGCATGGGCGCCTTGGCGTCCGCCCGGCCGACGGCGATGGTCGCCACCAGCCCCTGGCCCTGGACCTGCAGCTTCTGGATGATTTCGCAGGCCTTGGCCTGGTCTTCCGGGGTGACGCAACGCATCAGCCAGTCCTGATAGGTCGCCGTGGTCTCGACCGGCTGGGAAGCGTCGGCGGCGGCCGGCGCGGCCGCGGGCGCCGGGCGCGTTGCCGCGGGGCGGGGCTGCGTGGCCGGCGCGGTGGCGGCAGGCGTCTGCTGAGCCTGTGCGGGGCCGCCGACGAGGACGCCAGCCAGAAGGACGGCGCCGACCATGTTCAAGCTCGCATGCATGTCTGTGCTCTTTCGTAAAGGCGAGGAAGGGAGAGGCGTTGGACACGGAACCCCGCCGCAGCCGCGCGGGGGCGGAGACGGTAGGATGGCGCCGAACGCGCGCGACGGAAAGCGGCACCGTGGCGCCGCCAACGGATTTTGCGAGGCCGGCCGGAACATGCGGTCAGAACCTCACCGAGAATTGGGCGGAGAACGCATTCTGGCTCGCCGTCGCGCCAAGCTGGCCGGCATAGTTGACCTGCAGCGTCACCGCGTCGGACAGGCCATAGGCGAGGCCGGCACCGACGATGAGCGTGTCCTGCTCGATCGGCACGCCCTGGATCTCGAACGGCGTGGTGCCGGAGAGGAAGCGCATCGTCGCCGAGGAGGAGGTGTCGCCGAAAGCGTGCTGCCAGCCGAGCGTCGCGCTCGGCGTCAGGGTCCGGCCGCCCACCTCGAAGGAGGTCGCGAGCCGGGCGCCGAGCGTCGAGTAGAAGGTGTCCTGCCCGTGAACATCCACGGCGAGCCCCGCTGCGGTGAGAACGCTCTCGCTCGCCGAGCTTCCGGCCACGCTGACATAGGCAAGGCCGGCGAAAGGCTCCAGCTCATAGCCGGCAAACGCCATGCGGTAGCTGGCTTCGCCGAAGATCTGCGTGGTGCCGACCATGTAGCTCGCGTCTTCGGCATTGGCGAAGCCGGAGAAGGCGACGGTGCGCTCCACGTCGATGTCGTGCCAGCTATAGGACGCGCCGCCGCGCAGCCCCAGCGCCCCGAACCGGGCGCCGAGATAGACGCCGAGATCGACATTGTCCATCGAGCCGGAGGAGGAGCGTCCCTCGACCTCGAAGGTCGAGCGGCTGTAGCCCGCCACCACGCCGGCGCGGACATTGTCGGCGATCGCCGCGTCGACGCCGCCGAGGAAGCCACCGATCGAGGAGGAGATGGTGGCGGCATTGCCATTGCCGAAGGCGTCGCCCCAGGCGCCATAGCCCTGCGCCCACAGCACCGGGGTGAGTTCCCGGCTGAGCGCGGCCGTTGCCGGGCCCGCCGCCTGCGCGGCATAGGACAGGGCGCTGCCGCCGCCGCCGACATCGGCCTGGCGGAGCCGGGCGCCGACCGCATCGCGCAGGAAGACGCTTTCCTGCTGGATGACGGTGTTGACGGAGGGGTAGATCTCGCCGCTGAGCTGGTTGAAGGCCGGCGCCACCGCCGCCTCCGGCAGCATCACGATCGCCTCATACACCGCATTGCCTTCGCCAAGGGCCTGCGCCGCCACCGCGACTTCCGCCTGGTTGGGCGTGTTGGCGTAGGCGACGAAGTCGGTGCCGGTATAGACGAGGTTCAGATAGACGTTCTGCGTGTCGTAGGTCAGCGTCGGCCGCAGGAAGGCGTAATTCGAGGTCACGCTGCCGAATGTGCCGGTCAGCGTGCCCGATGTGGTGAGGATGGTGAGCGTGTCCTGCCGGTCATAGGTGCCCGCCGCCGCCGTCACCTTGACGCTCGCCCCGGAGGACAGCGTCACATTGCCGGAGGCGACGATGAGGTCATGCGCGCCCTCCGGCGTCACGTCGACGGCATAGATCGAGCCCGTGTTGAAGACGACCGGCCCGTTGACCGTGAGCGTGCCCGGCGAATAGCCCGGCGACACGGTGCCGCCGCTATTGACGGTCAGGCCGCCGATCGTCGCCGAACCGCTGAGCACGGCGCCGGAATCCACCACGAAGTTCGCCTCGGAAGACGTGTCGAGGGCGAGAACCGTGCCGGTATCTTCCAGCGTGACCGTGCCTGCGACGGAGCCGGCGAACAAGGCCGTGCCGCCGCCGCTCAGGGTCAGCGTGCCGGTGCCGGTGATGTCGCCGGCCACGGTGTAGGTGTCCGAGCGGTTGAACACCAGATTGGCGTTGTTGACGATGTCGCCGCTGATCATGCCGGTGGTGCCGCCATCGCCGATCTGCAGCGTGCCAGCGGAGATGGTGGTGATGCCGGTGAAGCTGTTCTCCCCCGTCAGGATCAGCGTGCCGGTGCCGGTCTTCTCCAGGCCGCCGCCGCCGGAGATGACGCCGGAGACGATCAGCGTCTCTCCGCCATCCACTTCGATCGCCGCGTCCGCAGGCGAACTGGTCGCGGTCGACAGGACCACGCCGCCCGCGAAGGTGAAGCTGTCGCTGGCCTGCAGCGTCGCTCCGCGCTCAATGGTGAGCCCGCCCGTGCCGAGCGCCTGCGCGGAAAGCACACGCAGCGTGCCGGCGGCGATGGTGGTGCCGCCTTCATAGCTGTTGGCGCCGGTGAGGGTCAGCGTGCCCGTGCCCATCTGCGTGAGCGAACCGGTGCCGGAGATCGCCCCGGCAAAGCTGGTGTCGCTGGAGAGATTGAACGCCAGCAGGGCATTGTTGACCACATCGCCCTGGATCGACCCCGTCGTGCCGCCATCGCCGATCGCCAGCGTGCCGCCGGAGATGGTGGTGCCGCCCGCATAGTCGTTGCTGCCGGTGAGCACCAGCGTGCCGGCGCCCAGCTTGGTCAGCGTGCCGGTGCCGGTGATCGTGCCGGTGAAGCTGACATCGTCGGAGCGGTTGAACACCAGGCTGGCATTGTTGACGATGTCGCCCAGCACGGAGCCGGTCGTGCCGCCATCGCCGATCGCCAGCGTGCCGGCCGTGATCGTGGTGCCGCCCTCATAGCTGTTCGTGCCGGTGAGGATCAGCGTGCCGTAATCGGTCTTCTCCATGCCGACCGTGCCGGCGATCTCGCTGGCGATGGTGGCGATGGTGGTGGAACTCGCCTCGGTGCCGTCGCCGACGCGGATCTTGGTCGGCGCGCTGCCGGTGAGGGTGAGCGCGTCGCCGGAGAGCGTGTAGCCCGAGGTGACGAACTGCATGCCGTCGGCGCCGACCGCGCCGTCGTCCGTGTCGATGGTCACCGTGCCGGCGGTGCCCTGGAACACGGCGAAGCCGCCCTTCCAGGCCTGCGGGATGGTGCCGGAGGCGTTGGTCCAGTTGGCATCGCCGCTCGCCGCGGTCCAGGTGCCGGTGCCGCCTTCGACGGTCTGGGTCGGCGTGGTGGTGGTGCCGTTCCAGAACTGGATCGCGGCGTCGGTGCCCTCGACCACGAGATTGACCTGGCCCTCGACCGAGGTCTGCACCCCGCCGACATAGCCATCGCCGAGCGCGGCGACGCTCATGCCATTATTGGTCAGCGTGCCGTCATAGGCGATGACGGTGTAGATGCCGGCGCCGAAGCCGGTGTCCTGGGTGACGTTGAGCGTGCCGTCCAGCGTCACATCGCCGGAGACGGTGAACACGCCGCCCGCGCTGGTGGCGCCGAGCGTGACATCGACATTGGAGCTGGCATTGAGCACCAGGCCGCCCATGGTGAGGCCGCTGCCCTGCACGCCGGCGAGGGTGCCGCCATCGGCCACGGAGACGGTGCCGGCGAGCGAGCCGGAGCCCTGCAGCGTGGCGCCGCTCGCCACCCCGGCGCCGCCGCCGACGGAGCCGGTGAGCGCCACCGTGCCGGACTCGATGTCGAGCGTGCCGGTGAAGCTGCTGCTGCTGCCCGACAGGGTCAGCGTGCCGCTGCCGGTCTTGGTGAGCGTGCCGGTTCCGGCGATCGCGCCGGCGAAGTCGGTGCTGCTATTGTCGCCGCCCAGGGCCAGGGTGTGGCTGCCGAGGCCGAGGCTGCCGGCGCCGGCGAGCGCGCCGATGGTCTCGTCATCGCCGAGCGTGACGCCGGCGCCCGAGGCGATGGTGAGGAGGGCGGTATCGGAGAGCGAGGATCCGCCGCTCAGCGCCAGCGTGCCGGCCGACACGGTGGTGGCGCCGGTGAAGCTGTTCTCGCCCGACAGGGTCAGCGTGCCCGCGCCCAGCTTGGTGAGCGTGCCCGAGCCGGAGATCGCGCCGGTGAAGCTTGTCGCATCCGAGCGGTTGAACACCAGGCTGGCATTGTTGACGATGGCGCCGGTGATCGAGCCGGTCGAACCGCCCGCGCCGACCTGCAGCGTGCCGGCGGCGATGGTGGTGCCGCCCTCGTAGTCGTTGCTGCCGGTGAGCACCAGCGTGCCGCTGCCGGACTTGGTGAGCGAACCCGTGCCGGTGATGTCGCCGGACAGGGTCAGCGTGGTCTCAGTGTCGGTGCTGAAGGTGCCGGCGCCGGCGAGGGTGACCGCGCGGGCCGAGGAGAAGGTGGCCGTCGTGTTCAGCGTGCCGCCATTGAGCGTCAGCCCGCTGTCGGTGTCGCCGAGAGTGCCGTCCGAGGCCACCTGCAGCGTGCCGCCGGAGATGGTGGTGCCGCCCTCGTAGTCGTTGCTGCCGGTCAGCACCAGCATGCCGGCGCCGGCCTTGGTCAGGCCGCCGGTGCCGGTGATGTCGCCGGACAGGGTCAGCGTGGTCTCAGTGTCGGTGCTGAACGTGCCGGCGCCGGCGAGGGTGATCGCGCGCGCCGAGGTGAAGGTGGCCGTCGTGTTCAGCGTGCCGCCGTCGAGCGTCAGCCCGCCATCGGTGTCGCCGAGATTATTGTCGGCGCCGATCGCCAGCGTGCCGCCGGAGATGGTGGTGCCGCCCTCGTAGTCGTTGCTGCCGGTCAGCACCAGCGTGCCGGCCCCGGTCTTGGTCAGCGTGCCGGTGCCTTCGATCGTGCCGGTGAAGCTGACATCGTCGGAACGGTTGAACACCAGGCTGGCATTGGTCTCGATGTCGCCCAGCACGGAGCCGGTGGTGCCGCCATCGCCGATCGCCAGCGTGCCGGCCGTGATCGTGGTGCCGCCCTCATAGCTGTTCGTCCCGGTGAGAACGAGCGTGCCGTAATCGGTCTTCTCCAGCCCCACCGTGCCGGCGATCTCGCTGGCGATGGTGGCGATGGTGGTGGAACTCGCCTCGGTGCCGTCGCCGACGCGGATCGTCGCCGGGCCGGTGCCGGTGAGGGTGAGCGCGTCGCCGGAGAGCGTGTAGCCCGAGGTGACGAACTGCATGCCGCCGGCGCCGACCGCGCCGTCATCCGTGTCGATGGTCACCGTGCCGGCGGTGCCCTGGAACACGGCGAAGCCGCCCTTCCAGGCCTGCGGGATGGTGCCGGAGGCGTTGGTCCAGTTGGCATCGCCGCTGGCCGCGGTCCAGGTGCCGGTGCCGCCTTCGACGGTCTGGGTCGGCGTGGTGGTGGTGCCGTTCCAGAACTGGATCGCGGCGTCGGTGCCCTCGACCACGAGATTGACCTGGCCCTCGACCGAGGTCTGCACCCCGCCGACATAGCCATCGCCGAGCGCGGCGACGCTCATGCCATTATTGGTCAGCGTGCCGTCATAGGCGATGACGGTGTAGATGCCGGCGCCGAAGCCGGTGTCCTGGGTGACGTTGAGCGTGCCGTCCAGCGTCACATCGCCGGAGACGGTGAACACGCCGCCCGCGCTGGTGGCGCCGAGCGTGACATCGACATTGGAGCTGGCATTGAGCACCAGCCCGCCCATGGTGAGGCCGCTGCCCTGCACGCCGGCGAGGGTGCCGCCATCGGCCACGGAGACGGTGCCGGCGAGCGAGCCGGAGCCCTGCAGCGTGGCGCCGCTCGCCACCCCGGCGCCGCCGCCGACGGAGCCGGTGAGGGCGAGGGTGCCGGACTCGATGTCGAGCGTGCCGGTGAAGCTGCTGCTGCTGCCCGACAGGGTCAGCGTGCCGCTGCCGGTCTTGGTGAGCCCGCCGGTTCCGGTGAGGGCGCCGGCGAAGTCGGTGCTGCTATTGTCGCCGCCCAGGGTCAGGGTGTGGCTGCCCAGCGCGAGGCTGCCGGCGCCGGCGAGCGAGCCGATGGTCTCGTCATCGCCGAGCGTGACGCCGGCGCCCGAGGCGATGGTGAGGAGGGCGGTGTCGGAGAGCGAGGCGCCGCCGCTCAGCGCCAGCGTGCCGGCCGACACGGTGGTGGCGCCGGTGAAGCTGTTCTCGCCCGACAGGGTCAGCGTGCCCGCGCCCAGCTTGGTGAGCGTGCCCGAGCCGGAGATCGCGCCGGCGTAGCTCAGCGCATCCGAGCGGTTGAACACCAGGCTGGCATTGTTGACGATGTCGCCGGTGAGCGACCCCGTCGAACCGCCGGCGCCGATCGAGAGCGTGCCGGCCGAGACAGTGGTGCCGCCCTCGTAGTCGTTGCTGCCGGTCAGCACCAGCGTGCCGGCGCCGGTCTTGGTGAGCGCGCCGGTGCCGGTGATGTCGCCGGACAGGGTCAGCGTGGTCTCAGTGTCGGTGCTGAACGTGCCGGCGCCGGTGAGGGTGATCGCGCGGGCGGAGGTGAAGGTAGCCGTCGTGTTCAGCGTGCCGCCATTGAGCGTCAGCCCGCCATCGCTGTCGCCGAGATTATTGTCGGCGCCGATCGCCAGCGTGCCGCCGGAGATGGTGGTGCCGCCCGCATAGTCGTTGCTGCCGGTGAGCACCAGCGTGCCGCTGCCGGACTTGGTGAGCGAACCCGCGCCGGTGATGTCGCCGGACAGGGTCAGCGTGGTCTCAGTGTCGGTGCTGAAGGTGCCGGCGCCGGCGAGGGTGATCGCGCGGGCCGAGGTGAAGGTGGCCGTCGTGTTCAGCGTGCCGCCGTCGAGCGTCAGCCCGCCATCGCTGTCGCCGAGAGTGCCGTCCGAGGCCACCTGCAGCGTGCCGCCGGAGATCGTGGTGCCGCCCTCGTAGTCGTTGCTGCCGGTCAGCACCAGCGTGCCGGCCCCGGTCTTGGTGAGCGCGCCGGCGCCGGTGATGTCGCCGGACAGGGTCAGCGTGGTGTCTGCGTCGGTCTGGAACGTGCCGGCGCCGGTGAGGGTGACCGCGCGGGCCGAGGAGATGTCCGCCGTCGTCTGCAGCGTGCCGCCATTGAGCGTCAGCCCGCCATCGCTGTCGCCGAGATTATTGTCGGCGCCGATCGCCAGCGTGCCGGCGTTGATCGTGGTGCCGCCCTCGTAGTCGTTGTCGCCGGTCAGCACCAGCGTGCCGGCCCCGGTCTTGGTGAGCGAACCCGTGCCGGAGATGTCGCCGGACAGGGTCAGCGTGGTCTCAGTGTCGGTGCTGAACGTGCCGGCGCCGGTGAGGGTGATCGCGCGGGCGGAGGTGAAGGTGGCCGTCGTGTTCAGCGTGCCGCCGTCGAGCGTCAGCCCGCCATCCGTGTCGCCGAGATTGCCGTCCGAGGCCACCTGCAGCGTGCCGCCGGAGATGGTAGTGCCGCCCGCATAGTCGTTGTCGCCGGTGAGGATGAGCGTGCCGCTGCCGGACTTGGTGAGCGCGCCGGTGCCGGTGATGTCGCCGGACAGGGTCAGCGTGGTCTCAGTGTCGGTGCTGAAGGTGCCGGCGCCGGTGAGGCTGACCGTGCGGGCCGAGGTGAAGGTGGCCGTCGTGTTCAGCGTGCCGCCATTGAGCGTCAGCCCGCCGTCGGTGTCGCCGAGATTATTGTCGGCGCTGATCGCCAGCGTGCCGCCGGAGATGGTGGTGCCGCCCGCATAGTCGTTGCTGCCGGTCAGCACCAGCGTGCCGGCCCCGGTCTTGGTCAGGCCGCCCGCGCCGGTGATGTCGCCGGACAGGGTCAGCGTGGTGTCTGCGTCGGTGCTGAACGTGCCGGCGCCGGTGAGGCTGATCGCGCGGGCCGAGGAGAAGGTGGCCGTGGTCTGCAGCGTGCCGCCGGCGAGGGTGAGGCCGCCGGTGGTGGCGCCGAGATTGGCGTTGCTGCCGATCGACAGCGTGCCGGCATTGATCGTCGTGCCGCCCTCATAGGCGTTGTCGCCGGTGAGGATGAGCGTGCCGGCCCCGGTCTTGGTGAGCGCGCCAGCGCCGGTGATGTCGCCCGACAGGGTCAGTGAGGTGTCGGCGTCGGTGCTGAAGGTGCCCGCAGCGGTGAGGCTCACGCTGCGCGCCGAGGTGAAGGTGGCGGTGGTCTTGAGCGTGCCGCCGGCGAGGATGAGCCCGCCCTCCTCATCGCCCATATTATCGTCTGCGCTGACCTGCAGCGTGCCGGCGGAGATCGTCGTGCCGCCGCGGTAGCTTCGGTCGCCGGAGAGGGTCAGCGTGCCGGTGCCGGCCTGGGTCAGCGAGCCCGAGCCGCTGACGGCATAGATGAAGGTGATGTCGTCGGAGCGGTTGAAGACGAGGGCGCCCTGATTGCTTATATCGCCCAGCAGCGCGCCCGAGGTGCCGCCGTCGCCGATCTGCAGCGTGCCGGCGGTGATGAAGGCACCGCCATCATGTTCGGTATTGGCGCCGGTGAGAACGAGGGTGCCGGCACCCGTCTTGGTGAGGGCACTGCTGCCGGAGATGTCGCCGGACAGGGTCAGCGTGGTGTCGCTGGCCACCTCGAAGGTGCCGGTGCCGGTGAGAGTTACGGAGCGGCCGGTCTCGAAGCTCGCGGTCGTCTTGAGCGTGCCGCCATCGAAGGTCAGCCCACCCGACTCCTCGCCGAGATTGAGGTTGTTGCTGACCGAGAGCGTGCCGGCGTTCAGCTCGGTGCCGCCCCGATAGGTGTTCTCGCTGGTGAGAACCAGCGTGCCGGCGCCCGCCACCACGAGCGCGCCATCGCCTTCGAGGGGGCCGGTGAGGGTGAGCGTCGTCTCGTCCGCCACGGCGAAGACGCCGTCGGCGGTGAAGTCGGCACGGCGGCCCGAGCTGAAGCTCTGCGTCGTGGCGAGCGTGCCGCCGGTGAAGATGATCGCCCCCGACTCCTGGCCGAGATTTTCGTCGGCGCTGATCGAGAGCGTGCCGGCGGCGATGGTGGTGTTGCCGTTGACGTTGTCGTCGCCGGTGTAGCTGTTGCTGCCGGTCAGCACCAGCGTGCCGGCGCCGGTCTTGGTCAGGCCGCCGATGCCGGAGATGGTGCCCGACAGGGTCAGCGTGGTCTCAGCGTCGGTGCTGACGGTGCCGGCGCCGGTGAGGGTGATGGCGCGGGCCGAGGAGAAGGTGGCCGTGGTCTTGAGCGTGCCGCCGGCGAGGGTGAGGCCGCCGTCGGTGGCGCCGAGATTGTCGTCGGCGCCGATCGACAGCGTGCCGGCATTGATCGTGGTGCCGCCGGAATAGGTGTTGGTGCCGGTCAGAACCAGCGTGCCGGTGCCGGTCTTGATCAGCCCGCCCGTGCCGGAGATCGTGCCGGAGAAACTGGTGCTGCTGTTGTCGCCGCCGGTGGTGAGGGTCTTGCTGCCGAGGGAGAGACTTCCCGCGCCGGCCAGCGAACCGACCGTCTCGTCCTCGCCGAGCGTGACGCTGGCGCCGTCCTCGATGGTGAGGCTGGCCGTGTCGGAGAGCGACGACCCGCCGCTCAGCGCCAGCGTGCCGGCCGACACCGTGGTGGCGCCGGTGAAGCTGTTCTCGCCGGTGAGCGTGAGCGTGCCGGCGCCGGTCTTGGTCAGGGTGCCGGAGCCGGTGACCTCGCCGGACAGGGTCAGCGTGGTGGAGTCGTCGGTGCTGAACGTGCCCGCAGCGGTGAGGCTCACGCTGCGCGCCGAGGTGAAGGTGGCGGTGGTCTTGAGCGTGCCGCCGGCGAGGATGAGCCCGCCCTGGTCATTGCCCATATTATCGTCGGCGCTGACCTGTAGCGTGCCGGCGGAGATGGTCGTGCCGCCGCGGTAGCTTCGGTCGCCGGAGAGGGTCAGCGTGCCGGTGCCGGCCTGGGTCAGCGAGCCCGAGCCGCTGACGGCATAGATGAAGGTGATGTCGTCGGAGCGGTTGAAGACGAGGGCGCCCTGATTGCTGATATCGCCCAGCAGCGCGCCGGAGGTGCCGCCGTCGCCGATCTGCAGCGTGCCGGCGGAGATGGTGGCGCCGCCATCATGCGCGGTATTGGCGCCGGTGAGAATGAGGGTGCCCGCACCCGTCTTGGTGAGGACACCGCTGCCGGAGAGCTCGCCGGCCAGCGTCAGCGTGGTGGCGGTGGCCACCTGGAAGGTGCCGTTGCCGCTGAAGACGACCGCGCGGTTCGAGGAGAAGGAGGCGGAGGTGGCGAGCGTGCCGCCCTCGAAGGTGAGCGCGCCGGAGCTGGCGCCGAGATTGGCGTCGGCGGCGACGGACAGCGTGCCGGCGGCGATGGCGGTGCCGCCCTCATATTCGTTGCTGCCCGACAGCACCAGCGTGCCGGCGCCGGCCTTGGTCAGGCCGCCCTCGCCGGAAATCTCGCCCGACAGGGTCAGGGTCTTGTCCGCATCGGTGCTGAATGTGCCGGCGCCGGTGAGGGTGACGGCGCGGCCGGTCTCGAAGCTCGCGGTGGTCTTGAGCGTGCCGCCATTGAAGGTCAGCCCACCCGACTCCTCGCCGAGATTGAGGTTGTCGCTGACCGAGAGCGTGCCGGCGTTCAGCTCGGTGCCGCCCCGATAGGTGTTCTCGCTGGTGAGCACCAGCGTGCCGGCGCCCGCCACCACGAGCGCGCCATCGCCTTCGAGGGGGCCGGTGAGGGTGAGCGTCGTCTCGTCCGCCACGGCGAAGACGCCGTCGGCGGTGAAGTCGGCACGGCGGCCCGAGGTGAAGCTCTGCGTCGTGGCGAGCGTGCCGCCGGTGAAGATGATCGCCCCCGACGCATCGCCGAGATTGGCGTCGGCGCTGATCGACAGCGTGCCGGCGGCGAGGGTGGTGTCGCTGGCGACGTTGTCGTCGCCGCTATAGCTGTTGCTGCCGGTGAGGATGAGCGTGCCGGCGCCGGTCTTGGTCAGTCCGCCTATGCCGGAGATGGTGCCGGACAGGGTCAGAGTGGTGTCGGCATCGGTGCTGACGGTGCCGGAGCCGGTGAGGGTGACGGCGCGGGCCGAGGAGAAGGTGGCCGTGGTCTTGAGCGTGCCGCCGGTGAAGGTGAGGCCACCGTCCGTGTCGCCGAGATTGGCGTCGCTGCTGATCGACAGCGTTCCGGCAGCGATGGTCGTGCCGCCGGTGTAGGTGTTGCTGCCCGACAGCGTCAGCGTGCCGGTGCCGGCCTTGGTGAACGTGCCGTCGCCGGAGATCGTGCCGGAATAGGTGAGGTCATCGCTGCGGTTGAACGCCAGAGTGGTGCCGCTGGCGAGGCTGACGGCGCCGGTGATGCTGCCGGTGGTGCCGCCCTCGCCGATCTGCAGCGTGCCGGCGGAAACCGTTGTGCCGCCGATATAGGTGTTGGTGCCGCTCAGCGTGAGCGTCCCGTCGCCATTCTTGAGCAGCGTGCCGGCACCGGAGACGGCTCCGGAATAGGTGAGGTCATTGCTGCGGTTGAACGCCAGGGTGGTGCCGCTGGCGATGGCCACATTGCCGGCAATGCTGCCGGTTGTTGTATTGTTGCCGATCTGCAGGGTTCCGGCGGAAACGGTGGTGCCGCCGGTGTAGGTGTTGGTGCCGGAGAGCACCAGCGTGCCGGCGCCGGTCTTGGTGACCTTGCCGCTGCCCGAAATCTCGCCGGAGAGCGTGGCGGAACCGCTCGCCACCTGCAGCGACGCGGTCATGCTGCTGTTCACCGTCAGCGCATTGGCGACCGCGAGGTTATTGGCGAGGGTGAGAGTGGCGCTGCTGTTGAACGTCACCGTGCCGGTGCCGAGCGCGCTGTTCGACTGCACCGCGAGCGTGCCGGCGGAGATCGTCGTGCCGCCCGTGTAGGTATTGCTGCCGGAGAGCGCCAGCGTGCCGGCGCCGGACATGGTGAGGCCGCCGTCGCCGGAGATGACGCCCGTCAGGGTGAGCGTCGTGGTCGTATTCGGTGCGAAGTTGCCGGAGCCGGTGAGGCTTACCGCGCGGGCGGAGCTGAGGGACCCTGTCGTCTGCAGCTTGCCGCCCGTGCCGGTGAAGGTCAGGCCGCCGTTGGCGTCGCCGAGATTGCCGTCGCTGCTGATCGACAGCGTGCCTCTGGCGATGGTCGTGCCGCCGCCATAGGTGTTGACGCCGCTCAGCGTCAGCGTGTTGCTGCCGTCCTTGACGACGCGACCGTCTCCCGAGATGGCGTAATTATAGGTTACATTGTTGCTGCGGTTGAACATCAGGGTGGCGCCGCTGGCGACGCTGACCGAACCGGCGATGCTGCCACTCGTGCTACCACTGCCAAGGGACAGCGTGCCGCCGGCGACGATGGTCTCGCCGGTGTAGGTGTTGGCGCCGGTGAGCTGCAGCGTGCCGTCGCCGGCCTTGGTCAGCTTCCCGTCGCCGGAAATGACGCCCGACAAGGTGAGTGTCTCGTCGGCAGTGATGCTGAACGTGCCGTCGCCTGTGAGGATGGTCTTGCGGCTGGACGTGAAGCTGTCGGTGATCCGCAGCGTACCGCCGGTGAAGGTGAGGTTGCCGCTGTTGTTGCCGAGATTGGCGTTGGCGCTGATCACCAGCGTGCCCGCCGCCAGCGTCGTGCCGCCGGTGTAGGTGTTGGTGCCGGAAAGGGTGAGCGTTCCCGCGCCGGTCTTGGTGACCGCGCCGCTGCTGCCGGAGATCACGCCGGAGAGGGTTGCGGAGCCGCTGGCCACCTGCAGCGAGGCGGTCACGCTGCTGTTCACCGCCAGCGCATTGGCCACCGCGAGGGTGTCGGCGAGGGCGAGGGTGGCGTTGCTGCTGAACGTCACCGTGCCGGTGCCGAGCGCGGTGTTCGCCTGCATCGCGAGCGTGCCGGCGGAGATCGTCGTGCCGCCGGTATAGGTGTTGGTGCCGGAAAGGGTCAGCGTGCCGGCGCCGGTCTTGGTCAGCGAACCCGTGCCGGAGATGTCGCCGGACAGGGTAAGGGTGGTCGCGCTGTCGGTCTGGAACGTGCCGGAGCCGGAGAGGGTGATGGCGCGGGCGGAAGTGATGTCCGCCGTGGTCTGCAGCGTGCCGCCATTGAGCGTCAGCCCGCCGTCGGTGTCGCCGAGATTGGCGTCGTCGCCGATCTGCAGCGTGCCGGCGGCGATGGTGGTGCCGCCCGCATAGTCGTTGCTGCCGGTCAGCACCAGCGTGCCGGCGCCGGTCTTGGTCAGCGCACCCGCGCCGGTGATGTCGCCGGACAGGGTCAGCGTGGTGTCTGCGTCGGTGCTGAAGGTGCCGGCCCCGGTGAGGCTCACGCTGCGCGCCGAGGTGAAGGTGGCGGTGGTCTTGAGCGTGCCGCCGGCGAGGATGAGCCCGCCCTGGTCATTGCCCATATTATCGTCGGCGCTGACCTGTAGCGTGCCGGCGGAGATGGTCGTGCCGCCGCGGTAGCTTCGGTCGCCGGAGAGGGTCAGCGTGCCGGTGCCGGCCTGGGTCAGCGAGCCCGAGCCGCTGACGGCATAGATGAAGGTGATGTCGTCGGAGCGGTTGAAGACGAGGGCGCCCTGATTGCTGATATCGCCCAGGAGCGCGCCCGAGGTGCCGCCGTCGCCGATCTGCAGCGTGCCGGCGGAGATGGTGGCGCCGCCGTCATGCGCGGTATTGGCGCCGGTGAGAATGAGGGTGCCCGCACCCGTCTTGGTGAGGACACCGCTGCCGGAGAGGGCGCCGGCCAGCGTCAGCGTGGTGTCGCTGGCCACCTGGAAGGTGCCGTTGCCGCTGAAGACGACCGCGCGGTTCGAGGAGAAGGAGGCGGAGGTGGCGAGCGTGCCGCCCTCGAAGGTGAGCGCGCCGGAGCTGGCGCCGAGATTGGCGTCGGCGGCGACGGACAGCGTGCCGGCGGCGATGGTGGTGCCGCCCTCATATTCGTTGCTGCCCGACAGCACCAGCGTGCCGGCGCCGGCCTTGGTCAGGCCGCCCTCGCCGGAGATGGTGCCGGACAAAGTGAGGGTCTTGTCCGCATCGGTGCTGAATGTGCCGGCGCCGGTGAGCAGCACGGAGCGGCCGGTCTCGAAGCTCGCCGTGGCTTGCAGCGTGCCGCCATCGAAGGTCAGCCCACCCGACTCCTCGCCGAGATTGAGGTCGTCGCTGACCGAGAGCGTGCCGGCGTTCAGCTCGGTGCCGCCCCGATAGGTGTTCTCGCTGGTGAGAACCAGCGTGCCGGCGCCCGCCACCACGAGCGCGCCCTCGCCTTCGAGGGGGCCGGTGAGGGTGAGCGTCGTCCCGGTCGCCACAGCGAAGACGCCGTCGGCGGTGAAGTCGGCACGGCGGCCCGAGCTGAAGCTCTGCGTCGTGGCCAGCGTGCCGCCGGTGAAGATGATCGCCCCCGACTCCTGGCCGAGATTCTCGTCGGCGCTGATCGAGAGCGTACCGGCGGCGATGGTGGTGTCGCCGCTGACATTTTCGTCGCCGGTGTAGCTGTTGCTGCCGGTCAGCACCAGCGTGCCGGCGCCGGTCTTGGTCAGGCCGCCGATGCCGGAGATGGTGCCCGACAGGGTCAGAGTGGTGTCGGCATCGGTGCTGACGGTGCCGGAGCCGGTGAGGGTGACGGCGCGGGCCGAGGAGAAGGTGGCCGTGGTCTGCAGCGTGCCGCCGGTGAAGGTGAGGCCACCGTCCGTGTCGCCGAGATTGGCGTCGCTGCTGATCGACAGCGTTCCGGCAGCGATGGTCGTGCCGCCGCTATAGGTGTTGCTGCCGCTCAGCGTCAACGTGCCGGTGCCGGCCTTCACCAGCGTGCCGACCTCATCCGTGACATTGGCGATGACCCCGGAGAGGGTGAGCGTGGTGTCGGCGTCGGTGCTGAATGTGCCGGCGCCGTTGAGGGCCACCGTGCGGGCGGAGGTGAAGCTGTCCGTCGTCTGCAGCGTGCCGCCCGCGAGGGTGAGCCCGCCGCTGGTACCGCCGAGATTGTCGTCGCCGCTGATGGACAGCGTGCCGGCGTTGATCGTGGTGCCGCCGGTATAGGTGTTGGTTCCGGTCAGGACCAGCGTGCCGGCGCCGGCCTTGGTCAGCGCGCCGGCGGAGACGGTGCCGGACAGGGTCAGCGTGGTGCCGGTGGCGGTGCTGATGGTGGCCGCGCCGAACAGCAACACATTCCGCGTGGAGGTGATGTCCGCCGTGGTCGACAAGGTGGCGCCGGTGTACAGGCCCAGCGCGCCGCTCTCCGCACCGAGATTACCGTCGGAGGCGATCTCCAGCGTGCCGCTGAAAATCCGGGTGCCGCCGCTGTAGTCGTTGTCGCCGGTAAGAACCAGCGTGCCAGCGCCGACCTTCGTGATGTAGCCGGTGCCGGAGATGGTACCGTTCAGCGTCAGCGTCTTGTCGCTGGCGACAGAGAAGCCGCCGGAGGACGCCATCGTCACGGCACGGTTCGAGGTGACGTTCTCTGTGACCGCCAGCGTGCCGCCCTTCATGGTCAGCCCGCCGGTCGTGGCGCCGAGTTTGCCGTCGTCGCTGATCGACAGCGTACCGGAGGAGATGGTGGTGCCGCCGGTATAGGTGTTGGTGCCCGACAGGATGAGCGTGCCGCTGCCGGTTTTGGTCAGGCCGCCTTCGCCGGAAATTTCGCCCGACAAGGTGAGAGTCGTGTCCGCATCGGTGCTGAATGTGCCGGCGCCGGTGAGGGTGACGGCGCGGCCGGTCTCGAAGCTCGCGGTGGTCTTGAGCGTGCCGCCATTGAAGGTCAGCCCACCCGACTCCTCGCCGAGATTGAGGTTGTCGCTGACCGAGAGCGTGCCGGCGTTCAGCTCGGTGCCGCCCCGATAGGTGTTCTCGCTGGTGAGCACCAGCGTGCCGGCGCCCGCCACCACGAGCGCGCCATCGCCTTCGAGGGGGCCGGTGAGGGTGAGCGTCGTCTCGTCCGCCACGGCGAAGACGCCGTCGGCGGTGAAGTCGGCACGGCGGCCCGAGGTGAAGCTCTGCGTCGTGGCGAGCGTGCCGCCGGTGAAGATGATCGCCCCCGACGCATCGCCGAGATTTTCGTCGGCGCTGATCGAGAGCGTGCCGGCGGCGATGGTGGTGTCGCCGGTATAGGTGCTGGTGCCGCTCAGCGTCAGCGTGCCGCTGCCCGCCTTGGTGAGCGCGCCGGAGCCGCCGATCTCGCCGCCGAATGTAGCGGCGTCGCTGCGGTTGAAGACCAGAGAGGTGCCGCTGGAAAGGGTGACCTCGCCGACCAGGCTGCCGGACGTGCCGCCATCGCCCACCTGCAGCGTGCCGGCGGAAACCGTGGTGCCGCCGCTATGGGTGTCGGCGCCGGCCAGGATGAGCGTGCCCGCGCCGGTCTTGGAATAGGCGCCGGTGCCGGACAGGGTGCCGGTGAGGGTCAGGGTGAGGCCGGCACCGGCATTGAGGGTGCTGGTGCCGACCACGGCGATCGTGCGGGCGGAGGTGACATTCGCGGTGATGGCCAGCGTGCCGCCATCGAGGGTGACGCCGCCGGTGGCGTTGCCCAGATTGGCGTCGCTGGAGATCTGCAGGGTGCCGCCGCCGGAGAGGATGGTGCCGCCGGAATAGGTGTTGGTGCCGGCGAGGACCAGCGTTCCCGCGCCCGACATGTTGAGCGAGCCGGTGCCGGAGACGACCCCGGACATAGTGAGCGTCGTGCCGGAGAAGGCATTGAGCGAGGCGCTGCCGGACAGTAGTACGGTTTTGCCATAGGTCAGGGTGGCGGAGGTGGCCAGCGTGCCGGTGCCGATGGTGAGGGCGCCGGTGCCGAGATTGTTCGCGGTGGCGATCTGCAGCACGCCGCCGGAAATGGTGGTGCCGCCGCTATAGGTATTGGTGCCGCTGAGCACCAGCGTGCCCCCGCCCGACTTGCTGAGCGAGCCGGCGCCGGAGACCACGCCGGAGAGCGTCAGCGTCGTGCCGGTCGCGGGCGAGAGCGTGCCGGTGCCGGTGAGCGTGACGGCGCGGGTGGACGAGAAGGTCGCCGTCGTCGCCAGCGTGCCGCCGGTGAAGGTGAGCGTGCCCGTTCCGCCGAGATTGTTGTCGGCCGCGACCTGCAACGTGCCGGCGGCGATCGTGGTGCCGCCGGTATAGGTGTTGGTGCCTGACAGGGTGAGCGTCCCGTCGCCATTCTTGAGCAGCGTGCCGGCACCGGAGACGACGCCGGAATAGGTGAGGTCATTGCTGCGGTTGAAGGCGAGGGTCGCGCCGCTGGAGACGGCAACCGAGTTGCTTGTGATGCTGCCGGTCTCGCCGCCATTGCCGATCTGCAGCGTGCCGAAGGAGACGGTCGTGGCACCGGTGTAGGTGTTTGTGCCGGTGAGGATCAGCGTTCCGGTGCCGGATTGGGTGAGCTTCCCGCTGCTGGAGATCGCGCCGGCAAAAATGACGCTGTCGCTGCGGTTGAACACCAACGTGTCAACCACGATGACGTTGCCGGTGATACTGCCGGTGGTGCCGCCATTGCCGATCTGCAGCCGGCCGGTCGAGATCGTCGTGCCGCCGGTATAAGTGTTCTCGCCGGTCAGGATGATCGTACCGGAGGCGGATTTGGTCAGGCTGCCTGCGCCGGAGATCACGCCCTCATAGGTCAGCGTCCCGGTGCGGTTGAACTGGAGTATCGCGCCGCTGGCGACGCTGATGGTGGCGCTCTGGATGCTGCCGTTCGCCGACGAGCCGATCCGCAGCGTTCCCGCCGACACCGTCGTGGCGCCGGAATAGGTATTCGCGCCCGTCAGCGTCAGGGTACCGGCGCCGGTCTTGGTGAGGCTGCCGGTGCCGGAAATGACGCCGGAAAGGGTGGACGTCGTGCCGGTGGCGGTGCTGACGGTGCTGCTGCCCTCCAGCGTGATCACACGGTCGCTGGACAGCCCCGCCGTCACCGCCAGCGTCGCCCCGCTCAGGGTCAGCCCGCTGGTGTTGGCGATACCGGCGCTGCTGCTGATCGACAGCGTGCCGCCGGAGACAAGGGTGGCGCCGGTGTAGGTGTTGGAGGCGGAGAGCACCAGCGTGCCGTCGCCGGTCTTGGTGAGCGAGCCGGAACCGGAGATCACGCCGGAGAGAGTCAGCGTCTTGTCGGCAGCGGCCGAAATCGTGGCGCTGCCGGTGAGCGCCACGTTGCGGGCGGTGGAGAAGGTGTCTGTCACCGCCAGCGTGCCGCCGTTGAAGGTCAGGTCGCCGGTGCCGCCGAGATTATTGTCGGCACTGACGGAGAGCGTGCCGGCGGAGATGAGCGTGCCGCCGGTATAGGTGTTGGCGCCGCTCAGCGTCAGCGTGCCGTAATCGGTCTTCTCCAGCCCGGCCGATCCCGCCAGCACGCTGCTGATGGTCGCCTCGGTGCCGGCGCCCGACACGACGCCCGTGCCGACGCGGATCGGGGTCGGCGCGGTTCCGGTGAGGGTGATCGTCCCGCCCGACACCACATAGCCCGAGGTGACGAACTGCATGCCGGTGGTGTTCACCGCGCCGTCGGTGGTGTCGACCGTCACCGCGCCGGCGGTGCCGGCGAAGATGGCGTAGTTGCCGTTCCAGGCCGAGGCTTCCGAGCCGAGGCCGTTGGTCCAGTTGGTGCTGCCGCTGCTCGCCGTCCAGGTGCCATCGCCACCGACGACCTGCCCGGTGGCGTCGGTGGTGGAGCCGTTCCAGTACTGGATGGTCGGGTCGGTGCCGTCGACGACGAGATTCACCTAGCCCGGCACCGAGGTCTGCACCGTGCCGGTGAGCGTGCCGCCGAGCGATGTCAGAACGATGCCGTTGTCGGTGAGGTCGCCGGTATAGCTGATGAAGGTATAGACGCCGGTGCCGAAGCCCGCCGCCTGCGTCACGTTCAGCGTGCCGTCCAGCGTCACATCGCCATTGACGGTGAACACCCCGCCGGCCGCGAGGGCGCCGAGCGTCACGTCGAGCGTGCTGGACGAGGAGAGCGTCAGCCCGGTCATGGTCGTGCCGGCACCCTGCACGCCCGCGAGCGTGGCGCCATTGGCCACCTGCACCGTGCCGCCGACGCTGCCGGTCAGCGTCAGCGTGCCGGCGGAGACCGTCGTGGCGCCCGTGTAGCTGTTCGCGCCCGAGAGGGTGAACGTGCCGGCGCCGGTCTTGGTCAGGCCGCCGGAGCCGGAGATGACGCCGGAGAAGGTGCTGCTGCTGGCGTCTCCGCCGGTGGTGAGCGTGTTGCTGCCGAGCGAAAGGCTGCCGGCGCCGGCCAGCGAGCCGACGGTCTCGTCATCGCCGAGCGTGACGCTGGCGTCCGCGGCAATGGAGAGCAGGGCGCTATCGGACAGCGAGGCGCCGCCGCTCAGCGCCAGCGTGCCGGCCGACACCGTGGTGCCGTCGGTGAAAGTGTTGGTGCCGGAAAGGGCGAGCGTGCCGCTGCCGGTCTTGATGAGGGCGGCGGAGCCGGAGATGACGCCGGAGAGGCTCAGCGTCGTCGAGTCGGCGGTGTTGAACGTGCCGTTGCCGGCTAGCGTCACATCGCGTGTGGCGGCGAACGTCCCCGTCGTCGCCAGCGTGGCGGCGTTGAGGGTGAGCACGCCGGACGCCGCGCCGATATTGGCATCGGACGCCACCTGCAGCGTGCCCGTGGACACCGACGTGCCGCCGGTGTGCGCATTGGTGCCGGAGAGCACCAGCGTGCCGGCGCCGTTCATGATCAGTTGCCCGGCGCCGGAGCTGTCGCCGGTCACGGTCAGCGTTGTGCCGCTGTCGGGGGTGATCGTACCGTTGGCGGTCAGGGTCAGGTTGCGGGCGGCGGTGAAACTGCCGGTGGTCTTCAGCGTGCCGCCATTGAAAGTGAGCCCGCCCGTGCCGCCGAGATTCGAGTCGGTAGCGACCTGGAGCGTGCCGGCGTTCAACTGGGTGCCGCCGGTGTAGGTGCTGGTGCCCGAGAGCACCAGCGTGCCGCTGCCCTCCTTCACCAGCGCGCCGGTGCTGGAAATCACCCCGGCCAGCGTCAGCGTGGTGCTGGCGGCCGTGTTGATCGTGCCGGTGCCGGCAAGTGTGATCGCGCGGGAAGAGCTGAAGGTGGCCGTGGTGGCCAGCGTGCCGCCATTGAAGGTGATGAGCACGCCTCCCTCGCCGAGATTTCTGTCGGCCGAGACCTGAACCGTGCCGGCCGAAATCGTCGTGCCGCCGTAATAGGTGTTGCTCGCCCCCGTCAGCACCAGCGTGCCGGTCCCGGTCTTGATCAGCGTGCCGCCGTTCCAGATCTGCCCGGACAGCGTGAGGGTGGTCCCGCCGGCAACATCGAACGTGCCATGGGTGTTCAGCGCCACCTGACGGCTGGTGCTGATGGTTCCCGTCGTCGCAAGTGTGCCGGTTGAGAGGACCAGGAGGCTGCTGGTGCCGAAATTGGCAGCGTCGCCGACCTGCAGCGTTCCTTCCGATACGTTGATGGTGCCGGACAGGGTGTTGGCACCGGTGAGGACGAGCGTTCCGTTTCCACGCTTGGTGAGCTGGCTGCTGCCGGAGACCACGCCGGTGAGGGTGAGCGTGACGCCCGTATTCGTGTTGATCGTTGAGTTGCTGGTCAACGCGACCGCGCGCGCGGAACTGAAGGTGCCCCACACTTCCAGGCTACCGCCGGCCAAGGTGATACCGCCGGAGACATCGCCCAGATTGGCATCGGAGGAAATCCGCAATGCGCCCCAGCTTGCGGTGGTTCCGCCCGTATAGGTGTTGGTGCCTGTGAGAACCAGGCGCCCGGGGGCGCTGGCGTTCAGTCCTCCCGTGCCGGAGATCGTGCCGCTGAGGGTGACTTCGCCGGAAATGGCGCTGATGGTGTTCGCGCCGATGAGCGTGACGGACCGGGCCACCGTGAAGGTGCCGGTCCCTGTCAGCGTGGCGTTTGAGAGGGTGAGACTACTCGCCGTATTGCCAAGATTGGCGTTGGACGAAATCTGCAGCGTGCCGCCGGTCACGGATGTGCCGCCGGAATAGGTGTTGCTGCCGGACAGCACCAGCGTGCCGGCGCCGGTTTTGGTAAGGCTGCCGGTGCCGGAAACGACACCGGAGAGGGTGAGCGTGGTGCTGCTGGCCGGGGCAATGCTGCCATTGCCGGTCAGCGTGATCGCGCGGCTGGAAGAGAAGGTCGCCGTCGTCGCCAGCGTGCCGCCGGTGAAGGTGAGCGCGCCTGCTGCGCCGAGATTGGCGTCGGCGGCGACCTGCAGCGTGCCAGCGGAGATCGTCGTGCCGCCGCTATAGGTGTTGGTGCCGGAAAGGATCAGCGTGCCGGTGCCGGTCTGCGCCAGCGCGCCGGCGCCGGAGACCACGCCGGAGAGGGTGAGCGTGCCCGCGCCGGATGAGGTGAGCGTGCCGGTGCCGGAAATCGCGCTGGACAAAGTGAGCGTGGTGCCGGTGGCCGGGGCAATCGCAGACGCGCCGCTGAAGCTGACCGCACGGGCGGAACTGAACGTCGCCGTCGTCGCCAGCGTGCCGCCGGCAAGGATGAGGCCGCCGGCCGCGTCGCCGAGATTGGCGTCGGCGCCGACCGACAGCGTGCCCGTCGAGACCGTGGTGCCGCCGGTATAAATGTTGGTCCCGGAGAGGATCAGCGTGCCGTAATCGGTCTTTTCCAGCCCGCCGCTGCCGGCGATGGTGCTGGAAATGGTCGCGACCGTGCTGGCGCCCGCCTCCACGCCGGTGCCGACGCGGATCGCGGTCGGCCCGCTGTCAGCGAGCGTGATGGTTCCGCCCGACACCACATAGCCGGAGGTGACGAACTGCATGCCGGTGGTGTTCACCGCGCCGGCGCTGGTGTCGACCGTCACCGTGCCGGCGGTGCCGGCGAAAATCGCGAACTTGCCGTCCCAGCTTCGGGCGATGGTGCCGAGGCCGTTGGTCCAGTTGGTCTCGTCGCTGTCGGCCGTCCAGGTGCCGTCGCCGCCGACCACCTCCCCGGTGGCGGAGGTGGTGGTGCCGTTCCAGTACTGGATCGTCGGGTCCGAGCCGTCGACGATGAGGTTGACCTTGCCCGGCACCGTGGTCTGCAGCGTGCCGGTGAGCGTGCCGCCGAGCGGCGTCACATCCATGCCGTTATTGGTAAGGCTGCCGGTGTAGCTGATGAAGGTGTAGACGCCGGTGCCGAAACCGGCCGCCTCGGTCACATTCAGCGTGCCGTCCAGCGTCACGTCGCCATTGACGGTGAACACCACGCCGGCGGCGGGCGTGCCCAGCGTCACGTTGAGCGTGCTGGTTTCGGAAAGCGTGAGCCCGGTCATGGTGGTGCCGGCCGCCTGAACGCCCGCCAGGGTGGCCCCGTCGGCCACCTGCACCGTGCCGACGCTCCCGGTCAGCACCAGCGTGCCGGCCGATACCGTCGTGCTGCCGCTATAGCTGTTGGCGCCCGACAGAGTGAGCGTGCCGGTGCCGGTCTTGGTCAGGCCGCCGGAGCCGGAGATGACGCCGGAGAAGGTGGTGCTGCTGTTGTCGCCGCCCACCGTCAGGCTCGCGCTGCCCAGCGCGAAGGTGCCGCCGCCGGCGAGGGAGCCGATCGCCTCGTCCGCGTCGAGCGTGACGCTCGCTCCGCTGGCGATGGTGAGAAGGGCGGTATCCGACAGCGCATTGCCCCCGCTCACGGCAAGCGTGCCGGCGGAGACCGTGGTCGCGGCGGTCGAGCTGTTGCTGCCCGAGAGGGCGAGCGTGCCGGCGCCCGTCTTGGTGAGCGTGCCGCTGCCGGAAATCGCGCCGGAAAGGGTGAGCGTGGTCGAGGTGGCGGTGTTGAGCGTGCTCGCGCCCGTGAGTGCCACGTCGCGGGTGGCCGCGAAGCTCGCCGTCGTCGCCAGCGTGCCGCCGGAGAGGGTGAGAACACCCGTCGCCGCGCCGAGATTGCTGTCGCTCGCCACCTGCAGCGTGCCGGAAGCCACTTCCGTGCCGCCCGTATGCGCGTTGGTCCCGGTCAGGATCAGCGTGCCGGCGCCGCCCATCACCAATTTGCCGGCGCCCGAGCTGTTGCCGGTGGCGGTCAGCGTCGTGCCGCTGTTCGGGGCGAGCGTGCCGGTGCCGGTGAAGGTGAGCGCGCGGGCGGTGGAAAAACTGGCCGTGGTCGCCAGTCGTCCGCCATTGAAGAACAGCCCGCCGCTCAGATTACCGAGAAGCGTGTCTCGGGAGACCTGGATCGTGCCGGCATAAAGTCCAGTGCCGCCGCCGTAATCGTTGTTGCCGGGATAGGCGAGAATGAGCGTGCCGGTGCCGTTCTGGATCACAGACGGTTCGGTCGGAAGCGTGCCCAATGTCCCGATGGGACCGGTGAACGTAAAGGTATCGGAGCGGTTGAACACCACCTTGGTGCCGTAGGCGAGGCGGATCCAGCCGGCATCCCCGGTCGTGCCGCCGTCGCCGATCTGCACCGTGCCTTCGCGGATCGCGAGCGCCCCGGCAAAAGAAGTGCCGGTCAGGATCATCGTGCCGCTGCCGAGCTTGCCCACCTCTCCGCGGCCGGTGATGTTGCCGGCATAGGTGAAGTCGTCATCGCGGTCGAAATTCAGCGTCATGTTGGCGGCGACGACGGCATCTCCTGTCAGACTACCGCTGACGCCATCGCCGATGATCAGCCGACCCTCGGTAACCGTCGTGACGCCCGTGAACGTGTTCGTTCCGGTCAGGATGTAATCGCCACTGCCCGTCTTCTCGAAGCTGCCGGTGCCGGAAATATCGCCCGCGAAGGTGGTGGTGCCGGTGACGTTCACCGCCAGCTGGGCGTTGTTGACGATAGTGCCGGTGAGGGAGCCGCTGATGCCGTCGCCGATCTCCAGCCGCCCGGCCGAAATCGTCGTGCCGCCGGAGAAATCGCTGCTGCCGCTCAGAATCAGCGTGCCGGTGCCGGTCTTGACCAGGCTGCCCGTGCCGGTGATCGCCCCGGCATAGGTGAGGCTGTCGGAGCGGTCGAAGATGAGCGTCGCGTCGTTGACGATATTGCCGGTGAGCGAGCCCGCCGTGCCCCCATTGCCGATCTGCAGGATGCCGCCAGCGATGGTGGTGACGCCGGTATAGGTATTGGCGCCGGTCAGGACCAGCGTGCCGGTGCCGGTCTTGGTGAGCGCGCCGGTGCCGGAGATCACGCCGGAGAGGGTGAGAGTGGTGCCGGCGGCCGGGTCCAGCGCGCCGGTGCTGGCGAGCGTCACATTGCGCGCCGAGGTGAAGCTGGTCGTGGTCTCCAGCGTGCCGCCATTGAGGATCAGCACGCCCGCCGCATCGCCCAGATTGGCGTCGGCGCTGACCTGCAGCGTGCCGGTCGAGAGCGTGGTGCCGCCGCTATAGCTGTTGGTCCCGGTGAGGATCAGCGTGCCGTAATCGGTCTTTTCCAGCCCGCCGGTGCCGACGATGGCGCTGGAAATCGTCGTCACAAGCGTCGCGTCGCTCGCCGCGCCCGAGCCGACGCGGATCTTCACCGGCGTACTGCCGGCGAGGGTGAGGGCGCCGCCCGTCACCTCATAGCCCGAGGTGACGAACTGCATGCCGGTCGGGCTGATCGCCCCGGCGCCGGTGTCGATCGTCACCGTCCCGGCCGCGCCTTCGAACAGCGCGAAACCGCCATTCCACGCCTGGGCGGTGGTGCCGGTGCTGTTGGTCCAGTTGGTGGTGTTGCCCGCTGTCCAGGTGCCGCTGCCGCCCGCCACCGTGCCCGACGCGGAGGTGGTGTTGCCGTTCCAGAACTGGATGGTGGAAACCGTGCCGTCGACGAGCAGGTTGACCTGCCCCGGCGCCGAGGTCTGCACCTCGCCGACATAGCCGCCGGTGAGCGGCACCAGTTCGATGCCGTTATTCGTCAGGCTGCCGGAATAGCTGATGATGGTGTAGAGGCCGGTGCCGAAACCCGCCGCCTGCGTCACATCCAGCGTGCCGTCGAGCGTCACGTCGCCGGCGACATCGAACACCCCGGCACTGGTACCGAGCGTTATATCGACCGTGGAGCCGGAAGAGAGTACCAGCCCGCCAAGGGTGAAGCTGTCGCCCTGCACGCCGGAAAGCGTGCCGCCATTCTGCACCTGCGCGGTGCCGCCCAGCGTGCCGGTGCCCTGGAGGGTCGCCCCGCTGCTCACCACCGCGCCGCCAGCGAAGCTGCCGGTGAGGTTGAGCGCGCCGGCGGTGACGTTCAGCGGGCCGGTGCCGCCGCTCGTGCCGGCAAGGGTGAACGTGCCGGTGCCGGTCTTGGTCACGCTGCCGGTGCCGGAGAGGGCGCCGCCAAAGGTGAAGCTCTCGTCGGTGCCGCCCAGAGTGAGGGCGTGGCTGCCGAGGGCCAGCGTGCCGGTGCCGGTGAGCGAACCCAGCGTCTCGTCGGCGTCGAGCGACGCGGTCGCGCCGGTCTCGATGGCAAGGCGGGCGCTGTCGGCAAGCGCGGCGCCGCCGCTCAGCTCGAGCGAGCCGGCGGCAACCGACATCGTCCCGGTAAAGGTGTTGGCGCCGGAAAGGATCAGCGTGCCGGTGCCGGACTTGGTGAGCGTGCCGTCGCCGGAAATCACGCCGGAGAGGGTGAGCGTGGTCGCGTCGGCCGTGTTCACCGTGCCGGTGCTGGCGAGCGCCACGGTGCGGGCGCTGGTGAAACTCGCCGTGGTGGCCAGCGTGCCGCCATTGAAGGTGAGGCCGCCGGAGCCATCGCCGAGATTGGCATCGGCGCTGATCTGCAGCGTGCCGGCGGTGAACGTCGTGCCGCCGGTATAGCTGTTCGTCCCGGACAGGATCAGCGTGCCGTAATCGGTCTTCTCCAGCCCGGCCGAGCCGGCGAGTTCGCTGGCGATGGTCGCCACTGTCGTCGCGCCGGTCGCCGTGCCGTCGCCGACGCGGATCTTCGCCGGGGTGGAGCCGGTCAGAGTCAGTGCGCCGCCCGTCACCACATAGTTCGAGGTGACGAACTGCAGGCCAATGGCGCTGACCGCGCCATCGCTATTGTCCACCGTCACCGTTCCGGCCGTGCCCTGGAACACGGCGAAGCCGCTGTTCCAGGCCAGCGCGATGTTGCCGAGGCCGTTGGTCCAGTTGGTCGTGCCGCCCGCCGTCCAGGTGCCCGCGCCGCCCTCCACCGTGTCCGTCGACTCGGTGGTGCTGCCGTTCCAGAACCGGATCGTCGCATCCACCCCGTCGACGACGAGGTTGACCTTCTGCGGCACGGAGGTCTGGATGGTGCCGGAGAGCCCATCGCTCAGCGCCGACACCTCCATACCGTTGTCGATCAACAGGCCCTTGTAGGTGAATATGTTGTAGACGCCAGTGCCGAAGCCGGCCGCCTCGGTCACATTCAGCGTGCCGTCCAGTGTCAGCTGGTTGCCCACCGAGAACACGCCGCCGACGGCGACATCGCCCAGCGTGACATTGACCTGGGTGCCCGATTCCAGCGTCAGATTGCGCAGGATATCGAGGCCCGCGCCCTGCGTGCCCTGAAGCGTGCCGCCGCTCGACACCACAACGGAGTTTGAAAGCGTGCCGATGGAGCCGGTGCCCTTGAGGGTGCCGCCGCTCTGAACCAAGACGGATGTCGCCGTGAAGGCCGTCACCTCGACCGTGCCGGCGGCGATGGTCAGCACGCCGGTCGCGCTGCCGCTATTGCCTGCGAGGGTCAGCGTGCCGGTGCCGGTCTTGGTCAGGCCGCCCGTGCCGGAGATGTCGCCGGAGAAGGTGGAATCGGTATTGTCGCCGCCGGCGGTCAGCGTGCTGGTGCCGAGGGAGAGAGTGCCCGCGCCGGCCAGCGAGCCCACCGTCTCATTCGCCGCCAGCAAGACGGTCGCGCCGGCGTCGATGGTGAGGCTGGCCGTATCGGAGAGCGACGCGCCGCCGCTCAGCGCCAGCGTGCCGGCAGAGACGGTGGTGGCGCCGGTATAGCTGTTGGTGCCGGAAAGGCTCAACGTGCCGCTGCCGGTCTTGGTCAGGCCGCCCGTGCCGGAGATGTCGCCGGAGAAGGTGGAATCGGTATCGTCGCCGCCGGAGGTGAGGATGTAGCTGCCAAGGTCGAGGCTGCCGGCGCCGGCCAGCGAGCCGATGGTCTCGTCATCGCCGAGCGAGACGCTGGCGCCGTCCTCGATGGTGAGGCTGGCCGTATCGGACAGCGACGCGCCGCCGCTCAGCGCCAGCGTGCCGGCGGAGACGGTGGTGGCGCCGGTATAGCTGTTGGCGCCGGTAAGGCTCAGCGTGCCGTCGCCGGCCTTGGTCAGCCCGCCATCGCCGGAGATCGTGCCCGAGAGGATCAGCGTGGTGGAGGCGCTGGAACTGAACGTGCCGGCGCCGGTGAGGGTGACGGTACGGGCGGAGGTGACGTCCGCCGTCGTCGCCAGCGTGCCGTCGTCGAGGGTAAGCCCGCCCGAAGCATCTCCCAAATTATTGTCGGCGCTGACCGAGAGCGTGCCGCCGGAGATCGTCGTGCCGCCCGTATAGGTGTTGGTGCCGGAAAGGGTGAGGGTGCCGTCGCCGGTCTTGGCGAGCGCGCCGTCGCCCGACACAATGCCCGAGAGCGCGGCCGTGCTGCCATTGGTGTCGATCGTCGCTGCCGCGCCGGATTTCAGCACCATCGCGTTCGACGTCGTCAGCGCGGAACTGACGCGCAGCGTGCCGCTGCCGAAATTGAACGTGCCCGCACCGCGTATGCCGTTGGTGCCGCCGACGACCAGCGTGCCGCCGTCGAGATTGAACGTGCCGGTGCCCGAGCCGAAGCTGAGATAGCTGGAACCCGACAGGGTCAGCGTGCCGCCGGTCATGTTGACCGTGCCGGTCGACCCCGCAACGCTGGCGAGCACGAGGGTGGTGGCGATATTCGCCGACCCGCCGGAGATATTGAACGTGCCGGTACCGCCGGCGGAGGCGCCAAAGATGATCTGGGCCGAGCCGCCGACATTGCCGACATTCAGCGTGCCGGCGGAAAGATTGTAGGTGCCGGTGCCGCCGGTGCCATAATTGCTGAGATCGCTGCCGAAGCGGATCGGATTTTGCAGCGACAGCGTGACCTGCGAACCCGCACCATCCTGCGTGATGGTGCCGACGCCCTTGGAATCGCCGACATAAAGCTGGCCGCCGGTGAAGTTGCCGGTGGTGATCGAGAACTGGGCGTTGTCGGCAACGACCAGCGTGCCGATGGAGGCCGTGCCGCTGCCCGCGGCGCCGGAGGTGCGCGAGCCGATATAGGCGGTCATGCCCCCCTGCGAGGCACTGAAGACCGCATTGCCCGTAAGATTATAGGTGCCGGTTCCGCCCTGGGTGCCGAGGTCGAGGCTGCCGGCGCTGTTGAAACGCACCGTGCCGCCGGACTGGTTCACCGTCCCCGTCACCCCGCCGCCGCGGCCGACGGCGAGCCCGCCATAGTTCAGGCTGCCCTCACTGGCGGTGTAGAGAAGTTCGCCGCTGGTGATGTTGAGGAAGCCGGTGCCACCGGTTGTGTTGGAAGAGCCACCGCCGACCCAGATGCGGCCGACGGACGTTGTCGGCGCGGTGCTGCTGTCCGCCAGGTTCACCTGCAGCGTGCCGCCGTCGATGTTGAGCGTGCCCGTGCCGCCGTCGCCGATCTCGATGCGGCCGTCGCTGGACCCGCTCGTCGTGTCGATGTTGATCGACGCGCCGCTCCGCAGTGTCAGCGTCGCGTCGCCGGCGGCGGTGCCGATCTTGAAAGGCGTGGTGTCGAAGGTGATGGAGAGCAGATAGTTCGGGTTCGGAAGGATCCAGTCCGCGCCGGCCACGAACGGGCCGCCGTTGCCGCCTTCTCCCTGGCTGTTGGCGATGATGGTGTCGGGCTGGCCGCTGTTGATCGCGCTGTCGACTGCGGCGGTGAAGGCATCCTGGGTGGTGACGGTCACGGTATCGGCGCGCGCGGCATCGAGCGCGCCCACCTGGCCCATCATCGACAGAGCGGCGACACCAGCGCATAGGCGCGCCGCGCGTGCTTTCAACAAGCCAGCCAAATCCCGTACCCCGCCACCGCATCCGGTTTATTCCCCGGACGGATTCGCCCTGGGACACCGTATAATTGGGTACCGTTCTAGAGGTGTGGGCTGCCGACACGCAACGCCGCGGAGGGTGTCGAATTTTGTTCGTTTCGATCTGATTGTGGATGCTGTCTTCTTAGCCACACGCCGTACTTATGCGAGAGGTGTCAGGGTACTTTTGAGAATTGCAAAACCCTGTATAGCAACCTCTCCGCGCATGCCGGGCGAGGCGGCCGGCGCGCCTGTCGGCGCGGGTCCGGCGCCGGGCCGCAGCGATCCCCGGGGCGGCCTTGCCCCGGGGATCTGACCGTCAGGCGAGTGCCTTGCTCAGGTTTTCGGAGATCTTGTCGAGGAAGCCGGTGGTGGAGAGCCACTTCTGGTCGGCGCCGACCAGCAGAGCGAGATCCTTGGTCATGTAGCCGCTCTCGACCGTGTCGACACACACCTTCTCCAGTGTGGCGCAGAAGGTGGCGAGGTCGGCATTGTCGTCGAGCTTGGCGCGATGGGCGAGGCCGCGCGTCCAGGCGAAGATCGAGGCGATGGAGTTGGTCGAGGTCTCCTTGCCCTTCTGGTGCTCGCGGTAATGGCGCGTCACCGTGCCGTGCGCAGCTTCCGCTTCCACGGTCTTGCCGTCCGGCGTCATCAGCACCGAGGTCATCAGGCCGAGCGAACCGAAGCCCTGCGCCACGATGTCGGACTGCACGTCGCCATCATAGTTCTTGCACGCCCAGACATAGCCGCCCGACCATTTCAGCGCCGAGGCCACCATGTCGTCGATCAGGCGGTGCTCGTACCAGATCTTGTGCTTCTCGAACTCGGCCTTGAATTCGGCCTCGTAGATTTCCTGGAAGATCTGGCGGAAACGGCCGTCATACTGCTTGAGGATGGTGTCCTTGGTGGAGAGGTACACCGGGTATTTGCGCATCAGGCCGTAATTGAGCGAGGCGCGGGCGAACTCGGCGATGGATTCGTCGATGTTGTACATCGACAGCGCCACGCCGGCGCCGGGGTATTTGTAGACTTCGTGCTCGATCACCTGCCCGTCATCGCCGACGAACTTGATGCTGAGCGTGCCCTTGCCGGGAACGAGGAAATCGGTGGCGCGGTACTGGTCGCCGAAGGCATGGCGGCCGACGATGATCGGCTGGGTCCAGCCGGGCACGAGGCGCGGCACATTCTTGCAGATGATCGGCTCGCGGAAGATCACGCCGCCGAGAATGTTGCGGATGGTGCCGTTGGGCGAACGCCACATCTTGGCGAGGTTGTACTCGGTCATGCGGCCGGCATCGGGGGTGATGGTGGCGCACTTCACGCCCACGCCCACGCGCTTGATGGCCTCGGCGGCGTCGATCGTGACCTGGTCGCCCGTCGCGTCGCGGTTGGGCAGGCCGAGATCGTAATATTCGAGCGGCACATCCAGATAAGGATGGATGAGCTTGTCCTTGATGTACTGCCAGATGATCCGGGTCATCTCGTCGCCGTCGAGCTCGACGACCGGATTCGCCACCTTGATCTTCGCCATTGGGTTCCTACCTCGCACGGATGCAGCTTCGTAATGGGCCTCCGCGCCGGTCCGCGCGGCCGGCACCGGTGATAGGGCGTGATACCGCGCCGCAGCGTCGAGCGAAAGCGCGCCGCGGCCCCGCTTTGCCAGTAAATCGTCAAACCCCTGTCGTGGCAGCTTCACCCGGCGCTGCTAGCTCCCGCTCCGCTGTCACGCGGCACCGGCACGGGTGCGCCGCGGTGCGTCGAGAGGACCACGACCATGCTTGCACGCCCTGTATTGTTCAGTCTCGCCCTTCTGCTGGCGGCCGGGACCGCCGGCGCGCAGGAACTGCGCCCCGCTGCCGAGACCATCGGCCGGTTCGAGGTTCCCGAAGCCCGGCAGGCCGTCGCGGTGACGGACCGCTTTTTCTACGCCATCGACAATCGCACCCTGGTGAAGCTCGACAAGGCCACCGGCGCGCCGGTGGCGAAATGGGAGGGTCCGAAGGGCGGGCCGATTCTCCATCTCGACAGCGGTGTCGTTCATGACGGCAAGCTCTACACCGCCCACTCCAACTACCCGGACTGGCCGATGACCTCCTCGGTGGAGGTATGGGACGCGGAGACGCTGAAACATCTGGACAGCCACAGCTTCGGCATCGAGCGCGGCTCCTTTACCTGGCTCGACCGCGACGCGCAGGGCCGCTGGTGGGGCGCGTTCGCCAATTACAACCGCGTCTTCGACAAGAGCCCGCTCGCCTATGGCAACAAGTACGCCACCCAGATCGTGCGCTTCAACGCCGACTGGAGCATCGCCGAGGCGTTTGTCTATCCCGATGCGCTGGTCGCCAAGTTCCAGGACATGAGCAATTCCGGCGGGGCCTTCGGCCCGGACGGGCGGCTCTACATTTCCGGCCATGACAATCCCGAACTCTATGTGGTCGCGCCGCCGGCGATGGGCTCGGTGATGGAGTGGCGGGAGACGATCCCGGTCGAGATCGCCGGGCAGGGCTTCGCCTTCGACCCGGCGCAGCCCGGCGTGGTCTGGGGGCTGATCCGCGGCAAGGGCGGCGCGGCGAACCAGGTGACGGTCAGCCGCCTGCCGGCGGCCAAGTGATCAGTTGCTTGATCAGCGCGTGACTGGCCATGCCCGCCGCGCGTGACGCCCCGCGGGGCCGGCGAATGCGCTTAACGATTTCGCCGGCGCCGGAAATGCTCTAGGAGGGCGGCATGTGCGCGCACCGCCCCCTTTTCCCTCACGTCGCCCCGGACTCGCCGTCATGACCGGGGCTGGTACCAATCGCAGCCTCGACTGGCCCGAGAGCGGGCCGGTGGTGATTCTGGTCGAGCCGCAACTCGGCGAGAATATCGGCTCCGCCGTGCGCGCCATGGGCAATTTCGGCCTGACGCGGCTGCGCATCGTCAATCCGCGCGAGGGCTGGCCGAACCCCAAGGCGGTGACCTTCGCCTCCGGCGCCGACCGCATCCTCGACAATGCCGAGATTTTCCCGGACCTGCGCGCGGCGCTGGCCGACCTCAATTTCGTCGCCGCCGCCACGGCCCGCGAGCGCGGCATGCAGAAGGCCGTTCTCGGTGCCGATGCGGTGGCGGTGGAGACCGCCTCGCGAATCGCCGGCGGCGAGCAGGTGGGGCTGGTGTTCGGGCGCGAGCGCACGGGACTCTATACGGAAGAAGTCTCGCTCGCCGATGTCATCCTCACCTTGCCGGTCAATCCCGCCTTCGCCTCGCTCAATCTCGGCATGGCGGTGGCTGTCGTGGCCTATGAATGGTTCAAGCTGGCCTCCGGCGGGGCGCTGCCGTTCCAGATGCCGGACCGCTACCCCATCGCCGACAAGGCGGATCTGCTCGCCTTTTTCGACCATGTCGAACATGAACTGGACGAGGCGCTGTTCTTCCGTTCGCCGGAAAAGAAACCGGTGACGATCCGCAACATCCGCAACATCTTCCATCGCGTCGGGCTGACGCGGCAGGACATCGCCACGCTGCACGGCATGGTGGCGGCGCTGGTGGAGGGCAGGCGGGTGCGCGAGGCGCGCACCGCCGCGCGTTTGGAGGGGCGCAGCGACGGGGCGGAGGAGGGCGCGGGCGAAAGCTGAGCCGGGTGCAACGAAGCGTTCACCAAGATGCGCCACAATGATGCCTGAGATGGAGGACATCAGATGCGTATCGAGGCTTCTCCCGTAACCGTTGCCGGCCTACGCGGCGTCTCGCCACCTGCTTCGTCCACCGGGACTGTTGCCGTGTCGTCCTTGCCGCCTGCCACCGCACTGCGTGCGCCGACCATACTGATGTTCGATTCCGGGCTCGGCGGCCTTTCCGTGTTTCGCGAACTCGCCCGCGCGCGGCCGGATGCCCGCTTCATCTATGCCGCAGACGACGCGGCCTTTCCCTATGGGGCGCTCAGCGAGGACGCGCTGGTGGCGCGGGTCATGGCGGTGATGGATCGCCTGATCGCCCGCACCGCGCCGGATGCGGTGGTGGTCTCCTGCAACACCGCCTCGACGCTGGTGCTGCCGCCGCTGCGGGCGCGCTTCGCCATTCCCTTCGTCGGCACGGTCCCCGCGATCAAACCGGCCTGTGAAAGCTCGCTTACCCGCGAGGTCAGCGTGCTCGCCACACCCGGCACGGTGCGACGCGACTACACACAGAAGCTGATCCAGGATTTTGCCGGCGACTGCCATGTGACGCTGGTCGGCTCCACCCGGCTCGCGCCGCTGGCCGAAGCCGCCATGCGCGGCGAGGAGGTGAGCAATGCCGAGATCGCCGCCGAGATCGCCCCCGCTTTCGTGCGGGAGGGGCGGTCGCGGACCGACACGGTGGTGCTGGCTTGCACCCATTACCCGCTGCTGCTCGACCGGCTGAAGCAGGTGGCGCCCTGGCCGGTGCGCTGGATCGACCCGGCGGCGGCGATCGCCCGGCGGCTGTCCTCGCTGGTCGGCCCGGTCGCCTTCGCTTCCAATCCCGCGCCGATGCGGCTGTTCTCCACCGGCCGGCCGCTCGATGCCGCGCTGGTCGAACGGATCGGCGGGCGGCGCAGCCGCTCAGGCGAGATCCTTGACATGGAGGCGTCCGCTCCGGCCTGATCGCGCGGCGGTGGTAGGCGGATCAGGTTGCCTTGCCGGCGCCGTGATCCCTGCCCACCATGCCGTAACGGCAGGAGCTTTGACGTGACGCGCGACTTTATCGATTCCCGGGCGCTGGCCCTCCCGATCCGCCGGCGGGCCTTGCTGCTCGGCGCCGGGGTGAGCTTCGGAACACTTGCGCTCGGCAGCCTCGCGCCGGCGCAGGTGGCGAAGGAGCGATTCGAGGTGTGGGTCGAGACTTTCCAGTCCCGCGCCCGCGCGAAGGGCATTTCCGATGTGGTCTACCGCCGGGTGATGAGCGGGCTTCAGCCCGACCTCTCCGTCTACGCCAAGGACAGCGCCCAGCCGGAATTCCGCGAACAGCTCTGGCAATATCTCAACCGCCGCATTTCCGACTGGCGGCTGATGACCGGCCGGGCGGCGGCGAAGGACAATGCCGCGCTGATGAAGCGCCTGCAAAAGGATTTCGGCGTCGAGCCGGATGTGCTCTTGGGTCTGTGGGGCATGGAGAGCGCCTTCGGCGAACTTGTCACCGATCCCGACCATATGAAGCCGGTGTTTCCCGCGCTCGCCGCGCTCGCCTGGGGCGAGCCGCGCCGGCGCAGCTATTGGGAGACCGAGCTCATCAATGGCCTCGCCATCGTCCAGCGCGGCTGGGCGAGCCCGGACGAAATGCTGGGCTCCTGGGCGGGCGCCATGGGCCACACCCAGTGGATGCCGGAAGTCTGGCTCAATCTCGGCGTCGATTATGACGGCGACGGCGCGCCGTCTCCCTACCGCGTGGCGGACGCGCTGGCGGGCTCCTCGCTCTACCTCATCAAGCGCGGCAAATATCAGCGCGGCCTGCCCTGGGGCTTCGAGGTGAGGATGGACGGCGTGCCGGAAAAATATGCCGACGCCAAGGCGTGGCGCACGGTCGCCGACTGGGCGAAGCTCGGCGTGACGCCGGCCGGCGGCGGGCGCTTCGCCCTGCCCAAGGCACGGGCGCGGCTGTGGGCGCCGGTCGGGCCGGAGGGGCCGTGCTTCCTGCTGACGCAGAATTTCTATGCTGTGCGCAGCTACAACCCGTCGATGAACTACGCGCTCGCCGTCTGCCATCTCGGCGACCGGGTGCTGGGCGGCGACCCCTTCATCACGCCGTTCCCCGGCGGCGAGCGGGCGCTGACCCTCGCGGAGATCCAGGAAGTGCAGCGCCGGCTGACGCGAGCGGGATTCGACACGGGCGGGGTCGATGGCCGGGTCGGCAACATGACCATGCGCGCGGTGGCCAATTTCCAGCGCAAGATGGGGGTGGAGCCCGACGGCTATGCCAGCCTTGAGGTGCTGGCGGCGCTGCGCGGGGGACGGTGAAAGCTGTGGCGCGGTGAGTCGCGCCGCCCTATATTCGCGATATGGGCGCCATTCCATTCGATACTCTGAAACTCGCGGGCGCCTTGCGCGAAAAGGCGCAATTCACCCCGGAACAGGCGGAAGGGGTGGCGGACGCGCTTGCCGGTGCCTTTCAGGACCGGGTGGCGGCCAAGGACGACCTCGCTTTGCCGGAGCAGCGGCTGACGATCAAGATCGGCGGCATGCTGGTGGTCGCTGTTGGCGTGCTCACGGCGTTGCTCAAGCTGATAAGCTGAGCCCCACCCTTGACCTTCCCGCCTTTTGCGCTTAATCACCCGCCCACTCGCGGGGCTGGCAACGGCCCCGCGAGCTGTTTCACGCACCCGTGGGCCTTTCCGGCGCGTTCGGAAAGATCCTGTCGGCTCCCGAAATGGGGGTAGAGGAGGGGGCGCGATCCAACCCGCAACGATATGCGAGAGGACCTGCGCATGAGCAAGCGCGTTTCGGCCAAGCACAAGCTTGACCGCCGTATGGGCGAAAACATCTGGGGCCGCCCGAAGAGCCCCATCAACAAGCGTGAATATGGCCCCGGCCAGCACGGCCAGCGCCGCAAGGGCAAGCTGTCCGACTTCGGCGTGCAGCTGCGCGCCAAGCAGAAGCTGAAGGGCTATTACGGCTCGATCGGCGAGAAGCAGTTCTATTCGGTCTATGTCGAGGCCTCGCGCCTCAAGGGCGACACCGGCGCCAACCTGATCGGCCTGCTCGAGCGCCGTCTCGACGCGGTGATCTACCGCGCCAAGTTCGTTCCGACCGTGTTCGCCGCCCGCCAGTTCGTGAGCCACGGCCACATCAAGGTGAACGGCCGCCGCGTCAACATCCCGTCCTACCAGGTGAAGGTCGGCGACGTGATCGAGGTCAAGGAAGCCTCCCGCCAGCTCGTGCTGGTGCTGGAAGCCGTCGCCTCCGGCGAGCGCGACACCCCGGACTATCTCGAAGTCGATCACTCCAAGATGACGGCGAAGTTCGTCCGCATCCCGGAGCTCAACGAGGTGCCCTATCCGGTGGTGATGGAGCCGAACCTCGTCGTCGAATATTATTCGCGCTGATCCTTCCCCGGATCGCGAGACACGGAAAAGCCGCCCGATGGGGCGGCTTTTTTGTTGGCGGGCGCAGGCGATGGCCGCAGCAAAAAGCCGCCCCGAAGGGCGGCTTTGCAGAGACGAGGTTCGGCCGACTGCGAAGCTCAGGCCGTCGCCTTGCCCATCACCGGGACGCCCTTTTCTTCCAGCAGCGTCTGCAACTCGCCGGACTGGTACATCTCGCGGACGATGTCGCAGCCGCCGACGAACTCGCCCTTGACGAAGACCTGCGGAATGGTCGGCCAGGAGGTGTATTCCTTGATGCCGTTGCGGATCTCGTCGGAGTCGAGGACGTTGATGCCCTTATAGTCGACGCCGAGCAGGGCGAAGACCTGCACCACCTGGCCGGAGAAGCCGCACATGGGGAATTGCGGCGTGCCCTTCATGAAGACGACGACGTCGTTGCTCTTCACCTGGCCGTCGATGAAATCGTGAATGCTCATCACATTGCCTTTCGCCCTTGCGGGCTTGCCGAGAGGGTGTCGGGCGGCGCGGGCTAGGCGCGCCGGCCGCTTTGATCAGTCGGGTACATTGGTCTGAAGCGCGAGGGCGTGCAACACGCCGCCCATCTGGCCCTTCAGCGTGGCATAGACCATCTGATGCTGCTGCACGCGGCTCTTGCCGCGAAAGCTCTCGGCGATCACGGTCGCAGCATAGTGATTGCCGTCGCCGGCGAGATCGCGAATCTCGACCGAGGCGTCCGGCAGCCCTTCCTTGATGAGGCGCTCGATTTCCGCCGCTTCCATCGCCATCAGACAGGCTCCCTCACATCAAGCCCGCGCCCATATAGATGGGCAGCCAGGCCTCGTGCCGCTCGCGCAGCGCGTCCACTACAATTGGGCGCTCGCCCGCAATATTCAATCGGTCGCCGCCCGTGGTGCCGAGCTTGGCCAGCGGGATGCCGGCCAGCTCCGCCCGACGCGCGACCAGCGCCTTGGCGCTGCTCTCGACGGTGACGATGTAGCGGGCCTGATCCTCGCCAAACCAGAAGGCGAAGGGGTTCATCTCCGGCGGCGGCGCAGCCAGCGTCGCGCCGATGCCGGAAGCCATCGCCATTTCCGCCAGCGCCACCAAAAGGCCGCCATCCGACACGTCATGCACGGCGGTGACGAGCTCTTCCTGAATCAGCGCGCGCACGAGATCGCCGGTGCGCCGCTCCAGATCGAGGTCGACCGGCGGCGGCGCGCCGTCCTCGCGGTCCAGGATTTCCGAGAGGAAGGCGGACTGGCCGAGCCAGCCCGTGGTGGCGCCGATGACGAGGATGGTCTCGCCGCCGGCCTTGAAGTCCAGCGTCGCCATCTTCTCGATGTCGTCGAGCAGGCCGACGCCGCCAATGGTCGGGGTCGGCAGGATGCCGCGCCCATGGGTCTCGTTGTAGAGGCTCACATTGCCGGACACGACGGGGAAGTCGAGCGCCAGCGCCGCCGCGCCGATGCCGCGCAGGCAGCCGACCAACTGGCCCATGATCTCCGGCTTTTCCGGGTTGCCGAAATTGAGATTGTCGGTCAACGCCAGCGGCTTGGCGCCGACGGCGGTGATGTTGCGCCAGGCTTCCGCCACCGCCTGCTTGCCGCCCTCGAACGGGTCGGCCTCGCAATAGCGCGGGGTCACGTCGCAGCTCATGGCGAGCGCCTTGGGCCCATCCTCCACTCGCACCACCGCCGCGTCGCCGCCCGGGCGCTGCGCGGTGTTGTTGAGGATGAGATAGTCATATTGCTCCCATATCCAGCGCTTGGAGGCGAAGTCGGGCGAGCCGATCAGCCGTTCCAGCGCGCCGGGAATGGTCGCGGTGATGTCGAGCGAGGCGGGGTCGATGCGCTGCTGCTTGGGCGTCTCGACCCAGGGGCGATCATAGAGCGGGGCCTCGTCACCCAGCTCCTTGATCGGCAGGTCAGCCTTGATCTCGCCCTTGTGCTTGACGACGAAGCGCAGCGTGTCGGTGGTGTAGCCGACAATGGCGAAGTCGAGGCCCCATTTGCGGAAGATGGCCTCCGCCTCGTCTTCCTTGCCGGGCGCGATCACCATGAGCATGCGCTCCTGGCTCTCGGACAGCATCATCTCATAGGCGCTCATGCCGGTTTCGCGGCAGGGCAGCTTGTCGAGATCGAGCTCGATGCCGAGGTCGCCCTTGGCGCCCATTTCCACCGCCGAGCAGGTGAGGCCGGCGGCGCCCATGTCCTGAATGGCGACGACGCAGCCCGCCTCCATGATCTCAAGGCAGGCTTCCAGCAGCAGCTTCTCGGCGAAGGGGTCGCCGACCTGCACGGTGGGGCGCTTTTCCTCCGCGCCCTCGCCGAACTCGGCCGAGGCCATGGTGGCGCCGTGAATGCCGTCGCGGCCGGTCTTCGAGCCGAGATAGACCACGGGCAGGCCGACGCCGGTGGCCTTGGCGTAGAAGATCTTGTCGGCGTCGGCGAGGCCGACCGCCATGGCGTTGACGAGGTTGTTGCCGTCATAGCGGGTGTGGAAGCCGACCAGCCCGCCCACGGTCGGCACGCCGAAGGAATTGCCGTAGGAGCCGATGCCGCTGACCACGCCGGCGAGCAGATGCCGGGTCCGCGGGTGCTTGGGGTCGCCGAAGCGCAGCGCGTTCAGCGCCGCGATGGGGCGCGCGCCCATGGTGAACACGTCGCGCAGAATGCCGCCGACCCCGGTCGCCGCGCCCTGATGCGGCTCGATATAGGAGGGGTGGTTGTGGCTCTCCATCTTGAACACGGCGGCCTTGCCGTCGCCGATGTCGATGACGCCGGCATTCTCGCCCGGGCCCTGGATCACCCACGGCGCCTTGGTCGGCAGGCCGCGCAGATGCAGGCGCGAGGATTTGTACGAGCAATGCTCGTTCCACATCGCCGAGAAGATGCCGAGCTCGGTGAAGGTCGGCTCGCGGCCGATCAGCTTCAGGATGCGCTCATACTCGTCGGGCTTGAGGCCGTGCTCGGCGACGAGTTCGGGAGTGATTTTCGGTTCGGAGGGGATCATGTGAAGGCCGTCATTCCGTTACGCGGTCGGGCAGGGCGGGGCAGGCGGGGTCACGCCTTCTCCAGCACGCCGACGAGGCTCTCGAACAAAGCGCGCCCGTCGGTCGGGCCGACCTGCGGGTCCACATGGTTTTCCGGGTGCGGCATCAGCCCGAGCACGTTGAGCTTCTCGGAGACGATGCCGGCGATGGAATTGGCGGCGCCGTTCAGCACCTGCGCGTCGTCGCGGTGGCCGTCGGGCATGACATAGCGGAACAGCACCCGGCCCTCATCCTCCAGCTTCTTCAGCGTGGTGGCGTCGGCGGTGTAGTTGCCCTCGCCATGGGCGACGGGGAAGCGCACGATGGCGCCGCGCGCGTAGCGGCGGGTGAAGGGGGTGTCGTTGCGCTCCACCTTCAGCAGCGCCTCGCGGCAGATGAAGCGCAGCCGGGCATTGCGCACCAGCACGCCCGGCAGCAGCCCGCTCTCGCACAGAATCTGGAAGCCGTTGCAGATGCCGAGCACCAGCCCGCCGCGGGCGGCATGGGCGCGCACCGCCTCCATGATGGCGGCGCGGGCGGCGATGGCGCCGCAGCGCAGATAGTCGCCATAGGAGAAGCCGCCCGGCAGCACGACAAGGTCGGTGCCGGCGGGCAGGGCGGTGTCGGCGTGCCAGACCATGGCCGGCTTGACGCCCGAAACCAGTTCCAGGGCGCGTGCAACGTCGCCCTCGCGGTTGGAGCCGGGGAAAACGAGGACGGCGGCTTTCATCGGCGTCAGCCCACCAGTTCGATGCGGTAGGATTCGATCACCGTATTGGCGAGCAGCTTCTCGCAGGCGTCCTTCAGCGTCGCCTCGGCCTTGGCGGCATCGCCGGTTTCCAGCTCGACATCGAAGACCTTGCCCTGGCGGACGCTGGAGACGCCGGGAACGCCGAGCGAGCGCAGGGCGCCCTCGATGGCCTTGCCCTGCGGGTCGAGCACGGCGGATTTCAGGGTGACGAGGACGCGCGCCTTCATGGATCACTCTCGGGGAGGTTCGTGCGACAGAAGCACCGAAAAACAGAAACGGGGGCTTTGAGGCCCCCGCCTACCATCTGGCCGCGAACGGCTCAATGCTCGAATGCGGAATGGCTGACCCGAGGGCAGGACATTCCGCATCCGGCATGGTCACTCGTCGGGCTCGGATTTCACCAGTACCGGGCCACCCGGCTGAATGCGCTCATTCTCGGTCATGATGCCGAGGCGGCGGGCGACCTCGGAATAGGCCTCCACCAGCCCGCCCATGTCGCGGCGGAAGCGGTCCTTGTCGAGCTTGTCGTTCGACTTGATGTCCCACAGCCGGCAGGAATCCGGGCTGATCTCGTCGGCGACGACGATGCGCATCATGTCGCCTTCCCACAGGCGGCCGCATTCCATCTTGAAGTCGACGAGACGGATGCCGACGCCGAGGAAGAGGCCGGACAGGAAATCGTTGACGCGGATCGCCAGGGCGATGATGTCGTCGATTTCCTGGGTGGTGGCCCAGCCAAAGGCGGTGATGTGCTCTTCGGAAACCAGCGGATCGTTGAGCGCGTCGTTCTTGTAATAGAACTCGATGATCGAGCGCGGAAGCTGCGTGCCTTCCTCGATGCCGAGGCGGGTCGACAGCGAGCCGGCGGCGACGTTGCGCACCACGACTTCGAGCGGGATGATCTCGACCTCGCGGATGAGCTGCTCGCGCATGTTCAGCCGCTTGATGAAATGCGTGGGGACGCCGATCTCGTTCAGCTTGAGGAAGACATATTCCGAGATGCGGTTGTTCAGCACGCCTTTGCCGTCGATGACGTCGTGCTTCTTGTTGTTGAAGGCGGTGGCGTCGTCCTTGAAGTGCTGGATCAGTGTGCCGGGCTCAGGGCCTTCATAGAGGACCTTCGCCTTACCTTCATAAATGCGGCGGCGGCGGCTCATGGGTGGGTACCGTCGGTTGAGGAAGTCCATTAGGATGCCGGGGCTCCGGTTCCGGGTTCACGGCTGGGGGCGCCGCGTCTGCGCGAACTCTCCGCGCTCTGACGATTCGTCTCGCATGGCGCGGGCACCCTCGCGGCCGACACTATCGCATCGGGGGGGCGGATACAAACGCCGCCGCAGCTTTGGCGCCGCATTGCAGCGGCGGGGCGGCGCCATCCACCGGCAAGTGGCGCGGGGCAGCCGCGCCCGCCTTCGGGATGAGCGTCACATTGCCCTAGGTGATCTCCGCAATGGTGCCGGGCGTTGATTTGGGTGCAGGGTCGCGATAATCAAGCCGCGCTTTTCCTACCACACGGGGCGACCAGATGAGCACGTTCGACAACCGCGAAGACGCGTTCGAGGCCAAGTACGCCCACGACCAGAATCTGCGCTTCAAGGCGCTGGCCCGCCGCAACAAGGCGCTGGGCCTGTGGGCGGCCGAGAAGCTCGGCCTCGCCGGCGAGGAGGCGAACGCCTATGCCGGCACCGTCGTGGCGGCGGACCTTGAAGAGGCCGGCGACGAGGATGTCTACCGCAAGCTGAAGGCGGATTTCGACGCCAAGGGCCTCGACGTGTCCGAGCACCGTATCCGCCGCACCATGGACGAACTGCTCGCCGAGGCGATCGCGACGCTGAAGCAGGAGGGCTGAGGCCCTTCGCCCGCGGCCCTTCGCCCGCCCCCACGGGGCGATGCCCGGGCGGTCGCGCCCGGAGGCGTGGGCCGGCTGTCCTGTCGCGGGGGCAGGGCACGGCAGGGGGCAATGAAGGCCGCGCGGCCTGCCGGCCCCCATCCCCGGCTGACGGCATTCCATTTAGGTAATGCAACCAATTTCGCCGGATTCGATTGCTACCGAAGATGGATAGCGAGCGGGTCCGCCGGAAACATGTGCCGGACGCTCCCGCAGGGAGGTTCACATGCAGAAAATCATGAAGGCGCTGGCTCTGGCGGCCGGCCTGCTGGTCGGCGGGGCGGCATTCACGGCCGCCTCGGCGGCGGTGGTGACGCGCGATCTCAATATACGCTCCGGCCCTGGCACCAATTACCGCGTCATCGGCACGCTGCCGGGCGGCACGCGGGTGAATGTCGGCGCCTGCCGGGGCAATTGGTGCCAGGCGGCCGGCGGCTGGGTGAGCGCCAGTTATCTCGCCGGCGGCGGCCAGACGGTGGTGGTCAATCCCGGCTATGTCGAGAACGATGTCGCCCTGGGCGTCGGGGCTTTCGCGCTGGGCGCGGTGGCGGGCTCGGCCTGGGGCCCGGGCTGGGGCGGCGGTTATTATGGGCCCGGCCCCGGCTGGGGCTGGTACGGTCCGGGCTGGCGTCCGCGCCCGGTATGGTGGGGCCGCCCCGGCTGGGGCCCGCGCCCGGGTTGGGGCCCGCGTCCCGGCTGGGGCCCGCGTCCCGGCTGGGGTCCGCGTCCGGGCTGGGGGCCGAGGCCCGGCCGTCCGGGTTGGGCCGGCCCGCGTCCTGGCCGTCCGGGCTGGGGTGGACGGCCCGGCTGGGGCGGTCGTCCCGGCATGGGCGGGCGCCCGATGATCGTGCGCGGCGGCGGCTTTGGCGGCGGCGGGCGCGGCGGCTGGCGCTGAGCGCCCCGCATCGTTCTTCAAAACGACAGAGGCCGGGGAGACCCGGCCTCTTTTCTATATGAATGCGCGGTCGCTCTCAGCTCCGGCCGAATACCCGCTGGAAGATCGTGTCGACATGCTTGAGGTGGTAGCCGAGGTCGAATTTCTCGGCGATCTCCTCTTCCGACAGATACTGACGCACCTCGGGGTCGGCGTTCAGCAGCTTCTGGAACTCGCCTTCGCCGCGCCAGACCGGCATGGCGTTGCGCTGCACGAGGCGATAGGCGTCCTCGCGGCTGGCGCCCTTCTGGGTCAGCGCCAGCAGCACGCGCTGGGAATGCACCAGCCCGCCGAGCCGATCGAGATTCTTCTGCATGTTCTCGGGATAGACCACCAGCTTCTCGATCACGCCGGCCAGCCGGTTCAGCGCGAAATCGAGCGTGACGGTGGCATCCGGGCCGATCATCCGCTCCACCGAGGAGTGGGAAATATCCCGCTCGTGCCACAGCGCCACATTCTCCAGCGCCGGGGTGACCATGCCGCGCACGAGGCGGGCGAGGCCGGTGATGTTCTCGGTCAGCACCGGGTTGCGCTTGTGCGGCATGGCCGAGGAGCCCTTCTGGCCGGCGGAGAAGAACTCCTCGGCTTCCAGAACCTCGGTGCGCTGCAAATGGCGGATCTCGATCGCCACCCGCTCCATCGAGGAGGCGACAACGCCGAGCGCGGCGAAATAGGCGGCGTGGCGGTCGCGCGGGATCACCTGGGTGGAGACCGGCTCGACGGTCAGCCCCATCTTCGCCGCGACATGTTCCTCCACCCGCGGGTCGATCTGCGCGAAGGTGCCGACCGCGCCGGAGATGGCGCAGGTGGCGACTTCCTCGCGCGCGGCGACGAGGCGGGCGCGGTTGCGCTGGAACTCGGCATGGGCCTGGGCGAGCTTGAGGCCGAAGGTGGTCGGCTCGGCATGGATGCCGTGCGAGCGGCCGATGGTGGGGGTGAGCTTGTGCTCGAAAGCGCGGGCTTCCAGCGCCGCCAGCAGCCGGTCCACATCCTTGATCAGGATATCGGCGGCGCGCACCAACTGCACCGACAGGCAGGTGTCGAGCACGTCCGACGAAGTCATGCCCTGATGCACGAAGCGCGCTTCCGGGCCGACAATCTCGGCCAGATGGGTCAGAAAGGCGATGACGTCATGCTTGGTGACGGCCTCGATCTCGTCGATGCGTTCGACATCGAAGGTCGCGTCCTTCGCCATTTCCCAGATCTTGGCCGCCGCTTCCTTCGGCACCACGCCGATTTCCGCCAGCGCGTCGGTGGCGTGCGCCTCGATCTCGAACCAGATGCGGAAGCGGGTCTGCGGCTCCCAGATGGCAGCCATTTCGGGGCGTGTATAGCGCGGGATCACGGGCGGTCTCTTTCGGCAGCGACAGGATTGCCCGCGCTCTAGCAGAAAGGCGCAGGGACGACAAACGGCGCCCCCGCCTGACGCCCTACACCAGTTCGCCCCGCGCGCGCAGGGCGGCGCTGCGGATGGCGTCGATATTGCCGGCATAGGCGTCCGCGCCGCCCTTGAACACGGCGGAGCCGGCGACCAGCGCATTGGCGCCGGCCTTGATGCAGGCGGCGGCGGTATCCTTGGTCACGCCGCCGTCGATCTCGATATGGATCGGCCGCTCGCCGACCATGGCTGAAAGCTGCACCACCTTGTCCATGACCGAGGGGATGAAGGCCTGGCCGCCAAAGCCGGGGTTCACCGTCATGACGATGATCACGTCGATGAGATCGAGCACATGCTCCACCGCGTTCGCCGGGGTGGCGGGGTTGAGCGCGACGCCGGCCTTCTTGCCCAGCGCACGGATCGCCTGCAGCGAGCGGTGCAGATGCGGGCCGGCTTCGGCATGAACGGTGATGTGGTCCGCGCCCGCCTTGGCGAAGGCTTCGAGATAGGGGTCGGCCGGCGCGATCATCAGATGCACGTCGAAGGGCTTGTCGGAATAGGGACGCACCGCCTTCACCACGTCAGGACCGAAGGAGATGTTGGGCACGAAATGCCCGTCCATCACGTCGATATGGATCCAGTCGGCACCGGCGGCATCGACCGCGCGCACTTCCTCGCCGAAGCGGGCGAAGTCGCAGGCGAGGATGGAGGGGGAGAGGATCAGCGGGCGAGTGATCATGGCGGGGGCTCCGGCTGTTTGCCGGGGCGTAGCATCATGGGGCCGGGGCGGCAATGCCGTCCCGGCCCGCGTGGGGCCTAAAGGCCGCAGGAGGCGGAGAGCGTGCCGGCCGGCACCGTGGCGCCGCCAATGGCGAAGACCTGCCCGCCGGTCTGCGTCAGCTCGGTGCCGGACCATTGGCCGGCATCGGCCGAGCAGGGGGCGGGCACGTCGGTTGTGGCGATATTGCCGGAAATGTCCTGGATCGGACCCGAGACATAGACGGCGGAACTGCCGCTGGCGATCACCTCGACATCGGTGAAGCTCACCCCGGTCACCGGCCCGCCGGCGAAGCCATAGGCGTCGCCATAGAAATAGACGCCATAGCTGCCGGGGTTCGAGATGGTCACATTGGTGAAGCTGATGTCGCTCGACGGGTTGAGGAAGATGCCGGCGCGGTAGGTCTCCTCGATGAAGGCATTGCTCACGGCAATGTCCGTGGTCTCGCCCGGCAAGTTGAAGGACGAGGCGAACATCAGCCCGTTGATGCCGCCCTTCAGGGTGAGGTCGTCGAGCGTGGCATGCGCCGTCTTCTGCAGCACGATCAGGTCCATGGAGCGGTCCATGGCGGAATTGTCGATGGCGATGCCGCGCAGTGCCGCGCCGTCGACGCCAACCAGCAGAATGCCCTCACGGCGGCTGTTGACGATGGAGAGGTTCTCGACGGTGAGGTTGCCGCTCTGGCCGGTGATGGTGTTCTCCCAGTCGATCTCCTCATAGCGGCTGCCGACAAAGAGGCCGTAGGTGACATTCTCCATCGCCACATTGCGCAGGGTGAGGTCTTCCACCGCGAGCGCGGCGATGCCGGCATTGCGCACGACATTCGGGTCGAAGATCGACCATTCGCATTCGGTGTTGTTCTCGCAGAAGGCGAGATCGTGGATGCGGGTGGCGCTGATCGTGGCGCCGGCGACCGTGTCGAGGGCGATGCCGTGCTCCTGGGTGTCTGCGATGTCGAGATCGCGCATCACGATGCCGGAGACGCCCTGCGCCACCACGCCGGAACGGCCGCCACGGATGGAAAGCGCCGCCACCGCGCTGCGGTCGCCTTCGAGCGAGACGACATCGTCGAGCGGGTCGGTGCCGGTGAGCCGCGCCGCCGGCAGGGCGTTGCGGAAGACGGCGGTGCCGCCACTCACCGCGCCGCGCACGGCAAGTGCGCCGCCGCCGCCGAGCATGAACTGGCCAGCACCGAGCGAGACGGTGGAATCGACATTGATCGTGCCGCTGGCAAGCACCAGCGCGCCATTGCCCGCGCTCGCAAGACGGTCGTTGATGGTGCCGGCATCGTCGCCCGCGCCGATGGCGACCACGCGCCCGGCCACCGCGCCGGTCTCGGCATAGACCGCCGCTTCCGCCGCGCCGGTGGCGCCGACATGGGTGCGGATGGCGTCGGAGCGCTCGACCCGGCGGTAGAGCGGATCATAGGGCGCCTGGCCCGCCGTGTCGCCGAGCGGGACGCGCAGCCGGGCGAGGAAGATGCCCTGCGTGTCGTACTGCTCGTCATAGGTCAGGCCGGCAATGAGGGTGAGGCGCGAGCCATTGCCGAAGGCGGGAAGGCCGGCACGGGAAAGCTCGACCCGCGCGGAGACGCCCGGCACGTCCTCCACATCCTCGCCGGTGTACCAGTAGCCGCCGGCGAACAGCTTGATCTGGGTGAGATCGTCCGGTGAGAGGAAGGGCAGGCGATAGCCGATCTCGCCGTCAAATCCCTGCAGCGCGGTTTCCTCGCCGGCGCGGAACACCAGCCGCCCGGCTTCGATCAGCGCGGCATTGGCGCTGGCGAGCGCCGCCTCGACATCGCCGACGGGCAGATAGCCATTGGCGCGCAGTTCCCAATCCTGGCTCAACGCCTCGACGCCAAGGCCAATCTGGGTGAAGTCGTTGTCATAGGTGCTGTTGAGATAGTCGAAATAGCCGTTGATCCCGTAGACCCAGCCATTGTCGTGGCGGAAACGATAGCCGAAGCCGAGCGAGCCCTGCTCGATCTCCTGTTCGCTGCCGAAGCTGGCGCGGGCGTCGAGGAACAGCAGCCGGTCGCTGTCGCCCAGCAGGGGCAGGAACAGATCAAAGCTGCCAAAGGCTTCGCTTCCAACGCTGCCGAGCGTGGCTTCCACCGAAGCGGGGGAAATGCCCCGTGGTTCGGCTACCGCCGGCAGACTCACCGTGGCCGCGAACATCACGGGAAGTACGGCGCGTCTCATGTGCACTCTCCTGGGAATGTGTCGGAGTATTTCCGAACTCCGACCCGGGCGTGCGATAGCACCAATATTCGCCACCATGAACGACTAACGACTCTAAGTTATTGAAAATAAATGTAATTTTGAATTGTTCGCATTCCAATCAAGGGGCGATTGGCGACGCTGGGCGCCCTTTGGTGGAACTCCCTTATTGCCGCAGGGGAATAAAAAGCGTCCCATTACCGCCTCGAATCCACCGCGCGCGAGGCAGCAGCGGTGGGGGACCCTCAGGAGGGACATGTCATGATGAAGAAGAGCATGCTCGCCGCGCTGGCGATGCTGTCGGGTGTCGGCCTGATCGGCACGGTGCAGGAGGCCAGCGCCTGGCGCGCGGCCGGCTGCGGCGCGCATGGTTGCGGCGCGGCGTGGGGAGGCGCCTGGCGGAGCCCCGGCCATTATTACGGCCCCGGCCGCTATTACGGCCCGGTGCCGCGCGGTGGCGGCGTGGTGGTGGTCAATCCGAAGCCCTATTGGCCGCCGGGCGGCGCGGTCGCGGCCGGTGCCGCGCTCGGCTTCCTCACCGGCGTGGCCGCCGCCAATCTGGCCGGCCCGCTGCCGCAGCCGAATTACTGCTGGTACTACACCAATCCGCAGCGCACCCAGGGCTTCTGGGAGCCGTGCCCCTGATGCCGGCCTGACAAAATGGGCGGCCGGCCTTCCGGCCGGCCGCCCCAGGGGAGGCTCACCCGGCCGGAAGGCCGGCCGGGTGCGTTCACCAAGATGGGCGCGGCGCGCGTGTTCACGGCGACGCTGCCGCGTCGATCCCGGGGAGGCTGCCCGCAGGGCCGCCCATCCGCCTCACTTCATCCAGGCGTCGACCTTGGCCTTGTTGGCGGCGACCCAGGCCTTGGCGGTGGCGGCGGGATCGGCGCCGGGCTTGTTGTTCTCGACCATCACCTTCTGCTCGTCGTCGAGCGACAGGTTGAAATTGTCGAGGATCTTGTAGGCTTCCGGAGCCTCTTCCTTCAGCTTGGTGGAGACGATGGTGTTGACCGTCTCCTCGCCGCCGAACACGTTCTTCGGGTCGGCGAGGTACTTCAGATCCCACTCGGCGAACATCCAGTGCGGCGTCCAGGTGGTGATGATGATCGGCTCCTTCTTGGCGTAGGCGTCCTTCAGCGCGGCGACCATGGTGGCGTCCGAGCCCTCGACCAGCTTCACCTTCAGGTCGTAATCCTTGATCGCCTTTTCCGAGGCCTTCATCAGCCCCGCGCCGGGGTCGATGCCGATGACCTTGCCGCCGAACTTGGCCGGGTCCTTGTTGATGTCCTCGATCGAGGTGATGTCGACATAGGTCGGCACCGCCCAGCCGATCTTGGCGCCGGACAAATTCGGGCCAAGGTTGACCACCTTGTCCTTCAGCTTGGCATTGTAGGCCTCATGCGTCGCCGGCAGCCAGCCGGCAACCATGGCATCCGCCTCGCCGCTCGCCACCGCCTGCCACATGGCGGCACCGGAGAGCGGGACCAGCTTCACCTTGTAGCCGGCGTCTTCCAGCACCGTCTTGACGATGTTGGTGGCGACGACGGTGTCGGACCATTCGACATAGGCGAGGGTGAGATCCTTCTTCTCCGCCTGGGCCGCGCCGGCGGCGAGGCCGAGCGCGGTGGCGGCGATGGCGGCCGTTTTCAGGAATTTTGTGAGGAATGCCATTGCGTTTCTCCACTCGAGGGTTGTGAGGTCGGAAGTCAGGTTGTGCTTCCGTTGGCGAAGGGTCAGCCCTGCTGGCGGTCGCGGCGCATGTGCCGGGCGATGTGCTGGGTGATGCGGTCGAGGATGACGGCCAGCACCACGATGGCGATGCCGGCCTGGAAGCCCTGGCCCGCCTCCAGCCGCTGGATCGCCCGCCACACCTCGCCGCCGAGGCCGCCGGCGCCGATCATCGCGGCGATGACGACCATGGAGAGGGCCAGCATGATCGTCTGGTTGACACCCGCCATGATGGTGGGGATGGCCAGCGGTAGCTGGATCTTGAACAGTTTCTGCCAGCGGCTGGAGCCGAAGGCGTCGGCCGCCTCCACCAGCTCCGGCGGCGTCTGCAGGATGCCGAGCGCGGTCAGCCGGATAGTCGGCGGCATGGCGAAGACGATGGTGGCGAAGCAGGCCGAGACCGCCCCCAGGCCGAAGAACGGAATGGCGGGGATCAGATAGACGAAGCTCGGCATGGTCTGCATCATGTCGAGCGCCGGCCCGACGACGCGCCAGAACCGCTTGCTCAGCGCCGCCGCGACGCCGATCGGAATGCCGATGGCGAGGGCGAACAGCGTCGACACCAGCACCAGCACCAGCGATTGCAGCGTCGCCCGCCACAGTTCGAGGTTCCACAGAAAGGCGAAGCCGAGGATGGTGCCGAGGGCGATGCGCCAGCTTGTGAGGCGCCACACCAGCAGCCCGCAGGCGAGGATGACCAGCCAGGGCGGCAGTCCGACGAGAAAATCGGTGGTCGATTCGATGGCGGTGCCGACCACCGCGCTGAGCGCGCGGGTGACGCCGGAGAAATGCGCCGTCGCCCAGTCGAGGGCGATGTCGCACCATTCGGCGAGGGGAATGCGGGGAACGTCGAAGTCCATCATCGCCTCCGGTCAGTGCGCCGTCTCGGCCCGCCGCCGCGCGAGGGCGGCGACGAGGTCGGCATTGGCGATGACGCCGAAAAGTTCGCCATCGGGCCCGGTGACAGCGATCTCGCCGCGTCCGGAGGCAAGGCGGGCCACGGCCTCGTTGAGCGTGGCGGTGCGCGGCACATAGGCGTCGCGGTCGCTCAGCAGCAGGCGCAGTTCCGTCGTGCCGGCGCGCTGGAGCGTGTCGGCATCGACCGTGCCCTGGAAGCGGCCCTGCTCGCACACCACGGTGACGACGGGCTCGCCGGACTGGGTGAGGACCGACAGCGCTTCCGCCGCGCTGCTCTGCCAGGGGCGCACCGCCGCCGGCGGGCGCATCGCGTCGCCTGCGGTGACGACGCCGAGCACGTCGATATGGGCGACGAAGCGGCGCACATATTCATCCGCCGGGTCGGCGAGGAAATCGGCGGCGGTGCCCTGCTGCACCACGCGCCCGTCCTTCATCAGCACGATCCGCCCGCCAAGCGCGATGGCCTCATCGAGATCGTGGCTCACAAAGACGATGGTCTTCTTCAGCCGCTTCTGCAGCGCGACGAGTTCCTGCTGCATGTCGCGGCGGATCAGGGGGTCGAGCGCACTGAATGCCTCGTCCATCAGCAGCACGTCGGGGTCCAGCGCCAGCGCGCGGGCGAGGCCGGCGCGCTGCTGCATGCCGCCGGAAAGCTGCGAGGGAAAGTGCTGGTCCCAGCCTTTCAGCCCCACCGTCTCGATGGCGGCGAGCGCCTTGTCGCGCCGCGCCCCGGGCGCCACGCCCTGGACTTCGAGGCCATATTCGACATTGCGCAGGATGGTGCGGTGGGGAAACAGCGCGAATTGCTGGAACACCATGCCGAAGCGGGTGCGGCGCAACTGCATCAGTTCCCGCTCGCCGAGCGCGGTGACATCGGTGTCGTCAATATGGACCGAGCCGGCGGTCGGCTCGATCAGCCGGTTGATGCAGCGCAGGCAGGTCGACTTGCCTGATCCCGACAGGCCCATCACGATCAGGATTTCGCCCTCGTCGACATCGAAGGTGACATCCTGCAGGCCGATGACGGCGCCCGTGGCCTGCTGCACCTCGTCGCGGCTCTTGCCGGCCTGCAGCAGCGGCAGGGCGGTGTTCTGCTCATCGCCGAAAATCTTGGTGAGGCCGCGAACCCGGATGCGTGGCTTCTTCTCGCTCATGCGCTCCCCTCATTGTTGAGGTGAGTGTCAGGCGCATGGCAGCCATGCAGATTGGACAGAAGCGACAAGTCGGGCTGCAAATACGACAGAAAAGTGGCAGGCGCGACGGGCAAAAAGAAGGGTGGCGAAGCCGGGGAGTCGGTAGTCAGCGATCTGTTCCTCTGTCTGACCCGGAGGCGGGTATGCGTCGGGGATCAGGGGCCATGCCCCCAGCGGTCGCGCCAGGCGGGAAGGGTTCCCGGCTGCGGAAGGGCGACCGCCTCGTAAACCGCCCGGGCACAGGCGCGGGCGAGGGTTCGAACCACAGTGTCGCCGATCAGCGCGAGATCGAAGATCGGATCGGCGAGGGGGTTCTTGCTCGTGGCCGCGGCGAAGATCGTGTCGCCATCGAGCGGTGAATGGACCGGCCAGATGGCGTGTGCATACCCATCATGCGCCATGACCGCAAGTCTTTTGCACTGCGCCTTGGTGAGAACCGCGTCGGTGGCGACGATGGCGATGGTGGTGTTGGCGCCCGGCGGCAGCCCCTTCAGCGCTGGCCGCTTAGGCAGCGGGGGCAGGGGATTGGGCAGGCCGAGGCCGCCAAATTCGCCGTCCTGCTCGAAGGGCGCCGCCCAGAAATGCGCGCCCCCGGGGAAGTTGGTCGCGCCGCAGGCATTGACCGCCACAAGCGCGCCGACCATGTGGCCGGTAGGCGACAGCATCGAGGCCGAACCGAGGCCCCCTTTGAGGTCGACCGTCGTCGCCCCGGTGCCGGCGCCGATGGTGCCCAGCGGAAAATCCAGACCTGCCGCATTGGCGGCGGCATAGCCGAGATCGCGATAGGGTGGGAAGCGGCCCCAGTTCTTGTCGCCGCCATTGAGAAGATCGAACAGCACCGCCCCGGGCACGATCGGCACGCGCGCCTCGCCGACGGGGAAGCCGATGCCGCGCTCCGCCAGCGCCGCCGCCACCCCGCCGGCGGCGTCGAGACCGAAGGCGGAGCCGCCCGAGAGGGTGAGCGCGTGGATAGCTCCCACGGTCTCGTCCGGCGCCAGAAGGTCGGTCTCGCGCGTGCCCGGCCCGCCGCCGCGCACATCCACCGAGGCGACGGCCGGCTCATCGAACAGCACCACGGTGACGCCGGAGGCGAGGGCGAGGTCGGTGGCGTGGCCGACCGCGAGGCCGGGCACATCGGTGATCAGGTTTCGCATGCGGGTTCTCGCTTACGGCGCCGCCCTCGCGGCATCACATCACGGGTAGAGGCCAAGGCGCCGCATTGCACGCGCCGGGCGGGCGGTGCATTGGGAAGCCTCGATCACGGCTAGGGTTGCTCATTTCATGGCCGACGTCACTCTCCCGGCTGCCTTCCTGGCCGGTATCGCCAGCTTTGCCTCGCCCTGCGTGCTGCCGCTGGTGCCGCCCTATCTGTGCTACCTCGCCGGCACCAGTCTCGACCAGATCACCCACAAGGCGCCGACCGATGCCGCCGCACGGCGAACGCTGGGGGCGGCGGCGCTGTTCGTCGCCGGCTTCTCCACGGTGTTTGTGGCGCTGGGGGCGGGGGCGTCGGTGGCGGGGGCGTATCTGCGCTATTACTCGCAGGAACTCGCCATGGTCGCGGGTGTCGCCATCCTGCTGATGGGCCTGCATTTTCTCGGCATCCTGCGCTTTGGCTGGCTGACCCGCACCAAGCGCGTGCATGTCGATGCGCCCTCCACCTTTCTCGGCGCCTATGTGATGGGCCTTGCCTTCGCCTTCGGCTGGACCCCCTGCATCGGCCCGGTGCTGGCGGCGATCCTCGCCGTTGCGGCGAGCGAGCAGACGCTGACCCATGGGGCCGGGCTGCTGGCGGTCTATTCCGCCGGGCTCGGCGTGCCCTTCCTCGCGGTGGCGGCGATGGCGCGGCCGGCGCTCGGCGTGCTCGGACATGCCCGGCGCTACCTGCCGATGGTGGAAAAGGTGATGGGCGCGCTCCTCGTGCTGACCGGCATCGGCTTCCTCTCCGGCTGGATGGCGCAGGTGAGCTTCTGGCTGCTGGAAACCTTCCCCGCACTGTCCAGCTTCGGCTGACATTGCCGCCTGCGCCGGACCGGCCAAAGCAAAACCCGCCGGATCGCTCCGGCGGGTTTCGTCATGTCGGCAGAAAGACCGGGCACTGCGCGGAGGCGCGGCGGTGCGGCTCACATCTGCGAGTAGCCGCCGTCCTTCCAGACGTACAGCACGTAGTCGAGCGTGGTGCGGTCGCCCTTCTTGTCGAAGGTCAGGTCGCCCAGCACGGTCTTGAAGGTGGCGCCGGAGTGGATGTATTCGGCGAGCTTGGCGTTATCGAGCGACTTGGTCGCCTCGGCCGCCTGCGCGAACACCTGACCGGCAGCATAGGTGTAGAGCACGTAGCCTTCCGGGTCGATGCCCTTCTTCTTGAACTCCTCGACCACTGCGGCAGCGGCGGGGCTGTTGCGCGGATCGGGGCCGAAGGTCATCAGCGTGCCGGCGGCGCCCGGACCGGCAATGGTCCAGAACTCCTTGTCGGTGATGCCGTCGCCGGAGAACAGCACGGTCTCCATGCCCTGGTCGCGCATCTGGCGCACCAGCAGGCCGGCTTCCGTGTGCAGGCCGCCATAGTACAGCACGTCGACATTAGCCGCCTTCAGCTTCGACACGAGCGCGGAATAGTCCTTCTCGCCCGGGTTGATGCCTTCATAGACCACTTCCGTGATGCCGGCGGCATTCATGGCTTTCTGGGTCTCGTCCGCCAGCCCCTTGCCGTAGGGGGTCTTGTCGTGAACGATCGCGACCTTCTTGTCCTTCAGGTTCTTGGCGATGTAGTCGCCGGCGACGGCGCCCTGCTGGTCGTCGCGGCCGCAGACGCGGAACACGGTGGTCAGGCCGCGCTCGGTGAAGGTCGGGTTGGTCGAGGCCGGGGTGAGCTGGAGGATGCCGGCTTCGGCATATTGCTCGGAGGCCGGGATCGACACGCCGGAGTTGAAGTGGCCGAGGACCACCTTCACGCCATCGGAGATGAACTTGTTGGCCACCGACACGCCCTGCTCGGGCTTGGAGGCGTCGTCGCCGATGATGAGCTCGACCTTCTGGCCGAGAATGCCGCCCTTGGCATTCACGTCCGCGGCCCACTGTTCGGCGCCGTTCTTGAGCTGGGCGCCGAAAGTGGCGTTCGGGCCGGTCATCGGACCGCCGACACCGACCTTGATCTGCGCCGACGCCGGAGCGGCCAGCGCCACCATGGCACTGAATGCCATGCCGGCAATCAGAAGCTTCTTCATGAACGTCTCTCCTGGTTCTGGAAGGTGGAAAGCACGGTCTTTACGGCTCGGAAGCTGTCGCCCCGGGCCGCTATCATGCCCTTTTCGATGCCCTTGTCGACGAGCAAGCGAAACATGGTGGCGCGCCGCTCAGGGTTCGCCGGAACGGCTGCCGGCACTGTCCTCCAGCCAGCCGAAGAACCCGGACTGGCGGTAGATCCAGCCATAGCGGGTCGCCATCTGCCGGGCCCGCTCGGCGCGGAAGCCGAGCGTGGCGACGGCGACCAGGAAAGCCGTATCGGTGAGGAAATAGTGCAGCGAGAGCAGCGTGCCCTCGAACAGCGCGAAATGGAAGAACCGCACCACGCAGCCCAGAAGCAGCGCGTAGAGCACCGCCTGCCGGTAAGGTCGCCAGGTGGAGGCGATGGAACGGCCGGTGAGCCATGCCGCGCCGCCGCCGAGGAACAGGGTGACGAGCACGAAATCGGCGCGCGAGACCTCGACCACCAGTTCCGGCCGCAGCGCGGCCGACACGAGGACGAGGGCGACGACCAGCAGCGGCAGCACCACGGCGAGGCTCGCCGAACTGCCCTTGGAGACGAGGGTGCCGGAAGCGGGGGCCATCAGTGCGCTCCTCCTTCGAGATAGGCGGCGCGTACTTCCGGGCGCTCCAGCAGCTCACGACCCTCGCCGGAGAGGGTGATGGCGCCGTTGACAAGGACATAGCCGCGATGGGCGAGCTTGAGCGCGTGGAAGGCGTTCTGCTCCACCAGAAGCACGGTCAGACCCTCCGTGCGGTTGAGTTCGCGGATGGCGTCGAAGATCATCCGCACCACCAGCGGCGCGAGGCCGAGCGAGGGCTCGTCCAGCATCAGCAGGCGCGGCCGGCTCATCAGCGCCCGGCCGATGGCCAGCATCTGCTGCTCGCCGCCGGACAGCGTGCCGCCGCGCTGGTTGATGCGCTCCTTCAGGCGCGGGAACAGGGTGAAGACCTTGTCGAGATCCGCGTCGAAATGGGCGAAGCCGTCGATCGCCGCGCCCATCTGCAGGTTTTCGAACACGCTCATGCGCGGGAAGATGCGCCGCCCCTCCGGGGACTGGGCGATCTTGAGATGCGCGATCTCGTGGGTCGGCACCTTGGTGATGTCCCGGCCCTCGAACAGGATCGCACCCTCGCGCGGGCGGGGCTGGCCGAAGATGGTCATCATCAGCGTCGACTTGCCGGCGCCGTTGGAGCCGATCAGCGTGACGATCTCGCCCTTGTAGACATCCACATCGACGCCGCGCAGGGCCATGATGTTGCCGTAGAAGGTCTTGACCCCGCGCACCTGCAGCATCGGCGCCTCGGTGCGGCCGGCGCCGGCGAGGGCGGCAGCGGGAACGGTGAGAGTGTCGCTCATGCGCTGGCTCCCGGCGCCGAATGCTCGATGTGAAGCTGGGCCTCGACCTCCTCGATCGCGTCCTCGTCGACGCCGAGATAGGCGGCGATGACGCGCGGATCGTTCTTCACCGCCTCCGGCGTGCCGTCGGAAATCTTGGTGCCGTAATCAAGCACGACGACGTGATCGGAAATCTCCATCACCACGCTCATGTCGTGCTCGATCAGCAGGATCGAGGTGCCGTGCTCGGCGCGGATGGCGCGCAGCAGCGTGTTGAGTTCGAGGCTCTCGCGCGGGTTGAGGCCGGCGGCGGGCTCGTCGAGGCAGAGCAGGATCGGTTCCGAGCACATGGCGCGGGCGATCTCCAGCCGGCGCTGGGCGCCATAGGGCAGGTCGCCGGCCGGATCGTCGGCGCGCTCGGTGAGGCCGACCTTGTCGAGCCAGTATTCCGCCTTGGCGGTCGCGGCCTTCTGCGCCTTCGTCCAGCCCGGCAGGCCGAACAGCCCCTTGAGCGAATAGCCCGAAGCCGCCATCAGCGCGTTGTGCTGCGCCACCATGAGGTTTTCCAGCACGGTCATGCCGGTGAACAGGCGGATGTTCTGGAAGGTGCGGGCGACCTTTGCCTCGCCGGACACCCGGTAGTCGGGCATGCGCTCCAGCAGGTACACGCCGGCGCCGCCGCCGGTGAGCGAGCGTTCGCCGATGCGCGTCACCTCGGCGATCTCGTCCGGCGTCGGGGCGCGGCCCTGGGCCAGGATGAGGCGCCCCTCGCTCGGCTTGTAGAAGCCGGTGATGCAGTTGAACACCGTGGTCTTGCCGGCGCCGTTGGGGCCGATCAGCGCGGTGATGTCGCCGCGCCCGACCTTGAAGCTGAGGTCGTTGACCGCGATCAGGCCGCCGAAGCGCATGAACAGGTGTTCGACGATGAGGATAGGGTCGGCGTCCCAGCGCGGGAGGCCATTTGCGGGAGAGGTTGCCATCAGCCATGGCCCTCCTTCACGAGATCGCCGGAAACGGCCTTGCGTTCCTTCAGGAAGATCGTCGGGTCGCGGGTGGAGACCAGCCCGCGCGGCTTCCACACCATGATGGCGACCATGGCGAAGCCGAAGATCAGCATACGGTACAGGCTGGGGTCGAAATCATTGCCGAAGACCTGCTTGAGGAAGCCGAGATTGCGCAGCATTTCCATGCCGCCCATCATCACCGCCGCCGCCACCGCCACGCCGATCTGCGAGCCCATGCCGCCGAGCACGACGATGGCGAGGATCATCGCCGACACGTCGAAGGTGAAGCTTTCCGGGCTGACGAAGCCGGCGCGCACGGCGAAGAAGCAGCCGGCGAAGCCGCCGAACATCGCGCCGGTGGCGAAGGCGGAGAGTTTGGTCGTCGTGGTGTTGATGCCGAGCGAGCGGCAGGCGATCTCGTCCTCGCGCAGCGCTTCCCAGGCGCGGCCGACGGGCAGCCGGCGCAGCCGCACCGTGACGAAGGCGGTGAGCAGCGCCAGCGCCAGGATGACGAAATAGAGGAAGACGATGCGGTGCATCGGACTGAAGGGCAGCCCGAACAGCGCGGCGAAACCATCCGGCCCGGCATTGAAGGGAATGCCGAAGAAGGTCGCGCGTGGGATCGAGGCGATGCCGGCGCCGCCATTGGTGAAATCGACCCAGTTGATCAGCACCAGGCGAATGATCTCGCCAAAGGCCAGGGTGACGATGGCGAGATAGTCGCCGCGCAGGCGCAGCACCGGGAAGCCGAGGATCATGCCCCAGAGCCCGGCGAAGATGCCGGCCATGGGCAGGCAGATCCAGAACGCCCAGTTGGCCCAGAAGGTCGCGCCGAACAGGCCGGCGAAGAAATCATTGATCGGCGCCGAGGTGGCGAGCAGGGCGTAGGTGTACGCCCCCACCGCGTAGAAGGCGACATAGCCCAGATCGAGCAGACCGGCGAGGCCGACCACGATGTTGAGCCCCCAGCCGAGCATCACATAGGTGAGGATCAGGATGCCGAGGTCGATCAGATAGCGGCTCTCGTTCAGTCCGCCGAGCGAGAAGACCGCGATGGCGGGGAACGCCACCGCGAAGGCCAGCAGCACCGGCTTGACGCCGGGGCCGACGGCGCGGCCGACACGGTCGAACACGCTCGGGCCGGTGCGGACAGCGGGCGCGCGGTTCGGCGACCACACGGTGAGGTTCAGCAGCAGCCGGCCGACGAAGATGATGCCGACCATGATGGCCAGCAGCGAGGGCCGGTAGGCAAGCCCCAGCGCGCCGTCGATGATGACGGTCTCGAAGCCGATCAGCGGGCCGAACAGGCCGAGCGCGATCAGGCCGGAGACCAGCGCGTCCTTGAAGGCGTGGCCGAGGAGTGACGGGGAGCCGGCGGCCGGGGCCGCGGGCGCAGCGGGAGCGGCGGTCTGGACAGCCATGATGCGCGACCTCAGACCTTCTCGACCTCGGGCCGGCCGAGCAGGCCCTGCGGCATGAAGATGAGCGTGATGGCAAGGATGGAGAACGCCGCCACGTCCTTGTACTCAATGGAGAAATAGGCCGACCAGAAGGTCTCGATGAGCCCGATCAGCAGCCCGCCGAGCACCGCGCCCGGCAGCGAGCCGATGCCGCCGAGAACCGCCGCGGTGAAGGCCTTGACGCCGGGCACGAAGCCGTCGGCGAAGTTCGCGACGCCGTAATACATGAGGTAGAGCGTGCCGGCGACGGCGGCCAGCGCCGCGCCGATGACGAAGGTCAGCGAGATGGTGTGATCGACATTGATGCCGAGCAGCGCCGCCATCTTGCGGTCCTGTTCGCAGGCGCGCTGGGCGCGGCCGAGCGAGGTCTTCTGCACGAGGTACCAGAAGCCGCCGAGCAGAACGGCGGTGATGACCATGATGATGACCTGCTTCCAGGCGAGGGTGACCTGGTAGGAGCCATTGTCCATCAGCACGATCACGTCGGTGACCATGGGCGGGATCGGCTTGTTGCGCGGGCCCTGCGTCACCTGGACGAAATTGGCGAGGAAGATGGACATGCCGATGGCGGAGATCATCGGCGCCAGCCGGAACGAGCCGCGCAGCGGCCGGTAGGCCACCCGCTCGATCGCCCAGTTCAGCAGCGAGGTGAAGAACATCGCCACGACAAGCACGATGGCGAGGGCGAGGAAGATGGAGGTGATGCCCAGCACCGTGGTGACCAACAGGAAGCAGATCAGCGCGATGAAGGCGGAGACCATGAACACGTCGCCATGGGCGAAGTTCACCATGCCGATGATGCCGAACACCATGGTGTAGCCGATGGCGATCAGCCCGTAGATCGAGCCGAGCGTCAGCCCGTTGATGAGCTGCTGAACGAAAATTTCCATGATTGTGCCGGCTCCCCTCAGCCGAATTTGCGCAAGGCGCCGCCGCCGGGCTTTTGCACAGTTTATGACCGTGCCCGTACGACAAGCGCCTTCAGTCTTAGCTCGCGCTCTCGTCCGATACAATTCGATCGAAAGACGAAATGCAATCAATCGAAAAGCATGATATTAGGGTATTTAATTACCTATAAACATAAATCTTGTGGCCACTCAACTGGTTAATGTGACGACGCTGCGTCACTCCTGTGGCGGCGGCCGTCATTTTTGTCTTCACATCGTCATGTCGACGGGGCGCCGGAGGTGCGGTTTCCAAATCCGCCCGCCAGAGGTTATGCACAGCGCAGATGCGGGGCCGGTTTCTCCGGTCTGCGTCCCGGCGCAGGAGGCAGGGCAGAGTGGACCAGTCCAAGGCTCATGAGGCGGTGCATCACGACGCCGGTCACGCGGTCGAGGCCGGGCTCTATCGCGAGGCGATGAGCCGCCTCGTCGCCGCCGTGCATGTCATCACCACCCGCGGCGCCGAGGGGCGCGCCGGCTTCACCGCCACCGCCGTTGCCTCGGTGTCCGACAGCCCGCCGACGCTGCTGGTCTGCCTCAACCGCCGCATCCGCTCGGCGCCCGCCTTTCGTCAGGCGGGGCGCTTCGCGGTGAACCTGCTCGCCGCCGAACAGCAGGCGGTGGCGGAAGCATTTGGCGGGCGTGGCGGGCTGGAGGGCGACCAACGGTTCGGTGTCGGCGAGTGGCATGACGGCGCGCTGGGCGTGCCCTGCCTCGCGCGGGCGGTCGCGGTGTTCGAGTGCCGGCTGGTGGAGGCGCGCACCATCGCCACCCATGATGTGCTGGTGGGGCGGGTGGAGGCGGTGACGCTCGGCCCGGACAAGGCCAAGCTCGCCTATCTCGGGCGCGGGTTCCTCGCCATCTAAGGCGGTTCAGGCGTTCTGCCCGGCCACCCAGCCGGAGGACCACGCCCACTGGAAATTATAGCCGCCGAGCCAGCCGGTGACATCCACCACCTCGCCGATGAAATAGAGTCCCGGCACGGTGCGCGCTTCCAGCGTGCGCGAATCGAGCCCGGCGGTGTCGACGCCGCCGAGCGTCACCTCGGCGGTGCGGTAGCCTTCCGAGCCGGTCGGCTTCAGCCGCCAGTCATTCACCGCTGCCTCGATCCGCCGCAGCGCCTTGTCGGAGAGGTCGGCGAGGTTCGCCGGGCCGGCCTCGCGCTCGGCGATAAGCTGGGCGAGGCGCTTGGGCAGCAGGCTTGCGAGCGCGGTGGCGGGCGCCTGCCGGCCATTGGCGGCGCGCATCTCGCGCAGCCGGGCGAACAGGTCGACCTGCGGGGCCAGCGCCAGCGCGATCTCCTCGCCTTGGCGCCAATAGGAGGAAATCTGCAGGATCGCCGGTCCTGACAGGCCGCGATGGGTGAACAGCAGCCCCTCGTCGAACCGCGTTTTCCCATGGCTCACCCTTGCCTCCACCGCCACGCCGGCCAGCGGGGCGAGGCGTTCCAGCAGCGCGGGGTCGAGCGTCAGCGGCACCAAGCCGGGGCGGGTGGGCTGCAGCGCTAGCCCGAAGCGCTCCGCCACCTCATAGCCGAAGCCGGTGGCGCCCATTTTCGGGATCGACTTGCCCCCCGAGGCGATCACCAGCGAGCGGCAGGCGAAGGCGCCGTCGCTGCTCGCCACCGTAAAGCCGTCTGCACCCCGCGCGATGTCGCTAATGGCGGTTGACAGCCGCAACGCGCCGCCGGCCTCGCGCAGATCGTCGGTGAGCATGTCCACCACCTGCCGCGCCGAGCCGTCGCAGAAGAGCTGGCCGAGCGTCTTCTCGTGCCAGGCGATGCCGCGTCGGTCGATACGGGCGATGAAATCCTGCGCGCTGTAGCGCTTCAGCGCCGATATGGCGAAGCCGGGATTGGCGGAGAGATAGTTGCGCGGGCCGGCATCGCGATTGGTGAAGTTGCAACGCCCGCCGCCGGAAATGCGGATCTTCTCGCCCGGCGCGCGGGCGTGATCGAGCACCACGACACGGCGCCCGCGCCGGCCGGCCTCGATGGCGCACATCAGCCCGGCGGCGCCGGCGCCGATCACCACCACGTCGACGGGCGTCGGGCGGCTCACACGCCCTCTCCATAGGCCTGCACGCCGCCGCAATAATCGGTGACGCGCCAGCCTTCCGGCGCCGGTTCCAGATAGGACGGGCCGACCGGCACCTTGCCGTGGCCGCCGGGGATGTCGAGTACATAGGTCGGAAGCGCGAGACCGGAGACGCGCCCGCGCAGCGCCGCCATCAGCTCCTGCCCGCGCTTGATGGGCAGGCGGAAATGCGCCGTGCCGGGGGCGAGGTCGGGATGGTGGAGGTAATAGGGTTTCACCCGGCATTCCACCAGCGCGCGGAACAGCGCGGCGAGCGTCTCCGCCTCATCATTGACCCCGGCGAGCAGGACGCTCTGCCCCACCAGCGCGATGCCGGCATCGGCGAGACGGGCGAGGGCGGTGCGCGCCTCGGGGCCGAGTTCGCGCGCATGATTGGCATGGATGGCGACATAGGTGGTTACGCCCGGTGCGCGCAGCGACGCCACCAGCGCGGCGGTGATCCGCTCCGGCGCGGCGACGGGCACGCGGGTGTGGAAACGCACGATCTTCACATGCGCAATCGCGGCGAGGCGCGCCATCAGCTCCGCCAGCCGTCGCGGCGAGGCGACCAGCGGATCGCCGCCGGTGAGCACCACTTCCCATATCTCCGGCCGGCCGGCGATATAGGCGAGGGCGGCGTCGAGCGCGTCGTCGGACAGGCTGGTCTCCGCGCCGGGCCCGACCATCTCCCGACGGAAGCAGAAGCGGCAATAGACGGCGCAGACCCCCACCAGTTTCAGCAGCACCCGGTCGGGGTAGCGGTGGACGATGCCCGGCACCGGGCTGTGCGCCTCGTCGCCGATCGGGTCGTCGCGCTCTTCCGGCCGCGTCTCCAGCTCGCGCGCATCGGGCAGGAACTGCCGGGCGATGGGGTCGGCGGGGTTGCTTCGGTCGATCCGGCCAGCGAGCGTCGGTGTGACCGCCACGGCATAGCGCGCTTCCACCGCTTCCAGCGCCGGTTCGGCCGTCACCAGCCCGGCCTGCGCCAATTCCCCCACGCGGCGCAGGGTGCGGGCGGCCGGGGCTTCGGGCGCGGGGAGGGGCGTGCGGAGGGGCGAATTCATGCGCGGTCTTGTGATCGTTTCCGCGCCCGTCGGCAAGGCACAGATGCCGCCGCGCGTTATAGTGGGGCGGCGGGACATGAGGAGAAGTGGATGCTGACAGGCGAGGACGATGTGCTGCAGATGGCGGCGCGCTGGCGGCGCGACGGCCGGGGTGTAGCGCTGGCGACCGTGATCGAGACCTGGGGATCGGCTCCGCGCCCGGTCGGCAGTCATCTCGCCATTGACGAAGACGGCAATTTCCTCGGCTCGGTGTCGGGCGGCTGCGTCGAGGGCGCGGTGGTGGCGGAAGCGGCCGAGGTGATCGCCGACGGGCGGGCGCGGCTGCTGGAGTTTGGCGTCGCCGATGCCACCGCCTGGGAGGTGGGGCTTTCCTGCGGCGGACGCATCGCCGTCTATGTCGAGAAGGTCGGCTGATGGACCTCACCTTGCTCGATGAACTGAACGCCGAGCGCGCCGCCCGCCGCGCCGCCGTGCTGGTCACCGATCTCGACGGCGGCGCCCAGCGGCTGGTGCGCGCCGGCGACGCCGGCACCGATCCGCTGGCGCCGCATCTGGCGGAAGCGCTGCGCAGCGGCCGCAGTGGGCGGGTGGAGGCGGAGGGACGGCGGCTGTTCCTCACCGTCCAGCTTCCCGCGCCACGTCTCGTCATCACCGGCGCGGTGCATATCTCGCAGACGCTGGCGCCGATGGCGGCAGCGCTCGGCTTCGAGGTGACGATCATCGACCCGCGCACCGCCTTCGCGACGCCCGAGCGCTTTCCCGGTGTCGATGTGCGGGCTCAATGGCCGCAGGATGCGCTGGCCGAGCGGCCTCTCGACCCGTTCACCGCCGTGGCGGCGCTGGCGCATGACCCGAAGATCGACGATCCCGCGCTGGAGGCGGCGCTTAGCGCCGGCTGCTTCTATGTCGGCGCGCTCGGTTCGCGTAAATCCCATGCCGGCCGGCTGGAACGGCTCGCGGGCCGCGGGATGTCGCGCGCCGCGCTTGAGCGTATCCGCGCGCCAATCGGGCTCGATATCGGCGCGGCGACGCCGGCGGAGATCGCGGTGTCGATCCTTGCCCAATTGGTCGGCGAACTGCGCCGCCGTCCCGCCCGCCCGCCGGCGGCGCTGGTGCTCGCCGCCGGGCAGGGCACGCGCATGCCGCAGTCGCACAAGCTGACTCTGCCGCTCGGCGGTGTGCCGCTGGTGCGCCGGGTGGTGGAGACGGCGCTGGCGGCACGGACGCGGCCGGTGATCGTGGTCACCGGCCATGAAGACGCTTTGGTGCGGGCGGCGCTCGACGGGCTCGATGTCACCTTCGCCGCCAACCCCGATTTCGCGCGCGGCCTCTCCACCTCGCTGCGCGCCGGCGTCGCGGCGCTGCCGAAGGAGACGGAGCGCGTGGTGGTTCTGCTCGGCGACATGCCGAAGGTGGAGCCTGCTCTCATCGACCGCCTCGCCGATGCGCTCGATCCCGCGCGGGGGAGGCTGGCTGCGGTGCCGGTGGGGCAGGGCCGTCGCGGCAACCCGGTGGCGCTGGCGCGCGCGCTGTTCCCGGCGCTGATGACGCTGGAAGGCGATGTCGGCGCGCGTCGCATCCTCGCCGACAATCCCGATTTCGTCGTCGAGCTGCCGGTGGAGGGGGAGGGCGCCTTTGTCGATGTCGACACGAGCGAGGACCTTGAGGCGCTGGAAATCCACGAGATCGCCGCCGCCGCCGATGTCGATGCCGCCGCCGCGCTGGAGGCGATGCGGGCGGAGGACGCCTGAGCCGACGCCTCAGAAAGGGATGAACAGGGACAGCGTGCCATAGGGGCTGTCGTCGCTGTCGCCGCTCCAGTTCCAGCCGGCGGCGGCGCGCAGTTGCCAGTCGAGCCACTCACCCGCTTGCAGTGGGCAGGCGAGGAACAGGCCGAGCCGGGCGCTCTCGTCCGGCCAGTCGGAGGTGGCCCCGGCCTCGACGCCGAGATCGAGCCAGGGGAAGACCCGCCAGCCGGCGGTGGCGCGCCCGGTGATGCTGCTATCCGCCGTGGAGCCGCTGAGCGAGGCGGTGAGCGTCCAGCGCTCATCAAGGCGGTAGAACCATTCAACGACGGCCTTGCCACCCCAATGCGTGCCCTGGTCGCGATTACCGGGATCGGGGGCGTCGAGCCGGTTGTCGATGACATTGACCCCGGCATAGAGCGCCAGCGCGTGAGGGCCGCGCAGGAACTGCCAGCCGAGCAGCACCTCGCCATCGGTCTTGTCGACGCTGTTCCAGCCGCCCGGCACGGCCTCGGTGCGGTACTCATAGCGCCCGCCGCCGGTCTGGGTGCGCAGGCGCAGCCCCTCCCGGTCCATCGGCGCGAAGGGCGCCCAGGCCATGCCGCCCCAGCCATAGCCATTGTCGCGGGCGATATCCATCCCGGTGTAGAAATAGAGCCGCCGTCGCAGCGACGCCTCCGCGCCCTCCTCGGCTGCCGCGTCGGAAGCCGGGCACGCGGCAGCGACCGTCGCCGCGAGGAGAGGCGCGAGTAAACGCGCCGGCGAAGAGGGCATCGCCGCGCTCACGGTTGTGGGGCTTCAGGAAGTGCGCCTTATCCGAGCACCCGCCGTGACTGGCCTCAATCAACCGAAGGGCGAGCGTGGATGGCGATACACGCCCCGGCATGCCGCGTTTTGTCGCAGGGTGGGTGCCCGGTTCAGACCGGCGGCGCCATCAGATGCTCGACGCTGACGCCGACGCGCTCGCAGATGAGATCGGCGACCATCTGCCGGTGGCAGTGCTCGGGATGCCGCTCGAAGCACAGCACGCAGACCCGCCGGCCGGCCTTCACCAGCGCGGTCAGCTCGTCGAGCTGCTCCTGCGCAGTCGGGGTGGCGAGATGGGCGTCGTAGATGCGCCGCAGCTCGCCATAGTGCCCGCTGCGCGCGGCCTGCCGCCCCTCAGCCGGGGTGCCGAGGCCGCGCAGATGCAGGTAGCCGATGCCGCGCTCGCTCACGCCGGCAGCGAGGTGGCTCTTGGAAAAGCCGGCGCGGCGGGAGGCGGCGACGGCGCGCACATCGACCAGCAGGTCCACGCCGGCGCCGCTCAGCGTGTCCAGCACGGCGGCGGAGGAGACCTGTTCATAGCCGATGGTGAAGAAGGGCGGTGACGACATGGCGGCAGAGTGGCGCGAAGCACGGGGCTTGTCGAGCGGGGCCGAATCTGTGGAGTTCTTCTCGGTTCGCGGCGCGGGCCCTTGCCACGTGCTAAAGGCAGGGCCGGGCGCGGCGGCCGGAGCGGCCTCCCGCCGCACTGTTCGGCTTGGGGAGGCGGGCAAACCAACCATTCGGCCCCTGCGGCGGAGCAGGGCCGGTTGAGGGATGCGTCAGCGCAGATGAAGATCGGTATCGAGCTTGGAAGCAGCAACGCCGGACAGCCGGTTCGGCTCGACCTGGAAGAGCTTCTGTCCACGCGCCTCCTGGTGCAGGGCAATTCCGGCTCGGGAAAATCGCATCTGCTTCGCCGGCTGCTGGAACAGAGCGCCGGCCATGTGCAGCAGGCGATCATCGACCCGGAAGGCGATTTCGTCGGCCTGGCCGAGCGCTTCGGCCATGTGGTGATCGACGCCGAGCGCACCGCCGGCGAGATTCAGCGCATCGCCGCCCGCATCCGCAAGCACCGCGCCTCTGTCGTGTTCAACCTCGAAGGGCTGGATGCCGACGCGCAGATGCGCTCGGCCGCCGCTTTCCTCAACGGCCTGTTCGACGCCGACCGCGACTACTGGTTTCCCATGCTGGTGGTGGTGGACGAGGCGCAGCTTTTCGCGCCCGCCGGCGGCGGCGAGATTTCCGACGAGGCGCGGCGCGTCTCGCTCTCGGCGATGACCAATCTCATGTGCCGCGGCCGCAAGCGCGGCCTTGCCGGCGTCATCGCCACCCAGCGCCTCGCCAAGCTGGCGAAGAACGTCGCGGCGGAAGCCTCCAACTTCCTGATGGGGCGCACCTTCCTCGACATCGACATGGCGCGCGCCGCCGACCTGCTCGGCATGGAGAAGCGGCAGGCGGAGAGTTTCCGCGATCTCAACACCGGCTCCTTCGTCGCGCTCGGCCCGGCGCTGGCGCGTCGCCCGGTGGCGGTGAAGATCGGCCATGTCGAGACGGCGAGCCGCAATGGGCGCCCCTCGCTGCTGCCGCCGCCGGAACTCGGCACGGCGGAGATCCAGGACCTGATCTTCGACGATCTCGGCACCGAGCCGCTGCCTGCGCCGCCCGCCCGCAGCGAGCCCGCCGCCACCGACGCCATTCTTGAAACGCTGGAGGACGCTCCGCCGCCCGCGCCCGCGCCGGTCGATCCCGAAGCCGCCGCCGCCTTCGCCGCCGAGCGCGAGGCGCTGGTCGAGGAAATCGTGCGCCAGTTCGTTTCCGATCCCGAGGCACCGTTCCGCTCCGCTGCCGCGCTGTACCCGGATTTCCTGGTGCATTGCCGGGTGCGCCGGCTCGGCTCCAAGGTGCCGGACCTCGCCGATTTCACCCGCCGGCTCGCCATCGCCCGCGCCGGGCTGGAATCCCGCAACGGCGACGAGGGCTGGGCGCGGGCTGTGGATCAGGCGGCGGGCCTGCCGGAGGAGATGCAGGGCGTGTTCCTGCTGCTGGCGCGCGCCGGCATGGAAGGCGCGCCCTCGCCGGCGGACGAGGCGCTGGCGAAGGCCTATGGCAGCCGGTCGCCCTCGCGCGGGCGCTGGCTGCTCACCTATATGGAAGAGCGCGGCCATCTCGTCTGCGAGGCGGATTTTCGCGGCCGGCGGGTGGTGCGATTCCCCGCGCTGGGCTGGAAAACCGCGCCGGGCGATCCGCGCGCCCCGGCGGCCTGAGAACGTTAAGGCCGGCGGACATGAAAACGGGCCCTTGCGGGCCCGTTTGCTTTTGTTGGGTCGCGGCCGTCACCCACCATAGAGATAATTGGGTAGCCAGAGCGCGAAGTTCGGGAAGGTATAGAGCAGCACCATCGCGAAGACGACGATGAAGATGAACGGCATGACGCCGGAGAATATCTCCTCGATGCTGACGCTCTTGGGTGCCACGCCTTTCAGGTAGAACGGCGCCATGGCCACAGGCGGCGACAGGAACGAGGTTTGCAGGTTCAGCGCCACCAGCACCCCGAAGAAGATCGGGTCGATGCCGAAATGGTCGAGCAGCGGCAGGAAGATGGGCAGGAAGATCACGATGATCTCCGTCCATTCCAGCGGCCAGCCCAGCACGAAGATGATGACCTGGGTGAGGATCAGGAAGCCGATCGGCCCGATGTCCAGCCCCATGATGAACTCTTCCACCAGGCGCTGGCCGCCGAGCAGCGCGAACACGGCGGAGAACACCGCCGAGCCAACGAACAGCCAGCACACCATGGCCGAGGCGCGGGCGGTGAGGAACACCGAATCCTTCAGCTTCTCCAGGCTGAAGGTGCGGTAGGCCAGCGCCAGCAGGATGGCGCCGAAGGCGCCGACCGCCGCCGCCTCCGACGGCGTGGCCAGGCCGAAGATGATGCAGCCGAGCACGGTGATGATCAGCGCCACCAGCGGCAGGAACGAGGTCAGCAGCGCCCAGATGATCGTCGCCACCGGGACGTTGCGCTCCGATTCCGGCAGTTTCGGCGCCAGAGACGGGTTCAGCATCGCCCGGATGATGACATAGCCGATATACATCGCCGCCAGGGTGATGCCGGGAATGAAGGCGGCGGCATAGAGCTTCACCACCGACACGCCGGCCGTGGCGCCATAGAGAATGAGCATGACGCTGGGCGGGATGAGGATGCCGAGGCAGCCGCCGGCGCAGACCACGCCCGAGGCGATCTTGGTGTCGTAGCCGGCGCGCAGCATGGCCGGGAAGGCCAGCAGCCCCATCAGCGTCACCACCGCGCCGACAATGCCGGTCGCGGTGGCGAACAGGGCGCAGGTGATGAGCGTCGCCACGGCAAGCGAGCCGGGAATCCAGCCAGCGGCGAGCTGGATGGCGCGGAACAGCCGGTCAAGAATGTTCGCCCGCTCGATCACATAGCCCATGAACAGGAACAGCGGGATGGAGATGAGCACGTCGTTCGCCATCACCGAATAGGTGCGCTGGACAAAGAGCTGGAAGATGCCGTCGCCGATGGAGAGGTAGCCGAAGGCGACACCGAGGGCCATCAACGTGAAGGCGATCGGGAAGCCGAGCATCAGCAGGATGAGAAACAGCACCAGCATCAGCATGCCGAGCGCGGGATCGGAGAGAAACATCACAGGGACCCCCGCGTGGTGGATTCGCGCTCGGTGGCGTTGAGCAGGGCTTCCTCGGCTTCCGCCTTGGCCGCCGCCTCGTCGAGAATGACCTTTTCCAGTTCCTCGACATCGTGCAGGCGCTGCGGCCATTCACCGTCGCGGATGCAGATGCCGCAGCGCACCACCTCGACGATGCCCTGCAACAGCATCATCACCCCGGTAATGGGGATCAGCGCCTTGAACGGCCAGATCACCGGTCCTTCCGGGCTGAAGGAGGAGTGCTCGTTCAGCAGATAGGACAGGTAGAAATAGCCCCAGCCCGAATAGATCAGCGCCAGGATGCCGGGGAAGTAGAACAGGAAGTACAGGGTGAGGTCGCTCTTGGCCTGGGTGCGCGGCGACCATTTGCGATAGATGAAATCGCCGCGCACATGGCCGTTGCGCGAGAGCGTGTAGGCGCCGGCCATCATGAACAGCGCGCCATAGAGCATCAGGCTGACATCATACGCCCAGGTGGTGGGGTCGCGCAGCACGTAGCGGCAGAACACCTCGTAGCAGATCGCCGCCATCAGGATGACGATGCACCAGGCGAACAGCTTGCCGATGAAGGCGTTCAGCCGATCGACGCCGAGTAGGATGGATTGCATGGGGGGCCTCTTGTGGCACGTCGTCGGGTGGCGCGGTCCGTGCGGGTGGCCGCGCAGGCGCGCGGCATCGTCCCGCCACGCGGCGCTCGACAGCACGATTTGGGCGGATAGCGGCAGCTACCGAAACCAAAAGCCCCTCTCCGTTGCCGGAGAGGGGCGCACGCGACCGCAGATCAGGCCGACTTGAAGAAGTGGTCGTAGGCGAATTTGGAATCCGGCTCATATTCCAGCCGGAAGCCGACAATGCGCTTGGCCCATTCCTTCTGGCTGTCGACCACCTTCTTGAACACCGGATCGGCCGACAGGTTGGCGATCACCACGTCCCAGGCCTTGAGCTGGGCTTCCAGCACCGCCTTGGGCGTCGGCAGCACCTTGACGCCGCGCGCCTTGATGGCTTCGAGGTCCTTGGAATAGCGGTCCTGCGCCTTCCACATCATGGTGGAGGAGGTGGCGTCGGAGGCGCCGCGCAGAATTTCCTGCACGTCGTTCGGCAGGCTGTCGAACTTGGTCTTGTTGAACAGGATCTCGAAGCATTCGAGCGCCTGGTGATAGCTGCCGAGCATGTAGACCTTGGCCACGTCCGGGAAGCCGAGGATGAGGTCGGAGGAGGGGTTGTTGAACTCCGCGCCGTCGAGCAGGCCGCGGTCGATCGCCGGCACGATTTCGCCGCCGGGGACGATCGTCACCGCTGCGCCGAACTCCTTGAACAGGTCGGCGCCGAGGCCCACCGTGCGGTATTTCATGCCCTTCATGTCGTCGGCGCTGGTGATCTCCTTCTTGAACCAGCCCAGCGGCTGGCTGGGCATCGGCCCGGTCAGCATGCCGACGACATTCAGCTTCAGCGTGTTCTGCACCAGATCGTCATAGAGTTCCTGGCCGCCGCCGAAGCGGACCCAGCCGAGCAGTTCGTCCGCGTCCCAGCCAAAGGCCGGCGCGGTGCCGAACAGCGAGAACGCCTTGCTCTTGCCGTACCAATAGGCGGCGACGCCGTGGCCGCCGTCGAGAATGCCGGAGGATACCGCGTCCAGCATCTGGAACGCCGGGACAACCGAGCCGGCCGGCAGGATTTCAAGCTCGACGCGCCCGCCGGTCATGGCGTTGACGCGCTTCACATAGTCGCCGGCGAATTCGTGGAAAATGTCCTTGTTCGGCCAGGTGGACTGGAATTTCAGCTTGATCGGCGCCTGTGCGTGCACGGCCGGGGCGGCGATGGTGGCGCCGGCGGCGACCGCCGCGGCGGTGGTGATGAAGCGGCGACGGCTGGTGCGGACATCCGGACGCGCGTCCGTGATCTTCCCTGACGTTTCGGTCATGGGCGGTACCTCCTCTGGCGTTTCCTCGCGGGTCGACCCCGCCGGGCGGCGCTTCGGCGCCTTGTCCCGATGCGACAAGGAGACGATGCCGCAAGACCGAGTGCAAGCCCTAATTCATGATTTTTACTGTAATCCTTTCGTCCGAAAGTCGAATACACGCCCGCTGACGCAAAGGCCGATGCCGGGTGTTGCGGTTTCGCTGCCGCACGGCGCCTGGCTACCGCAGCGGCGTGTCTGTGCCGCCGCTGCTGGTGCCGGCGCTTCGTCATCCCTTTGTCATGGGGAGGCGTTTGAACCGCAGCAGCGCGGGCCGACCCGCCCGTATCCGATCGGAGACCCTCATGCGCCCGATGCTTCTCGCCACTGCCTCCGCCGCGGTGCTCGCCCTCGTCGCCCTGACCGCCCCCGTGCTCGCGGCCGAGGCGCCGTTCAACCGGATCGCCACCTTCAACGTGGTGGACAATCTGCCGACGGGCGTCGACCCGACCAAGTCGACCGCGGCCGAGATCATCACCTATACCGAGGATGGCAACACGCTGATCTATAGCGACAGCCCCGGCCAGCGCATCGGTTTCATCGACATTACCGATCCGGCGGCGCCGAAGGCGGCCGGCGTGGTCGCGCTCGACGGCGAGCCCACCACGACTGTCGTGATCGGCTCCAAGGCCTATGTCGGCGTCAACACCTCCGAATCGAAGTCCAAGCCCTCGGGCCATCTCGCGGTGGTGGACCTCGCCACCCGCAAGGTCGAAGACAAGATCGACCTCGGCGGCCAGCCGGATTCGATCACCAAGAGCCCGGACGGCAGCTACCTCGCCATCGCCATCGAAAACGAGCGCGACGAGGACATCAATGACGGCGCGCTGCCGCAGCTTCCGGCCGGCAACCTCACCACCTTCGAGGTGAAGGATGGCCGCGTCGTTGACGCCTCCAAGAAGGTGATCGACCTCACCGGTCTCGCGGCGATCGCGCCCGAGGACCCGGAGCCGGAATATGTCGACATCAATTCCCGCAACGAGGTCGTGGTCACGCTGCAGGAAAACAACCACATCGTCGTGGTCGACCTGCCCACCGGCAAGATCCTCTCGCATTTCTCCGCCGGCACGGTGGACCTCGACAAGATCGACACCAAGAAGGACGGGGTGATCGACCTCTCCGGCTCGATGAAGGCGGTGCCGCGCGAACCCGACACCGTGCAGTGGATCGACGATGAGCGCTTCGTCATCGCCAATGAAGGCGACTGGAAGGGCGGCACGCGCGGCTTCTCCATCTTCGACAAGACCGGCAAGCTGCTGTTCGAGAGCGGCACGGCGCCCGAGCACATGGCGGTGCGCCTCGGCCATTATCCCGAGAAGCGCAACAAGAAGGGCATCGAGATGGAGGGCGCGGAAGTCGCGACCTTCGGCGATGACCGCCTGATCTTCGTCGCCTCCGAGCGCGGCTCGCTGGTCTTCGTCTATCGCGACAAGGGCCCCGGCGCGGCGCCGGAATTCCTGCAGGTGCTGCCCGGCGGCATCGGGCCGGAAGGGCTGGTGGCGCTGCCCAAGCGCGACCTGTTCGTCACCGCCGCCGAAACCGACAACCGCGAGGATGGCGGCATCGGCTCGGTCGTCACGCTCTATCAGCGCCAGCCCGGCGCCACGGCCGCCTATCCCACCCTGCTCTCGGTCGACGGCCCGGACGGCCTGCCGATCTGGTGGTCGGCACTCTCGGGCTTCGCTGCCGATGCCAAGGAGCCGGGCAAGCTCTATGCCGTGACCGACAGCGCCTATGCGCAGGCGCGCATCCTCACCGTGGACGCCAATGCTAAGCCGGCGAAGATCACCGCCGCGACAGTTGTGACCAAGGACGGCGCCCCGGCCAAGGGGCTCGACCTCGAAGGCATTGCGGTGCGTCCCGAAGGCGGCTTCTGGATCGTCTCCGAGGGCAACCCGGAGAAGAAGGAGAAGGCGACGCAGAATCTGCTGCTGCGTGTCGGCGCGGATGGCGCCATCGCGGAGGAGATCGCGCTCCCCGAGGCGGTGGCGGCGCAGGCCGGCCGCTTCGGCTTCGAGGGCGTCGCGGTGGTCGGCACCGGCGCCGACGAGACGGTGTGGATCGCCGTGCAGCGCGAGTGGAAGGACGATCCGAAGGGCTTCACCAAGCTCATCGCCTACAAGCCGGCCGACAAGAGCTGGGGCGTCGTGCGCTACCCGCTCGACAAGGCCGCCAAGGGCTGGGTCGGCCTGTCCGAACTGACCCCCTACAAGGACGGGCTGATCGTCATCGAGCGCGACAACCAGATCGGCGCCGATGCGGCGATCAAGAAGCTCGCCTTTGTCTCGCTCAAGGATGTGAAGCCGGTGGCGCTCGGCGCCGAGGCGACCCCGCCGGTGCTGGTCAAGAGCGAGGTCAAGGACCTGCTGCCGCTGCTCAAGGCGCCGAACGGCTATGTGCTCGACAAGGTCGAGAGCTTCGCCATCGACGTTGACGGCAATGGCTTCATCGTCACCGACAATGACGGCGTCGACGGCTCGTCGGGCGAAACCCAGTTCATCTCGCTGGGCAAGATGAACTGATCGTCGGGGAAGAGCGCAACCTCTCCGTTACCCCCGTTCGAAGGCCCCAGCTCAAGGGCCCCTGATCTCCCAAAGGCCCCTGATCTCCCAGGGGCCCTCATCCCCGGGCTTGACCCGGGAGGGCAGCCTGCCACTCGTGCGAGGTCGCAAGGCGGGGTGCCCGGGTAAAGCCCGGCCTTGGGATAACGGGTCTGGAAAGTTCAGAAACGGGCGCCTCGGGCGCCCGTTTGCGTTCCGCCGCTCAATCCAGCACGGCGGCCTTGAGCAGGCAGACCATGGTGGCGTGGGCGGGTTCCGTGGTGAGGTTGCGGATGACGTGGCGGCGGTCGCAGCGATAGCGCAGCGTCTCGCCGGCGCGGGCGGTCTCGGTCACATCACCGCATTCCACCTGCAATTCGCCGGACAGCACCGACAGGCATTCCACCGAGCCGCGCTGGTGGCCGTCGGAGATCAGCTCGCCGCCCGGCCCGGCGACGAAATCGAACCATTGCAGCCATTCCACCGTCTTGATCCAGCCGGTGATGGTGAGCCGGCACTTGCCGTCCTCCGACACCAGGATCGGCGTGTCGGCGCGGGTGAGGTGCTCGACAAAGGGCTCGTCATCGGTCGCGGCCATGAAACGGTCGATCGACATGTCGAGCGCCTGCGACAGCCGCCAGACGGTGGCGAGCGTCGGGTTGGTCTCGTTGCGCTCGATCTGGCTGATGATCGACTTGGCGACGCCGGATTGTTCGGAAAGCTCCGACAGCGAGAGATTATAGGCCTTGCGCAGGCGCTGGATGGTGCGGCCAAGCTGGCCGGTGATCGCCTGCGCCCCGGCGTCCATGTCGCCCCGATCGAGACTGCGCGTTCGGCCCGACATGCCTGCTCCCGTTTCGCTTGTGCGAGATGTATGTAGGTCGGCCCGGCGGGCGGGCGCAAGCGGGCGCGAAAAACGCGGCGGATCAGGCGGGAAAACACATGCGCGCCGGGCCCCTCGGCAGTAAGCTGCGCCCATGATGCACAGCCCTCTTCCCCGTTATGACGATGTCGTCTCCGCCGCCGAACGCCTCGCCGGCGTCGCGGTGCGCACGCCGCTCCTCTCCAGCCCGCGGCTCGATGCCCTGACCGGCGGACGGGTCTTCCTCAAGCCGGAGGTGCTGCAGCGCACCGGCTCGTTCAAGTTCCGCGGTGCCTATAACCGCATCTCCCGCATTCCCGAAGGCGAGCGCGCCGGCGGGGTGGTCGCCTGTTCCTCCGGCAATCACGCGCAGGGCGTGGCGGCGGCGGCGACGCTGATGGGCATGTCTTCCGTCATCGTCATGCCGAAGGACGCGCCGGCGATGAAGAAGGCGCGCACCATCGCCTTTGGCGGCGAGGTGGTGGAGTATGACCGCGAGACCGACGACCGCGACGCCATCGCCGGCGAGATCGCGCGGGCGCGGGGGGCGGTGTTCGTGCCGCCCTATGATGATTTCCACATCATCGCCGGTCAGGGCACGGTGGGGCTGGAAATCGCCGAAGACCTCGCCGCGCGCGGCCTCGCCCCCGATCTGGTGCTGGCCAATGCCTCCGGCGGCGGGCTCGTCTCCGGCATCGCACTGGCGGTGAAGCACCATTTCCCCGAGGTGCAGGTGATGACCGCCGAGCCGGCCGGTTTCGACGATCACGCCCGCTCCTTCCGTTCCGGCGGGCGCGAGCGAAACAATCAGGCGACCGGCTCGTTCTGCGACGCGCTGCTGGCGGCGACGCCGGGGCGGCTGACCTTCGAGATTTCCTCGCGGCTCGTCGGCGCCGGCGTGTCCGCCACCGACGAGGAAGTGGCGCGGGCGGTGGCCTTCGCCTTCGAGGAGTTCAAGCTGGTGGTGGAGCCCGGCGGGGCGGTGACGCTCGCCGCCGTGCTGGCGGGCCGCGTGGACCTCAAGGACAAGCTCGCCGTACTGGTGCTGTCGGGCGGCAATGTGGACGCGGCCACCTTCGCCCGCTGCCTCGCGGCCGCCTGAGCCTCAGCCCGCAGCGCGGCGGGCCAGCGCGTGGGCGTGGGCGGCCTCGATATTGTTGAGGAACTGCTCGGTGCAGGCGCGCCAGGAAAAGCGCAGCGCATAGGCGCGCGCCGCCGCGCGGTCGAGCGCGAGAGCGTCCAGCGCCGCGCGCCGCAGATCGTCGGAGAGCACGCCGACCGGCGGGCTGCCATCGGTGCCCGCCTCGCCGATCACATCCCTCGGCCCGGTGACGGGGAAGGCGGCGACGGGCAGGCCGCTCGCCAGCGCTTCCAGCAGCACGATGCCGAACGTGTCGGTGAGGCTGGGGAAGACAAAGACATCCGCCGCCGCATAGATGCGGGCGAGCGCTTCACCTTCCCGCAGCCCGAGAAAATGCACGCCGGGGTGCCGCGTCTGCAACTCGGCGCGGGCCGGGCCGTCGCCGACCACCACTTTCGAGCCGGGCAGGTCGAGGTCGAGGAAGGCGGAGATGTTCTTCTCCACCGCCACCCGGCCGACCGAGAGGAAGATCGGGCGGGGCAGGGCGGCAATGAGCGCGTCCATCTCCGCTTCCGGGCGCGGGCGGAACAGCTCGGCATCGACCCCGCGCGACCAGCGCAGGATGTTGCGGAAGCCGCGCCCGCGCAGCTCCGCCTCCAGCGTCGGGGTAGAGACCATGATGCCGGCGCCGGCATTGTGGAAGCGCCGCAGCCAGGCATAGGACAGCACTTCCGGCACCGGCGCGCGGGCGGAAAGATATTCGGGAAAGCGCGTGTGGTAGCTGGTGGTGAAGGTCTGCCCGCGGCTGAGGCAGGCGCGGCGCGCCATGATGCCGATTGGCCCTTCGGTGGCGATGTGGACATAGTCGGCGCCGATCTCGTCCATCCGCCGACGCACCCGCCCGGGCGTCGCCAGCGCCAGCCGGATTTCCGGATAGGTCGGCATCGGCACGGTGCGGAAATCGGCCGGGGTGAGGAAGTCGATCCGCGCGCCGAGCGCGGCGGCTTCGCGCGCCGTGTTCTGCAGCGAGCGCACGACGCCATTGACCTGCGGCAGCCACGCATCGGTGGCGACGAGAATGTGCATCAGGCGGCGACCTTCGGCCGTTCGAGCAGCAGCGGCGCCTTCACCCGCGCCCGGGTCTGGCGGGCCCAGTCGATCAGTTCGAAGCGCCCGTCGGCATGTTCGACGATCGCCGTGCAGCTTTCCACCCAGTCGCCGCAATTAACATACTCGACGCCGAAGCTGTCGTGAATGACCGCGTGATGGATGTGCCCGCACACCACGCCATCGACCTTGTGACGGCGCGCCTCGGTGGCGACCGCTTCCTCGAAGCGGCCAATGAAATTGACGGCGTTCTTCACCTTCAGCTTGGCCCACTGGCTCAGCGACCAATAGGGAAAGCCGAATTTGCGGCGGAGCCAGTTGAGATAGGTGTTGAGGCCGAGCGCGGCGGTGTAGGCGCCGTCGCCGAGGAAGGCGAGCCAGCGGGCGTGACGCACCACCACGTCGAACACGTCGCCATGGATGACGAGGTAGCGCTTGCCATTGGCGGCTTCATGGATCGCCGTCTCGACCACTTCGATGCCGCCGAAATGGTTGCCGTAATAGTCGCGGAGGAATTCGTCGTGATTCCCCGGCAGATAGACCATGCGGGTGCCCTTGCGGCTCTTGCGCAGCAGCTTCTGCACCACGTCATTATGCGTCTGCGGCCAGTACCAGCCGGCGCGCAGGCGCCAGCCATCGACGATGTCGCCGACGAGATAGATCGTGTCGGCATCGTGATAGCGCAGGAAGTCGAGCAGCAGATCAGCCTGACAGCCCTTGGTGCCCAGATGAACGTCGGACAGGAACAGGCTGCGATAGCGGCGTGCCTCGGGTGCGTCGTTCACCTCGGAAGCCCCCTCGATCAGGCCCGCAAATGGGCTGGGCAATGTCTCCATGCGTCAGCATAAGCCCGACTCGCATCACGTTTTTATGACGATGCTGCGCTGCACGGTTCACGAGGGCTTGTCAGAGGAACAGCATCACCACACTCGCCGCCACCAGCGCCGCCATGGCGTAGTTGACGAGGCGCTGCTGTCGCGGGGTGGAGAGCAGCCGGGCGAGCAGCGCGCCGAACCCCGCCCACAGGCACAGGCTGGGAAAGGTGACGATGCCGGAGACCAGCGCGATCATCGCCACTTCGGCGAACAGGTCCTCGCCCCCGACGGTGGTGAAGGCCGGCACGATGGACAGCGCGATGGTCCACGCCTTCGGGTTCACCCATTGGAACAGCGCCGATTGCAGCAGCGTCATCGGCTGTTCCACCGCCGCGCCCCCGCCCGGACCGTCGGCGTTTGCGATCTTCCAGGCGAGGTAGAGCAGATAGAGCGAGCCGACGATCTTCAGCGTCTGGTGCATATAGGGGATGGCGAGAAACAGCGTGCCCAGCCCCAGCCCGATCGCCACCACCATGACCGCGAAGCCGAAAGTGACGCCCCAGATCTGCGGCAGGGTGCGGCGAAAGCCGAAGGCGGCGCCGGAGCCGGCCGAGATCATGTTGTTCGGGCCCGGCGTGAGCGCGCCGGCGAGGGCGAACAGGAACAGCGGCAAAAGCTGGGACGACAGCGGCACCTTGGTTTCCTCGCGCAACGCCGGAACGGCGCGCCACAGCTAGGGCGTGCAGGCGCCTGCCGCAACCCGAAAGCCGCCCCATAGCCGCCAAACGAAACCGCCGGCCCCTTGCGGGAGCCGGCGGCGAGGCGAAGCGAGGCCGGCGCGCCGGGCTCAGTGGGCGACGAACAGCGGCGCCGGCGGATCGACCAGCAGCGAGGCGGTGACGCCGCCCAGGATCATTTCCGCGAGGCGCGAGCGGCTATAGATGCCCATCACCAGCAGGTCGGCGCCCAGTTTCTGCACCTCCTGCGGGATGACCACATTGGCGTGGCCCTGCGCGACATGGTGATGCTTGGCGTTGACGCCGTGGCTGGCGAGATAGGCGGTCAGCCGGGCGCCGGAGGCGGCGACATCGGCCTTGCTCTCCTGGACGGTGAGTACGTCCACCTCGTCGGCGAGGGCGAGCACCGGCAGGGCGAAGCGCACGGCATGGCCGGCCTCGCGCGAGGGTTTCCACGCCACCACCACCTTGCCGAGGCGGGTCGGCACCGGCTTGGCGGTCGGCACCACGATGATCGGGCCGTTGCAGGCGAGGGCGAGATGCTCCGGCAGGGTGGCGGCGAGTTCGTCATCCACCGTGCCGTAGCGGGTTTCGCTCACCACCGTGACATCGGCGAAAGTGACTTCGTCGCGCAGCGCGGCGGTGACCTCGCCCTCGACCGTGTGCCAGTCGCCCTTTACCCCGGCCTCCGTGATCGCGGCCTCGAACTGCGCCTTCAGGGCGGCTTCCTTCTCGCGCGCCTCATGCACCAGTTCATTCACATAGATGGAGAGCGCCCGGCCGACGCGCGGCACCCCGGCAGGGTAGAGCGTGTAGACCGCCTTGAGCTGGCCGCCGGTCTGGCGCGCCAGCCCGACAGCGAAGGCCAGACGGTCGTTGAAGCCCGAATCCGGGGCGGCGTGCAGCAGGATGGTGCGGATCGACATGGCGTTTCTCTCTCTTTGACGGCTGTTCTTTTGACGTAGGGTCATTGCGTGCCGATGAAAATGCGGAAAACCACGATCCGCAAGAGGCATTAGGTATTCACCATACAGGCTTTTCGCATCACGAGCGCGCGACCGGGACGCCGCACTCATTGCCATCCTACCTCCGGCCAATAAGCTCGTGAGGCGCGCGCGCCGTCCGGCGCGTGAATGAGGGAGCTTTTCATGGTCCGCCGCCTGACGGTTGCGCTTGCAGCCGGCATGATCACCGCTTTTGCCGCCAGCCTGGCGGTCGCCCAGACCGATGTCGTGAAGGAGCGCCAGGCGCTGCTGAAGCAGTTCGGCGATGTCACCAAGCCGGTCGGCGGCATGCTGCGCGGCAGCGTGCCCTTCGATCTCGCCCAGGTGCAGGCCGCGCTCGAGATCTATGTCAAGAACGCCAAAGTGCTGCCGGGCCTGTTCCCGGCGGGCTCCGATTCCGATCCCGACAGCGACGCGCTGCCGGCGATCTGGAGCAACAAGGCGGATTTCGACGCCCGCTTCGCCGAACTCGGCACCGACGCCGCCGCCGCCCGCGCGGCGATCACCGATGAGGCCAGCTTCAAGGCGAACTTTCCCGGCGTGATCCGCAATTGCGGCGCCTGCCACGACAATTACCGGCAGAAGAATTGACGGGGGATCGCGTGACCCCTCCCGCGCCGGCGCCGCTGCTGGCGTGGGACCTGCCGACGCGGCTGGCCAAATGGGGGCTGGCCGCGCTGGTCGGGCTCGCCTTTCTCAGCCGCTATTATGGCGATGCCGGGCTGGTCTGGCACCAGTGGAACGGCCTCGCCATCCTCGTGGTGGTGGTGTTCCGCCTGCTGTGGGGGCTGGTCGGCGGTTCGACGGCGCGCTTTGCCGGCTTCCTGCGCGGCCCGCGCGCCGTGCTGCGCTATGCGGCGAGCCTACTCAGGGGACGGCCGCAGCATTTTCTCGGCCATAATCCGCTCGGCGGCTGGGTGGTAATGGCGCTGCTGGGGCTGGTGGCGGCGCAGGGGCTTACCGGCCTGTTCACCAGCGACGACATCATCGTCTACGGCCCGATGACATCGGTGGCGAGCGACGAGACCATTCGAGCCGCCTCTGTCTGGCACCAGAGGCTCTACCCCTATCTGCTGGCGCTGATCGGCCTGCATGTGGCAAGCAACATCGCCTATTCGCTGTTCGGCCGCGACAATCTCATCCGCGCCATGATCACGGGCACCAAGCCGGCCGGGCGTTATGACGACCGGGCGCCGGCGACGCCGGGCCGGGTCGGCCTTGCGCTCGCCTGCCTCGCTCTGGCGGGGCTCGTCGTCTTCGGCGGCATCGCGCTGGCGGGGGGCGATCCGTTCCCCTGATGATTAAGCCTTTCGGCGCGCTTGCGGGGCGCCGGGAACCGTGCTCCATGGCGGCATCATGAACGCGCTCAAGGGCATCGCGCTGCAGGTCGGCGCGACGTTCCTCTTCACCATCATGTCGGCCCTTGTCCGCATCGTCTCGGATCATGTTCCGACCGGCGAAGTGGTGTTCTCACGCTCCTTCTTCGCGCTGTTCCCGCTGCTGGCCCTGCTGGCGTGGCGGGGCGAGATCGGAGCGGCGGTGCGCACCGCCAACCCGCTCGGCCATATTCTCCGCGGCACCATCGGCGTGTGCGCCATGGGGCTGAGCTTCGCGGCGCTGGCGCGGCTCCCGCTGGCGGACGCCACCGCCATCAGCTTCGCCTCGCCGCTGCTCACCGTCATGCTGGCGGCGCTGCTGCTGGGCGAGCGGGTGCAGATTTATCGCTGGGTGGCGGTGGCGGTGGGGCTCGGCGGGGTGGTGGTGATGCTGTGGCCACACATGCATGGCTCCTTCGACACGCCCGGCCATCTCATCGGTGCGCTGCTGGCGCTGATGGCGGCGGCGTTCACCGCCGGGGCGATGGTGCAGGTGCGCCGCCTCACCCAGACCGAGACCACCGCCTCGATCGTGTTCTATTTCCAGGCGCTGGCCGCGCTGGCGGGGCTTGCCACCGCCGGCTGGGGCTGGGTGCTGCCGAGCGGGCGGGAAGGGGCGCTGCTGCTGACCATCGGCTTTCTCGGCGGGGTCGGGCAGATATTGCTCACCGAGAGCTACCGCTACGCCCCGGCCTCGGTCGTGGCGCCCTTCGCCTATTCCGCCATGCTGTGGTCGCTGGTGCTCGGCTTCGTGCTGTTCGCCGAGGTGCCGCCGCTGCTCGTGCTGCTTGGCGGCGCCATCGTCATCGGCGCCGGGCTGTTCGTCATCTGGCGCGAGCGCCAGCTCGGCATCGACCGGACGCAGGACGAGGCGGCCTCGACCCCGCCCGCCGCGCCGGCGCCGTGACGGCGCTCAGAACGCCTTGAAGGTGATCAGCGTGCGTGTGTCCTGGATGCCGGGGAAGAGCTGCACCTTCTCATTGACGAAATGGCCGATATCGGTGCCTTCGGGCACATAGAACTTGACCAGCAGGTCGAACTCGCCGGCGGTGGAATAGATCTCCGAGGCGATCTCGGCGTCGGCGATGGCGTTCGCCACCTCATAGGCGCGGCCGAGCTGACATTTGATCTGCATGAAGAAGGGAACCATGGCGGTCTTCCGGCTGGGGGCGGGAGCGTCGATCGGGAGGCCGATAGGAAACAGAAGGCGGAGGGCGGCGCAAGCCCCGCTCGGTCCTGGCGCGACGACGCCTTGCGCGCGTGCGCGTCCTCGCCTATCTCGCGCAGGACGATCACGTTGGGGTGCCCAAGGCGCGAAGGCGCGGCGGGCTGAGAGGCACAGGCGGGCCCGCGGGCGCGCTGCCAACCCACGAACCTGATCCGGGTCATGCCGGCGGAGGGAACGGATCGCGCGCGCCGGGTGCCGGTCTCCCGTCGCGACGCCTCCACCCCGCGCGGCGAGGGGAGGCGTAGCATGGCAGGCTCCACACCGATTGCGGTGACGATGGCGGGCTCGGACAGCGGCGGCGGCGCCGGCATCCAGGCCGATCTCAAGACCTTTTCCGCGCTCGGCGTCTATGGCGCCAGCGTCATCACCGCGCTCACCGCGCAGAACACGCGCGGCGTCACCGGCATTCACGACGTGCCGCCCGCCTTCATCGCGGCGCAGATCGACGCGGTGCTGTCCGATCTCGCGGTCGATGCGGTGAAGATCGGCATGCTCTCTCGCCCCGAGGCGATCATCGAGGTGGCAAAGGGCCTCGCGCGGCACGGCGCGGCGACCGTGGTGCTCGACCCCGTGATGATCGCCGCCTCCGGCGACCGGCTGCTGGTGCCGGAAGCCATCGACACGCTGCGCCGCGAATTGCTGCCGCAGGCGCTGCTGATCACCCCGAACCTGCCGGAAGCCGCCGCCCTGCTCGACGCAGCACTGGCCGAAGATCTCGCCGGCGTGCGGGCGCAGGCGCAGCTTCTGCTCGCCATGGGCCCGCGCGCGGTGCTGATCAAGGGCGGCCATGGCGAGGGACCGGAAAGCGTCGACGTGCTGCTCGATTCGGAAGGCTTCGTGGAGTTCACCGCGCCGCGCATCGTCACCCGCAACACCCATGGCACCGGCTGCACCCTGTCCTCCGCCATCGCCGCCGGCCTCGCCAAGGGGCTTGGGCTGCGCGAGGCGGTGGCGGCGGCGAAGGACTACCTGACCAAGGCGCTGGCCCGCTCGGAAGAACTCGCCATCGGCCAGGGGCACGGGCCGGTGCACCACTTCCACGCCTGGTGGTGAGCACGCCAGTGGTGCGGCGACGCGCGGCCTGCTAAGCCGGGAAGGCTTCCGCGAGCCGTCCCGTGCCCCTCATCGCCCCCCGCCACGCCATCTCCGCCGCCTATGCCGGGCTGTTCTTCGGCATTGGCGTGTTCATGCCGTTCTTCCCGGTCTGGCTGGAAGGGCGGGGCTTCGACGCGGCGATGATCGCGCTGGCGCTCGCCGTGCCGCAGGTGGTGCGCCTCGTCACCATGCCGCTCGGCGGCCTGCTGGCCGACCGCAGCGGGCGCCCGCGCGCGACGCTCATCATCTATGCCGCCGCCACCGCCCTGTGCTTCGCCGGCATCGCCTTCGCCCCCAGCGCCAGCTTCATCCTCATCGGGCTCGGCCTCGCCGCCGTGTTCTGGCAGCCCAGCCTGCCGGTGCTCGACGCCTATGCGGTGGCGCGCCGGCGCGAGGGTCTGATCGACTATGGACGGGTGCGGCTCTGGGGTTCCATGGCCTTCATTGGCGGCAACCTGCTGGCCGGCGGCCTGCTCGGCGGGGCGTTTCTCGTCGCGGTGCCGCCGGACACGGTGATCTGGCTGATCGTGGCGGCCAGCGTCGCGGCGGCGCTGGCGGCGGCGACGCTGCGCGAGGTGCGCCCGGCGCCGCATGAGATGCCCCCTGGCGGCCCGGCCCGGCGCCCCTCGGCGCTGAAGGGCCTCGCGCCGGTGCTGTTCGTCGGCATGGCGGCGGCGGCGCTGGTGCAGAGCGCGCACGCGGTGCTCTACGCCTTCGCCTCGCTGATGTGGCAGGGCAAGGGGCTGTCCAGCACGCTGATCGGCCTGCTCTGGTCGCTCGGCGTGCTGGCGGAGGTGGTGCTGTTCCATTACGGCACGCGGGTGACGCGGCGGCTGGGGCCGGAAAAGCTGCTGCTGATCGGAGGGCTGGCCGGGGTGCTGCGCTTTTCCGTCATGGCGATGGATCCGCCGCTGCTGTTCCTGCTCCTCTTGCAGCCGCTGCACGCCTTGACCTTCGGCTGCACCTATCTCGGCGCGGTGGAACTGGTCGCCCGCCATGCCCCGCCCGGGCGCGGGGCGAGCGTGCAGGCGCTGGCGGCCTGGGCGACGGCAATCGCCATGGCGGGGGCAACGCTCGTCGCTGGGTCGCTGTGGCAGGGTTTCGGACCGGGCGCGTTCGTCGCCTCCGCCGGGCTGGCGCTGGCGGGAACGGGGCTCGCGCTCCTCGCCGGGCGGCTGCGTCAGCCCCAGAGCGCGGGTTCGGGCGGGTAGACGAGGCTGCCCTCATAGCGCAGCGCCGGGGTGCGGTCGGCCGCCAGCAGCAGCGGGCCGTCGAGATCGACGAACCGCGCCAGCGGGGTGAGCAGCAGCGCCGGCGCCATGGCGAGCGAGGTGCCGACCATGCAGCCGACCATGATGTCGAGCCCGGCCGCCTGCGCGGCGCGGGCGAGCAGCAGCGCCTCGGTGAGCCCACCGGTCTTGTCGAGCTTGATGTTGAGCGCGTCATAGCGGCCGGCGAGCGCGTCGAGGCTCTCCAGCCCGTGCGCGCTCTCATCGGCGCAGACCGGCACGGGGCGGTTGATGTTCGCCAGGGACGCATCGTCGGCGGCGGGCAGGGGCTGTTCCACCAGTTCGACCCCCACCTTGGCGCAGGCGGCGAGATGGGCCTCCAGGCTGTCGCCCGTCCAGCCTTCATTGGCGTCGACGATCAGCCGCGCCTGCGGCACCGCCGCACGGATGGCCTTGAGGCGGGCGACATCGCCCTCCGCGCCGAGCTTGAGCTTGAGCAGTTCGTGCCCCGCTTCCTCGATCGCCGCGCGCGCCGCCCGCGCCATCGCGTCCGGCGTGTCGAGGCTCAGCGTATAGGCGGTGACCACCGGCTGCGGCGCCGGCAGGCCGGCCATCTCGAAGGCGCGCATCCGCGACCGCTTGGCGTCGAGGTCCCACATGGCGCAGTCGATGGCGTTGCGCGCCGCGCCGGGCGGCAGAACGCTCATCAGATCCTCGCGCCGCAGCCCCTCGGCGACCAGCTTTTCCAGCGCGGCGAGCTGGGCGACGACGCCCTCCACGCTCTCGCCATAGCGGGCATAGGGCACGCATTCGCCCCGCCCCACATGCGCCCCGTCGCGCAGTTCGACGGTGACGACGGCGGCCTCGGTCTTCGAGCCGCGGGCGATGGTGAAGGTGCCGCGAATGGGGAAGCGTTCGGGGGTGATGCGGAGCGCGGTCATGGTCGAACCGTTGGCGAGGGAATCGGCCGCGCCATGATAAGGCCGGTTGCCGCCGCCGGGGCGTCGCCGCGAAAGCACAGTGGCGGCGATTAAGTCGCCTGCGCACCGGCATTAATCCCGAATCGCCGCCCGCTCTCTCGACGCCTGCGGCACCCCCCGCTAAGAAGCACGGAGCGTAGTGGGGTATCGGCGTCGCGGCCGTGGTGTGGTCATGTCCGCAGGGAGGGTCATCGTGGGAGCTGCTGAAGCGCCGCTTCTGGCCACCGCCCGCACTGGCCGCGAACTCGTGTTCGTGGGCAATGGCCGCTGGGTGGCCGGGCAGGGGCGCGCGCTCGAAGGTTCCGTCGATGCCGCCCTCGCCGAGGTCGCGGCCGGTGGCAGCGAGACGGCACGCATCGACCTTTCCGGCGTTCGCAGCCTCGATACGCTCGGCGCCGTGGTGCTCGACCGGCTGCTGCAGGCGCTCGACAAGGCCAATATCCGGTTCCAGATCGTCGGGCTGGACCGTCGATTCCGGCCGCTGCTCGACGACATCATCCAGGGCAGCCATACCAACCCGCCCCGCCGCCGCCAGGTGAACCCGGTGCTCGGCGGCATCCAGCTCGTCGGCAAGACCATGGCGTCGACCGCCGAGGATGGGCTGGCGCTGCTGTCCTTCATCGGCTCCGTCGTTTCCGCGCTGCTGCGGGTGCTGGTGCGGCCGATGACGTTCCGCGTCACCTCGATGATCTATCATCTGGAGCGGACGGGCCTGCGCGCGGTGCCGATCGTGGCGCTGATCACCTTCCTGATCGGCTGCATCATCGCCCAGCAGGGCATTTTCCATTTCCGTAAATTCGGCGCCACCACCTATGTCGTCGACATGGTGGGCATCCTCACCCTGCGCGAACTCGGCGTGCTGATCGTCTCGATCATGGTCGCCGGCCGTTCCGGCAGCGCCTTCACCGCCGAGCTCGGCTCCATGCGCATGCGCGAGGAAGTCGACGCGCTGCGGGTGATGGGATTCGATCCCAATGAGGTGCTGGTGCTGCCGCGGCTGATCGCGCTGATCATCGCCGTGCCGCTGCTTACCTTCATCGGCAATATGTGCGCGCTGTTCGGCGGCGGGCTGGTGGTCTGGCTCTATGGCGGCATCTCGCCGGAAATCTTCCTCGCCCGGCTGCAGGAGGCGATCGCGCTGAACACGTTCGAGGTCGGCATGATCAAGGCGCCGTTCATGGCGGCGATCATCGGCCTCATCGCCTGCATGGAGGGCATGCGGGTGGGCGGCAGCGCCGAATCGCTCGGCGCCCACACCACCGCCTCGGTGGTGAAGGCCATCTTCCTGGTGATCGTGGTGGACGGGCTGTTCGCCATGTTCTTCGCCGCGATCGACATGTGAGGGCGGCGGTGCAACTGGACAGCCAAGCCCCCCGCAGCAATGGCGCGGCCGCCTCCGAAGTGGCCCCGGGCGAGCCGATCATCCGGGTGCGCGATCTCGTCGTCGGCTTCGGCGAGCGCGTCATTCTCAACGGCCTGTCGCTCGATGTGATGCGCGGCGAGATTCTCGGCTTCGTCGGCGCCTCGGGCGGCGGCAAATCGGTGCTCACCCGGACCATTCTCGGCCTGGTGCCCAAGCGCGCCGGCACGGTGGAAGTGTTCGGGCAGGACCTTGACGGCCTCACCTTCAAGGGGCGCCGGGCGCTGGAGCAGCGCTGGGGCGTGCTGTTCCAGCAGGGCGCGCTGTTTTCCTCGCTCAGCGTGCGGCAGAACATCCAGTTCCCGATGCGCGAATATCTCGATCTGTCGCAGCGGCTGATGGACGAACTCACCATCGCCAAGCTGGAAATGGTCGGCCTGCCCGCCGATGCGGCGGAAAAGGCGCCCTCCGAACTCTCCGGCGGCATGATCAAGCGCGCGGCGCTGGCGCGGGCGCTGGCGCTCGATCCGGAAATCCTGTTTCTGGACGAGCCGACCTCCGGCCTCGATCCGATCGGCGCGGGCGAGTTCGACGAGCTCATCGCCACGCTGCAGCAGACTTTGGGGCTGACCGTATTCATGGTAACCCACGATCTCGACAGCCTTCACACGGTCTGCGACCGCATCGCGGCGCTGGCCGAGGGCAAGGTCATTGCCGTCGGCCCGATCGAGACCATGCTGGCGTCGAAGCACCCCTGGGTTTCGGCTTATTTCCACGGGAAGCGGGCGCGCGCCGCCGGCTTCGGTTCTGAGGGGGCGCGCTGAGGAGACCATGGAGACACGCGCCAATTACACCATCATCGGGCTGTTCACCCTGGCGGTCGTCGCGGCCGGCTTCGCCTTTGTCTGGTGGTTCACCGGCTCGGCCAGCCGCGGGCCGCGCACCTCCTATGACGTCGTGTTCAGCGGCGTGGTGAGCGGGCTGCAGACCGGCTCCTCCGTCACCTTCAACGGCATCCCGGTCGGCGAGGTCACGTCGCTGCGCCTCGACGCGCAGGATCCGCGCAAGGTGATCGCCCGCATCGCGGTGCAGCCGGACACGCCGATCAAGTCGGACACACGCGCCACGCTCGACTCGCAGTTGCTCACCGGGCTTGCCTCGGTCGGGCTGATCGGCGGCTCGACGCAGGCGGCGCCGCTGCCGGCCCCGGCGGAAGGGCAATTGCCGATGATCGACGCCGACACGTCCGCGGTGCAGGACCTGATGCGCACCGCCCGCGAGGTGCTCGGCCGCGTCAACGACATCGCCATCCGCGTCGACGATCTCATCAAGGCCAATGACGCCAAGGTGTCGTCGGTGATCGACAATGTCGACAAGTTCACCGCTGCCCTCGGCGAGAACGCCGGCAATATCGACAGCTTCCTGCGCGAGATGGGCGGCGCCGCGCAGCGGATTTCCTCGCTGGCGGACAATCTCGACAAGCTGGTGGTGTCGGTCGATCCGCAGAAGCTCGGCAGCACGGTGGACGACATCAGCGCCTTCACCGCCCAGCTCGGCACCATGGCGGACAAGGTGAATGTGATCCTCGACAATGTGAACGCGATGACCACGAGCGACGAAGGCAAGGGGATGTTCAACGAGATTTCCAGCGCGGCCGCCGAAGTGCGCAAGCTCGCCGCCAATCTCGACACCCGCACGGCGGAGCTCTCGGTCAATCTCAACAAGTTCGCCGGCCCGGGCCTGCGCCAGTACGAAGCGCTGGCGGTGGACGGACGGCGCACGCTGGCGGAAATCGAGCGTGTGTTCCGCAATTTCGAGCGCAATCCGCGTCAGTTCATCTTTGGCGGGTCGAATGTGCCCAGCTACAATGGGCGTTAGGCATGGGGCGCCAGCTTATGGGTTCTGGGGACATCGACGGGGGCAGGGGCGTTCGCGTGAGTTCTGACGAGACGGGCCTCCGCTCCGGCGGGCGGAGCGAAGGGCTTGGCCGGCGTGCCGGCGCGGCCGGCATTGTGGCGCTGGCGCTCGCGCTTGGCGGCTGCAGCACGCTGCTTTCCGGCGGCGATCAGGCCGTGCCGACCTTCGATCTCAGCGCACCGGCCGATTTCAACGCCCCGCGTCGCGGTACGGGCCTGCTCGTGGTCGGCCCGCCCACGGCGCTGGCGGTGCTCGACACCGAGCGCATCGTGGTCGAGCCGCAGCCCGGGCAGATCACCTATCTCGACAAGGCGCAGTGGAGCGACCGGCTGCCGGCGCTGTTCCAGGCGCGGCTGATCGAATCCTTCGAGAACGGCAACCGCGCCCGCTCCGTCGGCCGCGCCGGCGAGGGGCTGAGCGCCGATTACATGCTGCTCTCGGATCTGCGCGCCTTCGGCATCCGCACCTATGAGGGCGGGCCGGTGGCGGTGGTGGAAGTCTCGGTGAAGATCGTCGGCGCCAGCTCCGGCCGCATCGTCGCCGCGCAGGTGTTCACCGCCCGCGCGCCGGCCGCCTCGACCAGCGGGCCGGAGGCCACGGCCGCGCTCGACCGGGCGTCCGACCAGGTGTTCGTCGACCTGGTGCGCTGGGCGTCCGCCCGCTTCTGACGCGCGGGAGCCGACAGCGGCGCCGCGGTTCGGCCAGCGTCTCCCCCATCGTCCCTATCTCGTCCAGACGCAAAAAAGCCCGGCTCGCGCCGGGCTTTTCCATTCGCCGGACAATCGGCCGGGGATCAGAACTTGTAGCTAATTGCGGCGCGGACGATGTTGCTCGTCAGGTCGGCCTTGGCGCTGACATAGCTGCCCGGGGTGCCGGCGAGATAGCTGGTCACGTTGGTGTCGCCGAGATCGACATAGAGATATTCGCCGCGCAGGATCCAATTGTCGGTGATGGCATATTCGACACCGCCGCCGACGGTCCAGCCGGTGTTGACATTGTCATAGGAGCCGGTGGACGCGGTGGTGATGTCCGGGGCGCCGCCGCCGGTGAGGCCCATCACCGTGGTGGAGCCGCTGACCTTGCCATAGGCGAAGCCGCCGGTGCCGTAGACCAGCAGCCGGTCGAAGGCATAGCCGAGGCGGGCGCGCACCGTGCCGAACCATTCGAGTTCGGCGCTGGTCTGGTAGTAGGGGCCGCCCGGCGTGGCGTAGAAGGCGAGACTGTCCTCGGCGCCGGTCCACTGGAAGTCCGCCTCGATGCCGACGACGACATTGTTGGTGAACTGGTAATTATAGCCGATCTGGCCACCGGCGACCCAGCCATCCATATTGCCGAAATTCACGTCATTGCCGAAATACAGGCCCGGCGCGGGGGTGTAGACGCCGCCGGTGCTGTCGAAGAACGCGACGTCGGAGCCCTTCGATTCGCCCCAGGCATAGCCGGCATTGCCGCCGAGATAGAGTCCGGTCCAGGAGAAGGCGGGCACGAACACCTGCACCGGCTGGGCCTTGACGGGGTAGGGCAGATCGGCGGCGACGCCGGCGGTGCCGGAGGCCAGCAGGCAGGCGGCGCCGAGAAGCAGCGAGCGGTTCAGCAGCGGGCGGTTCATGGGGTTCTCCAGATGAGCGAACTGCCGGGACAATGCGTTTCCCGACAGAGGGTTCGCCTCGAACCGCCCGGTTCGCTGCTGTTCGCGGGCATGCGTCTTTGATGCAACAGAATCGGCCCTGCAATACCGCCTGGCGCCGCGCCGGCACGAAAAAGGGCGCGGCTCGCGCCACGCCCTCTCTCTTTCTATCAGCGTGGGACTTCTGCAGAAGTCCCCGCCGCCCCCGAAGCCGGCTGTCGCCGGCTTCGGCACTTCATCAGCCGAAGGGGAATGGACTTCCTCAGAAGTCCATGCCGCCCATGCCGCCCATGCCGCCGCCGGGCATGGCGGGGGCCGCGCCGCCCTTCTTGGGCAGGTCGGCGATCATGGCTTCGGTGGTGATCAGCAGCGAAGCCACCGAGGCGGCGTTCTGGATCGCCGAGCGCAGCACCTTGGCCGGGTCGATGACGCCCGCCTTGTACATGTCGACATATTCGCCGGTCTGGGCGTTGAAGCCGAAGGCGTAGTCGTTCTTCTCAAGGATGCGGCCGACGATCAGCGAGCCGTCTTCGCCGGCATTGCTGGCGATCTGGCGCGCCGGGTACTGCACCGCCTTGCGGACGATGTCGACGCCGGTCTTCTGGTCGGCATTGGCCGTCTCGACGCTGTCCAGCGCCTTGAGCGAGCGCAGCAGGGCGACGCCGCCGCCCGGGAGCACGCCTTCCTCGACCGCCGCGCGGGTGGCGTGCAGCGCGTCGTCAACGCGGTCCTTCTTTTCCTTCACTTCGACTTCGGTCGCGCCGCCGACGCGGATCACCGCGACGCCGCCGGCGAGCTTGGCGAGGCGCTCCTGCAGCTTCTCGCGGTCATAGTCCGAGGTGGTCTCCTCGATCTGCGCCTTGATCTGCGCGACGCGGTCCTCGATGTCCTTCTTGGAGCCGGCGCCGTCGACGATGGTGGTGTTCTCCTTCTCGAGCACGACCTTCTTGGCGCGGCCGAGCATGGCGAGCGTCACGGTGTCGAGCTTGATGCCGAGATCGTCGGAGATGGCGGTGCCGCCGGTCAGGATGGCGATATCCTGCAGCATGGCCTTGCGGCGATCACCGAAGCCGGGGGCCTTCACCGCCGCGACCTTGAGGCCGCCGCGCAGCTTGTTGACGACGAGGGTGGCGAGAGCCTCGCCCTCGATGTCCTCGGCGATGATCAGGAGCGGCTTGGAGGTCTGCACCACGGCTTCGAGCACCGGCAGCAGTTCCTGCAGGCCCGACAGCTTCTTCTCGTGGATGAGGATGTAGGGGTCCTCGAACTCGACCCGCATCTTCTCGGCATTGGTGATGAAGTAGGGGGAGAGGTAGCCACGGTCGAACTGCATGCCCTCGACCACGTCGAGCTCGGTCTCGGCGGTCTTGGCTTCCTCGACGGTGATCACGCCCTCATTGCCAACCTTCTCCATCGCCTCGGCGAGATACTTGCCGATCTCGGAGTCGCCATTGGCGGAGATGGTGCCGACCTGGGCGATCTCGGAGTTGGAGGTCACCTTGCGGGCGTTCTTCTTGAGGTCGGCGACGATCGCCTCGACCGCGAGGTCGATGCCGCGCTTGAGGTCCATCGGGTTCATGCCGGCGGCGACCGACTTAGCGCCTTCCTTCACGATGGCCTGGGCCAGCACGGTGGCGGTGGTGGTGCCGTCGCCGGCGAGGTCGTTGGACTTCGAGGCCACTTCGCGCACCATCTGCGCGCCCATGTTCTCGAACTTGTCCTCGAGTTCGATTTCCTTGGCGACGGTGACGCCGTCCTTGGTGATGCGGGGAGCGCCGAAGCTCTTCTCGATCACGACGTTGCGGCCCTTGGGGCCGAGCGTGACCTTGACGGCGTTGGCGAGAATGTCGACGCCGCGCAGCATCTTCTCGCGCGCGTCGCCAGCGAACTTAACTTCTTTGGCGGACATGATATTTTACTCCGGTGATGCGTTGCGAGCAGCGGGAAGAGGCTGGCTCAGGCGGCCTTCTTGGAGGCGGCGACGCCTTCGAGCACGCCAAGGATGTCGGACTCCTTCATGATGAGGTAGTCGACGCCGTCGATCTTGACCTCGGTGCCCGACCACTTGCCGAACAGCACGCGGTCGCCCGCCTTCACATCGAGCGGGACCAGCTTGCCGGCCTCGTCGCGGGCCCCGGGGCCGGCGGCGACGACTTCGCCCTGCGAGGGCTTTTCCTTGGCCGTATCGGGAATGATGATGCCGCCCGCGGTCTTCTCTTCCGCTTCGATACGCTTGACCACCACGCGGTCATGCAGGGGACGGAACTTCATCGGCTCTCTCCAATCGTGAACGATCGTTTGATCCTGATCACCGCGCCCGCCAGCCCGGTCGGCATGGGGTGTCGCGCGGTGCCGTGCGACATCTAGGCGCCGGGGAAAGGGGGCGCAAGGTGCGGACGGGAAAAAATTGGCAGTCTCGGCGCGAGAGTGCCAAGCGGGCGCTGGCGGCGCTGTCAGCACTCTGTCGTATATGCTGCTAGTGCATTGATTTTGAACGTGAATTGACAATTTTAACCTTGCCCGAGGACCGCACCCGCCGCACACTTGCCCCATCGTCGCGAAAGGAGGTTTCGCATGGCTGAACAGGGGATTTCGTTGCGTGGTGCCGCATCGCCGGAAGCGGGGCAGGGGGAGACAGGGCGCGTCTCGGCGGATTTCCGTCGGCAGCTCGAAGGCTATGGCCTGACCACCGCCCATATTCTCTACCGCATGCCCGACCATCCCGGGATTCTGCAGAGCTTTCTCTGGCAGCATTATGATCTGTGCCCGCATTTCCCGGAGCTGAACCGCTTTCTCGCCTTCTGGAAGCGGGAGCTTGAAGGGCCGCTGCACTCGGTGCGGGTGGCGCATGCACGCCTGATCGGCCCGGCGGAATTGCGGCGCGTGGATGGGGAGTTCCGCCTCAACTGACCCCTGCCGGCCGTTCTTTTGGGCAGCCTGCCCTCTTATTGCCGCGCGTGACGTGCTATGAGCGCGGACAAAGGGGGCCGGTCCGGCGCCCGAGGAAAGTCAGGCAGCCTGGTCACGCTGGTGGATCATCGTTCTCCCCGCACGTCGGAATTGCTCTCCGCAATCGTCACCGCCCATTCGGCGGAGCGGATCGGTGTCGGCGAGATCGTGCATGCGCTGCGCAACCGCGCCTTCGGCCTGTCCATCCTGCTGCTCGGCCTGCCGAACTGCCTGCCGATGCCGCCGGGCCTGCCGGTGCTGTGCGGCATTCTGCTCTGTCTTGTCGGCGCGCAGATGCTGGTGGGGCGCGACGAACTCTGGCTGCCGCGCTGGCTCGCCAACCGCACCATCTCGCGCGGGCTGCTGGAGAAGATCGTCAACGGCTCGCTGAAGCTGATCCGCCGCTTCGAGGGCTATTCCCGCCCGCGCCTGCCCTATTTCTCCTCGCCCTCGGCCCGCTTCGTGCTCGGCGGGCTGGTGGTGGTGCTCGGCCTCTTGCTGCTGCTGCCGATCCCGATCTTCGGCAATCTGCCGCCCGGCATCGCCGTGGTGATTCTCGGCCTGGGCCTTGTCGAACGCGACGGGGTGTTCATTCTGGCGGGCGTCGTGGCGACGCTGATCAGCTTCGGGGTGATGGGCCTGCTGAGTTGGCTGCTGTTCCAGGGCGCGCTGGCGGTGTTCTGAAACCGTCAGAACAAGAAGCTGTTTCAAGCGCTTAACAGGTGCTGGACAGGCTTCGCCGCCGGCCCCTATTCCTTAGGGGAATGGGGCGGGGGAGCAGGTCATGACGATGTTCGCGCGGTGGGTACTGGCCGGTGCGGGCCTGTTTGTCGCGTCGCTCGGGCCGAGCCCCGCCGCCGACATCGGCTCGTCCGGCCTGCCCTCCGCCGGGGTGCCCGAACAGATGATCTTCGCCACGCCCGGTGAGGAGGTCACGCTGCGGGCCGGCTTCGGCTATAGCTGGATCACCGCCAATGAATATGTCTATGAGAACGGCAACCGCATCAGCCGGCTGATCTGGGAGAGCGACGCGCCGGTCGCCACCGCCGCGCTGAAGGTGGAGCTGTGGGAGAACGTGGTGTTCTCCGCCAATGGCAAGCTCGGCTTTTCCGGCAGCAGCCACATGCGCGATTTCGACTGGCTCACCCCCTTTGTCCGCAGCTATGCCGCCGCGGACTGGACGCATTACTCCACCCATCCCTCCACCACGCTCGACCATTATGTCGATATCGACGCGGCGCTGGGCCGGCGCTTCGCGCTCTCGGAGGGAAGCCGGCTCACGCTGCAGGCGGGCTTCAAATACACCGACATCAAATGGACCGCCAATGACGGTCCCTCCATCTACAGCCGCAACGGTTTCCGCGATTCACCGAAATTCGACTACACCACCCTGCCGACCATCGACTACCAGCAGCGCTATGCCGGCGTGTTCCTCGGCGTGGAGACGGAACTCGCCCGCGACGCCTGGACGCTCACCGCGCTGGTCAAGGGCGGGCTGACCTTCTCCGCCAACGACACCGACCACCATTACTTCCGCAAGCTGCGCTTCGAGGACGATATCGGCACTCTGCCGTTCCTCACCGTCGGAGCGCGTGCGGATTACGCCCTCAGCGCGCAGGCCCGGTTCTATCTCGGCGTGGAACTGGATACCTATTTCCGCGGCACCGGCGACACGTCCATGTATGACATGACCACCGGCGCGCTGCTGGAGACGATGGATGACGGGGCGGGAATGGACTTCCAGGCCACCACCGTCTCCGCCGGCTTCCGGCTGGCGTTCTGAGGCTCCCCCTCACCCCCGCCCGACAAAGGGCGCGGCACTGGCCATGATCGTCATGGTGAGGATGTTGGCGTCGAGCGGCAGGCTCGCCATATGCGCCACCGCCCGGCCGGCATGGGCGGGGTCGAAGGTCGGCTCGACCATGATCTGGCCATTGGGCTGCAGAATGCCGGTCTTCATCTTCACCGCCATGTCGGTGTCGGCATTGCCGATGTCGATCTGGCCGCAGGCGATGTTGTGCGCCCGCCCTTCCAGCGCCACCTGCTTGGTCAGCCCGGTCACCGCGTGCTTGGTGGCGGTATAGGGGCCGGTGAGCGGGCGCGGGGCGTGGGCCGAGATCGAGCCATTATTGATGATGCGCCCGCCCTTGGGGTCCTGCGCCTTCATCAGCCGCATGGCGTGCTGGATGCACAGAAACACCCCGGTCAGGTTCACATTCACCACATGCTGCCAGTCGGCGAGGGGGATGTCCTCGATCGGCGTCGCCGGTGACCAGCCGCCGGCATTGTTGAACAGCACGTCGAGTCGGCCGAAGCGTTGCGCCACCGCGTCGAACAGCGCCGCCACCGAGGCAGGATCGGCGACATCGGCGGGGATCGCATGGCCCCTGCCGTCCATGGCGGCGGCGACCTGCTCCAGCGGCTCGGCGCGCCGGCCGGCGAGCACCACGGTGAAGCCGGCCTCGCCGAGGGCGAGGGCGGCGGCCTTGCCGATGCCGGTGCCGGCGCCGGTGACGAGGGCGATGCGCGTGGCGTTCATGTTGTCCTCCCCGGCGCGTGCGGCGCCGCGTGTTATTTTGACAGGAACCCTAAAGCAATTCCGGCGTTGTCAAGGCGAACACCATGTCATCAACGGCGGAGGACAGTGCGATGCCTGCGATTCTTATGTGGCTTATCGGTATTCCGATTCCGATCATCATCATTCTTTATCTTCTCACCTGACGGTGAGCGGATATTGCGCGCCACTGCCGGTGATGCGCGCAGGAAAGGGCCGTCCGCAGGACCATGCGGATGGCCCTTCTTGCGTCGGCGGGCCGATCAGCGCCCATAGGGCGGGCGGGGGATCGAGGTATGCGCTGCCCGCAGCGCCGCCGACCAGCGCTCGCGCAGATCGTGGAAATAGGGTTCGCCCGGCTCGATGCGATAGTTCAGTTCCGCCTGCCCGGCGTCGCGTCGCGCCACCAGAATGTCGATCGGCATGCCCACGCCGAGATTCGAGCGCATGGTCGAATCCATCGAGATCAGGCCGGATTTCAGCGCGTCGTAGAGATCGGTGTCATAGGTGATGGAGCGATCGAGCACCGGCTTGCCATATTTATGCTCGCCGATCTGCAGGAAGGGCGTGTCGCTGGTGCATTCGATGAAATTGCCGGCGGCGTAGATCATGAACAGCCGCATGCGCCCGCCATTCACCTGCCCGCCGAACAGGAACGAAACGTCGAAGCGCACATCCGCTTCCTTCAGCGCGGCGCCGTAGAGTTCATGCACATGGCGCACCGCCCGCCCGACAAGCTGGGTGGCGCGGAACATGCTGGTGCAGGTGGCCAGCGTGTCCTTGGCCCCGGTCTCCGGATTGTCCAGCCCCTCCTGCAGCGTGCTGATCACCGCCTGCGAGATCGACAGGTTGCCGGCGGTGGAGAGCGCCAGCACATGCCGGCCGGGTTCCTCGAAGACGTGCAGCTTGCGGAAGGTCGAGACGTTGTCGAGGCCGGCATTGGTCCTCGTATCGGCGATCATGACGAGGCCGTCACGCACCAGAATGCCGCAACAATAGGTCATGAAAGGCACTTCCCCCATCCGCGCCGGCCGTCATGCGACGCTACCCCGGGCCCTTATACCGGGCCGCTTTCCCGCCGGGCAACCTCGGCGGCACCTGTGCACGGCGCAAACGGCGCGACGCTCAGCCCTGAACCTGCCGGCTCGACTGGTCGACCTTGAGCGCGACGGTCAGTTGTTCGTCGCCGCCGCCATAGCGATTGCCCCGCACCGGGGCGGCACCGAGATAGTCGAGCCCGACGGCGACGCGCACATAGGCGTCGGTCGGGCACTGGCGCAGGGCGGCGTCGAAGCCGATCCAGCCGAGCCCCTCCACATAGGCTTCCGACCAGGCATGCCCGGCCTGATGGCCCGCCCCCTGCGCGGCGTCGGCGCCGTCGCCGACGAGATAGCCGCTGACATAGCGCGCCGGCACGCCGATATGGCGGGCGCAGGCGGTGAACACATGGGCGAAATCCTGGCACACGCCGCGCTTCTGCTTGAAGGCGGCGGCGGCGGTGGTGGAGTCGTGCGCCGGGTCGGTGTCGAACGCCATCGCGCCGGCTATGGCCTCCATCAGCGCGTGCAGCCGGGCGATGCGGTCGCTCTCGCCGGTGCCGGCGCCGTCCGCGAAGCCGGCAAGCTCGGTATCCACCAAGGTGAGGTCGGTGCTGCGCAGGAACAGCGAGGGCGGAAAGCGCTCGCTGATGCCGCGGATCACGCCGGCCGTGTCCTGCGTCTCCACCTCGCCCTCCACCAGCACCCGCAATTCGCGGATCGGCCCGTCGAGCGCGAAAGTGTGGGTGAGGTTGCCGAAGGCGTCCTGATGGGCGCGCAACTGGCAGCCCTCGGAAATGTCGATGCGCCAGCCGACGACATATTGGCCATCATGGTTGCGCGGCGTCAGGCGCAGGGTCTGGATCGCGCCATTGGCGGGCGGATCGTAGGAATAGGTGGTCGCGTGGTTGACATGGATACGCATGACGCAGGCCGGATCAGAGCAGATATTGCTCGTTGACGAGGGAGCCGAGGCGGTTGTTCTCGGTCACGAAGCTGTCGATGTATTCGTGCAGGCCAGTCTGGAAGATGTCCTCCATGCGGCTGTTGCCGAGCCGGGTGAGGGTGGTGCGCGCCAGGCGCTGCGAACTGCCCTGCCGGCCGTAATAGGCGGCGATATCGTCGAGATAGCGCGTGATGTTCTGGTAGCAACTGGTCAGCGAGCGCGGCATCTGCGCGTTGAGGATCAGAAGGTCCGCCACCAGCCACGGCTTCACGCTCTCCCGGTAGACCCAGTGGAAGGAGGTGAGCGCGGAGACGGAGCGCAGGATCGACGACCACTGGAAATAGTCGAGCGGCCCGCCGATATGCTCGGAATCCGGCAGCAGCACATGGTATTTCACGTCGAGGATGCGGGCCGTGTTGTCGGCGCGCTCGACATACATGCCCACCCGGGAGAACCAGAAGGCGTCGTTGCGCAACATGGTGCGGTAGGCGGCGCCATCGAAGCGCAGCGAGGTTTCCTTCACGAAGGACATGAAGCGCGCCAGTTCCTCGCGCGTCATGTTCTTGGTGGAATAGCGCTTCAGCTCCAGCCAGGAGGAGTTGATCGTCTCCCACATTTCGATGGTCAGCGCGGTGCGCACCGAGCGGGCATTGGTGCGGGCGATCTCGAAGCAGTTGCGGATCGAGGACGGGTTTTCCGGCGCGAAGGCGAGGAAGTTGATGACGTTCTGTTCCGTCACCTCGTCGCCATAGACCGCCTTGTAGGGTTCGGCGCAGCCGGCGGTGAGCAAAGCGGAGCGCCATTCATTGGTCGAGCCGCCATAGGCCGCCGGCAGTTGCGCCAGCCGCTGGGTCACGTCGAGAATGCGCGCGAGGCAGTCCGCCCGTTCCATGTAGCGGGCGAGCCAGTAGAGATTGTCGGCGGTACGAGACAGCATGGGACCCGCGTTCTATTTGGCGTTGCGCCAGGCGAGCGTGGCGACGCCCGCGGCGATCAGGAGCGAGCCGCCGATCCGGTTGATGGCGGCGACGACGCGCGTGTTGCGGACCGCGCCGCGCAGGCGGCCGGCGAGCAGCGCATAGCCGAAGGCATTGGCGGCGGCGAGGGTGAGGAAGGTCGCCTCGAAAATCACCAACTGGGTCAGGAAGTCCCGACCGGGATCGAGGAATTGCGGCAGGAAGGCTACGAAGAAGGTGATGCTCTTGGGGTTCAGCGCGGTGACCACCCAGGCATGCGCCATCATGCCGAAGGCGGAGCCCGCCGGGCGCGCCTCGCCGAAGCTCGCCGTGCCGCCGGCGCGCCAGAGCTTGATGCCGAGCCAGATGAGGTAGCCGGCGCCGATCCATTTCAGCACGGTGAACAGCGTCGCCGAGGTGGCGAGCAGCGCGCCGAGGCCGAGCATGGAGAGCGTCATGGCGGTGAAGTCGCCCAGCGCCACGCCGAGCGCGACGGGAAAGGCGACCTTGCGCCCCTGGCCGAGCGCATAGGAAACGACAAGCAGGATGGTCGGTCCGGGTATCACCAGCAGGACCGCCGAGGCGGCGACGAAGGCCAGCCATGTTTCAATCGGCATCTGTCTACACGCTCCCACCCGGTGTCGTCCCGGCCGCCATGCGGCGACGAGCCGGGAGCGCTCACCTATTCCACGGACGATCCCGAACCGGCCCGCGGCCCGCCGGGATGACGGTCAGGTCGCCGCTCAGCTCTCCTCCAGCACCCAGGTGTCCTTGGTCCCGCCGCCCTGGCTGGAATTGACCACCAGCGAGCCGGCCTCCAGCGCCACGCGAGTGAGCCCGCCGGGCACGATCCGCACCCTGTCGGCGCCGGTCAGCACGAAGGGGCGCAGGTCGACATGGCGCGGCGCGATGCCTTCCTCGACGAAGGTCGGGCAAGTGGACAAAGCCAGTGTCGGCTGGGCGATGAAATTGGTCGGATCCTGCTTCAGCTTGGCGCGGAACAGCTCGATCTGCGCCTTGTCGGCGCGCGGGCCGATCAGCATGCCGTAGCCGCCGGAGCCGTGCACTTCCTTCACCACCAGTTCGCCGAGATGATCGAGCACGTATTTCAGGTGGTCCGCTTCACGGCAGCGCCAGGTCGGCACGTTCTTCAGCAGCGGCTCCTCGCCGAGATAGAAGCGGATGATGTCCGGCATGTAGCTGTAGACCGCCTTGTCGTCGGCGACGCCGGTGCCGACCGCATTGGTCAGCGTGACATTGCCGGCATTATAGGCGCTCATCAGCCCCGGCACGCCCAGCGCGCTGTCGGGCCGGAAGGCGAGCGGGTCGAGGAAATCGTCGTCGAGCCGGCGGTAGATCACATCCACCCGGCGCGGGCCCTCGGTGGTGCGCATATAGACGATGTCGTTGCGCACGAAGAGGTCGCGCCCCTCGACCAGTTCCACGCCCAGCTTGTCGGCGAGGAAGGAGTGCTCGTAATAGGCGGAATTGTAGATGCCGGGGGTCAGCACCACCACGGCCGGGTCGCTGCTGGAACTCGCCGGCGCCAGCGATTTCAGCGTCGCCAGCAATTCGTCGGTGTAGTTCTCCACCGGCGCCACGCGGTTATCCGCGAACAGCTCGGGGAACAGCCGCATCATGATCTCGCGGTTCTCCAGCATGTAGGAGACGCCGGAGGGGGTGCGGGCATTGTCTTCCAGCACATAGAAGGTATCGGCGTCCACCCGCACCACGTCGATGCCGGCAATGTGGACATAGAGATCGTGCGGCACTTTCTGGCCGTTCATCTCCGGCCGGAAGGCGGGGTTCTGGTAGACGAGGTCTTCCGGCACCACGCCGGCTTTCAGGATCTCGCGGCGGGAATAGATGTCGCGCAGATAGAGGTTCAGCGCCTTGGTGCGCTGCTCCAGCCCGCGCGAGAGCCGGCGCCATTCGCTGCCGGTGAGGATGCGCGGGATGATATCGAAGGGGATCAGGCGTTCCTGCGCATCGCTGCCGCCATAGACGGCGAAGGTGATGCCGATGCGGCGGAATATGAACTCCGCCTCCTTGCGGCGCATGTCCAGCACGTCGGGCGGGACATCGCTCAACCAGCGCGAGAGAGCGGCATAGGCGGCGCGGATCGAGCCGTCCGCATTGGTCATTTCGTCGAAGGCCACGCTCATTGGTGCAAATGTACTCCCCAACTCCGCCAAGTTAGCTACAAAGCTCGTGCCAGCGGAAGGGGAGGCGCGCGCCTCCCGGCGATAATTGCGAGTTTGCGCACCTATTGCCCAATCGGCAGGCAGCCTGCCGCCTGTTGCAGCGAAGTGTGCGGAGAATTGCGGCGGCTTGCGGCAGATGGCAGCTTGGCGGCGTGTGGGTGAGGGAGAGGAATCGGATGACGGCCCCGGCAGAACAGGTGACGGCAGCGATATTGGTCATCGGCGACGAGATTCTCTCGGGGCGCACCAAGGACCGCAACATCGGCTACATCGCCGAATATCTCACCGCCATCGGTGTCGATGTGCGCGAGGTGCGCGTGGTGCCCGATATCGAGGAGGAGATCGTCGCCGCGGTGAACGCGCTGCGCGCCCGCTACAGCTATCTCTTCACCACCGGCGGCATCGGCCCGACGCATGACGACATCACCGCCGACAGCGTCGCCAAGGCGTTCGGCGTCGGCATCGACATTGATCCGCGCGCCCGCGCCCGGCTGCTCGAATACATCAAGCCCGAAGATCTCAACGAGGCGCGGCTGCGCATGGCGCGCATTCCCGACGGCGCCGAGCTGGTGGAGAACCCGGTGTCCAAGGCGCCCGGCTTCTGGATCGGCAATGTCATCGTCATGGCGGGTGTGCCCACCATCATGCAGGCCATGCTCGACCAGGTGGCGCCGAAGCTGAAGACCGGGGTGAGGATGCTCTCCCACACAGTGCGGGCGGATGCGCGCGAGGGCGATGTCGGCGGCCCGCTGGGGGAAATCGCCAAGGCGAACCCGGAGGTGAGCATCGGCAGCTATCCCTTCATGGGCGAGGATGGCCGCCCCAACACCAATCTCGTGGTGCGCGGGCGTGATCCTGAAAAGCTGGCGGCGGCGGTGGCGCAGGTGGAGGCCATGGTCGCGGCGCTGGCCAAGCCTGCGTGAACCCGCCAGTCCGTTTTTCCGTGCGAAGCCCGGAATTTCCCGCCGGCGCCACTGGAGAAGCCGCGGCTCTGTCGCTAATGATCGCCGCTGACGCTTCTTCAGCCTTTTCGACCAGACGAGCCGGGGCCGCCTGCTGATGACCGACGACCGCCAGAACAAGGCCTTCCCGGTCTCCTGGGACCAGTTCCACCGCGATGCGCGCGCGCTGGCCTGGCGGCTGGCCGGGGCGGGGCCGTTCGAGGGCATTGTCTGCATCACCCGCGGCGGTCTGGTGCCGGCCGCCATCGTCGCGCGCGAACTCGGCGTGCGGCTGATCGAGACGGTGTGCATCGCCAGCTATCACGACTACACCAAGCAGGGTGAGATGCAGGTGCTCAAGCCGATCGCCGAGGTGGTGACGGCGGCGGCGGGCGAGGGGGGGCGCGGGCTGCTGGTGATCGACGATCTCGTCGATACCGGCAAGACGGCGCGGGTGGTGCGTGAAATGCTGCCCGCGGCGCATTTCGCCACCGTCTACGCCAAGCCGCTCGGCCGCCCGCTGATCGACACCTTCATCACCGAGGTGAGCCAGGATACGTGGATCTATTTCCCGTGGGATATGGGGCTGAGCTTCCAGCCGCCGATCCGCGACGGGGTAGCGTGAGGACAGGACATGGCCGACAGCTATGACGAGCCCGAGAACGACACCGACGACGGCTATGACGCCGCCTTCGACCAGCACCGCGCGGCGCTCTACGACATGCTGATGGAATATGCCGACGAGCACGATCTGAGCGACAGCTTCATGGCCGTTCTCGCGTCGGATATCGGCCTGTCGCTGCGCATGGTGGCCTATGCCTCCGAGACCGAGAAGCCCTCGGTCGGCGGGCTGCGGCTCGATCTCGACCGCTATGCCCGCGAGATGGGCGACAGCGTGCGCGACGCCAAGAAATACGCCGCCGAATTCATCGCCGAAGCCAAGGCCGCGCAGGAAGCGGAAGGGGAGGAAGGCGACGAGGATGAGGAAGCCGGCCCGGACGATGACGGTTCGGACAGCAAGGACGACGAGACCAACGGCCGTCCGTCCTGAGGTGAAGGTGCGGCGGGGCCTCGTCTGCGGCGGGGCCTCGCCTTTCGGCATTCCCTGGCGGCTTCCCTTGCGCTATGCCGAGGTGCGGCAAAATGCGCCGCTTAGGGGCCTCTACCGATGACTCCCTCGCTCATCTCCGGCATCCTGCTCTCGCCGATCACGGCTTTCGTCGCGCGTCTCCTGCTTGTCTTCATGTTCCTCGGCAGCGCCATCTCGAAGATCACCGATTTCGCCGGCGCCGAGGCCGAGATGGCCTATTTCGGCCTCAACCCGCCGTGGCTTTTCGCGGTGGCGACCATCGCCACCCAGCTCGCCGGCGCCGTGCTTATCCTCATGAACCGGGCGACCTGGCTCGGGGCCGGCGCGCTCGGCATCTTCACCCTGCTGACCATCCCCATCGCGCACCATTTCTGGAGCATGGAAGGGCAGATGGCGCAGATCGAGTTCTATTTCGCGGTCGAGCACCTCTCGGTGCTCGGCGGCATGTTGCTGGTCGCCATACTGGCCGAGCGCACCCGCGCGGCCTGATGGCGGAAGTCTTACGGGAGCCTTCATGAACACCGCGGCGCGCACCATCGACCCCACCAGCGACGCGGCGATCGCCGCCTCCGTGACGCCGCGCCCGATCGAGGAGATCGGCGCCCGGCTCGGCGTGCCCGCCGCCGATCTCTACCGCTACGGCCATGACAAGGCGAAGATCGCGCTCGGCTTCGCCCGCGCCGCCGAGGCGAAGGCCGACGGCAAGTTGATCCTCGTCACCGCCATCAACCCGACCCCGGCGGGGGAGGGCAAGACCACCACCACGATCGGCCTTGGCGATGCCCTGGCCCGTGCCGGCAAGAACGTCGCCATCGCGCTGCGCGAGCCGAGCCTCGGCCCGGTCTTCGGCTCCAAGGGCGGCGCCACCGGCGGCGGCCATGCGCAGATCGTGCCGATGCAGGACATCAACCTGCATTTCACCGGCGATTTCCACGCCATCAGCGCCGCGCACAACCTGCTCGCCGCCGCGATCGACAACCACATCTACTGGGGCAACGCGCTCGACATCGACACACGCCGCATCAACTGGCGGCGCGTGGTCGATCTCAATGACCGCGCGCTGCGCAGCGTCGTCGTCGGCCTCGGCGGGCCGGGCAACGGCTTCTCGCGCGAGGACGGCTTCGACATCACGGTGGCCAGCGAGGTGATGGCGATCTTCTGCCTCGCCCGCTCGCTGGAGGATCTGGAGGAGCGGCTCGGGCGCATGGTGGTGGCGCAGAACCGCGCCCGCCAGCCGATCACCGCCGGCCAGCTCAAGGTGACGGGGGCGATGACCGCGCTGCTGCGCGACGCCTTCCAGCCGAACCTTGTGCAGACGCTGGAGGCGACGCCGGCCGTGGTGCATGGCGGCCCCTTCGCCAATATCGCCCATGGCTGCAATTCGGTGATGGCGACCCGCACCGCGCTCGGCCTCGCCGATTATGTGGTGACGGAAGCCGGCTTCGGCGCCGATCTCGGGGCGGAGAAGTTCCTCGACATCAAGTGCCGCCAGGCCGGGCTGGCGCCCTCCGTGGTTGTCATCGTCGCCACCGTGCGGGCGCTGAAGATGCATGGCGGCGTGGCGCAGAAGGACCTCGCGCCGGAGAATGTCGCGGCGGTTTCCGCCGGCACCTCCAATCTCGTACGGCATATCGAGAACATGAAGGCGTTCGGCCTGCCGGCGGTGGTGGCGATCAACCGCTTCACCAGCGACACGCCGGCGGAGATCGAGGCGATCAAGGCCGCCTGCGCGGCGGTGGGCGCGCGCGTGCATCTGTGTTCGCACTGGGCCGACGGCTCGGCCGGGGCACTGGCGCTGGCCGAGGAGGTGGCGGCGCTGGCCGAGGCCCCTTCCGCCTTCCGCCCGCTCTATGACAGCGCCCTGCCGCTGGTGCAGAAGATCGAGACCATCGCCACCCGCATCTACCGTGCCGGTTCGGTGGCGATCGAGCCCGCCGCCTTGCGCAAGCTTGCCGAGTTCGAGGCGCAGGGCTATGGCGATCTGCCGATCTGCATGGCCAAGACGCAGTACAGCTTCTCCGCCGACCCGGCCAAGCGCGGCGCGCCGGAAGGCTTCGTGCTGCCGGTGCGCGATGTGCGCCTTTCCGCCGGCGCCGGCTTCATCGTGGCGCTGTGCGGCGATGTGATGACCATGCCGGGCCTGCCCTCGCGCCCGGCGGCGGAGGACATCTTCGTCGACGAGACCGGCTTCATCGGCGGGGTGTTCTGAGCACCCCTCCGAAAGCGGCGGATCGCCACCGCCGAGAGCCTCGCGGGCGTGGCGAAACAGGTAGACGCAACGGACTTAAAATCCGTTTCTCTCTGAGAGTGCCGGTTCGAGCCCGGCCGCCCGCACCAGTTCCATGTCGCTGTCCGCGCAACCGTGAAATGTCCTGCCCCTGTGCCGAGAACGGGCGCTTCCTATCGATTCCGCAGAGCCACCTGATCGGAGGGCATGCCGGCGGCCTCGACCGTCCAGTGGAACGCGGTGTCGGACAGGACGAGGCGGCCGTTCCGCACGGAGAGATGCAGACGCTTCTCACCGATGGCGGTGACGATGCAGAACGAGGCCCGCAGCAGCGCGCCGGCTGTGCTCGTGCCGCTCCATTCGACATGGCCCGTCACGTCGAACTGCCAGCCATAGGGAGCCTGCGCGGGCGCCATGCAGGCCTGCATCACCACCACGTCGTCGATCACGGTCAGCGCACGGGCTTCCCCCGCCCCGGCGGGCGCGGCGTAGACCAGCGAATGCCCCGTGCCATTGGTGTCGATTCTGAAAATGCTGGCCGTGGCAGCGTCGCCCGGGGCCATCGTCAGGGCCCCGTCCTCGCCCATCTGCAGCAACCCCGCCTTGCCGGCGGCGATCCTCACGCCCTCGTCGGCCGCGGACGGCGCGATATATTCGATCGCCGCCTCGAACGGCATGTAGAGCCCGGCGTCTTTCGCCTTCGCCTCGGCAAAGCGCCGCAGTTCGGAAGGCGTCTCGCGCCGCCCCTGCAGGCTTTGCAGCACCACGAGGGCCACCACGGCAATGGTGGCCAGGAAGGCCAGCGTCGACATTGCCGAGGACAGTTGCCCGGCCCAGGTGAACCGGCCGAACGCTGAACATAGCCAGCCACCGGCCGCACCGATCAGGCCGCACGCGGCGCTGGCGACCGAGACCCGGGCCGCGGCGATGTCCAGAGGCTGCGAGGCGTCCTGCAGGGCGGAAATGGCGAGGTAGAGATTGATGACGCCGATGACCGCGCCGATCCGGTAGGCCATGAACTCATCGAGATTGCGGCCGAAGACGCGCGAGACCTTCATCCGGTCATGGGCATAGTCGTAATGGGCGCCCGGCATGGCGAGGGCGCGCGTGTGCTCGCTCCAGTGGACGCGATTGCCCACCTTTCCGCTGCCGTTGCGAACGACCCAGCCGGCAAAGCCGCGGGAATAGACCGCCTGCGAATCGAAGGTCTTCCATTGCGTCCAGGTATGGCCGAGCTTCGACCAGTTCACCGCATGTTCGGTGAAGAAGGCGAAGGTGTGGAAGCTGCCGCGCACCATCACCGCCATGGAATGCGAGAGCGACACGCCGATGCCGACGCAGATCTTGACCCGCTGCTGTGCCGGCAATGAATGCAGGCTGCTCCCCCCGGAGATCACCAGCGCCAGCGCGGCCACGCCGCACGCGCCCTTGAGCAGGGCGGCGGCGATATCCTTTGCATGCGCCGTGGCCAGCCAGGGCTGGATCTTGGGGCCGGTCATTTTCGCGACCGCCTTCTCTATGGCGTCGACGAAGTCGCTCCCCTCCAGCTTGCCCGCCCTGACCAGCGCCTGGCGGAGGGCATCGCCGAGGGGATCCTCGCCCGTGCCGCGCCCCGTTGTCGAGGCGAGCCGCTGGGCGATGCTGGCCGCCATCCGCAATTGCTCGTCTTCGGCCTTGCCGTGCAAGGTGGCGAACTGCTCGAGAGCGGCCTGGGCATAGGCGACGATCTCCTCGGCATTGCCGGCCACGTCCACCTGAGCCGCGAGAGACGAGGCGGTGACATAGGCGGAGAGAGAGCTGACATAGTGGCGCGAGAAGTATTTGGAGGGATCGAGCGCGTCGAGCAGCGTGACCGCCTGCCTGATCCGCAGGGCCGCGTCCTCGTTCTGCGCGCTCTTGCCGATGGCCTCCGGCCCATAGTCCGATGGCACGCTGCGCAGCAATTCCCGATAGAGCGCCCAGGCCCAGAACGCGCCGCGCTGGGCCTTGCGTGCCGCCGTCTTCACATGATCCAGCGCAACCTTGCGGTCGGCATCGCCTGCGGCACTGCCGGCGGCGGCGAACTGGGCCGCGAGTTCCTTCGACCAGATGTCGGAGGTCGCCTGGATATAGGCTGAATAATCGTCCATCCCGTTCGCCTGGTCGTCGAGATAGAGCTTGAGACGGGGATGCAGCGTGGCGAGGCGGTAGCGATACAGTTGTTCCTGCTGCTCGACGAAGATCGGCTTGGCCTGCAGGTCGAGCCCAAGCAGTCGGCAGGCCCGCCTGGCATTGAGCGTCCGGCCCTCCGGGGTCTTCCGGTCCGCGCCATACATCGCGCTGATGAATGGAACGGCGAGGCTCCGATAGAAGGCCGCCGCATTGGCGTTGCCGTTGGCGATGGCCCGCACGCCCGGGTCGAGGGAGGGCACGGCGGCGCTCGCGAACCGATCGCGCAGCTCCGACGGCATATGATGCAGGATAAGGCTCTGGATATCCTCGGCGACGAGGTCGGCGATCGGGTCGCCATAGACCCTCTTGCCGTCCTGGCTGAAGATGGAAAAGGTGCTGAATGTCCGCAGCTCCAGCACGCTCAGGCGCTTGCGGCCGAGGATATCCTGCAGCGAGGCTTCGACTTCCGAAATCATCTGGATATCCCCCCGGCGCCTGGCGCGCCATAGAGCGAGGCAAAGAGAAGCGCGGCCTCCTCGGCCAGAATGGGGCCCAGCCGCCGGGCGAAAGCGTCCATCGCCGCGTCGGTCCAGGCGAGGCGGCCGGCTTCCTCCACCGCGCGGTCGGTGTCGTTCAGCCGCCGCAGGTCGAAGGAGAGGCGCCCGGCCGGCTTCCCTGCGCCGTCGACCAGTCGCACCCCGTAGCGCCGCAGCGGCGTGCCGGGTGACAGGGCGATCACCGCCCGTCCGAAGAAGGCGGGCCGCCCGGCGACCGCGACCTCGACGTGCAGATGTTCGATCGTCCCCGCCGGCGTCGCGGCAGGCGCCTCAAGATAGGACACGGCGTTCAGCCTGCGCAGGAAGGGCAGGTCGGCCGGCGTCGGGCGAGCCTGCGACAAGGCCGGCGCGAACGCCGCGCCGTCGAGCGAGGCCGTCACATCTATCGCCTGTTCGAAATCGGCGCGGGCCCATTTGCGAAACGCGATGTCCTGAAGCGAAAGCGCCAGGAATCGAGGTGCCGCGCCGCTCGGCTGCGGTTGCGCGATCTGGCGATACCCAAGGGCGATCGCGCTGTCGATAGCGGGTCCGAGCGAGCGCACGATCATCGCCGCCGCCCGTCCGAGCACGGCATTGTAGTTGCCGCCGGCCTGAAGCCGCTCGAACGCCTCCTGCAGCGTTGCCGCCCCGGCCGGGGCGGGGGCCGGCCCGTTAGCGGGCGAAGCGGTGCAGCGGCGCAACGCGGCCGGCACGACCTGATGCGCGGCGATCGACAGGAAGTCGGCGAACATCGTCTCGAACGATGCGAGGCGGCCGCGCCCGGCCTGCCGCTCGATCAGGGGCGCCAGTCGGACGAGCAGGGTGAGCACCACCGCCATGGCAAGCGGTGCCTTGCTCAGCAGCGGTATCTCGGCGCCGACGACGAGGTGGTGGTTGCCGTTGCGCACGATATATTGGCAGTCCGCCTGCCGGTCCGGCCACACCACGACATCGTAGACGGTCTCGGAAGGCGCAGTCGCCTCCTCGCGCTCGACGCTGGCGACGGCGACGGCGGTTTCGGTACCGTCCTCCCAGCCGCGCAACCTGACGCCTGGCGCCAGCTCATCGACACCGAGCCATGACAGCGTGGGGATGGTCTGGCCCAGCAGCGCTGGCGAAACCGCGAAGAACGCGGCGCTGCCGTGCTTCCGTTGCGCTGACGGCTGCCGAGCGGCGAGGAAGGGATGCGCTTCGGTGAAGCCAGCCGCGCCGCCATTGATGCGGAACAACGGCCGGCCGGCGCGGGGCGTGCGGACGAGCACGGCGATTTTCGCCGGCCCCGACGGTGTCGCGACGAGGGCGCCGGGCTCAAGGCTTTCGATCGGCCGGTGGGAGCCGTCCGCCATCAAGATCTCGGTTCCGCCGCCGAAACAGCTCTCGCGCCGGATCACCCGGTAATCGGTGCCGGGCTGGCCCGGCAGCATGAAGCTGGCGGCATAGCCTTCCGGCATTTCGTTCTGCGCCGGCGGATCCATGCCGCGGCCGGGCGACATGGTGAAGCGCGTCATGAGAATGCCCCGCGCCGCTTCGCTGTCGAACGCATCGGGCGCGATTTCGGCCATCCGCAGCGGATCGGCCGGGGGACGCATCCATTGGAAATAGCTGCGCCATTGCCCGGCCGCGACGGACTCCGGCACAGTGAACGCCCGCGCGAGGTCGTCAGCGGCGGCGTCGATCGCCGGCGCTTCAGTGCCGAGGGCCAGCAGCTTTACCCAGTAGTGAAAAATGTCCCAGTCGAAATTGGGCCAATCATAGGACCGCTGCAGCCTGCCGCGCTCCGACCGCCATTGCGGCGACGCCAGCCGCTCCAGAAACAGGGAGCGGGCGACGGCCGTGTCGCCGGAGGAGGTGATCGTCGCCAGCGGCGCCCACTCCCGGGAAAGGACATGCGCGTAGAGGGCAACGAGACGCCCGCTTTCCTGAAGCCGACGATTATAGTCGGCGAGGGCCCGGTCGACCTTGTCGCCGTCAACCATCCGGGCGGTCTCGTGCGACACCTGCCGGATCGACGCGCAAAGCAGCGCCGTGGCGAAGCCGGACCAGAAGGCATCATCCAGCCCGGTGAGAGGGCTGATCGCCGCATAGAGCGGTCCGGGCTGATGATCGGGAAAGAAGAAATGGCGCCAGGAATCGCCCTCGCGCGTATAGATGTAGTCCGTCTCGACGATACGACCGGGCAGGGCACCCATCAGCCGGTTGACCAGAGCCCGACGGATGATCTCGCCATAGGCGTCGGTACCGTAGAGCGGCGCGGCGTCGACGAGCAGATTGATGTCCCGAGGGTCCATGGCGAAGCGGAAGTCCTGACCGGTGGGCGGGCTGTTCCAGTTCTCAACGCATTTGGCAGCGGGCCGCGGCCCCGTTCCGCCGCGCGCGGGACGAGCGTTCAGACGTCGTCATCGTCCTCGTCGTCCTGATAGGTGAGTTCGACATGGCTGCTGAAGCTTCCGCCGGCGTTCTTCGCCGTCACGGTGAAGCGCCAGGTCGCGTTCTTGTCGGTGGCGTCGAATTTCACATCGTCGATCACCAGCGTGCCGTCCTCGGCGAGACGGAGGAAATCGGGCAGGCCGGCGGCCGTCCATTCGATCGGCCGGATGCCGGCCTGATTTTCGTCGATGCGAATGTCGGATGTCACGGAATCGAACCGCGTGAAGGCGTAGCTGAAGCGCTTTCGCATCGGCACGCCGGTCTCCACCGTCCAGGTGAAGGGGGTACTCGACAGCGCAACGACGCCATCAACAAGCGCGAGATAGGCGTTCGACTTTCGGTTCTTCAGCGCGAACTGGCCTGCTTTGACCTTCCCGTCCACCTTGACGACTCCCCCCAGCATGGTGCTTTCCCACTGGCAGGCATCCTCGTCTTCCTCAAGGGAAGCGACAGGTCCCGCGACAGCACGGTTGCTGCCGTCAACCATCAGCACCGCCGGGTTGCGCGGACGCTGCGGTGTGCCGGTCGAGGGATCGGCGTCGGCGAAGTAGCCGCGCGATACGAGCGTCGCCCGGCCCTGTCCGTCGACATCGAGATCGAACACCGTATCGGCATCAAGATCGAGGTGCGTCGGCTTGTGCAGGATGGCGCAGACGCTGCCCGGAAGGTCGATCTGCAGATAGCCGGCATCGCTATTGGCGGCGATCAGGCTGACGCCGACGCCCTGATCGAGGCTTCGGGTCGATGTAAGGTAGTCAATGTCCATCTCGAACGGCATGTAAAGCTTGGCCGCCTTCGCCTCGCCCTCGACGAATTGCTCGATAAGGCTGGGAGAGGGCGCCTTGGTCAGGGCGTCGTAGATCATGTAGCCGACCACGACGACCGAGACGGCCATGCCGATCGGCCCGAGGAACGACCCGACCCGGCCCGCCAGCCCGGCGGTTCCCAATATTCCAACTCCGATGGAATAGACCTCCATCGCCGCCGCCGCGCTGAGGGCGATGTTGATCCAGCGCTCCTTGTCATCCTTGGCGGTGGCCGCGCCCCATATGCTGAGAGCGAGGCCGCTAATGGCGAGGACGAGACCGACGCGGCTGGCCATGAAGTGGTCGAGATTGCGACCGAAGAACCGCCGCACCAGCGTGACCTGTTCGCCCGCCTGGCCGATGGCCAGCGCCTGGCGGCCGGTTGCCGCCATGGTCGCCCGCATTTCCCCGGTCAGCCATTTCCGCAGGCCGGATTCAACCTGGACGCCCAGCTCTTCCGAGCGCAGCAAGGTCGTCGTCGACAGGGAGCGCGATCGCGCCGCCGACCGTTCGACGACCTGAAGTTCCGCCACGCTGAGCGAGCGCGTCAGCTTCGTCGCCACCGTGGTACGCGCCTTCACCCAGGTCGTCAGCGACGTCCAGCTATTGGGCAGAGTCACCACGCCGAAGGACAGGACTTTCGGTGCCGAGATCAGAAAGAGATCGACGCCGGCAATGATGGTCGCCGCACGTTCCTTGGCGGTCATCTGGCTCCACGAAACGCCGTTGCTCATCATCGTCACGACGCCGCTCAGCGCCATGAACAGGCCGCTTATCCGAACGAAGGCCGCTGCCGACAGCCCCGCCTTGGGACTCCATTTGCGCAGCACCCCCAGCTCCCGCATGTTCGCGGTGTCGAGATAGGTTTTCAGCCATCCGTCCAGCGAGCGCGCCGTGCCGCTCGATGTCACGGATCCGAAGAAGAGGCTGAGCATACTGTCGATATTGCGCTTTCCCTCGTCCTCCTGCAGCATAAGCGCGACATGCTGTCGTATTTCCGCGTAATCGGGCCCAAGCGTGTCCGCCTGCTTGATGAATTCCTGCATCAGCTCAAGGCAGATGACGCTCAGCTCCTTCTCGTTTGCCTTGAAGTCGAGCTTCTGCGGAAGGGCGATGCCGAAAAGCCGGTGCCGCATCATCTCCTGAAGAAAGGTGGCGAACTTTCCGGAATCATCGAGGCCGTTCAGCACCGAACATTGCCGCAGCAGCTTGCGGGCGGGGTTGGCTGAATCGGTGAGTTCGCCGTGCAGGGGGCTGGTCGGGTCCAGCGTCGCGAGGTTGTCGTCGGACAGGTAGGTCAGAAGTGCGCGGAACGCCCAGTACTTTCCGGACTGCGCTTCCTGAAGGTACGTCTTGAGAAATCCCCTTATCAGGATCTTGCTGTTCTCGTCCTCGGGCTGGCATTGTTTGTCGATGAAGGCCTTGAGGTCGTCTTCCGCCCGGCTCTTGTAGTCACGGCTGTTCTGACGCTGGTCGGCCTTGAACCTCGCCGCCTCGGGAAACTGCTTTTCCCATGCGAGGGCATAGAAGGCCTGCGCCTGCGCGCGATAGACCTTCGAGGAGCGCATGGAATCGCTGATGCGCCGCTCGGCGCGCGCCGTATTGAGGCGTTTCACCGCCGGGTCGGTGCTCGCTTTCAGCGTCATCGCCACGTAGGGAACGCTCAAGTCCCGGTAGAACGCCGCGACCTCGTCGCCCGCAAGGAACGGCCGCAACTCTGGCGACACATTGGGCACGCCGGCAGAGATGAAGCGACCCCGCAGGTCGCTGTTCATATGGTACTGCGCGGCGGCGTTGAAGTAGCTGAAAACCTCGTCCTGAACCTTGTCCGTCATCTTGCCGTTGATCACCGAATAGGGGTCACGGCTAAGCAAAAGTCCGAAATCGGCGTCAAGGCGAGCGGCGTTATCCGGCATTTTCAACCCACTCTTGATGCGTTTTCTAGGATCGCTCGGGGGGAGGCGCGGCGCTCCTCATCCTTATCTGAGTGTGTTTTATCGCGCAACGCGAAGAGTATGTAATTATCGGTAAGAAATAGGTATCCAGATAGTCCATGTTACAGAATATTACGCGATGCTAGATATGATTTCGGACTCGTTGGTCCTGCTTTTTAATTATCATGTGCAGGGATGCGGAGTTGCATGGACGGTTGGTCGCGTCTACCATTCTGTCGCGATCCGCACCGCAGTACGGGGCGTGTGATGCTTGGACAGTTGTTTTTGAGGCACAAAATGAACGGTACACCGCTGGACGAGGCGCCCGAGGCGGCCGGCGTCGTCGAGAAGCGCCGGTGGTCACGCCCTCTGGTTGAAATCGTTTCGATGGACCAGACGCTTAACTCCGGTGCGAGCACGACGGACGGATCGACGCAGCAACTGCTTTCCTGAGGGGCGTGCCGGTGACGGTGGTGTTCGGAGCCTGCGGTGGCGTTGTTCGGCCCGGTCCGGGGCTGAGCCAGGACGCCCTGCGTGGCTTTCCCACCGTCCGAACGGTCGAGCGCTTTCACGACGACGCCTGTTTTCTGGCCGTCGGGTCAGGCGCGGCCAGGTCCGCGACGGGGCTGAACGGGCTGTGCGCCGACGGCAATGGGCGGTATGCGCTCGCGCTCGACGGCTGGCTCGCCAATCGGGACGAACTGGCGCGCATGCTCGGCCTTGCTTGCCGGGACGATGCGCCCGCTCCGTCTGACAGGGTGCTGGTCGCGGCGGCGCTGCAGCGCTGGGGAAGCGAGGCGCTGCCCCGCTTTCACGGCGAGTTCGCCATCGCCTGGTGGGACCGGGCCGAGCGCAGGCTTCTTCTCGCCTGCGACCGGACCGGGGGGCGCTCGCTCTTCTATCATCTCGCCGGGCCCCGCCTTTACTTCGCGAACGTCACGGCGGCGATCTTTATCCACCCTCACGTGCCGCGCGAACTCGACCCGGCCGTGGTGGCGCGGGCCGCCTTTGCGCTGTCGATTGATTTCGAGAATAGTTGTTTTGCCGGCATAAAGCAGCTTCTGCCCGGCCAGTGCCTGGAGTGGTCGTCGACAGCGGGGGCGCGGGTTTCGCGCTATTGGTCGCTCGATCTCGCCCGCCGGTGCCGATTCCGCCGCAGCGAGGACTATGTCGATGCCGCGCGGGAGTTGCTGGACACGGTGGTGGGGCAGGCCTGCCGCACGGAGGGTGTGCTGGCCGCCACCCTGTCGGGCGGGCTGGATTCCACGGCCGTCGCCGCCACGGCAGCCCGGCTGACGGCGCCCCGGCCGCTGCAGACCATCACCTTGCGTCCCGAGGCGCAAAGCCTGCTTCCGGCGTGTCGCGCCAACCAGTTTGACGACGAGTGGGGCCATGCCCGGGCGGTGGCGGACATGTATCCGTCCATGGTGGCGCATCCGGTTCCCGCCTCGCTCGATGCCTTCGACGAGACGATGCGGACCGGCTTCTACTGGATGGGCCGGCCACCGATCCATCTCATGGCGCCGGTCTGGATGGGCACGGCGTGGCGATATGCCCGCCAGATCGGGGCCTCCGTCGTCCTCACCGGACTTTCCGGCAACGGAACCTTGTCGGCGTCGGCGCTGCCCTATGCCATGCAGGCGGGCCTGCGCGACTGGCCGGAAGCCTTCTACCGCACGGCGCAGGCCGCAAGTGTCGGGCGACCGGTCATGCCGATGCTGCGCGCGATGGCGCCGGACTGGCTGCGCGAGCTGCGCGGCCGTCTCCGGGGGGACGGGCCGGTCTGGCGGCGCTATACCGCGCTGCGGCCCGAGGCGGCGGACCGGACGCTGGCGACGGCGTGGCGGGAATTCGTCTGCGGCGACCGGCGTGTGTCGCTGGGCCGACGCGCGCGCCTGCGCACCATTGAACGCACCTGGACCGGGCGGACGATGGGGGCGTGCCTCAGGTTCCGCGACGGGTTCGATCGCCGCGATCCACTCGGTGACGTGCGGCTGGCGGAATTCTGTCTCGCCATCCCCTCCCGCGAGTTCACCCGTCTCGGCCGTGATCGGGATTTCGCCCGGCGTGTTCTGGCAGACCGATTGCCGGTCAGGGTGCTGCGGGAAACGCGCATCGGGCGGCAGGGGGCCGAATGGTTCGATTGGGCCACGCGGCGCCGCGCCTGGCTTGCGGCGGAGCTGGAGGGCATCGAGGCCAGCGCGCTGGGTCGCGAGCTGATCGACATACCCCGTCTGCGGACCATTCTGGACGACTGGCCCGCCGACGCCGATGGCGCGGAGCCCCGCTATCATGAGCTGATGAATGTGCTGGGGCGGGGGGTCGCGGTCGGCGGGTTCGTTCGCTGGGCGGAGGGCCGGAACATGTAGTCCGCTCCCGCCGCATCACCCTTCGATGGCGATCAGGCCCTTCTCGTGAAGAATGCCCAGCCAATCCAGAACGTCGGTGCCGATCTCGGCAGGGTCGCCATCATAGTCTTCGGCGAGAGCCGTCACCAGATCTGCGACCTTTACCGGCTCCTCAAGCCGCTTCCAGATGTCGGAAGCAACGTCATTGAGGCTGTAATATTCGCCGAGTACTTCGTTCAGGGTGACGATGTCGCCGTTCATCTCGACAGACAGAAGGCCGGTCTTGCGACGGACACGGGAATTCAGGCTGATGGGTGGCATCGTGACTCCTCGAAATGACCCGCATGCATCGGAGGCATCGCGATGCGGATCGTCGGCGGTGAACGTCAGGCGGGCTTTGTCGTGCCTAGTATAATATAGTACATTTTTCCATATAAAAATGTAAAAATGGAGACGTATATGTCTGAGCCGTCAGATCCGCAGACGTACTGCAGCGTGGGTGAAATACGACTGTTTCCCTATAAAGGAAAAAATATCCCGAAGGGATGGATGGAATGCGACGGGCGGGAGCTTGAGATCATTCAATACTCGACGCTCTACTCTGTTATTGGCGAGCTATATGGCGGAGATGGACGCTATAAATTCCGAATCCCCGATCTGCGCGGAAGGGCGGCGGTGGGCGCGGGGGCGATGGACTCCAGACAGCGGCCCGTGGAGGGTCCGGCCGGCCTGCCTGTGATCGGGAGCAGCGGCGGCGCCGAGCAGGTGACGCTGACCTTAAGCCAGATGCCGGCACACCGCCACACGGTCATCGCCGACACCACCAATCGCACGACAGGTTCCACGCCGAACACGCTCAGGAATTCGATACCTTCCACCGCTCGGAAACCGCAGAACGCCGCCGCAACGGCGCCGGCGGCACCCTCTATCTACGGTCCCGCCAAAAGCGGATCGCTGCAGGCGCTGGCGGCGCAGAGCGTAAAGCCGGCCGGGAACAGTGCCGCCCATGAAAACCGTCAACCCTTTCTGCCTCTCGTCTACTGCATTGCGGTGGGGGGATTTTACCCGACTCCACGCGGTTTCTGACGGCGCGCCGTGCAGACACTCAACGAATAGAGGATATGGGCATGTGGTGGGATGCGTTTATCGGTGAAATGCGCCTCTTCGCGGGGAGTTTTGCGCCCGCGGGATGGGCCCTCTGCCAAGGTCAGGCGCTCGCGATCAAGGACAACAAGGACCTTTTCTCCCTGATCGGAACGACCTATGGCGGAGACGGCAGGAATACGTTCTGCCTTCCGAACCTGTCGGCGCGTCTGCCGGTCGGCCGCTCCGATGCCGCGCCGCCCGGCATGAGCAAAGCCTATCCTCTCGGCGTGGCGGGCGGTCAGTTTGCCGTGGCCCTCCCGGAGGCCGCCATGCCGACCCACACCCATGCGTTGAACGCCAGCACCGGCACCGCGACGACCGTGACGCCCTCGCCGGAGGTGACCTTCGCGTCGGTTCCGGCCAACGCCACGCTGTACGCGCACAGTTCGTCCCCCACGACTCTGGAGATGGCGGGCAGCATGTACACCTCGGTGGGTGACGGCGCAGCCCACGAGAACATGATGCCGAGCCTTGGCCTTAACTACATCATTTGTCTCAAGGGCGGTGTATTTCCAGAAGCTGAGTCTGCGTCGGACGGAGAAGAACTATGACGGACGCTTTTACGGGTGAAGTTCGTATATATTCATTCAGGTTCGCACCTGTCGGATGGGCCCGTTGCTGTGGAGATAAGCTGCCGATCGAGCAGAACAAGGACCTTTTCAGCATCATCGGCGCGACGTTTGGTGGCGATGGAAAAAAGGATTTCGCCCTGCCGGACCTGCGGGGCGTGGGCGTCGTCGGCACGGGCAAAGGGGGGGATGGCTCCGGTTCGCGCACGGTGGACTGGGGGATGAAGACAGGGGCCGCCTCGGTCACCTTGACCACGTCGCAGCTCCCGCCGCACAGCCATGGCGGGCTGGGCCATCAGGTGTTGGCGAATGGCACGCCCGGTCCCGTGTCGGACGCCTATGTGTCGATCCCGCGCGTGGGCAACACCGCCTATGACGCCTGGACGCCGCCTGTATCCGGCAGCCCGACGGCGACCTCGCTGTCGCCGCTCACCATGGGCAGCGCCGGTGGAACGGCATCGAATGCCACGGAGAGCCACGAAAATCGGTCTCCCTATCTTGCCGTTAACTTCTGCATCTGCCTCAAGGGCGAGTATCATCCTGTGCGTGAATGATCTCCGCTGTTGGTCGCGCGCGTATGATGACGGTTTTGCCGCCCGTCCCGGAGGAACTGGCCACGCGAGGAATCGCGCTGCGGCCGGAGGAGCCGGAGGATGACGGCTTTCTGAGCCGGCTCTACGTTTCGCTGCGGTGGCCGGAACTGGAGCCGGCCCCGTGGCCGGAGGCCGCCAAATTGGCATTCCTGCGTGAGCAATGCCGGTTCCAGACGCTGCACTACAAGACGCATTACGACCGTGCCGCCTGGGGAATCGTAACAGATTCCGGTATCCCGGTGGGGCGCCTCTATCTGCACCAGACCAGTGCGGATTTGCGCATCGTCGACATCTCGCTGCTGCCGAGCCACCGGCGGCAGGGCATCGGCAGCGCTCTCATTCGCGCCGTCTTCGCCCAGGCCGCCGCCGCAGGCACAGGGGTTTCGATCCATGTGGAGGTTTTCAACCACGACGCCCAGCGGCTTTACGAGCGACTGGGCTTCGTCGCGCAGCCGAACGACACGGGCGTCTATCGCCGGATGGGCTGGCCATCTCCGGCAGGGCGAACGCCGTGTCGCCCGGAAGGGGCCTAGAGCAATTCCCGCAAAAGTGCCGCGCGGTTTTGCGATAGGAATTGCGTATAATCAGTGAGTTAGAGCATTTCCGGTGAATGTGGATTCACCCGGAATGCTCTAGCTGAAGATCGCCTGATAGATGAATTCCCCGCTGTCACGATCATCGCCGATCGGCACGATGAAGACGTTCATCGTACCCAAAGCGATGTTGGTGAGCGCGTAGGTGCCTTGCGGGCACAGGGTGCCGGGGGTTCCTTTCAAAATCAGACTGAAGGACTCGCCCGGCCGGGCCGTGTCGCGCTGCTGGTGCCGTTCCACCCGGGCGAGCACCAGCGGCAGGCTCCGGCCGGCGTCCAGCTCGAGGGTGAAGGGCGTTCCTTCCGCTGATTTGGCGGCATCATAGGTCAGCATCCCGCGATCCTCATCCTCGTTTTCACAGGTAGCCCAGCCGCTCCATCATGGCGCCGTGGTCCCGCACGATTCGGTCAGCCTGCGCCGGGGTCAAGGTGTCGCGCCAGCCTCCGGCGAGGCCCCGGCGAAAGAACGCCCGGCCGCTGGCCTGGCCGAGGTCGAAGCCCGCGACGCCTTCCATGGCCTTCAGGCGATCGAATTGGTTCGCCGCCACCGCATCGCCGATGACGGCGTCCGATGCGGCGAGACCGACATGGGCGGCGACCTCGCTCAGCACGGCCGGCGTGTCCTCCGACAGGCGCTCATAGGAGACGAGCATCGGGGCCGGTACCGCCGTCATCCAGCTTTCGACATGCGCGCTCCAGCTCGTCAGGCGCTGTCCGAGCTGGTCCTGCCACCCGCTCGGGCGCGTGAGGGCCGCGTCCTCCCGCGCCATGAAGGCGATCGCCTCGTCGATGGTGTCGCCGCAGTGATGGGCCCAGGATATGGCGACATCCCGCGGATCGCGGACCAGATAGACGCTGCCGAGCGTTACCGCTTCGGGAAACAGCGGACGGCCTGAAGGCGTGAATCCCCAGTGGTCGTGAACCTTGCGGAACTGCGGTTCGGCCACTTCCGCCGCCATCACGCAGGCGAGATCGTGCCGCAACTCGGCCTGTTCGCTCACGGTGAGGTCGCTGGCCTCCACGTCCAGAAACAGCTCGAAATCCGCGCGCTGCGCCACGATCGGAGCGAACCTCGTCCGCTTGCCGAATTCCGGCGCCGCGCCACCGGCGATGACGCTCTCCAGCAGCAGCCGGATCCACGTATTGCCGGATTTGGGGTAGGAGGCGATCCAGTAGAACCCGCCCATGCGCCTCTCCCCGGGTTACGCCGCAAGCGCCGGCAGAAGCTCGGCGATCCGGTCCCATTCGGCGGGGCTTTCCGGACGCCGCATCGCGCTTATGCCGCCCACGGAACCGAGAAGCCGGAGAAACTGCTGCATCTGTCGCTGCTGTGTCCCAAGGCGCAGCAGCAGTCGCGGGCGGTAGAGGACCGAGGACAGCAAACCCAGCCCTTCACGTGCCGGGACGGGCCGCAACCCCAGCGGGCCGCGCTCGTCCTTGTCCAGATGGATCAGCCCGGCGAGCGGCAGCGGGGTCGGGCAGTAGCGATGTTCCAGCGATAGCTGATACTTGCCCTGGCCGGTGCGCACCTCTTCCAGACCGTCGGTGGACAGTCCCGCGCGCGCAAGGGCATCGCGCCACAGCTTCAGGCGGGGAAAGCTGGGCAGGGCCGTCGGGCCGCCCGGCGCCTCCGTGTCGACGGCGGTCACATCATCGGCCAGCAGCGCGTAACCCCGCTCGCTCAGGCCGAGCGCCAGCGTCGACTTGCCGGCACCGCTGTCGCCGGCGAAGGCCACGGCCTTGTCGCCAATTCGCACGCAGCACGCATGCAGCGGCAACAATCCGCGCCGGTGGCAGACCACGGCAAAGACGGTGCCATAGAGAAAGGTGCGTACCGCCGCCGGCGCCGCGCCCTCGGCGATGTCGATGCTCACCGCGCGACCATCGGCCGAAACGAGATAAGCGGCGACCTGCGGCAGCGCGAACCGGCAGCGCCCGTCGGCCGCCACCTGCAGCAGCGGCTGGGTGACCACCGCGTCCTCAAGCCGCTGCGGAACGCTGGCGAGGCAGATGCGCAGGTCGACCGGCCGATCCTCACCCGTCCAGGCGAGCAGATCGGGCAAGGGAAAGTCCGAGCGCACGCGCAGTCCGCTCAACACCCGGTCGCCATGGATGAGGGGGGATAGGCAAGGCTTCGGGTCTGACATGAGGATCGGCACCGGCAGAAGTCGCGTCAGCTTGCGATCAACCCCGTCCAGCGCTCACGATCAAGCTAATTCGTGCACATACGGAATGCTGGGCCGGCGGCCTGGCTGTCGGCTCCGGTGGTCATTCCCTTGAGTGTTTTCGAGCGAGGGAGCCGATCAGCTTGAGGCAAGCTGATCGGTAAAACAACCTCCGGCGCCGGCGGCCGTCCCCGGGGGGCGGCCGCTGCTTGGTGCCGGTCGTCTTCAGTCGACCAGCTCGATCTTGTGCTCATAATGGCCGGCGTCGCGGCGGGTGGTGGTCATCTGGCCGCGCTTGCCGATGAAGCGGCCGGTGCCGCCGACAATGGCGCGCACCTGCGGCGCATCCACCACCATTTCGCCCGCGCCGACCGCATAGACCGAGCGCCCGGCGATGACGAGCGTGTCGGTATTGCCGAAATCCAGCACGATGTCGGCGAGCCGGTCGAAGAACTTGTCGCCGCCGCCATCGGGAACGTCGACCGTGGTGATGAGGCCGTTCATCGTGCCCTTCTTGCCCTCAGCGGTGGTGAAGGAGGCCTCAAAAGCCAGCATGTCGCCATGCGAGGGGCCTTCCTTGCCGAGATCGACATGAACCAGTTCCGGCTTGTCCTGAATGATGCTGAAAGTCTCTGCGGCCTGCGCGGCACTGGAGAGCAGCAGGGCGCCGGCGAGGCCCGCGAGCAGGGAAAGGCGTGTCATGATGGCCGTCCTTCGTGTGAGTGCCCAAGCGGAAGCGCGTCGCTTCCGCCTTTCGCGCTAGCAATGGCGAGGCGGGGCCGTCAAAGCCGATTTTTGGACGCATCGGTCGGGCGGCGGCGCCCGCCAGCACCGCGCGTCATCCTGCTGTGAATGAGCCAGCTACCGGACCGCCGGCTTTTCCTCACCCAATGCTCTCGCCGCCATCCACCACCAGCGCCTGGCCGGTCATGAAGGAGGAGCGGTCGGAGACGAGGAACAGGATCGCCTCGGCGATCTCTTCGGCGCTGGCCCAGCGTCCCATCGGGATTTTCTCGCGCACATAGGCCTCGATGGCGGCGCGCCCGCCCATCTGGGCGATGAAGGGCTCGTTGAACGGGGTGTCGACCCAGCCCGGGCACAGCGCGTTCACCCGCACATTATGCCGGGCATAGTCGATCGCCATCTGCCGAGCCATGGCGATGACGGCGTGCTTGGAGGTGGTGTAGGCGATCATCTCGCGGTCGTAGAACACGCCGGAATTGGAGGCGGTGATCAGGATCACCCCGCCGCCCTGCGCGATCATCGCCGGCATGGCGAGGCGGGCGGCGAGGTAGGAGGCGCGGACATTGATCCGCCAGGAGCGGTCCATGCCGTCCGGCGCCACCTCGGTCAGCGGCCCGCCGACCTGCACACCGGCATGGCTGTGCAATATGTCGAGCCGGCCGTGACGCACCAGCGCGCCGCCCACCAGCGCCTCGATATCGGCATCGACATCGACATCGGTGCGCACCGCCTCGGCCCGCCCGCCGGCCGCATGGATCGCGGCGACCGTCGCCTCGCCGGACGGCCCGTCGCGGTCGGCGACGATGACATGCGCGCCCTCGCGCGCCATGGCAAGCGCCCCGGCGCGGCCGATCCCCGAGCCGGCGCCGGTGACGATAGCGATCTTGTCCTTGAGAATCATGATGTACCTGGAGCGTTTTCGAGCGAAGTGGATACCGGTTCGCGTGAAGAAAACGAGACAAAACAAATAATTAGATCATTTCACTATTTCCGTGAAACGGTGAAATGATCTAGGCGGAAGCCGGCTGACGCCGGCGCAGCAGCACTTGCGCCGCGATGACGAGCACGATGGACGCCGCCAGCACCAGCGCGCCGATGGCGTTGATCTCCGGCGTGACGCCGCGACGGATGGAGGCGAAGACATAGATCGGCAGCGTGGTCTGCGATCCCGCGACGAAGAAGGCGACGATGAAATCGTCGAAGGAGAAGGTGAAGGCCAGCAGGAAGCCGGCAAGGATGGCCGGCAGGATCTGCGGCAGCACGATGCAGCGGAAGGTGGTGAAGGGCCCGGCATAGAGGTCGCTGGAGGCTTCCACCATGTCGCGGCCCAGCGCGCCGAGCCGGGCGCGCACGATCATGGTGACGAGCGCGGTGGAGAACAGCCCGTGCGCGGCGATGATCGAGCCATAGCCCAGCGCGAGGCGCGGCGGGGCATCGCCCGGCCACAACGCCGCGAGCACCGGATTGACGAGGCCGAAAAGCTGCACCAGCGCCACCAGCGTGGCGATGCCGATCACCACGCCCGGCACCACGATGGCGGCGCCGAACAGCGCGTCGAACACGGCGCGGGTGCGCGGCCCGGCGCGGCCGAGCCCGATGGCGGCGGCGGTGCCGCACAGCGCCGCAAGCCCGGCGCTGGTCGTCGCCACGATCAGGCTGTTGGTCAGCGCCTCCATCAGGAAGGTGTTGGACAGCGCCCGCCCGTACCACTGGAAGGAGAAGCCGGTGAACTCGCTGGCATGCCGTCCCGCATTGAACGAGAACAGCACCACCAGCGCGATCGGCAGATAGAGGAAGCCGTAAACGGCGATCACGAAGCCGCGCATCATAGGAGATCGACCTGTCGGGCGCCGGAGAGCCGGGCGGTGAGGCGGTTGGCGGCCAGCAGCAGCAGCACGGCGATCACCACCAGCGCCACGGCGATGGCCGAGCCGAACGGCCAGTTGCGCGATTGCAGGAACAGGTCCACCAGCGCATTGCCGATGAAGAACACCTTGCCGCCGCCGAGCAGGGTGGGGATGAGGTATTCGCCCAGCAGCAGGATCAGCACCAGCGAGAAGCCGGTCATCATGCCGGGCAGGGAGAGCCGCAGGGTGACGCTGAAGAAGGTGGAGAACGGCGTCGCGCCAAGATCGGCGGAAGCTTCCAGCAGGCGGCGGTCGAGCCGCTCCAGGCTGATATAGATCGGCAGGATCATCAGCGGCAGATAGCCATAGACGATGCCGAGCAGCACCGCGCCGGGCGTGTTGATGAAGCGCAGCTCCGGCAGGCCGATCATCTCCAGCCAGGCGGGAATGCCGCGTCCGCCGAGAATATACATCCAGGCATAGGTGCGGATCAGCAGGCTGGTCCAGAACGGGATGACGATCAGCGCCACCAGCAGCAGCCGGCGCTGCGGCAGCGTCTTGATGGCGAGATAATAGGCGACGGGATAGGCGATCAGCAGGCAGGCCAGCGCCCCGGCCGGGGCCAGCACCAGCGTGTTCCAGAACGCCGTCGCCCGCGCCGGCAGATTGGCGTATTGGGCGAGGGTGAGGGCGGGGGCATAGCCGCCCGCCGGCGCCCGCTCGCCGAGGCTGAACACCACAATGGCGAGGAAGGGCAGCACCAGGAACAGGAACAGCCACACCGCCGCCGGGGCGAGCAGCAGGGCTGTGACCAATCGCTTGCGGGCGGCGCTCGACATGGCGGTCCATTTCACGCGGAGGAGGGCGGGAGCGCGAGCCGCGCTCCCGAAGCGGGGCCGGGAGCGGGCGCCCCCGGCCGGCGCTGGCTCAGGCCGACTTGAAGCGGGCCATCAGCTCTGCGCGGTTCGGGTCGGTCAGGGTCGCCGCCGCGCCGAATTCCAGCGGCGCCAGCAGGTCGGCGGCGGGGTAGAGGATCGGGTTGTCGAGCAGATCCTTGGGCAGCAGGGCGTTGACGCGCGCATCGGTGGAGGGCGCGCCATTGGCGATGTGCTCCTTCACCGCCACCTTCGGGTCCATCAGATGGTTCAGCAGCGCATAGGCCGCCGGCTTGTTCGGCGCGTCCTTGGGGATGGCGTAGAAATCGGTCCAGATCTCGCCGCCCTCCTTGCCGAGCACATAGTCGATCTCGGGGATGTCGCGGTGGAGCTGGGCGCCGTCATTGGTCCAGCACATGGTCAGCCAGGCATCGCCCGCGCGCATGGCGGGCTGGTAGTCGCTGGAAATGGCGAAGAGGTGCGGCTTGACCTTGAGCAGCAGCTCCTCGGCCTTGGCCAGTTCGTCCGGCTTCAGCGAGTTGAAGGAATAGCCGTAATATTTCAGCGCGTTGCCGATGGTGGTGAGCTGATAGTCATGCACCATGGAACGGCCGCTGCCGGTGGTCATGGCGACATCGAAGAAGCTCTTCCAGCTATCCATTGGCGCCGTCAGCTTCTTGGTGTTCACCGCGAAGCCGGTGGTGCCCCAGTTCTTCGGCACCGCGCAGAGCACGCCGGCCACCTCGCCCTCGGCGGTGAAGCGCTTGTTCTGCGCGGCGGCGTCGTAATTCGGCAGCTTGGCGAGGTCGAGCGGGTCGATCAGGTCGAGCTGGCGATAGGTGGAGATGGTGTAGTTGGTCGGCACGAACAGCGACCAGCCCGAGCCGCCGGCCTGCAGCTTGGCCAGCATTTCCTCATTGGAGCCGAACACGTTCACTTCCACCGCCACACCGGTCTTGGTGGTGAAATCGACGAAGGTCTGCGGGTCGTGATAATTCGGCCAGGTGGCGATCGACATGCGGTCGCCCAGTTCCCCAGCGGCATGGGCCGGCATTGGCCGCAGGCCAAGCTCGCTGGCCAGCACCGCCGTGGCGGCGCCGAGGCCGGTCACGCCGAGAAAATGCCGGCGGCTGATCGAGCCGCGGCGCAGGCGCAGCAACTGGTCGATGAATTCCTGCGCCGAAACGGGCAGGCCGTCACGATACGACTTCGACATGGCTGGATTCCCTCTGGGTGGTCTTGTTGTCCGCCGCCGGAAACGCCAGCGGCGCGCCGGGGTTGAAGCTGATGGCGACCTGATCGCCGGGTTGCAGCAGGTCGCTCTGCGCCGCGTCGTGGTCGGCGGTGGCGAGCAGGGTGCCGAGCTGCGGCACCTCGATGGCATATTCGGCCGTCGAGCCGAGGAAGATGCGGTTGCGGATGATCCCGGCCAGGCCGGCATCGCCGGTGGCCGCGCCGAGCCGCAGCGCCTCCGGCCGCAGGCTCACCGACACCGCCGCGCCCGCCGGGCAGGGCGCGCTCGGCCGGGCGCCGATCTCCACGCCGTTGGCGAGGCGGATGCGGGCGGCGCCGCCGCTATTCTCCACCACCGTGCCCTCGAGGAAATTGGTCTTGCCGACAAAGGCGGCGACGAAGCGGTCGGCCGGGCGGTCATAGATTTCATCCGGCGCGCCAAGCTGGACGATGCGCCCGCCATTCATCACGCACACCATGTCGCTCATCGACAGCGCTTCTTCCTGGTCGTGGGTGACGAGGACGAAGGTGATGCCGAGTTCGCGCTGCAGGTTCTGCAGTTCGATCTGCATGTCGGTGCGCAGCTTCTTGTCGAGCGCGGCGAGCGGCTCGTCGAGCAGCAGCACGGAAGGCCGGTTCACCAGCGCCCGCGCCAACGCCACGCGCTGCTGCTGGCCGCCGGAAAGCTCATGCACCTTGCGTTTGCCGAAGCCGGCGAGCTGCACCATGGCGAGCGCGTCCGCCGTGCGGCGGGCGATCTCGGAGGAGGCGAGGCGCGGGCGCACCTGCCGCAGCCCATAGGCGACATTGGCGCTGACATCGAAATGCGGGAACAGCGCATAATGCTGGAACACCATGTTCACCGGCCGGCGATAGGGCGGCACCTCCGCCATGTCGGCGCCGCCGATCAGCACCTGTCCGGTGGTGGGCTGTTCGAAGCCGCCGATCATTCTGAGGCAGGTGGTCTTGCCGCAACCGGAAGGCCCGAGCAGGGCGATGAACGCGCCCTTCGGCACGGCGAAATCGGTCGGGTGGACGGCGGTGACATCGCCATAGCGCTTGCTGACGCCGCGAAACTCGATGTCGAGGGTCTGCTGGGCCACCGGCACTCTCCGCAGCTTTCCGGCCGTCCAGAGCGACAGCCGGACCGTCATTGGTGAAAATGCTAATACTGAGGCGTGTGAGGGTATATACCTTCGAAGTGGTAGACGGGGCCTATTTATCAGTCAGAGGGGGTATAGACGGTGGGCAGGATCGGCGCTGCATCGGCGGCCGGGGAGGCGGCGACAGGCGAGGGCGAGCGCGCTTCGGCGGCGCGTCTGCTGGGCGAGGCCATCGCGGCGGCGCATGAGCGCAGTGCCAGCGTCCGCACCGGGCCGGGCGACGACCCGTTCGGCCATGCGCTCATCACCTGGCTGCGGGCGCATGTGCCGTTCGACCATTGCGTCGCCTTCGGCTATCGCGGCACCGCGCGCCCGCCCTTGCTGTTTGAAACCTTCAACCGCGCGGAGAGCCATGTCTATGTGACGCTCTACCAGGTGGGCCCCTATCTGCTCGATCCCTTTTACCACGCCGCTATCGAGCGCATCGAGGGTTTCCGCCGCATGCGCGAGCTGGCGCCGGATCGTTTCTATGCCAGCGAATATTACCGCTCCTATTACAGCCAGACCGTGCTGGCCGAGGAGGTCGGCTTCTTCGTGCCGCTGGCCAATGGCGCGAGCGTGGTGGTGTCGCTGATGCGCAAGGCCGCTTCCGGCGCCTTCGGCGCGGCGCAGGTCCGCCTGCTGCGCGAACTGGCGCCGATCGTGCTCAGCCTGTGTCGGCTGCGCTGGGGCGAGGAGGCGATCGGCGAGGATGCCGGTGCCCGCGCCGGCCGCGCCGGCGCGCGCCCCCTCGACCGCGGCAAGATCTGGCAGGACCTGTCGCTCACCGAGCGCGAGGGCGAGGTGGTCGATCTCATCCTTCAGGGCCATTCGGCCGATTCCATCGCCCGGCTGCTGTCGATCTCCGCCGGCACGGCCAAGGTCCACCGCCGCAATATCTACCGCAAGCTCAACATCAACTCGCAGGCCGGCCTGTTCGCCCATTTCGTCGCCATCATGCGGCGCAAGCCCTAAAGCTCAGCCCTTCGCCGCCGCCGCGCTCTCGCGCATCATCAGCGCCGCGCCGAGAAAGAAGCCGAGCGCGCCGAGGCCGAGCAGGAGATTGGCGAGGTCCGAAATCCACCCTGCCTCGCCCGCGCTTGGCACATAGGCCAGCGTCGAGGCGGCCATGAAGGCGATGCAGCCGAGCAGGTTGATGAACACGATCTGCCAGTCGAGCTGGCGCGGCCGCCAGCTCCAGTAGCGGTGCGCGGTCTCGACGAAGGCGAGATAGCCGGAGACGAGGAACAGCACCGAGCCGATCATCCCCGGCAGCCACACGGCGAGGTCCTGCGTCGCCCAGTCGGCCCCCGCCACCAGCGGGTCGAAAGTGTTGAAATTGAACGCCACCGTGCCGACGAACTGGCAGAAGGTGCTCAGCCATCCCGCGCTGTGCGGGTGCCAGCCGATCAACGTGATATGGCGCGGCGCGGCGGCGTCCTTCGGGTCGAGGGTGAAGGCACTCTGGTTCGCGGCCTGGAAGTGCTGGAGATAGCCCGCCAGGGTGAACGGAATCGAGCCGAGGAAGAACACGATATTGATCGGTGTCGCCGCCGGCGCCACCTCCGGCAGCAGGCTGAGCAGGCTCCCGGTGAGGAACAGAAGCGAGCCGAGCGCGAACAGCGCGCCGGTCCACCAATTATAGCTCTGCGTCTGCCAGAACGGGACCGGCGCGTTCTCCAGCGCCCGTGCCGCCCGCGCCAGCCCCTTGCGGTGCTGGCGGGCCTGCCAGACGATGCGCCTCCCGGCCAGCGCGTAGCTGCGCCGTGTGATGAAGGGCCACGGCCCGGCGATGCGGATGCGCAGGCCGGAGGGATGAACATGCACGCCCTTCATCAGCCTCGCCCCCGCACTCTCGGGCCCTGCGCGGCGCGCCTCACCCCGCCGTCGCCGCCTGCAGCACGGCGGTGGCGTCCTCCGCCTCGGCCAGGCGTTGCAGCGGCAGCACGCGCGGCGCGGTGAGCCCGGCCAGCGCGCCAAGGTCGAAGCGGGTGAAGTTGAGGCTGCGATAATCGCGCAGGAAGAACAGCTTGCGGTCGAGGTCGGACAGGCTGGTCCAGCAGGTATATTCGGTGGCGTAGCCCGGGCCGGCGGGCTGGTCCAGCCCCGCCACTTCCATGTGCCCGCCGCCCTGGCCGGGATAGTCGATGCTGACCCCGCGCGGCCGGTCGAAATTGTTGAGGATGTGGGCGAGCGTGCGCACGGCGAGGTCCGGCGTCGCCGCCTTTTCGGTGAACTGCGCATAATAGGCGGCGCGCACGAACCGCCCGACCGAGGTGTTGGAGGAGGGCAGGCCGGCCGTGGCGATGCCGGAATCCGGTTGCACCGCGCGATAGCCGCCGAAGCTGGCCGAAGATTTATCGACGTTCGACAGGAAGGTGTAATTGTTCAGATTGGTGAGGTGCCAGCCGAAATTCGGGCCGTTGGTCATCACCCCCACCGGGTTGTCGTACATCGTCATCGCGCCGCGGTCGAACTCGATCACCAGCGCCGCGCCGGTGGCGTCGTGCACCACATAATGGAACGGCGATTCCACCCCGCCGAGGATCGCCAGCGGCACCAGGAGGATCGGCTGCGCCGCCACCGCCTCCTTCACCTGCGCCACCGTGCTGAACTGGCCCAGGCACCAACTGCCGAGATCGGAGGCGGAGAGCACGGCCTGCGTCATCTCCACCGCGCGCTGCGTGCCGCCGGCGGTGGGGTAGGAGAGCAGGCTGAAGGTGAGGCCCTGGTCGTTCAGCCCTTCCAGCACTTTGAGATCGTCAATGCCGATCGGTGCCTGCGGTGTCGGCACCCGGTTCGGCATGGTGACGGCGAGCATGGCGTGGCGGGCGCGGTATTCCACCGGCGCGTGCCCCTCCACCTGCGAGCGTGTGGCGAAGCCGGCAGGGAAATAGGCCATCTGGTAGGGCAGATCGACGGTGAGTTCGAGCGTACGGCCGAAATAGGCCCTGCCGTCCGCGTCGCGATAGCCGAGCGATGTGCACATCCCGTCCGTCCTTCCGGTTCGGGCGAGGGCCCCGCCTCGCCGCCGCGCTTTGCCGTCCGCGCGTTTCCGCCTCGCCTCATCCGCGCGCCCCGCCACCGGCCGGCGGCGGGGAACGCCTGTGGGTTGGTCGCATGATTCACCGCGAGGGGAAAGGGCGCGCCGCCGCCGGCTTGCCGCTCGCGGTGGAATTTGCCCTCGCGGCAAGGGCTTGCTACCCGTTTTACCCAACGTCTCCGACTCGGGGGGCTCTGCCGGAGAGCGACGTTGCGCATTGGGGGTTCCGACATCACGTCATCGGGCCGGCGGCGGGCATGCCGGGCGGCGACGCTGGCGCGTGCCGCCGGGGTCGGCCTCGCCGCGCTGCCGCTGGCCGGCTGCCTGGCGGCGGGGGCGCCGGCGATCCCGCTGTTCGGCGCCTATTTCCCCTCCTGGCTGCTCTGCGCCTTCATCGGCATTCTTGGCGCGGTGGCGGTGCGCCTGGTGTTCATCCGCGCCGGCATTGACGATGCGCTGCCGGCGCGGCTGCCGGTCTATGTCTGCATCGCCGCAGCCATCGGCTTCGCCGTCGCGCTGCTCGGTTTCGGGAGGTAGCCGATGGAGGAGCACACGCACGCCGCCCCCCGCCGCAGCCTCGGCGTGCTGGTCAGCCTGCTCGCCCTCGCCGGGGCGGTGCTGCTCGGCTGGCACTATCTGCGCGACGCCGAACTCAACCCGCTGTCGCAGGATGCCGAATTGACGGCGGATGTCACCGCCATCGCCGCCTCCGTGCCCGGCCGCATCGCCAGCATCGCGGTGCGCGAGAACCAGGCGGTGGCCAAGGGCGAGCTTCTGTTCGCGCTCGACCCCGCGACTTACGAACTGCAGGTGGCGCAGGCGAGAGCCGACCTCGCCCTCGCCGAGGCGGCGCTGGCCGACAAGCAGCGCACCGTCACCGCCGAGCGGGCCAATGCGGTGATCGCGCAGGAGCAGGTGACGCGGGCGCGGCAGAACCTCGCTCTGGCGACGCAGACCCTCGCCCGGCTGGAGGCGCTGCGCCCCAAGGGCTATGTCAGCGCCCAGCAGGTGGACGATGCCGCCACCGCCAAGCGCGACGCCGAGGTGAGCCTCAAGCAGACGCTGCAGCAGGAGGGGGCGGCGACAGCGCTGGTCAGCGACACGGCGGCGGCGCTGGCGCTGGTGGAGGCGCGGCGCGCGGCGCTGGCCATCGCCGAGCGGGCGCTGGCCGATACCCGCATTACCGCCCCGTTCGACGGCCGCGTGGTCGGGCTGGAAACGGCGGTGGGCGAATATGTGCTGCCGGGGCAGTCCATCTTCGTGCTGATCGACACCGGCGCGTGGTTCACCTCCGCCGCCTTCATCGAAACCGAGCTTAACCGCATCCGCGTTGGCAATTGCGCCACCGTCTACACGCTGGCCGACCGCGCGGTGAAGATCAGCGGGCGGGTGGAGGGAATTGGCTGGGGCGTGCAGTCGACCGAGCAGATCACCCTGCCGCGCAAAATGCCGATCGTGCCGAAGAGCCTCGACTGGGTGCGGGTGGCGCAGCGCTTCCCGGTGCGCATCCGTCTCATCGACCCGCCCGCCGACCTCATGCGCATCGGCGCCTCCGCCACCGCGACCGTGCACCATGACACGGACTGCTAGCCAGGGCTGGGGCGGCATGCTCCGTCAGGTGCGGGCCGACCTGCGGCCCTTCCCGGGGCGCTTCGCCATGACCTGGCGGGTCGCGCTGCTGTGCGCGCTCGTCTGCGGCACGGCGATGCTCTACAAGGTGCCGGAGGCGGCGATCAGTTGCTACCTCATCATTTTCCTCACCCGTCGCAACGGGGCGGAGAATGTCGGGCAGGCGCTCGGTCTCATCGTCCTCGTAAGCCTCATCATCCTCCTCATCGCACCGATCATCCAGTGGACGGCGGAGTTGCCGCTGCTGCGCATCGTGGTCATCGCCGCCACCTCCTTCGCCTTTCTCTACCTCAGCTCGGCATCCCAACTGGGCGAAATCGGCGCCATCATCGCCCTCGTCATCGCCTTCGTGCTGACACTGGTGGACCAGGTGCCGGCCGGTGAAATCGTCACCCGCGGCCTGCTCTATGCCTGGCAGATGGCGGTTATGCCCATGGTTCTGCTGGCGATTTTCTCCATGGTTCTCGGCACCTCGCCCCATCGACTGCTGCACGAGACGGTAGTGGAGCGGCTCGACGCGGCCGCTCTCGCCCTCTCCGGCCGGAGCCGGCGAGCCCTGCGGGAGGCGCTGGCGGAGGGGCTGGAGGCGAGCGACAAGCAGATGCTGCTCGCGCGGCTGTTCCATACCGCGCCCAGCCGCCGGCTCGAATGGCTTTCCGGTTCCATTGCAACGACTTACCGCCTTTTGCTGGCCATCGCCGCACTGCCCGCCGGGCACCGGGATCCGGCGCTGGCGGCGCAGTGCCGGGAAGCGGCGGCCGCGCTCCGCTCCGGCCGCCGGCCGGCCGGCGCGCAGGGGGAGGGCGGGGGCGAGGGCGCGGCGGGGGCGGTTCGACAGGCTCTGGCGGATCTCGAAAAAGCTAATGGCGGCAGTACGTTGCGCGCGGAGGCGCCGTCCTTCCTCGCCGCTGACGCCTTCACCAATGCCGACCATCAGCGCTACGCGCTGAAGACGACCGCGGCGGCGATCCTTTGTTACCTCACCTATTCGCTGATCGACTGGCAGGGCATCCACACCGCGATGGTCACATGCTACGTCGCCGCGCTCGGCACCACCGGCGAGACGGTGCACAAGCTGGCGCTGCGCATCACCGGCTGCCTCATCGGCGCGGCGCTGGGGCTGGGCGCGATTTTGTTTATTATTCCGCATCTTCAATCGGTTGGCGGGTTGATGGCGCTGGTCTTCGCCGGCGTTCTGGTGGCTGCCTGGGTGTCCACGGGCAACGAGCGCATCTCCTATGGCGGGGTGCAGATCGGCCTCGCCTTCCTGCTCACCATCCTCAACGGCTTCGCCCCCAGCACCGACATGGACGCCGCCCGCGATCGCATCGTTGGGATTCTGTTGGGCAATCTCGTGGTTTATCTCATCTTCACCCGGGTCTGGCCGAAAAGCGCCGTGGTCGATGTGCGCCAGCGTCTGTCGCGCACACTGGCCACACTGGCGCGTCTCGCCACCCTCCCGCCCCCGGCGCGCGGACAGGCGATCCGAGAGGCCGCCAGCGTGGAGGCGGAGATCGCCAAGGTTCTGGACGTGCTCGCGTTTCTGCCGTTCGAGCCGAGCCGTCAGCGGCCCTCTGCCGCCCTGGTGCAGCGTCTGCACCGGCTGGCGGCGGAAGCCGGCGCGGCGCTGCCGCAGCTCATCTTCGCGGCGCAGGTGCCGCCCGGCATTGCCCCGCATTTCGCCGAGGCGGCGGAACTGCTCGGCCGGCGCGGGAACGGGCCGCCGCGAGCCGAGGCGATTGAGCCGCCCGGCGCCGCGTCTCCCGAGGTGCTGGAGCAGCGGGCGGCGCGCATCGCCGCGCTGGCGGCGGGGTAGGGCATGGCCGTTTCTCCCCTCCGCGCCATGATCGTGCTGCTGCTCGCTGGCCTTTGCCTGTCGGCCTGCGCCACGCAGGCGCTGAAGACCGCGCCGGCGAATCCCGCGCAGCCCTGGGCGCCAGACGCTACGGCGTCGGCCAGCGCCGATGAAGCGAATTTCGGCAGCGGAACCAAGGTGTTCAGCGTTCCCGCCGACCCCGAAGTGGCGCAGATGCAGCCCACGCCGGGCATCGACCCGCGCCATGCCTATGGCCTGCCCGAACTCATCGACATCGCGCAGATGCAGAATCCGCTCACCCGCATCGCGTGGCAGCAGGCGCGGCAGGCGGCGCTGTCGACCGGCATGGTAGAGGCGACCTATCTGCCCTTCATCTCGGCCAATGTCATCGGCGGCTGGCAGGAAGTTTCATCGACGCTACCCGTCACTGTCGGCAGCACCAGCGAGGTGTCGAACCGTATCGAAGGCGTCTCGCCGCAGGTGGCGCTGCAATGGCTTGTGTTCGATTTCGGCCAGCGCGACGCGCTGCACCAGACCGCCCGCCACAACGCCACCGCCGCCAATATCCTGTTCAATGGGACGCATCAGAAGATCATCCATGATGTGACGCGCGCCTATTTCCTTTACGGCGCCGCGCGCAGCCGGGTGCGGATCGCCGAGCAGAATGCCGCCAATGCGCGCAAGATCTCGGCGGCGGCACAGGCCCGCAATGATGAGGGACGCGGCACGACGGTGGAGGTGGCGCAGGGGCGGCAACTGGTGGCGCAGGCGCAGTTCGGGCTGGTGCAGGCGCAGGGTGCCGAACGCGACGCCTATCAGGTGCTGATGGCGGCCATGGGCGTGTCGCCACTGACGCGGATCACCGTGCGCGAAGCCGGCCGGCGCGCGCTTCCCGCTTCGGTGGGGGCGCCGACGGAGGCGATGATCAAGGCGGCGCTGGCCCGGCGTCCCGACGTGCTGGCCGCCTTCTCCACGATGCAGGCGAGCCGCTCCGCCATCGGCGCCGCCGAGGCCGAATTCATGCCAAAAGTGTTTCTCGGCGCGGTGGCGGCGGGGGGCGATGCGAGTTTCAGCGCCACCGGATTGCCAACCATCGGCCAGCAGGCGTCGGCCACCGGCGTGCTGCTGGGCGTCACCGTGCCGCTTTACGATGGCGGGCTGCGGGCGGCACAGCTCAAGAAGGCGCAGTCGCTCGCCGCCACGAGCGAAGCGACCTTCGAGGCGACGCGCGACGCCGCCGCCCGGGAGATCGTCATCAGCGCCGACACGCTGCGCTCGGCGCTTGCCTCCTACCAGGCGGCGACGGCGCTCGCCCAGGCCGCTACCGTGACCTATGACGCCGCGCTCGGTGCCTATCAGAGCGGGGTCGGCGACATCACTGCCGCCACCACCGCCGAAAGCGGCCTGCTCACCGCCCGGCTGGCGCAATCGGACGCCCACGCGGCCTCACTGGTCGCTGCCGCCAATCTCGCCTTCGTCCTCGGCGCCATGACCTCGCGCGAGGTCCCCGCCGCGCTGGACGCACGGTGACGGCGCCGCACCCCCGCGATGGCGGCTTGCCTTCGCCTTTGCCATGCCGCTTACTTCTGCGGCTCTCCCAGCCCGAAAGGACGCCAGCCTTGACGTCAAAAAAGTCCAGCACCGCGCTTCGCGACGACTTCCTCGACGATATCTACTCCTCGGCCGATCTGCTCGGCATGCTGCCGAAGTCGGGTTTCCCGGCGGTGCAGCGGGAGCCGCGCCATGTGTTCGCGGCGGTTCGTGACGAACTGATGCTGGATGGCAACTCGCGCCAGAACCTCGCCACTTTCTGCCAGACCTGGGTCGAAGACGAAATCCGTGACTTGATGGACCTGTCGATCGACAAGAACATGATCGACAAGGACGAGTACCCGCAGACGGCGGAGATCGAGGCCCGCTGTGTGCGGATGCTGGCCGATCTATGGAACGCACCCGATCCGCTGACGACGGTCGGCTGCTCCACCGTCGGCTCGTCGGAGGCGGCGATGTTGGGCGGTCTCGCGCTGAAATGGCAGTGGCGCAAGCGCCGCGCCAAGGATGGCAAGCCGGCCGATCGCCCCAATATGATCTGCGGTCCGGTGCAAATCTGCTGGCACAAATTCGCCCGCTACTTCGATGTTGAACTGCGCGAAATCCCCCTGGAAGGCGACCGGCTGATCATGACGCCGGAAGAAGTGCTGGCGCGCGCCGATGAGAACACGATCGGCGTGGTTCCCACTCTCGGGGTGACGTTCACCTGCCAATATGAGCCGGTGAAGGCGGTAAGCGACGCGCTCGACCGGCTGCAGGCCGAAACCGGGCTCGACATCCCCATCCATGTCGATGGCGCGTCCGGCGGCTTCCTCGCGCCCTTCTGCGCGCCGGAGCTCGTCTGGGACTTCCGGCTGCCGCGGGTGAAGTCGATCAACACGTCCGGCCATAAATTCGGCCTGGCGCCGCTGGGTGTGGGCTGGGTGATCTGGCGCGAGGCGGCTGACCTGCCGCCCGAGCTCGTCTTTGATGTGAACTATCTCGGCGGCGACATGCCAACCTTCGCACTTAACTTCTCCCGTCCCGGTGGGCAGGTGGTGACGCAGTATTACAACTTCGTCCGGCTGGGACGCGAAGGCTACGCCAAGATCCAGAATGCCTGCTACGACACGGCCGAATATCTCGCCCGCGAAATCGCCGCGCTGGGGCCGTTTGAACTGCTCTATGATGGCAATCGTCACACGGGCATCCCGGCGCTATGCTGGAAGCTGAAGGACGACAAGGGCTTCGGGGGCTACACGCTCTACGACCTCGCCGACCGGCTGCGCTCGCGCGGCTGGCAGGTGCCGGCCTATTCCATGCCGGCCAACCGACAGGACCTGGTGATCCAGCGCATTCTCGTGCGTCATGGCGTCAGCCGTGATCTCGCGAGCCTGCTGCTCGACGATTTCCAGCGGGCGCTCGACTTCTTCGCCAAGCATCCGGTCACGCATCCCCTGACCGATGAGGAGGCGGCGGGCTTCAACCACAATTGAGCGCCAGGCCCGGGCGCCGCGCGGCGCCCGGGCAGATCGGCCGCCGGTGGCCTGTCAGCCTAGCGTCATCAGGCTGGCATTGCCGCCGGCCGCGGCGGTGTTGGTGCTAGTGGAACGCTCCAGCATCAGGAGATCGAGCGGATAGGTGTCGCCGCGGGTGATGTCGTCCGGCGCCAGGCCATGAACGAGAACTATCGGCCCTTCGCGGGCCGCGATCGCCTCATTAAGCCGGCGCAGCGCATCGCTGTCGCCTTCGAACAGCACGGCGTCGACGGCGGCTTCGGCGAAGTTGTCGGTGAGCCGCACCCACTCTTCCAGCCCGTTCGGCAGCAGCGGCATCTGCGTGCCTTCGAGCACCACGCGATTTCCCGTGGCCAGCGCCGACGCGATCTGTACCGCGAGGCCTCTGGTGGTCGCCGCCAGGCAGAGGACGCTGCCGCGCGGCGAGAGAGCATAGAGGTTGCGCTCGCCGACCGGGCCGGGGAGTTCCGCCTGATGCCCGAAAGGCGTGTTCTCCAGCACCGCGCCGCAGAGGGTGCGCGTCTCGGTATCGGGCTGGAAATCCACCCACAGCCGGGCCGGGGGCGGGGCTTCACGCGCCGGCAGCAGCGCCGCCGGGCGGCGCGACAGCAGCCGCCCGAGATAGAGCGGCCCGCCCGCTTTCGGCCCGGTTCCGGACAGGCCGTGTCCTCCGAAGGGCTGCACGCCGACGACGGCTCCGATAATGTTGCGGTTCACATAGACATTGCCGACCGCGATGCGGGAGCCGACTTCGGCAATGGTCTCGTCAATGCGGGTGTGCAGCCCGAAGGTCAGGCCGTAACCGGTGGCGTTGATGGCGTTGATGAGTTGGTCGAGTCCCTCGCGGGCGTAGCGCACGACATGCAGCACGGGGCCGAACACCTCGCGGCCGAGATCGCCAATCTCGCCGATTTCGATCAGCGTCGGCGGCACGAAGGTGCCATGCGCCGCCTCATCGCCGAGGGGAAGCTGTTCCACCCGACACCCTGCCTTGCGCAGGCGCTCGATATGGGCCTCGATGCTGGCCTTCGCCTCGGCGGAAATGACGGGGCCGATGTCGGTCGACAGATGAACGGGGTTGCCAACGCTGAGCTCCTTCAGCGCGCCGCGCAGCATGGCGAGCATCCGATCAGCCACATCGTCCTGCAGGCACAGCACCCGTAGCGCCGAACAGCGCTGGCCGGCGGAATCGAAGGCGGAGGAGAGCACGTCCGCCACCACCTGCTCGGCCAGCGCCGACGAATCGACGACCATCGCATTCTGACCGCCGGTTTCGGCGATCAGCGGGATGCTGCTGCCTTCATCGCTCAGGCGGGTGGCAAGCTGGCGCTGGATAAGGCGGGCCACCTCCGTCGAGCCGGTGAACATGACGCCGCGCGTGCGACTGTCCGCAACGAGCGCGGCGCCCACCTTGCCGTCGCCGGGAACAAGCTGCAGCGCGCCGTCCGGCACGCCGGCCTCGCGCAAAATCTCCACGGCCGTCAGGGCGATCAGCGGCGTTTCCTCGGCGGGTTTGGCAACCACGACATTGCCGGCGGCCAGGGCCGCGCTGATCTGGCCGGTGAAGATGGCCAGGGGGAAGTTCCAAGGGCTGATGCACACAACGGGCCCGAGCGGGCGGTGCGTATCGCTGGAATAGCCATCCCGCACCTGCGCGCCGTAATAGCGCAGGAAGTCGACCGCCTCCCGCACTTCCCCGACGGCGTTGGGGTAGGATTTTCCGGCTTCACGGATGATGAGGCCGATGAGGGCGGGCAGGCGCGCTTCCATCAGTTCGGCGGCGCGGAACAGGCAGGCGGCGCGCTCGGCAGGCGGCGTGGACTGCCAGATCGGCGCGGCGGCATTGGCGTAGGCCATGGCGCGGCTCACCATCTCTGGCGTCGCTTCCTCCACCGTGCCGACCGTGTCGCGATGGTCGGCGGGGTTAAGCACGGTGCGCACGGGCCCCGGCAGGGTCACGGGGCCGGCGAGCAGGGGCTTTGCGGCGACCGGCGCGGCGCTGCTGGCGAGCAGGGCGGCGGCGAGGGAGGCGAGGCGCTGCTCGTTGGAGAGGTCCAGTCCGGCCGAATTGCGCCGCTCTGCCCCGAACATATCGGCCGGAGCGCTGATGCCGGGATGGGGCGCGCCCACCGGCTCGATGCGCTGGGCCGCTTCGACTGGGCTTTCAATCAGTTCGTCCACCGGCACATTGGGGTCAGCGATGCGGTTGACGAAGGAGGTGTTGGCGCCGTTCTCCAGCAGGCGGCGGACGAGATAGGCCAGCAGCGTCTCATGGGTGCCGACGGGCGCGTAGATCCGGCAGGGGCGGCCGAGCTTCTCTCGGCCGACCACCTCTTCATAAAGCGGTTCGCCCATGCCGTGCAGGCATTGAAATTCATATTGTCCGGCATAGTAGTTAGCCCCCGCCATCTCCATGACGGTGGCGAGCGTCTGCGCGTTGTGGGTGGCGAATTGCGGGAATACCGCGTCGGGGGCCGCCAGCAGCTTGCGCGCGCAGGCGAGATAGGCGACGTCGGTGTGGATCTTGCGCGTGTAGACCGGAAAGCCTTCCAGCCCATCCACTTGCGCGCGCTTGATCTCGCTGTCCCAATAGGCGCCCTTCACCAGCCGGATCATCAGCCGGTGGCCGGAGCGGCGGGCGAGGTCGATGAGGAAATCGACCACATAGGGGCAGCGCTTCTGATAGGCCTGAATGACAAAGCCAATGCCGTTCCAGCCGCTTAGTGACTCATCGAAACAAAGTGATTCAAGCAGGTCGAGCGAGATTTCCAGCCGGTCGGCCTCTTCGGCATCAATGTTGAGCCCGATGTCATAATGGCGCGCCAGCTTGGCCAGCGCGGTAACACGCGGTAGCAACTCATTGATAACACGTGAATATTGGGCACGGCTGTAGCGCGGGTGCAGGGCCGACAGCTTGATCGAGATGCCCGGCCCTTCATAAATGCCGCGCCCGGCCGAGGCCTTGCCGATGGCATGGATCGCCTGTTCGTAATCGGCGTAATAGCGCGCGGCATCGGCTTCCGTCGTGGCGGCTTCACCAAGCATATCAAAGGAATAGCGGAATCCCTTCGCCTCCATGCGGCGGGAGTTGGCCAGCGCTTCGGAGATGGTCTGACCGGTGACGAACTGCTCGCCCATCATCCGCATGGCGACATCGACGCCACGCCGGATCAGCGGTTCGCCGCCGCGACCGATGAGTCTAGTGAGAGCGCCAGTGAGACCAGTCTCGCTCGATGTCGAGGTCAGTTTGCCGGTCAGCACGAGACCCCAGGTCGCGGCGTTGACGAACAGCGAGGGGCTGTGGCCGAGATGCGACTGCCAGTCGCCATGGCCGATCTTGTCGCGGATCAGCGCGTCGCGGGTGGCGCGGTCGGGAATGCGCAGCAGCGCCTCGGCGAGGCACATCAGCGCCACGCCTTCCTGGCTGGAGAGCGAGTATTCGTGGATCAGCCCTTCGACCGGACCCTTCTGACCCTTGGCACGGAGTGCCTCCACCAACTGCCGGGCGCGGGCGCGGGCCATCTCGGCCTTCGGCGCCGGCAAGGTGGCGGGGCCGATGAGCACCGGCACTGCGTCAGTTTCCGGCATGCGGTAGGTGGAGGTGATGCGGGCGCGCGGAACACTCTGGGGCTGGATGCCGCGGGCGAAGGGCAGGAACGGGCTTTCCGTCGGCAGATTGCCGAGCGGCGCCGCGGGTTCGGCGGCGGCTTCCACCGGCGGAACCGCCTCCAGCCCGCGCTCGGTGCGTTCGATCGCTGCGGTGAGGGCGCCCTTTACCAGCGCATGCGGGGTGCAACCCTCGCGCTCGGCGGCGGCCCGGAGACGGGTGCGGAGATCCTCGTCGATCTTGACGCCGATCGTCGTGGTGGACATCGCGGTTCCCCAAATATGTCTGGTAGCGCGATGAGGTGTAACCAAAGCTGCGGAGGGGTGCAACTCAAAACGTCCACGTCGCAGATGTGGTCGCGTTCATCGCCGGTTTCGGCGATCCGCCACCAGCGGGCGGACTCCGTTCTGGGGGCGGCAAGGTCACATCGAGGATACTCCTTGGCAGGCGGGCGGCCGATCCCCACCTCTTCGCCATGACCCGTCTCACCCATACCCCCCTTTCCGTCCTCGACCTCTCCTTCGTCGCTTCCGGCTCCAGCGGGCCGGAGGCGCTGCGTGGCACGCTGGAACTGGCGCGCCATGTCGATGGCCTCGGCTTCACCCGCTTCTGGGTCGCCGAACATCACAACCTCGCCTCCGTCGCGTCGGGCGCCCCCGATGTGATGGCGGGGCAAATCCTGGCGGCGACCGAGCGCATCCGCGTCGGCTCCGGCGGGGTGATGCTGCCCAATCACGCGCCGCTGATGGTGGCGGAGCGTTTCAAGGTGCTGGAGGCGCTGTATCCCGGCCGGGTCGATCTCGGCCTCGGCCGGGCACCGGGCACAGACCATCTCACCTCGCACGCGCTGCGGCGCCGGCAGGATGTCGATCCCGGCGACGATTTCCTCGACCGGCTGAAAGAGCTGATGCTGTGGGATACCGGCGCTTGGCCGGCGGACCATCCCTACCGCAACATCCAGGTGATGCCGGTGGATGTAAAACTGCCGCCGATCTTTCTGCTGGGCTCCTCCGGCTACAGCGCCCGCCTCTCGGCGCAGATCGGGGTGGGCTATGCCTATGCCCATCATTTCGCCCAGCATGACGTGCTGGACGCGATGCTGAGCTACCGCGCCGGCTTCCAGCCCTCGGAGCGGCTGGCGGCGCCGCATGCCATCCTCGCTCTGGCGGTGGTGTGCGCGCCGACCGACGAGGAGGCGGAATATCTCGCCGGCAGCGTCGATCTCGCCCATTTGCGCCGCGCGCGCGGGCATTACGGCCCGATCCCGACCGCCGAGGAGGCGGCCGCCTATCCCTATAGCGAGGCGGATCGCGTCTTCATCCGCCGCAACCGCGACAAGGTGCTGGTGGGCGGGCCGGAGAAGGTCGCCGAAGGGCTGGAGCGCTTCCTCGACACCACGCAGGCGGACGAGGTGATGATCACCACCGCCATTCCCGACATGGCGGCGAAGAAGCGTTCCTACACGCTGGTGAAGGCGCTGCAGGCGGTGTCGGCGGCGGCGTGAGGCGGCATCACTGAAACAGCGTTATCCCGGACGGCGTGAGGCCGATCCGGGATCGCGTGCCGCTGTCCGTTGACGATCCCGCCGCTTCGCTGCGCTGCGGCCGGGACGGCATCCAGGCGGGGCTCACCCCGTCCCTTTCGTCGGCCGCGTCACCAGCCAGATGCCGAGGGCGATCGGCACGATGCCGAGAATGTCGAGAGGCGGCACCACTTCGCCCAGCAGCAGCCAGCCGAAGAACAGGCCGAGCGGCGGCATGAGAAAATGCAGGCTGGAGGCCGCCGTCGCTGAAGCGCGGGTGAGCAGATAGAACCAGAGGCCATAGCCGCCGATGGAGACGCCGATCACCAGAAAGGCGAGGCCGCCGATGAGGTTTGCGGTGAGGCGGATGTCGCCGGTGCTCTCGGTGGCGAGCGCGACCGGAATCAGGGCCAGCCCGCCGGCCAGACACTGAACGGCATTGCCGCTCCAGATGCCGCCGCGCGGCGCCAGATATTTGAACGCCAGCGTGCCGGCGGCCAGCGCGGTGACGCCGCCGCCGATGAGCAGCGTACCAGCCATTGTTTCATGCGCGCCGGCGAGGCGCGAGCGCAGCACGATGACGACGCCGATCAGCCCCAGCGCGATGCCCGCCCATTTCGCCGGACTCATCTTCTCGCCCAGCAGCGGCCCGGCGCCAAGCGCCACCAGCAGCGGCAGGCAGCTCGTCAGCACGGCGGTGTAGGCGGAGGAGGTGAAGGTCAGCGCCGTCCAGTTGAGGCCGAGATAGACGGCATTGTTGAGGATGCCGATGCCGATGAGCGCGGCAATATCCCGTCGGCGGATCGGCGGCAGGCCGTGGCGCCGGGCGCCCTTGTCCCAGAGCGGGGCGAGGGCGAGCATGATCGCGCCGGCGAGCAGCAGCCGCAGGGTGAGCAGGATCAGCGGCGGACAGTCCGCCAGTGCCAGCTTGGCCCCGGCGAAGGCGGAGGACCACAGCACACAGAACAACGCCACCAGCAGCGGCAGCGGCAGAAAGGTCGGCGGCGCCGAAACGCGCGTGGCGGCGGGCGCCTTCGATACGGCGGGCATGTCGTGTCTCCCCTCAGGTCAGGGAAGAGTAGGGATGGGGCGATGGATCGGAAAACGAGATGTTCTCATGGAAGCCATGAGGAAAGCCGATCACAGGGGGGCGTCGTCACGCCCGCCAGTCATAGATCCAGCGGTAGCGGTCCAGCACCGCGCTTTCCGGCTGGAACCGCATGACCAGATCGCGGGCGATCCGGGCCGGGCCCGTGAGATGGTAGATGCGGTCCATGCCGCGCGCGGCGCGCTGCACACGGGCGGTGCGCGGCTGGCGCGCGGCCTCGTAGCGGCGCAGGGCGGCGGGGATGTTGGCCGCGCCGGACAGTTCGCGGGCCAGCACCACGGCATCCTCGATCGCCTGCGCAGCGCCCTGGGCGAGGAAGGGCGGCATGGCATGGGCGGCGTCGCCCAGCAGCGTCACCGGGCCGTCGCCCCAGTTGGTGAGCGGGTCGAGATCGAACAGCGCCCAGCGCAGCCAGCGCCCCGGCGCGTCGAGCAAGGCGCGGGCCGGGGGGCACCAGCCGCGATAATGCGCCAGAAGCTCGTCGCGCGCCGCGGCCTCGCTCCAGCCATGCGCCTCGCGCTCATCCGGGGTGACGGCGACCAGATTGATCGCCCGCCCGGCCTTGACGGGATAGGTGACGAGATGGGCGCCGGGGCCGATCCACAGCCGCGTCACCGGATCGGTGAGGGCGGGGGGCAGCGCGTCAACCGGCACGGTGGCGCGCCAGGCGGCGCGATGGCGGAAGGAGGGCGTCGCCTGCGGAAGGAGGGTCCGCCGGACGACGGAGCGCAGGCCATCGGCGCCGATCAGCGCGTCGGCGCGCAGGGTTTCCGTGCCGCCGGCATGGCGCAGGCCCAAGGTGACGCCGGAGGCGTCGGGCGTGAAGCTTTCCAGCGCATGGCCGAGCTTCAACGTGATGGCCGGCACCTCGCGCACGGCAGCGAGCAGGGCGGCCTGCAAATCGGCGCGGTGAATGACGAGGAAGGGTCCGCCGAACCGGGCCTCGGCTTCCGCTCCCATCGGTCCGCCGGCGAGCCGCGTGCCGGTCCGCCCGTCCAGCACGGCGAAGGCGGTGGGCAGCACGGCCTCGGCGGCCACGCGCTCATAGACGCCGAGCGCTTTCAGGCAGCGCGTGGCATTGGCGGCGAGTTGCACGCCGGCGCCGGCTTCTTCCAGCACCGGCGCGCGTTCGGCCAGGGTCACGGCAAAGCCGGCCTGCGCCAGCGCAAGGGCGGCGGTGAGGCCGCCTATGCCGGCGCCGGCTATGGCGAGGGAGCGTGTGGGCAAGGGCGCCGCTCAGGCGGCGGCCGGAATCTCGAACAGCGCGCCCGGCGGGTTCGACTCGGTGCCGTGCAGGTGGGAATCGTAGGTGTAGAGGGTCGAGCAATAGGGGCAGATGATCTCGTCATCCGACCCCATGTCGAGAAACACATGCGGGTGGTCATAGGGCGGCAGCGCGCCCACGCACATGAATTCCCGGGCGCCGATGGCGATCTTCGCCACGCCGGCCGAATTGTGGAAATGGGGAACGACGTGGCCCGCCATGATGTCCGCCTGTCCGCGCTCGCGTTGAAATCGGCGCGACCATAGCCGCTGGCGCGCCGCGGTCCAAGGGGCCGGATGCCGCGCCTGTGCACGCCGCACCCATCGCGCCGCCATAATGGTGTGGCAGGAGGGGGACATTCTCCCGCGCGATCCCCATATCCCGGCCATGTATCGCTTCTTCGCCGCCTTCGGCTTTCTGCTCGCTTTCGCGGGTGCCGCCCATTGGCTGGTGCCGGCGGGGCGGCATGCGCTTGCGCTGGTGAGCGCGCAGGACGACGCGGCGCGACTCGCCGATCTGCAGCTCACCGGCGTGTTGACCGAGGCCCGGGTGGCGGGCGAGATCGACGCGGCGCTGGCGGAAGGCGACGGCGAGCTGGCGGCGAGCTTTGTCGAACTGGCGGATGAACGTGGCGTGTCCGTGACGGCCGAGCGTCGGGCCCGCGTCGCCCTCGCCAATGCGACGGGCGCGCGCTTCGCACGCGGGGCGGGAAGCTTCGGCCATGGTTTCCTCACCGGGCAAAGCGAGGACATGGCCGGGCTCGCGGGCGCCGCCGCCGGTGATCTCACCGTGTGGGGCGATGTGCGCGATCTCGGCCGCGAGGCGGCGAACTGGGCGCGTGGCGAGCCGGTGGACCCGTTCATGGTGAGTCTCGCGGGCGTCGGCATCGTCGCGACGGGGGCGACCTACGCCGCCTTCGGCGCGCCGCTGACCTTCCGCGCCGGGCTCTCCGTGCTGAAGGGCGCGCGGCGCGCGGGCGTGGTCGGCGGGCGCTTCGCCGGCAATATCGCGGCGGCGGTGCGTAGCGGGTCGAAGGCGCAGCTCGCCGCCCTGGTCGGAGATCTCGGCACGGCCGGCAGCAAGGCCGGCACGCGCGCTACCTTCGCCGGGCTGCGCCATGTCGACGATGCCGCCGGTGCGGCGCGGCTGAGCGCGCTGGCGCAGGCCAAGGGCGGCAAGACGCTGGCGGTGGTGAAGACGCTGGGACGCGGGGCGCTGTTCCTCACCGAGGCGATGGCCAAGCTCGCCTATTGGATCATTGCCGCCGCGCTGAACGTGCTCGGCCTCATCGCTTCGTTCAATTCCATGGTGGTGGCGATGCTGCGCCCGATGTGGAAGAAAAAGCGTCGCCGGCCGCAGCCCCTGCCGGCGTGAGGCTTGCCGAGGAGATACCGATGCGCCGTTTCCTGCTGACGCTGAGTTCGCTGGCCGCGCTCGCGGCCATCGCCCTCCCAGCCGGCGCGGCGGAAAACCGCTGCGGCTGGTATGTGAACCCGACGCCGGGCAACTGGTATCTCTCCGACCGCGACGGCGACTGGTGGATGCGCTCGCAGGCCGGCATGGAGGCGGAAGGCTTCGACAACGCCCCTGATTTCGACGCCAAGCAATATGTGAAGCTGCAGCCCAACGGCTACGGCTATGGCTGCGCCTGCCTCAGCGTCGATACCGACAAGGCGGCGATGAACATCACACGCATCTATTCCGGCACGATCCTGCCGCTGTCGCGCTGCCGCAACGACAAGGCGCTGAAGAAGCCGGGCTGACCCGTTGCGGCGGGTTGGCAGGGCGGGGCGGGCTGATTAGCGTGCGCGCTCCCTGAACGGAGCGCGCCATGCCGACCTTCTCCCATGACGGTATCGAATTCGCCTATCTCGACGAGGGAGAGGGCGAGCCGATCGTGCTGGTGCACGGCTTCGGCTCGACCAAGGAGATCAACTGGGTCGGGCCGGGCTGGGTCTCGACCCTGACCGGGGCCGGGCGGCGGGTGATCGCGCTCGACAATCGCGGCCACGGCGCCTCCGCCAAGCTCTATCAGCCCGAGCTGTACGATCCCTGGCTGATGGCGCGTGACGTGCTGGCGCTGATCCAGCATCTCGGCCTCGGCCGGGTCGACCTCATGGGCTATTCGATGGGCGGGCGCATCAGCGCCTGCGCCGCGCTGACCGCGCCGGAGCGGGTGCGCGCGCTGGTGCTGGGCGGCATCGGCATTCACCTCATCGCTGGCGCCGGCCTGCCCATCACCATCGCCGATGCACTACGCGCTCCCAGCCTCGACGACGTGACCGACCCGATGGGCCGCATGTTCCGTGCCTTCGCCGACCAGACCAAGAGCGACCGCGAGGCGCTCGCCGCCTGCATCGTCGGCTCCCGCCGCACGCTGAGCCGCGAGGAAGTGATGCGGATCGCCGTGCCGACGCTGATCGCGGTCGGCACCCGCGACGAGGTGTCCGGTGCCGCCGCCCCACTCGCCGCGCTGATATCAGGCGCCCGGGCGGTCGATATCCCTGACCGCGATCACATGCGCGCGGTGGGCGACAAGGTGTTCAAGGAGGCGGTGCTGGCGTTTTTGAGCGAGCAGGGGTGAACTCGCGTTTACAGGACTCGCTATGTAAACTATAGTTCACATTCATGATCGAGGTGCGGCAGACGGCGGAGTTTGTTGCCTGGTTCCGTGGCCTCAGGGACAGGCAGGCCCGGGCGCGGATCGACACGCGCATCGTCCGTCTTGCCGGCGGCAATGTCGGCGATGCCAAGCGTGTAGGAAGCATCAGCGAACTTCGGATCGACTACGGGCCGGGTTACCGGCTGTACTTCACCTGGCGCGGGACGGAATTGGTGATCCTGCTCGCGGGCGGCGACAAGCGCACGCAGGCCCGCGACATATCGTTCGCCACCCGCCTCGCGGCCGAATGGGAGGAATGACCATGGCGTTGGAGACGACCAAGTGGGATCCTGCGGACCATATCGAGACGGCCGAAGATGTGGCCGCCTATCTGGAGGCAGCGTTCGAAGATGGTGATCCGGTGGTGATCGCCACGATGCTCGGCGCGATTGCCCGCTCCAAGGGCATGACCAAGGTGGCGAGGGAGGCCGGCGTGACCCGCGAGGCGCTGTACAAGGCGCTGAGCGCGGAGGGGGATCCGCGTCTTTCCACGCTGCTCGGTGTGGTTCGGGCGCTCGGGCTCACCCTCACGGTGACGCCCAAAAGCGCGGCGTGAGCGCGTTGGGTTGGCCAAAATCAGAGTCGTATAAGCGGTTTATCGGGCAATGCTCACATTTCGATTCCGCCGCGCGTCGATGCCATAGTGCCCTTCCCGGCGCCGGCGCCGGCGGCGTGAGGTCGCTCTGACGGAATAATCGGAGTCGGATGAATCGCTTGCGTGGGAAAGCTGATATCTCGATTCCGGCCGTGTCGGCTCCGCTGGTGACGCTCCCAGTGACTGCGCGCGACAATGCATTCCTGCAATCCCGGCGACGTAGGCCGGCGCGGGTGCCTGTGCTAGGCTCACCCCAACTTGGGACATCTGGCCGCCGCCCGCGGGCGGCAGGCGAGGATTGAAACATGGCAGTGAACTCTCTCCAGCGCACCGAGGCGCCGCGCGCGCTCGACAAGGTCGATCCGGTCTGGGCCCGCATCCGCGCAGAGGCCGAGGCCATCACCCAGCGCGAGCCGGCGCTGGCGAGCTTCGTCTATTCCACCGTGCTCTATCACACCTCGCTGGAGCGGGCGGTGGCGCACCGCATCGCCCAGCGGCTCGACCACGGCGATGTGCCGGCGGACATCATCCGCCAGGCTTTCGAGGAAGCGGCGGCCGACGATCCGGGGCTTGGCGTCGCCATCCGCGCCGACATCGTTGCCGTGCTCGACCGCGACCCGGCCACCGACCGGGCGATCCAGCCCTTGCTCTATTACAAGGGCTTTCACGCCATCCAGACCCACCGTCTGGCTCATTGGCTGTGGAAGAACGGGCGCACCGATTTCGCGCTCTATCTGCAGAGCCGCTCCTCGGCGGTGAACCAGGTCGACATCAACCCGGCGGCACCGTTCGGGCGCGGCATCTTCTTTGACCATGCCACCGGCATCGTGGTGGGCGAGACGGCGGTGATCGAGGACAATGTCTCGGTGCTGCAGGGCGTGACGCTCGGGGGCACCGGCAAGGAGCATGGCGACCGGCACCCGAAGATCCGCCATGGCGTGCTGCTGGGCGCGGGGGCCAAGGTGCTCGGCAATATCGAAGTCGGCCATTGCGCCCGCGTCGCCGCCGGCTCGGTGGTGCTGAAGCCCGTGCCGGCGCGCACAACCGTGGCGGGGGTGCCGGCCAAGGTGGTCGGGGAGGCCGGCTGTGCCGAGCCCTCGCGCAGCATGGACCAGATGTTCGACCAGTTCGCCGACATGCCGACCTTTCTCGGCGAGGCGATCTGAGCCGCGCGCCTCGCCCCGCGCCGGTGTGAACAGCCGATTGTGCCGGCGACGGTTGCGCCGGCCGTCGCGGCATGGCAAGCCTGCCGCCCGATCAACCCTCTGGGAGCACGGACTTGGAAAAGAAGGACCTGGAGCGCGTCCAGACCTATATGCGGCGCCTGTTCACCAACACCCAGCTTCGCGTCGTCGCGCGGCCGAAGAAGAAGGATTCGGCCGAGGTCTATCTCGGCGACGAGTTCATCGGCGTCCTGTTCGAGGACAAGGAGGACGGCGATCTCTCCTATAATTTCCAGATGGCCATTCTCGACACCGATCTCGAGGACTGACGGCGATGCCGGTCTACGCGCTTGACGGGGTGGCGCCGGAACTCCCGGCGCTCGGCCGCTTCTGGATCGCCCCCACCGCCGAACTCATCGGCAATATCTTTGTGGGCGACGAGGCAAGCGTGTGGTTCGGCTCGGTCATCCGCGGCGACAATGAGCGGATCACGCTCGGCGCCCGGGTGAATATCCAGGAACTGTGCGTGCTGCACACCGACCCCGGCTTCCCCATGACGATCGGCGAAGACTGCACCATCGGCCACAAGGCGATGCTGCATGGCTGCAGCATCGGCGCCAACAGTCTGGTCGGCATGGGGGCGACGATTCTCAACGGCGCCAAGATCGGCCGCAACTGCCTGGTGGGGGCGGGCGCCCTCATCACCGAGGGCAAGGAATATCCCGACAATTCCCTGATCGTCGGGGCGCCGGGCAAGGTGATCCGCACGCTCGACGCGGCGATGGAAAAGCGCATCCACGGCACCGCCGCGCATTATGTGCGCAACTGGCGGCGCTTTGCCGACGGGTTGAAGCGGGTGGACTGATCCGCCCGCTGCGCCGCCGCCGAGGGATCAGTTCCGCCCGACCGAGAGCGGCGCTAGCACGTCGCCGAGCGAGACCCAACTGTCCGTGTCCGCCTGCGCCTGCCGCTTGACGAAGCGGTAGCCGGTTTCATGCCACAGCACGATAGCCGCTTCCTGATTGTCGAGGACGAGGTCGCCGCGGTCGGTCACAACGGTGAGCACGGCGTGACCGTCGCCCTTGCGGTCGCGCACCACGGTGACGAGCAGCGTGTCGGCCGGCCAGCCGAGTTCGACCAGCGTGCGGCGCTTGAGCAGGACATAGTCCTCGCAATCGCCGAATCCGTCCTCCGGATAGGTCCAGCGTTCGATCTCGCCATAATGTTCGAGATCGGTCATCGGCTGGATTCGGCCGTTAATGGAGTCGTTGACCTCCCGCAACTGAGCGAAATTGGCTTCGGTGAGCGCCACCTTGCCGCCCGTTCCGCCCTTCGATCCGCACTCGGCGGGGTGCTCGGCGCAGAACTGGAAATAGCCCATCGGCACGCTGGTCTGCGCGCCCGCCACCATATTGGCGGCGAGGCTGGACAGCATCGCCACCGTCTTCTCCGCCTGCGCGGGCTCGGCGGGCGTCAGCACCGCCGCCATTGCGGCGGCAAGAACCGCCTGACCCGCCGCGAGAAGGGCCCGTTCGAGCCTCTTTTTCATCGCGTACCTCATCCCTGTCACTGAGGGAGAGCTTAGCGCCAAGGATTTTATACCCGTCTAAGCGATGACGACGATTCATCACTACGCTGGACAGAGACTGTTAATAGGTTTTTTATTGGCGTTAACCATCGCAATAGGCAAACTGTTCATCACGCCGTTTAAGCCGGTGGAAACGGCTTTCCCGCCGGCGCCGCGTCGCGCGGCCTTGCCGCCATGCGCGCGGACGCCTATGTGAGCGGTGTGCTCGAACCGCCCCGCCTTGCCGCCCATAGACGCGAACCCATTCTCAACGTGCCGCCGGTGATTACCGTGCTGGCGGCGGCGATGCTGCTCATCCAGCTTGTCCGCGACTGGGTGGATGTGGAGACCGGCATCGAGATTCTCGCGCTGTTCGCCTTCATTCCCGCCCGCTACGACCCCTCCGTGCTGGCGGAGGGCGTGCTGCCGGGCGGGATGGCGGCGGATATATGGACCTTCGTCAGCTATGCCTTCCTGCATGGCGGCTGGGCCCATGTCGGCCTGAACCTTTTGTGGATGCTGGCTTTCGGCACGCCGGTGGCGCGCCGCTTCGGCATGGCGCGCTTCCTCGCCTTCTTCGCCGCTACGGCGGCGGCGGGGGCAGGGCTGCATCTTCTCACCCATGAGGGCGAACTGGTGCCGATGATCGGCGCCTCGGCCGCGGTGTCGGGCTGCATGGCGGCGGCGCTGCGCTTCATGTTCGCCGATGGCGGGCGCGGCGCCTGGCGCCCGGGGGTGATGGACCCGGCGCTGCACATGCCGGCCCCGCCGCTGATGCAGGTGCTGCGCGACCGCCGGGTGATCGGCTTCGTGGTCGTGTGGTTCGTCATCAATCTCGCCTTCGGCCTTGGCGAGCCGGCCGGCCTCGTCGAGGGCAGCATCGCCTGGCAGGCGCATATGGGTGGCTTTCTCGCCGGCCTGCTGGCTTTCCCGCTGTTCGACCCGGTCCGGCGCCGTCCGGGCGGCGGCGGCTATTCTCGCACCTCAACCTTCTGAGTCCGCCGCAGCGATTGGCCTGCCGCCCCTTGCCTGCCGCAGGGTTAAAGCGGATCATTGCCCGATGGCTCGCCCGCTTCCGCGGGAAGAAGCCGAATGAGCGGGCGGCGGACCGAGCGCGTTCCGGCCGTGCCGCATTCCGGGAAGGAGGCTTGCATGACGGTTCGGACCATTCTTGAGGAAAAGGGCTTTGACGTTCAGACGATCGCCCCGGAGGCGACGCTGCGCGAGGCGACGGAGCTGCTGGCGAGCAAGCGCATCGGCGCCATCGTGGTGACGGACCCGGAGCGGCGGGTGATCGGCATCCTGTCGGAGCGCGACGTGGTGCGCGTGGTCGGGCTCGACGGCCCCGGCCGGCTGGACGACAGCGTCGCCTCGGTGATGACCTCGCGCGTCGTGACCTGCGAGGGCAACGAGACCGTGCACCAGATCATGGAGCACATGACCGCCGGGCGCTTCCGCCATCTGCCCGTTGTGCAGGGCGGCAAGCTGATCGGCATCATCTCCATCGGTGACGTGGTGAAGGAGCGCCTCGCCGAGATGGAACGCGAGAGCCACGCCATGCGGGAATACATTCTCTCGGCGTGAGCCCCCGCGCCACAGGGCGTCATCCCGGACGGCCGCAGGCCGATCCGGGATCTTGGGCGGTATGGAGCGATGCCGGCTCTTGCTGTGCCTGGGGGAGGGGATGGCGATCCCGGCTCTATACGGCTTGGCCTTCGGCCGGGATGACGGCTGAAGGGGCGGAGCCTCTAGAAGCGCGGCGTTTCCGTCTTGCTGGCGAGGCCATAGACGGTTGCGGGGTCGAACAGCTTGCCGTCGTCATTGACGGTCAGCGAGAGGTCCGGCGTCGGCGCAGCCCCCAGCGGCACGGAGCGGAAGAAGCAGGAGCGGTGCCCGGTATGGCAGGCCGCGCCCGGCACGCCGGGACCGAGCGGGGGCATGCGCACGCGCAGCACCACCGCGTCCTGGTCGCAATCGACGCGCAATTCCACCACATGCTGGAGATGGCCGCTTTCCTCGCCCTTCTTCCACAGCCGCCCGCGCGAACGGCTGAAATAATGGGCGACGCCGGTCTCGATGGTCAGCGCCAGCGCTTGCGCGTTCATATGCGCAACCATCAGCACCGTGCCGTCATCGGCATCGACGGTCACGGCGGTGACGAGCCCATCCGCGTCAAATTTCGGAGAGAGGCGATCACCCTCCTCGATGTCCGCCTTGCTGCCGCGCGGTGCGAAGGAAATATCGGTCATGCAAGCTTTCTGTGGGCCGCGCTCACGGACGCAGGCCGCGCAGCAGGCTCATGAAGCGAACCTGCTCCTGCGGATCGTCGCGGAACACGCCGGTGAACTGGGTGGTGACGGTGGACGCGCCCTGCTTGCGCACGCCGCGCATCGCCATGCACATATGCTCGGCCTCCACCAGCACGGCGACGCCGCGCGGCTTAAGAATCTCGTCCATCGCGGTGATGATCTGCGAGGTCAGGTGCTCCTGCGTCTGCAGGCGGCGGGCATAGATGTCGACGATGCGGGCGATCTTCGACAGGCCGACCACGCGCTCCACCGGGAAATAGGCGATGTGCGCCTTGCCGATGAACGGCACCATGTGGTGTTCGCAATGCGAGTGGAACTCGATATCGCGCACCATCACCATGTCATCGAAATTGCCGATCTCGCCGAAGGTGCGGTCGAGGATCGCCTCCGGGTCGACGCGATAGCCGCTGTAGAGTTCCTCATAGGCACGCACCACGCGCTTGGGCGTGTCGAGCAGGCCCTCACGGGCCGGATCGTCGCCTGCCCAGGCGATGAGCGTACGCACGGCAGCCTCGGCCTCCTCGCGGGAGGGGCGGCGCGCGGCGGACGCCTCCATCTCGCTCTGGGCGCTGCGCATCAGCGATTTAAGCACGGCATCCATGACGAACTCCGTTCGACGACGCATTTGCGGCCGGGCGCGACGGCGTGCCGGTCAAATCGGTCCTACGTGCCAATACCCGCCACGGATCAGCATCATACCGACCATAGCCGCCCCGCGTCGCTGCCGGAAGTCAGATCGCGCGCGTCGCTTTCGCGAAGCGGCCACGGCACCTATATAGGCGAGGCAGGGCCGGCCGCAATCGGGCGGCACGGGCCGGGCGGGGAGCCTCGCTGCCTTATCCAGACGGATCGAGCCGTTATGCTGAACGACGTCTATAATCGCCGGATATTGGAACTGGCCGCCGACATACCACGGCTCGGCCGGCTGGCGGCGCCCGATGCGACGGCAACAGCGCATTCCAAACTTTGCGGGTCCACCGTCACCGTCGACCTCGCGCTGCGCGACGGGGTGGTGGTGGACTTCGCCCAGGAGGTGCGCGCCTGCGCGCTGGGGCAGGCGTCATCCTCGGTGATGGGAGAGCTGGCTATCGGCTCGACGCCGGAGGAACTGCGCGCGGTGCGCGAGGCGATGCGGCGCATGCTGAAGGAGAACGGGGCGCCGCCGGAGGGCCGCTGGGCCGAGTTGAAGGTGCTGGAGCCGGTGCGCGACTACAAGGCGCGCCACGCCTCGACCTTGCTCACCTTCGACGCAGTGGTCGACGCGCTCGATCAGATCGACGCGCGCGCGGCGGCGGCAAAGGCGGCGGAGTAGCGGGAATCCCGGCGCGACGGTTTGGCTGCGGCCGTGGGCACGGATCGGGCGCCTCAGCGCTCGGTGAAGAAGGTGAACAGCACCTCGCCCTTTGCGCCGGTGAGGCAGAGGAAGCGGTTGGCGGTGTCGGAGCGGTCGCGTTGAATATAGGCCTCGCCCATGATCACGCCCTTGACCGGCGTGTCGCCCAGCGTGCTCGCGGCCTCGGCGATGGTGAGGCCGTCCACGTCGATATAGATGTCCTCCACCGAGGGCGAGCGCTGCTTCAGTTTCGCCAGCGCATCCGCCTTGCAGGCGGCGACGCGCTGCATGTCCGGGTCAACTTCGGGCGAAGTCGCGGCGGAGGGCGCGGGCTGGGTGCCGCCGGCCGGGCCGGGCGGCACATGCTCCTCCACCGGCGGCTTCGCCGGGGCGCTGGCCGGGGGACTTGCCAGGGGCTGCTGGGCGAGGGCCGGGACGGTCAGGAAAGCGCACGCCGCGAGCGCCGCCATCGTCCAGAATCGGGTGTTGGTCATCGTCTGCTCCCGGGCTGCCGGCCGGCTTGCGCGCCGGCGTGTCACGGGGGCAACGCGGCGGAGTCGCGCCGGTTCCGGGTTAGGGGCGGGCGATGACGGAACAGAGGTCGCAGGCGAGTGTCGCAGCCCTGGCGGCGCGGCTGCCGCGGCTGATGCTGCGCGCGCCGATCCTCGTCTATCGCTACAGCTTCTCCGCCTTCATGGGGCGCCAGTGCCGCTATCTGCCCACCTGCTCGGAATTCGCCGAGCAGGCGATCGACCGCCATGGCGCCTGGGCCGGCGGGTGGATGGCGGCCGGGCGCCTCTGCCGCTGCCAGCCCTGGGGCGGCTCGGGGTTCGAGCCGGTGCCGGCTGAATTGCCCGGGGACGGCGCGTGGTATATGCCGTGGCGCTACGCGCGGACCCCCAAGGCGGAGGGCGCGCGCGAGCCGTGACCTTGAACGCGCCTACCTGCGTGGTTCGCAGGAGTGGGCAGGAGAAACGACATGTCTGAGATCAACCTTACCTTCCCCGATGGCGCCGTCCGAGCCTATGCCTCCGGCACCACCGGCACCGAGGTCGCCGCCTCCATCGCCAAGTCGCTCGCCAAGAAGTCGCTGGCGATGAAGCTTGACGGGGTGCTGACGGACCTTTCCGATCCCATTTCCGCGGACGCTCGGTTCGAGCTCGTCACCCGCGAGAGCCCGGAAGCGCTGGAACTCATCCGCCACGACGCCGCCCATGTGCTGGCGGAAGCGGTGCAGACGCTGTGGCCGGGCACCCAGGTGACCATCGGCCCGGTGATCGAGAACGGCTTCTATTACGACTTCTTCCGCAACGAGCCGTTCACCCCGGACGATTTCGCCGCCATCGAGAAGAAGATGCGCGAGATCATCGCCCGCGACGCACCCTTCACCAAGGAGGTGTGGGACCGCGACACGACCAAGGCCGTGTTCAAGGAGAAGGGCGAGGCGTTCAAGGTCGAGCTGGTGGACGCCATCCCCGCCGACCAGACGATCAAGATCTACAAGCAGGGCGAGTGGTTCGACCTCTGCCGCGGCCCGCACATGCCGAGCGTGGGCAAGGTGGGCGACGCCTTCAAGCTGATGAAGGTGGCCGGCGCCTATTGGCGCGGCGACGCCAACAACCCGATGCTGACCCGCATCTACGGCACGGCATGGCGGACCAAGGAAGAACTCGACGCCTATATCCTGCAACTGGAGGAGGCCGAGAAGCGCGATCACCGCCGACTCGGCCGGGAGATGGACCTGTTCCACTTCCAGGAGGAGGGGCCGGGCGTCGTGTTCTGGCATCCCAAGGGCTGGAACCTGTTCCAGAACCTCGTCGCCTATATGCGCCGACGCCTCGCCGCCGACTATAGCGAGGTCAACGCCCCGCAGGTGCTCGACAAGTCGCTGTGGGAGACCTCGGGCCATTGGGGCTGGTACAAGGACAACATGTTCAAGGTGCAGCCGGCCGGCGACACCGAGGACAATGACCGCGTCTACGCCCTCAAGCCGATGAACTGCCCCGGCCATGTGCAGATCTTCAAGCACGGGCTGAAATCCTATCGCGACCTGCCCATGCGCCTCGCGGAGTTTGGGGCGGTGCATCGCTACGAGCCCTCGGGCGCGCTGCACGGGCTGATGCGCGTGCGCGGCTTCACCCAGGACGACGCGCATATCTTCTGCACCGAGGAGCAGATGGCGGCGGAGTGCCTGAAGATCAACGAGCTGATCCTCTCCACCTATGCCGATTTCGGCTTCGAGGAGATCGTGGTCAAGCTCTCCACCCGGCCGGAAAAGCGCGTCGGCTCGGATGCGGTGTGGGACCACGCCGAGGATGTGATGGGCCGCGTGCTCACCCAGATCGAGGCGGAATCCGGCGGCAAGATCAAGACCGGCATATTGCCGGGCGAGGGCGCCTTCTACGGCCCGAAATTCGAGTACACGCTGCGCGACGCCATTGGCCGCGAATGGCAGTGCGGCACGACGCAGGTCGATTTCAACCTGCCGGAGCGCTTCGGCGCGTTCTATGTCGATGCCGACGGCTCGAAGAAGACGCCTGTCATGATCCACCGCGCCATTTGCGGCTCGATGGAGCGCTTCACCGGCATTCTGATCGAGCACCATGCCGGCCATTTCCCGCTCTGGCTGGCGCCGGTGCAGGCGGTGGTGGCGACCATCACCTCCGAGGGCGACGACTATGCCCGCGAAATCGTGACGGCGGCGAAGAAGATGGGGCTCAGGGTCGAACTCGACCTGCGCAACGAGAAGATCAACTACAAGGTGCGCGAGCACTCGCTGGCCAAGGTGCCGGCGCTCGTGGTCGTCGGGCGCAAGGAAGCGGCGGAGCGCACCGTCTCCATCCGCCGGCTCGGCTCGCCGAACCAGACCACGCTGACGCTGGACGAGGCGCTGGCGAGCCTGGTGGCCGAGGCGAGCCCGCCGGACCTGCAGCGGGATTGAGTCGCCCGCCCCGAAGTGTCATCCCGGACGGCCGCAGGCCGATCCGGGAGCGCGACCAGATGGAGAGCGATCCCGGCTCTCGCTGCGCTCGGCCGGGATGACGTCACATTGGCATGACGGCGGCGGCAAGGAATTGCCGCCGTCCGCTACTTGTCCGGCGTTTCGGCCGGTCGCACCGGGGGCGGCAGCGGCGGCGGCGGGTAGGGCTCCGTCTCACGCCGCAGGCTGGGATTGGCGGTGGCGCCGGGCACGTTGAGCCGGCGCTGCTGCGGCGTCCAATAGGACGGGCCCCGCATCAGGTTCTGGCTGTTGGGCCGGACCGAATCGCGTCGCTGGGGCATGTAGGGGCTCGGCTTGCTGGTCATCTGGGCCAAGGCGGGCCCGGCCGAAACGACCAGTGCCGCCATCAGAAGGCACGCTCGGAACATCTGCATCGCTGTCTGTCGCGCCTCCCTCAGGTCTATGTAGGGCGGCGCGGGCGGCTGCGCCATGGTTTCGCGCCAGCATCCGCGCAACGCCTCGCGCCCATGCCATACCCCAATAGGGGTTACGCTGCGTGAGACTGAAAACATGCAGCTTTTAGGGCCGGATGGCCGCTTGGGCAGCGTTGCTAAGCCCGCCCATTGTGTGGATAGTCCGCGCTTGCCCGCGTCCGGGCGGGGCAATCAAGCAAGTCGGTGGAAGCGCACTCATGACGGACCAGAACGCGGCGATTCTGGTGGTCGACGATGTCGCCGAGAACCGCGATCTGCTGCTGCGCCGGCTCAAGCGCCTCGGCTTCTCCCATATTGACGAGGCCGCCAATGGTGTCGAGGCGCTCGCCGCCATCGACCAGAAGCCCTACGATCTCGTCCTGCTCGACATCATGATGCCGGAACTCGACGGCTTCGGCGTACTCGACCGGCTGCGGACCGACGGGCGGATCAATGATCTTCCGGTCATTGTCGTTTCGGCGCTGAACGAGATCGAGCCGGTGGTGCGCTGCATCGAGCTTGGCGCCGACGATTTCATCTTCAAGCCGTTCAATCCGACGCTGCTGCGTGCCCGGGTGCTCGCCACGCTGGAGAAGAAGGCGCTGCGCGACCGCACCCGCGACGAGCTGAGGCGCAAGCAGGCCGAACTCACCGAGGCGCGTACGCTGCAACTCGCCCTCGTGCCGCCGCCTTTCGCCGGGCCGTTCGGCGGGCGGAACCTCACCATCGACGTGCTGCTGGAGCCGGCGAAGGAAGTGGGAGGCGACCTCGTCGACTATTTTCCCCTCGGCGAGGGGCGGATGGTCGCGATCATCGGCGACGTTTCCGACAAGGGCGCCGGCGCGGCGCTGATGATGGCGCGCACCCATTCCATGTTCCGCGCCCTCGGCACCCGGCCCGATGCGGGCGAACTGTTCGCTGATCCGGCGCAGGCGGCGGGGCTGGTGAATGACGCGCTGGCGCGGGGCAACGCCTCCTGCATGTTCGTCACCCTGCTGCTGGCGGTGCTCGACGCGCCGGCCGGGACGCTGACCTATGTGCGGGCCGGCCATGTGCCGCCCTATCTGCGCGCGCGCGACGGCACGGTGACGCGGCTGACCGCCGCCGGCGGGCCGGCGCTGGGGGTGATGGAAGAATTCCCCTACCGCGCCGCCACCGTGCCGCTCGGCGCCGGGGAGCGGCTGATGGTGGTGACGGACGGCCTCACCGAAGCGCATGATCATGCCGGCGCGCTCTATGGTGAGGAGCGGGTGGGAGATTTCCTCGCCGCGCTTGGCCATGAGCCGTCGCCGCTGCCGCATCTGGCCGCCGCCGTGCGGGCCTTCGAGGCGGGACTGCCGGCCTTTGACGACATGGCCGCGCTGCTGCTCACGCTTGATCCGCCGGGGGCGCCATGAAGAACGAGGGGAAGGGGATGACTGAGGCCGAGTGGGTGAGCGAGGCGACGCTGCTGCGGGCGACGCTGGAGAACATGTCGCAGGGCGTCGCCATGTATGACGACCGGCACAGGCTGGTGACCTGGAACCAGCTTTTTGTCGACTATCTCGACATGCCGCCGGAATTTCTCGGCACCGAGCACACCTTCTCCGACTATATCCGTTATCTCGGCGCCCGCGGCGAATTCGGCGAGGTCGATATCGAGACCGCGCTGGCCCAGCGTCTGGCGCAACTGGAGAAGCCCCACCGCTTCGAGCGCACGCGGCCCGACGGCACCATTCTCGAAGTGCGGCGCGATCCGGTGCCGGGCGGCGGCTTCATCGCCATCTACACCGACATCACCGAGCGCAAGCTGGCGGAGATGAAGCTGCGCGAGGATGAGGAGCAACTGCGTGCCATCGACGCCGCCGCGCCGATCGGCCTTGTCATCATGGATGTGGCAGAGCGGGTGATCCGCCACTGCAATGGCTGCCTCGGCCGGCTGATCGGCCGCGAGGCGGACACGCTGGTCGGCCTGAAGCTGCGCGACCTGTTCGCCGATCCCGCGCCGGGGCGGGAGCTGGAAGACATCCTCGCCACGCCGACCAGCGAGCGGCAGGAGTTCAACCTGCCCCACACTGACGGCTCGACCATCTGCACCATGGTTTCGCATGAGCGGCTGGACTTCCGCGGCAAGCCGGCGGTCATCGCCACCTTCGTCGATATCAGCGACCGCGTGCGCATGGAGCAGCAGCTCCGCGAGGCCAAGGAGGCGGCGGAATCGGCGAGCCGGGTGAAGTCCGCCTTCCTCGCCAATATGAGCCATGAGCTGCGCACCCCGCTCAACGCCATCATCGGCTACAGCGAAATCCTCTCCGAGGACGCGGCGGACGCCGGCGACAGCGCCATGGTCGCCGATCTCGACAAGATCCAGGCGGCCGGCAAGCACCTGCTCGGCCTCATCAACGACATTCTCGACCTGTCCAAGATCGAGGCGGGTCGGATGGATGTCTATCTGGAACAGGTGTTCCTGACCCGCATGGTCGAGGAGGTGAAGACCATTGTCGGGCCGATGATGCAGAAGAACGCCAACCGCTTCGTCATCGACTGCCCCGTCGATATCGGCACGCTGCGCACCGATGTCACCAAGCTCAAGCAGAGCCTGATCAACCTGCTCAGCAACGCCGCCAAGTTCACCAAGGACGGCACGGTGACGCTGGCCATCGCCCGCGACACCCTGCCCGATGGCAGCGCGGCGGTGCGCTTCGATGTCCGCGACAGCGGCATCGGCATGAGCGAGGAACAGATGGGCCGGCTGTTCCAGGCCTTCACCCAGGCGGATTCCTCCACCACGCGCAATTTCGGCGGCACCGGCCTCGGGCTCACCATCACCAAGCATTTCGCCGCCATGCTCGGCGGCACCATTTCGGTGGCGAGCGAGCCGGGACAGGGGTCCACCTTCACCATCGAGCTGCCAGTCGAGGCGCATCTGGCCGGCGCGCATGGCGACGAGGACGAGATCGTCGATCCCGGCGCGCCGACGACGCCCGGCGCCATCACCGTGCTGGTGGTCGATGACGACCCGGCGGTGCATGACGTGCTAACCGCCACGCTCGGCAAGGAAGGCTATGTGCTGCGCCACGCCCGCGACGGGGTGGAGGCGCTCAACATCATGCGCAAGGAGCCGCCCGATATCGTCACGCTCGACGTGATGATGCCGAAGATCGACGGCTGGTCGGTGCTCGGCATCATGAAGTCGGAGCCGGCGCTGGCGCATATTCCGGTCATCATGCTGACCATCGTCGACGACCGCAATCTCGGCTATTCGCTCGGCGCCTCGGAATACATGACCAAGCCGATCGACCGGCAGCGGCTTATCGCACTGGTGCATAAATTCGCGCCGGGCAATGCCGATGGCGTGGTGCTTGTGGTCGATGACGACGCCGAGGTGCGCGCCATCATGCGCGCCACCATCGAGGGCGCCGGCCTGCCGGTGGCCGAGGCCACCAATGGCGAGGAGGCGCTGGAATGGCTCGTCGCCAACCCGCTGCCGGCGCTGGTGCTGCTCGATCTGATGATGCCGAAAATGGACGGCTTCGCCTTCCTGACCCGGGTGCGGGCTGAGCCGGCCTATGCCGAACTGCCCATTGTCGTGCTCACCGCCAAGGAACTCACCGAGGACGAGCGAGAGTTTCTGGCCCGTAACACGCTGCTGATCCTCAACAAGGGCGCGCAGCCGATCGGCTCGCTGGGCGCCGCGCTCGGCACCATCGCCAGCCACGGCCATTGAGAGGGCGCGATGACGAAAATTCTCCTCGTCGAGGACAATGAGATGAACCGCGACATGCTCTCCCGGCGCCTGTCGCGCAACGGCTTCGAGGTGCTGATCGCGGTCAACGGGCAGGAAGGCGTCGACCTCGCCCTGTCGGAGAAGCCGGCGCTTATCCTGATGGACATGAGCCTGCCAGTGCTCGACGGCTGGGAGGCGACGCGGCAGGTCAAGGCCAATCCGGAAACGGCGGCCATCCCCGTCATCGCGCTCACCGCCCACGCCATGGCGTCGGACCGGGAGCAGGCGATGGCGGCGGGATGCGATGATTTCGACACCAAGCCGGTGGAGCTGCCCCGCCTGCTGGAGAAGATCCGCGCCCGGCTGGGCCTGCCGGGCTGAGCCGGCGTCCGGGCGTCACCGTTCTGTCATGCGAAACTTTCATAACGGCCCGCGCCTTGCGCCCCTGCCACCTCCCGGTGGCGATGGAACGGGTCCATGGGCGCCTATCCGCTAATCACCAACGACAAGGCAGGCCATGGCGACCATCGCGCTTCTGTTCAGCGGGCTGGGGCTTTTCTTCATCGGCGTGCGAGGGCTTTCCGCTAATCTCGTGCCGCTGGTCGGCCGGCGCACCCGCGCCGCCTTCGCCCGGGCGCTGCGCGGCAATGTCAGCGCCGCCATCAGCGGCACGCTGGCGGGGATGATCACCCAGAGCTCCACTGCCGTGTCGTGGATCGTCGTGTCCTTCGTGCGCGGCGGCGTGCTGACCGACGGGCCGGCGCTGCTGGCGCCGAGCTGGTCGAATGTCGGCACCTCGCTGCTGCCGCTGATCGTCGCCGTCGACACCTCCACCGGCGCCGGCATCGTCATCGGCATTGTCGGCTTCATCACCTATTTCCGGCTGGTGCGCGGCGACCGCATGCGCAACGCGCTGGAAGCCGCGCTTGGCGCCGGCCTGCTGCTGTTCGGCATGCATCTGGTGTCCATCGCCGTCGCGCCGATGCGCGAAGCGCTGCTGGGGCATCCGCTGTGGGAACTGGCGGTCGAGAATCCGTTTCTGCTGGCGGCCATCGGCGCCGGCTTCTCGCTGGCGGCGCAGTCTTCCTCGGTCGCGGCGGCGCTGGCGGTGGCGGCGGTGGCCGGCGGGCTGCTCGAATTCGGCACCGCGCTGCCGCTGATCGCCGGTGCCAATGCGGCGGCCGTTATCAATAATGCCGTGCTGATCCCCGGCGAGACGCGGCCCGGCCGCGTGGTGTTCGCGCTTCAGGTGGTGCAGAAGGCCGTCGGTTCGCTGCTGCTGGTGGGGCTCGCCGTCTTCGCCGCCCTGCGCCCGGAGGCGATGGCGGCGTTGCTGCCGGCGGATGGCGAAGTCGGCGCCATTCTCGCGCTGATCTTCCTCGCGGCGCAGATCGTCGGCTCGCTCGGCTCGGCGGTGCTGGAAGCGCCGACCCGGCAGGTCCTGGCGCGGTTGCTGCCGATGAACGCGGTTGAGACGCTGTCCCAGCCCGCCTTCCTGCTGCGCGAGGCGCTGGGCGACACCGAGGCGGCGCTCGACCTCGCCACCCGCGAAGTGGCGCGGCTCAGCGCCCGGCTGCCGCAGATGATCGAGCATGTGCGCGAGGAAGGCGATCTCGCCGCCCCGTCCGCTACCGTGCTGCGGGCCGCCGGCATGAGCCTGACCGAGGCCATCCGCGCCTATCTCGCCGCGCTCCTCGACGCGCCGCTCGCCCGCGACCAGGTCGCGGTGGCGCTGCTGCTGGACGACGCCGCCAATAATGCCGGCGCCCTGCACGAAGCCTTGGCGGACTATGCCCACGAGGCCGCCGTCGCGCGCGCCGTGCCGACCGCGCAGCGGCTGAACGAGGCGCTGCACCTGCTGCTCGGCGCGGTGGCCGACCATGCCGAGAGCCTTGGTGCCGAAGAGCCGGAATTGGTGTTGGCGCTGCTCGGCCATCGCGACCGGCTGATGGAGGATCTGCGCCAGAAGCTGTCCGCCGAGGGCGAGCTTGCCGCCGAGCAGCAGAACGCGCTGTTCCGCATGACCGTGCTGTTCGAGCGTATCGTCTGGCTGTCGCGCCGGCTGGTCAATGGCCTGACGCAGGTGCGCCGCGCCCATAGCGCGTCCTAGCACCTTATCCGATCAGCCGAGCAGGAAGGTGACGCGCTTCACATTGCGCCCGTTCTCGCGCGCATAGGCGAAGCTGTCGCACAGGGTTCGCACGAGATGCACCCCCAGCCCGCCGATACGCCGCGCCTCCAGCGTGCCGTCGAGATCGGGCGGCGGGGCGGCGAAGGGATCGAACGGGTCGCCATCGTCACTGAAGACCAGAAGCAGCGTATCGCCGCTGCGCCGCACCTCGATGGCGATCTCGCCGGGGCGGCCGTCGGGATAGCCGTAATCGACGGCATTGTTGAAGAACTCGTCGATCGCCAATTGCAGCCGATAGGCCGGGGTCGGCGGCACGCCGGCCTCATGCGCAAAGCCTTCGATCCGTGTGCTGAGCGCGTCGAGCTCGCCCAGCTTGTTGGGCAGGCGCAGATCGAGCCCCCTGTCGGTCATCGCCCCCTCCGCCGCGTGTAGCGGGTTCGTCAGCCCAGTGTGGCGAGCGCGGCCTCGCGGCTGGGATGGATCGGGATCAGCGAGGAGAACCCGCTGACATCGAACACCTCATGCACCTGCGGGATCAGGCCGCACACCGCCAGCGTGCCGCCGGCGCCGCGGATCAGCTTGGTCGCCTTCAGCACCACGCGCAGGCCGGCGGAGCTGATATAGGTGAGCTCGGCGAAATCGAGCAGCACCGTTCCGTCCGCCGGGGCGTCGGCGAGGAACTCCTCCAGCTTGGGCGAGGAACTGCTGTCCAGCCGTCCCTTGACGGCGGTGACGAGGATGGCGCCCTCGACGATGCGGTCGATATGTATCAAGGCTCGGCTCCCGAATGCAGCTTGGCGGCGAAGACGCGGCGTTTGTCCTGGCGGGGCGACCGGGGTCGTGCTGCCGGGCGCCGATCCGCCCTTCACCCGAGACGTACCGGCAAAGTCAAACCCTTGCAAGCAACGGCCCGGCGGCGCAGGGCCGCGCGGGGCGGGCTCAGTGCTCGAAGCGCAGGGTGAGCTTCTGGCGGGCGCCATCGGTGCCGAGCACCAGCTTGTCGGCGCGCTTGCTCAGCATGTAACCGACGAAGCGGGCCACCGCATGGGCGTCGCCCAGCAGGTCTTCCGGCGAGGGGCGGTGGTCGGGAATGGTGATGGGCTCGCCGTCATAAAGCAGGGCCACATCGAAATTCTCCTCGTCGAAATGTGCCCGGACCTCCAGCTTGCCGGGGGCGACCCCGGTGTCGAGCAGCATTTCCACACCTTCCGCCACGACGGGGATCGCGAGGGCGATGACATCGCGGCGCGCGCCCCACAAATCGCCCTGATGCTCCAGGAACTCGGTGGCGACGGTGAAGGAGTTCTCGTCCGCCGTCACCTCGCGCGAGGCTTCCTGACGGATGCCGATGCGGAACACCAGGTTCAGCACGATGGCGACGGCGGTGGCGATGGAAAGCGGCGATTCGACGATGGGCTGCGCCCATTCCGGGGTGAGGGTGACGAGGCCGGGAAGGATGGCCACGGCGAGGCCGGTGAGGATGGCGAGGCCCACGGTGAAGATGCGCCGGTCGCTCAGCCGGCGCGACAGGATCAGTTCCATGCCCGCCACGGTGAGGAAGGCGGCGGCATAGATGAGAATGGCGCCGATGACCGGGGAGGGGATGATGGTCAGCACGCCGATGAGGCGGGGCGAGAAGGCGGAAAGGATGATGAGGATGCCGGAGACGGCGCCGACCCGCCACGCCGTCGTGCCGGTGGCGAAGGCGACGCCGACGGCGGCCGAGGAGGAGGCGCTGGCGAAGCCGCCGGTCACCGCCGTGCCGATATCGCCGATGCAGTTCGCCTGAATGGCGCGGCCGGCCTGATCGAGATCGGCGCGGCGCCAGTCGGCATCGTCCATGCGCTGCATGGACACGACGGTGCCGACCATGTCCACCGCCGAGAGCACGCCGGTGATGACCGCCGCCGGAATGAGCGCCCAGGAAAAGAAGCTGAGGCCCGGCAGGCCGAGATGCGGCAGGTCGATATAGGGCAGGGTGGCGAAGCTGGCATTGGGCTCCGGCGCCACGCCTAGATAGGCCGCCAGCCCCCAGCCCACCGCCGCGCCGATCGCCACGGCGAACAGGCGCAGCATGCCGCGCGAGAAGATGGCGAGGCCGATGATGATGACCAGCGTCACCGAGCTGACAATGGCATAGCGCATGTCGAGATCCGGTGTGATCTCGCCTGAAATGCCGAAGACGCGCCGCAGCGCCGGATCAGCCAGCGCCACGCCGAGCATGGTCACGGCGACGCCGCACACCTCCGGCGGAAACACCGCCCGGAGCGCGCCCATGAAGCGGGAGAGCGTCAGTTGCGACACGGCGGCGACGAGGCTCATGCCGGCATAAAGCGCCGGCCCGCCGGCGGCAAGCGACTGCACCGCCAGCGGCATGTGCGCCATGTTCGGAATCTGCACCAGCAGCATGCCCGCGCCGTAACGCGGCAGGCATTCCAGTAGCGTCGCGATGCCCATGAAGATGATGCAACTGGTGATGAAGAGCTGGGTGTCGTCGAAGGACAGCCCGGCCTCCGCCGCCGCGACAAGCGGGTAGACGATGAACAGCAGGGCCAGCGTCGCATGCTGGACCCCGAGAATGAGCACGGTGCCGGCCGGCGGCTTCTCCTGGGACGAATAGATGATGTTCGTCGGCTTGCGCGGCATGGGCGGGCCCCTGGGGGAGAGGACGGAGGCGCCATCGCCGCGCCCGTCTGGAACTGGAAGGGAGGCTCCCCTCCGTCGCTGCCGGCGACGGGGGAATCTGCACGATCGACTATGATGTTTCGCTCGGAGCCCGGCAAGATCGCCACTCGGCCAAGTTTCGGCCGGCCCGGTCGCCCCTGCGCCACCACGTGGGCGACCTGCGAGAGGCGGGGAGCGACCGCCTCACTCTTGTGCGGCTAAACGATACAATGTATCATTCAAGGCGAAAGGCTGGTGCCGGTCGGCGCTCTTGACGGGGCAGCCCCAGCCGTTACGGTCGCCGCCGATCACGGTTCTTCGGGCGCCCTGCCCGAAGCTAAGAGGGAATTCGGTGAGGCGCCCCGCGCCGAAGCCGAGGCTGCCCCCGCAACTGTAAGCGGCGAGCCCTCTGCCCATCGTCCACTGGCGTCACCGGCCTCGGCCGCGCGCCGGGAAGGCCGGGCGGAGCCAGCGTCGACCCGCGAGCCAGGAGACCTGCCCTGATCGCACACAATCTTTCGGGCGGGGTGCTCCGAAGGTTGCCGGCCGCGCGGGAGTGCGATTCGCTCCCACCCGGGTGGTTTCCTTTACGCTTCCCGTCTTCCTGTTCAGGAAGCGGTGACAATGCTCAACACGACCTCTCATCTTCTCCGTCGCTCGGCTCAAGGCCTCGCCGTGGCGCTTGGCCTGCTCGCGAGCGCGGGCCTGACCGAGGCCCTCGCCGGCACGACCTATCCGCTCACCCTTGAGAATTGCGGTTCCAAGGTGGTGATCGACCACGCGCCCAAGCGGGTGGTGAGCATCGGCCAGGCGCAGACGGAAATCCTCTATGCGCTCGGCCTCGGCGACCGGGTGGTCGCCAGCGCGCTGTGGTTCGGCCCCGTGGCCAAGCCTTACGAGACGGTGAACGCCGGGGTGAAGCGGCTCGCCGACAATGACCCGAGCTTCGAGGCGGTGGTCGGGCAGGAGCCGGACCTCGTCGTCGCCATGTATGAGTGGCACATCGGGCCCAATGGCATCGTCGGCAAGCGCGAGCGCTTCGACGCGGTGAAGGTGCCGGTCTATGTCTCGCCCACCGACTGCGTCGGCAAGGATAATAGCGGCGCCGGCGACGGGGTGCGTACCCAGATGTATTCGACCGAACTTCTCTACCGGAACATCCTTGAATATGGCGCCATCTTCGACGTGTCGGACCGCGCCGAGGCGCTGGTCGCCCGCCTGAAGGCGCGCGAGGCGGAAGCCGCCCGCACCGTCGCGACACTGAACGGCAAGGACGTGTCGATGGCGCTGTGGTTCTCCAGCAAGGAGATCAAGGGCGACGCCTTCCTCGCCGGCAAGAACGGCGTGCCGGCCTATGTGATGGAACAGCTCGGCATCCGCAACATCATCACCACGCAGGAGGAATGGCCGCTGGTGGGGTGGGAGACCATCGCCGCCAACGATCCCGACGTGCTGGTTCTGGTGAAGATGGACCGCCGCCGCTTTCCCGCCGACGACATCGACGCCAAGCTCGCCTTCCTCAAGACCGATCCGGTGGCCAGCCAGCTCTCCGCCGTGAAGAACGGGCGCATCGTCATCGTCGATGTCGCCGCCACGCGGCCGGGCATGGACACGGTGGACGGGCTGGAGGCCATCGCCACGGCGGTGCAGGGCTTCGGTCTGGTCCATTGAGCCACATCGCCATCGGGCCGAACTGGCCGGCGCGGCTTGCCCTCGCCGGCCTTTCCCTCGCCGCGCTGGTCGTCGCCATCGCGCTGGCAGTGACGGTGGGCGAGATGCCGATCCCGCTCGGCGTCGCCTTCCGCGCGCTCGGCAACGGGCTGTTCGGTCTTGGTTATCCCGTCAGCGCCATCCAGCAGGGGGTGATCTTCGAGTACCGGCTGAGCCGGGCGCTGATGGCGGCCTTGTGCGGTGGCGCGTTGGCGCTTTCCGGCGCCATCCTGCAGGCGCTGCTGCGCAACCCGCTGGCGGAGCCGTATATTCTCGGCGTTTCCGCCGGCGCCTCGACGGGCGCGGTGGCGGTGATGATCCTCGGCTTTGGCGGGGCGACGCTGGGGCTTTCCGGCGGGGCATTTCTCGGCTCGGTGGCGGCGCTGGTGCTGGTCGGCCTGCTCGCCGCCGGGGCGGGCGGGGCCAGCGACCGGGTGATTCTCGCCGGAGTCGCCGGCTCGCAATTGTTCAACGCGGCCACCGCCACCATCGTCACCACCATGGCGAGCGCTGAACAGGCGCGCGGCGTGATGTTCTGGCTGCTGGGCAATTTCGGCGGCGTGCGCTGGCCCGACCTCGCGGTGGCGGCACCAGTGGCGCTGCTCGGCTTCCTTGTGTGCATGGTCCACGCCAAGGCGCTGGATGCCTTCGCCTTCGGCGCCGATGCGGCGGCCTCGCTCGGCATCCATGTGACGCGGGTGCGGCTGGTGCTGCTGGCGACCACCGCGCTGCTCACCGCCACCATGGTGGCGATCGTCGGCACGGTCGGCTTTGTCGGGCTGGTCATTCCGCATGCCGCGCGCTTCCTCGTCGGCCCCGGCCATGCCCGGCTGCTGCCGGCCTGCCTCGTCATCGGCGCGGTGTTCATGATCCTCGCCGATGTGCTCTCGCGCATCTTGGTGCCGCAGCAGATCCTGCCGATTGGCATCGTCACCGCGCTGGTGGGCGCGCCGGCCTTCGCCCTTATCCTCTATCGCGCGCGGCGGCCGGCATGACGCTCGCTACCCATGATGTGCGCTGGGGTGCCGGCGGCAAGCTCATTGTCGACGGCGTGACGCTGGAGGTCGAGCCCAACCGGGTGCTCGGTCTCATCGGCCCCAATGGCTCGGGCAAGTCGAGCCTGCTGCGCCTGCTTTGCCGGCTGCGAAACGTGGCGAGCGGCGTGGTGACGCTGGACGGGCACGACATCGCCGGTGTCGCCCGCCGTGATCTCGCCCGGCGCCTCGCCTTTGTCGAGCAGCAGGCCACGACCGAGATCGCGCTCACCGTCTGCGACGTGGTGCGGCTGGGGCGAACGCCACACCGCGCCGCCTTCGCCTCCTGGAGCCGCGAGGACGAGACGGCGGTGGATGCGGCGCTGGAGCGGGTCGGGCTGATGGAGCGGCATGACCAATACTGGCACACGCTGTCGGGCGGCGAGCGCCAGCGCGTCCATATCGCCCGCGCGCTGGCGCAGGCGCCGCGCGAACTCATTCTCGACGAGCCAACCAACCATCTCGACATCCAGCACCAGCTCGCCATTCTCGGCCTGGTGCGGCGGCTTGGGGTGACCTGCATCGTGGCGCTGCACGACCTCAACCTCGCCTCGCTGTTCTGCGACCGCATCGGCGTGCTCTGCGTCGGCCGGCTGGTGGCGGCGGGGGCGCCGGAGGAGGTGCTTACCCCCGCGCTGATCCGCGAGGTGTTCGGTGTCGAGGTGGCCATCCGCCCCGGGGCCCATGGCCGGCGCCACATCGAGTATCTCCTCGAGCCGGAGCCGGGCGGGCGGGAGTGACGCGGCGAGACCGTCGGGGCGGGGTGTCATTGCCGGCCCCGTGCGCGCATTCTACTGTGCGGGAAAACCGACCGTGCTGGTGACATGTCGCACACGCCGAAAGCGCCGCAGAAGGGCTCGCCGGAGGCTCTCCCGACCGGGGAGCTGCTGAGCCCGTTCGCCGGCCAGGCCGACGATGCCTGGATCGCCGTCATTCGCAAGATGGACGAGACCTATGCCGAGCTCGTCGCCCAGCAGGTCGCGCTCGAACAGAAGAACGCCGAGCTTGAGGAGGCGCAGACCTTCATCGCCGGGCTGATGTCGTCGATGACCGACGTGCTCATCGCCTGCGACCCCTCCGGCCGTATCGAGCAGGTCAACCGCGCCGCCGAGCGCGCTTTCGGGGTGCCGCTGAGCGAATTGGAGCGGCGGCCGCTGCGCGAGCTTCTGGCACCCGAATCCCCGACCCGCTTCGAGGATCTGCGTGCGGCTATTGAGCGGCGCGCGCGCATCAGCGACCGCGAACTCATCTTCGCCACGCCCGCCGGCCCGCTGCCCGTATCGGTCAATGGCGCGGTGCGATTCGATGCGCGCGGGCGATCGGTCGGCATGGTGCTGGTCGGCCGGCCCATCGGCGAGTTGCGCCAGGCCTATAGCGACCTTGCCGCCGCGCATGAGCGGCTGAAGCAGACGCAGCAGCAGCTCGTTCATTCCGAAAAGATGGCCTCGCTCGGCCGTCTCGTCGCCGGCGTGGCGCATGAGCTGAACAACCCGATCTCCTTCGTCTATGGCAATGCCCACACGCTGAAGCGCTATGGTGCCCGGCTGACCGCCTATCTTGAGGCGGTGCATGGCGGGGTGAGCGGCCCGGCGCTTGCCCGGCTGCAGGCGGAACTGAAGATCGACACCACGCTCGCCAACATCGCCGGCACGCTAGACGGCATGCTGGAGGGCGCCGAGCGGGTGCGCGACATTGTCGCCGATCTGCGCCACTTCTCCTCGGAACGGCGCGAGGCGTGGGAGGCTTTCGAACTGGCGCCGCTGGTGCACTCGGCGTTGGACTGGGTGGCGAAGGCGCAGCGGCCGGCCATCGAGACGCATTTCGACATGGCCGAAGGTCTCACCGTCATCGGCCATCCCGGCCATATCCATCAGGTGCTGATGAATCTGGTGCAGAACGCGCTCGACGCCATGGAGGGCCAGAGCGTGCAGCGGCTGGAGATCACCGGCCGGGCGGGAGAGGCGGTCATGCTCGCCGTGCGCGACACCGGGCCGGGTATCGCGCCGGAGATCGCCTCGCGCATCTTCGACCCGTTCTTCACCACCAAGCCGATCGGCAAGGGCACCGGGCTCGGCCTGTCCATCAGCTATGGCATCGTGCAGGAGCATGGCGGCACGCTGGAAGCCGCCAACCACCCCGAGGGCGGAGCGGTGATGACGCTGACCCTGCCGGCCGCCCGCGCCGCGAACGGAGATTGAGCCGGTGCCCGTTCCCCCCGAAGCCACGCCTTTCAACGTGCTGTGGATCCAGTCCGGCGGGTGCGGCGGCTGCACCATGTCGATGCTGTGCGCCGAGGCGCCGGACCTCGCCACCACGCTGGAGAGCGCCAATATCCGCTTCCTCTGGCACCCGACCCTGTCCGAGGAGACCGGGGCGGAGGCGGTGGCGCTGTTCGAACAGGTGCTCGACGGCACGCTTCGGCTCGATGCGCTCTGCGTGGAAGGCGCCATGCTGCGCGGGCCGAAGGACACCGGGCGCTTCCACATCCTCGCCGGCACGGGTGTGCCCACCATCGACTGGGTGCGGCGGCTCGCGGCGGTGGCGGAAAATGTGGTTGCGGTCGGCACTTGCGCCGCCTATGGCGGCGTCACCGCCGCCGGCGCCAACCCCACCGATGCCTGCGGCCTGCAATATGACGGGCGCCGCGAGGGCGGGGCGCTGGGCGCGGCCTTCCGCTCCCGTTCCGGCCTGCCGGTCATCAATGTCGCGGGCTGCCCGACGCACCCGAACTGGGTGACGGAAACGCTGATGCTGCTGGCGGCCGGGCTGCTGGGGGCGGACGATCTCGATGTGTATCGCCGCCCGCGCTTCTATGCCGACCACCTTGTGCATCATGGCTGCCCGCGCAATGAATATTACGAGTACAAGGCCAGCGCGGAGAAGATGTCCGATCTCGGCTGCATGATGGAGCATCTCGGCTGCCTCGGGACGCAGGCGCATGCCGATTGCAACACAAGGCTGTGGAACGGGGAGGGCTCCTGCACGCGCGGCGGCTATGCCTGCATCAACTGCACCGCGCCGGAATTCGAGGAGCCCGGCCACGCCTTCGTCGAGACGCCGAAGATCGCCGGCTTCCCCGTCGGCCTGCCCACCGACATGCCGAAAGCCTGGTTCGTGGCGCTGTCCTCGCTCGCCAAGGCGGCGACGCCGGAGCGGCTGCGGCTGAACGCGACCAGCGACCATGTGGTGCGCCCGCCCGCCGTGCGCGACATCAAGCGCCGATGAGTGACCCAGGTGCATCCGAGGGCACGACGCGGCTCGTCGTCGGCCCGTTCAACCGGGTCGAGGGCGACCTGGAAGTGCGGCTGGAACTGGCGCAGGGGCGGGTGGAGGCGGCCTTCGTGTCGTCGCCGCTGTTCCGCGGCTTCGAGCGCATATTGGAAGGCCGCGATCCGCGCGACGCGCTGGTGATCGCGCCGCGCATCTGCGGCATCTGCTCGGTGTCGCAATCCCACGCCGCCGCGCTGGCGCTCGCCGGGGTGCAGGGGCTGGTGCCGACCGACAATGGCCGTGTGGCGACCAATCTCATCGTCGCCACCGAGAATGTCGCCGACCATCTCACCCATTTCCACGTCTTCTTCATGCCGGACTTCGCCCGCGCCCTTTATGCGGAGCGGCCGTGGTTCCCGCGTGTCGAAGCGCGCTTCAAGGCGGCGCAGGGCAGCGCGGTGCGCAAGGCGCTGGAGACGCGCACGACGCTGCTGCATGTGCTCGGCCTGCTCGCCGGGCGCTGGCCGCACACGCTGGCGATCCAGCCGGGCGGGGTGACGCGCGGCGCCGATGCGCGCGACAAGGTGCGCCTCGCCGCCACGCTCGGCGCAGTGCGGCGGGCGCTGGAAGAGGGATTGTTCGGGGCCAAGCTGGAGCGCGTGGCCGAACTTTCCACCCGCGAGGAGCTGGACCGCTGGCGCGCCGCCGGCCCGGAAGGTGATTTCCGCCTCTTCCTCGACATCGCCGCCGATCTCGACCTCGGCCGGATGGGCCGTGCCTATGACCGCTATCTCAGCTATGGCGCCTATCCCGGCGCGGAGATGCCGCTTTATGCGCGCGGCATCTTCACCGCTGCCGGGCCGGGCGAGGTGGATACAGCGGCGATCGCGGAAGACCACACACATGCGCGGATGGAGCATCGCTCCCGCCCGCACCATCCCTTTGACGGCTCGACCCTGCCGGATGCCGAGGACGAGACCGGCTATAGCTGGTGCAAGGCGCCGCGCCTTAATGGCCTGCCGTTCGAGACCGGCGCCGTCGCCCGGCAGATGGTGGACGGTCAGCCACTGATCCGCGACCTCGTGCTCCGCGAGGGCGGCAGCGTGCTGGCCCGGGTGGTGGCGCGACTGGTGGAGACCGCACGCACGCTCATCGCCATGGAGCGCTGGGTGCACGAACTCACCCCCGGCGCGCCCTGGTGCGCGCAGGGCAGCTTCCCCAACCATGGCCGTGCGGCGGGGCTCACGGAGGCGGCGCGCGGCGCGCTGGGCCACTGGCTGCGGGTGGAGAACGGGCGCATCGCCGGCTATCAGATCATCGCGCCGACCACCTGGAATTTCTCGCCGCGCGATGGCGCCGGCATGCCCGGCCCGCTGGAGGCGGCGCTGGTCGGCGCGCCGGTCCGCCAGGGCGAGACGACGCCGGTGGCGGTGCAGCACATCGTGCGCTCCTTCGACCCTTGCATGGTCTGCACGGTGCATTGAGCCGCGCCATGCCCAGCGAGGAGATCATCGTTCGCGGCATCGTGCAGGGCGTCGGCTTCCGGCCTTTCGTGTGGCGGCTGGCGCAGCGCTTTGGGCTCGACGGCGAGGTGAGCAATCGCGGCGATGCGGTGGTCATCGTCGCTTCCGGGCCGCCTCCCGCTCTCGACGCCTTCGCCGCCGCGCTCACCGCCGAGGCACCGCCGCTCGCCCGCGTGGAGGCGGTCGAGCGCCGGGCGGTGCCGGTCCTCGCCCGCAGCGGCTTCAGCATCGCCGCCAGCGCCCCCGGCACGGTGTCGGTCGGCATCGTCGCCGACATCGCCACCTGCCCGGCCTGCCGCGCCGAGATCGCCGACCCCGCCGCCCGCCGCCACCGCTATGCCTTCACCAACTGCACCGAGTGCGGGCCGCGCTTCTCCATCGTCGAAGGCCTGCCCTATGACCGCGCCACCACCACCATGCGTGGCTTTGCGATGTGTGCGGCCTGCCGGGCGGAATATGACGACCCCGCCGACCGGCGCTTTCATGCCCAGCCCATCGCCTGCCCGGAGTGCGGGCCGAAGCTGTGGCTGGAGGCGGGCGGGGAGGTGGTCGAGGGCGACCCGCTGGAGACCGCCGCCGCACGCCTGAGGGAGGGCCGCATCCTCGCCATCAAGGGGATCGGCGGCTTCCACATCGCCTGCGACGCGACCGATGAGGCGGCGGTTTCGGAGCTGCGCGCCCGCAAGCATCGCCCGACCAAACCGCTGGCGGTGATGCTGCGCGATCCGGCCATGGTCGCGGCGCTGTGCGAGGTGGGGGCGGCGGAACAGGCGGCGCTGGCCCATCCCGCCGGGCCAATCGTGCTGCTGCGCTTGCGCGCCGGGGCGGTCTCCGCAGGAGAGTCGCTCGCGGCCTCGCTCGCCCCCGGGCAGAACCGGCTCGGGGTGATGCTGCCCTACACGCCGCTGCATCATCTGCTGATGCAGGCGGTGGGGCGCCCGCTGGTGATGACCAGCGGCAACCGCTCCGGCGAGCCGCAGATATTTCGCGACGAGGAGGCGCGGGCCGGGCTTGCCGGCCTTGTTGACGGCTTCCTCACCCATGACCGCCCCATTGCCCGCCGGCTCGATGACAGTGTGGTGCAGCTTGCCGCCGGGGAGGTGCAGGTGATGCGGCGCGGGCGCGGGTTTGCCCCGGCGCCGCGCAACCTGCCGGCCGGCTTCGCCCACGCCCCGCCGGTGCTGGCGCTCGGCGGCGACCTCAAAAGCGCGATCTGCCTCACGATCGGTGGCAAGGCACTGCTGTCGCACCATTTCGGCGATCTCGACGAACCGGCGACGCAGGAGGCGTTCGAGCGGGCCATCGGCGATTATTCCGCACTGTTCCACCATCGCCCGGCCGCGATCGCGGTCGACAGGCATCCGGACTACCGGCCGAGCCGCTTCGGCGCCGCGCTCGCGGTCGCGCGCGGCCTGCCGCTGGTCACGGTGCAGCACCACCACGCCCATATCGCCGCCGTGATGGCCGAACACGGTTGGCCGCTGGAGGCTGGGCCGGTGATCGGCATCGCGCTTGACGGGCTTGGGCTCGGCGCGGACGGCACCATCTGGGGCGCGGAAATCCTACTCTGCGACTACCGCACCAGCCGCCGGCTCGCGCGGCTGAGGCCGATCCCGCTCGCCGGCGGCGACGCGGCCAATCGCGAGCCCTGGCGGGTGCTGCTCGCCCATCTCGACGCCGCGCTGGGGCCGGCGGCGGTGCCGGATGCGCTGTTCACGAGGCTTCCGGCCGCGACGCTGCGGGCGATGATCGCGCGCGGTCTGAACGCGCCGCTGGCGAGTTCCGCCGGGCGGCTGTTCGACGCTATGGCCGCGCTGCTCGGCCTCGCGCCGCTCCGCCTCAGCTTCGAGGGAGAGGCGGCGCTGGCGTTGCAGGCGGTGGCGGAAATGGCGGCAGATGCGCCGTCCTATCCCTTCGGGTGCGCACAGATGGACGATCTCATGGAGATCGACCCCGCCCCGATGTGGCGGGCGGCGTGCGCCGACCAAGCGGCGGGCGTGCCGCCCGGTCCCATCGCGAGGCGCTTCCATGTGGGGGTGGCGGAAGCCTTTGCCGGTCACGCTCTCTCGCTTGCCGCCGCGCACGGGGCGAGCGCCATCGCGCTGTCCGGCGGCGTCTGCCAGAACGCATTGCTGCTGGAGATGCTGGTGGCGCGGCTGGAGCCTTCCGGCCTGAGCCTGCTGCTGCCCGGCGAGGTTCCGGCCAATGATGGCGGCCTCGCCCTCGGGCAGGCCGTCATCGCCGCCGCGCGGCGGATCGAGCGGTAAGCGTCTTACCGCCTCGGGCGCAAAGCGGTTCCGCCGCTTCCGGGCGACCGGCGGGTCGGTTCCGTCAAATCGTTGAGTTGTATAGAGAAAACGTCCTGGCACACGGGTTGCTGTTGTCCTTGCATCGGTGCGCGCCGACGCGCCGGACAACAAGCACACCGGAGGGAGCCGCATGGCTGGGCTTGAGACGTTTTATGAGGTGATGCGACGGCAGGGCATCACCCGCCGATCCTTCCTCAAATATTGTTCGCTGACCGCTGCCGCGCTCGGTCTCGGCCCGGAATTCGTGCCGCAGATCGCCCATGCCATGGAGACCAAGCCGCGCACCCCGGTGCTGTGGCTGCACGGGCTGGAATGCACCTGCTGCTCGGAGAGCTTCATCCGCTCGGCGCATCCGCTGGCCAAGGATGTCGTGCTGTCGATGATCTCGCTCGACTATGACGACACGCTGATGGCCTCCGCCGGGCATCAGGCCGAGGCGATCCTTCAGGAGGTGATGGAGAAGTACAAGGGCAACTACATCCTCGCCGTGGAGGGCAACCCGCCGCTCAACGAAGACGGGATGTACTGCATCATCGGCGGCAAGCCCTTCCTCGACCAGCTCCGCATGGTGGCGAAGGACGCCAAGGCGGTGATCTCCTGGGGCTCCTGCGCCTCGCATGGCTGCGTGCAGGCGGCGCGCCCGAACCCGACCCGCGCCACGCCGGTCCACGAGGTCATCACCGACAAGCCGATCATCAAGGTGCCGGGCTGCCCGCCCATCGCCGAGGTGATGACCGGGGTCATCACCTATATGCTCACTTTCGACCGCATGCCCGAGCTGGACCGGCAGGGGCGACCGAAGATGTTCTACTCCCAGCGCATCCACGACAAATGCTATCGCCGGCCGCATTTCGACGCCGGCCAGTTCGTCGAGTCCTTCGACGATGAGGGCGCGCGCAAGGGCTATTGCCTCTACAAGGTCGGCTGCAAGGGCCCGACCACCTACAATGCCTGTTCCACCGTGCGCTGGAACGAGGGCACGTCCTTCCCGATCCAGGCCGGCCATGGCTGCATCGGCTGCTCGGAAGACGGCTTCTGGGACAAGGGCTCGTGGTATGCGCGCCTCACCGACCTGCAGGGCGTCGGCTTCGGCATCGAATCCACCGCCGACCGCGTCGGCCTCGGCGCGGCGGCGGCGGTGGGCGGCGCGGTGGCGCTGCACGCCGCGGTGAGCGCGCTCAAGCGTGCCCAGCACAAGCACGGCAATGGCTCGAACGGCTCCAGCCACACGGGAGACGCGGCATGACCATCCAGACCCCGAACGGCTTCAGCCTCGACACTTCCGGCAAGCGCATCGTCGTCGATCCGGTCACCCGCATCGAAGGCCATATGCGCTGCGAGGTGAATGTCGATTCCAACAATGTCATCCGCAACGCGGTCTCCACCGGCACCATGTGGCGCGGGCTGGAGGTGATCCTGAAGGGGCGTGACCCGCGCGACGCCTGGGCCTTCGTCGAGCGCATCTGCGGCGTGTGCACCGGCTGCCACGCGCTCACCTCGGTGCGCGCGGTGGAGGATGCGCTGGACATTCGCATTCCCAACAACGCCTTCCTGATCCGCGAGATCATGGCGAAGGTGCTGCAATGGCACGACCATGTCGTGCATTTCTATCACCTCCACGCTCTCGACTGGGTCAACCCGGTAAATGCGCTGAAGGCCGACCCGAAGGCGACCTCGCAGCTACAGCAGATGGTCGGGCCCGACCATCCCAATTCCAGCCCCGGCTATTTCCGCGACGTGCAGAACCGGCTGAAGAAATTCGTCGAAAGCGGCCAGCTCGGCATCTTCAAGAACGGCTATTGGGACAACCCGGCCTACAAGCTGCCGCCCGAGGCCGACCTGATGGCGGTGACGCATTATCTGGAGGCGCTCGATTTCCAGAAGGAGATCGTCAAGGTCCACACCATTTTCGGCGGCAAGAATCCGCATCCGAACTACATGGTGGGCGGCGTGCCCTGCGCCATCAACATGGACGGCAACATGGCGGCCGGCGCGCCGCTGAACATGGAGCGGCTGAACTTCGTCAAGCTGAAGCTGCAGGAAGCCTTCGCCTTCTCCAAGAACGTCTACGTGCCCGACGTGATCGCCATCGCCTCCTTCTACAAGGGCTGGCTCTATGGCGGCGGCCTCTCCGGGCTCAACGTCATGGATTATGGCGACTATGAAGCCGTGCAGGGCCGCAAGGAGACCGACCGGCTGCCGGGCGGCGTCATCCTCAACGGCAAGTGGGACGAGGTGCACCCCATCGACCCGCGCGACCCCGAGCAGGTGCAGGAATTCGTCACCCATAGCTGGTACAGCTATGGCGACGGCAATGCCGACAAGGGTCTGCATCCCTGGGACGGCGTCACCCAGCCGAAATACGAACTCGGCCCCAACGCGAAGGGCACGCGAACCGACATTCGCGAGATCGACGAAAGCGCGAAATACTCCTGGATCAAGGCGCCGCGCTGGAAGGGCAATGCGGTGGAGGTGGGCCCACTCGCCCGCTACATCCTCGCCTATGCCCATGGCGTCGACTATGTGAAGGGGCAGGTGGACGACTCGCTCGGCCGCTTCAACGCGCTCGCCGGCACCAGTCTCACCCCGCAGCAGGCGCTGCCGACCACTATCGGCCGCACGCTGGCGCGGGCGCTGGAGGCGCATTACTGCGCGCAGATGATGCTGGACGATTTCGACCACCTCATCGCCAACATCAAGGCCGGCGACAGCTCCACCGCCAATGTCGAGAAATGGGATCCCGCGACCTGGCCGAAGGAGGCCAAGGGCGTCGGCACGGTGGCCGCGCCGCGCGGCGGGCTCGGGCACTGGATCAAGATCAAGGACGGGCGGATCGAGAACTACCAATGCGTCGTGCCGACCACCTGGAATGGCGGGCCGCGCGACCCCAAGGGCAATATCGGCGCCTTCGAGGCCTCGCTGATGAACACGCCGATGGAGCGGCCGGAGGAGCCGGTGGAAATCCTGCGCACGCTCCACTCCTTCGACCCGTGCCTCGCCTGCTCGACGCACGTCATCTCGCCCGATGGGGCGGAGATGGCGCGGGTCACGGTGCGCTGAGGGGAGGCGGCGATGACCAGCATCGACCCCGCTTCCCTCCACGCTGCGCCGGCCGTGCCCGCCACCATCGACGGCGAGCCGGTCGGGCGGGTGAGCGCCGTCTATGTCTATGAGGCGCCGGTGCGGCTCTGGCACTGGACCAATGCGGCGGCGATCAGCGTGCTCGCGCTGACCGGCTATCTCATCGGCCAGCCTCTCCCGACGCTGTCGGGAGAGGCGAGCCAGCACTACGTGATGGGCACCATCCGCTTCCTGCACTTCTCCGCCGGCTACATCTTCGCCGTCGGCTTCCTGTTCCGCATCTACTGGGCCTTCGTCGGCAATCACCATGCGCGGCAGCTCTTCATCCTGCCATTCTGGAGCCGGGCCTATTGGCGCGGCCTGTTCGAGGAGGCGCGGTGGTACTTCTTCCTCGAAGCCAAGCCGAAGAAATATGTCGGCCACAACCCGCTGGCGCAGTTCGCCATGTTCTGGGCCATCGGCGTGGGCTCGGTGTTCATGATCGTCACCGGCTTCGCGCTCTATTCCGAGGGGGCAGGGCCCGGAAGCTGGCAGGACCATCTGTTCGGCTGGGTCATTCCGCTGCTCGGCGGCAGCCTCGACGTGCACACATGGCACCGTCTCGGCATGTGGGCGATCCTGCTGTTCATCATCGTCCACGTCTATGCGGCGATCCGCGAGGACATCATGTCCCGCCAGTCCATCGTCTCCACGATGGTCTCGGGCGTGCGCACCTTCAAGGATGACGATCCCGACTGAGATTCCGGTCCTTCCCGGAATACGGCCTGCGGGGACAGGCCGGCTTTGAGGGCGCGGTTTCGGCCGCGCCCTTCTTTTTGCCTGGATGACTGATTTCCATTTGGGGCGAATACTGGAAATAATCCTTCCAATCTGCCCCCGAGTGGAATTGCGGGTCTGTAGAATTCGACAATATCGCCAACGACTTAATGGGTGTGCCCCCGATTGGCATGCTGTTTGAATTGAGACAGATTCAAAAGAGTGGCGATCAGACCGCTCGCGCCTAGGGAACGGAAAAGTCGCTTGGGGAGACGCCGCTTATGGCCGACGAACGCATTCTCATACTCGGCATCGGCAACATTCTATGGGCGGATGAGGGCTTCGGCGTCCGCGTCATCGAGGAATTGCAGGCGCGCTACGAGCTGCCCGAACACGTCACCGCGCTCGATGGCGGCACGCAGGGCCTCTACCTGCTGCCCTATCTGGAAGAGGCGGAGGCGGTCATCATTGTCGACGCCATCGACTATGGCCTGCCGCCGGCGACGCTGAAGCTGCTGGCCGACGACGAGGTGCCGGCGGTGCTCGGCGCCCGCAAGGTGAGCCTGCACCAGACCGGCTTCCAGGAAGTGCTGGCGCTGTTGCAGCTGCGCGGTTGCGCCCCGGCGCGACTGCGGCTGGTCGGCGTTCAGCCGGAACGGCTCGACGATTATGGCGGCGGCCTCACCCCCGCCATCGCCGCGCAGGTCGAGCCGGCGCTGGCCGAGGTGCTGCGCCTGCTCGCTGACGAGTTCGGGGTGCGCGTGGCCCCGCGCCGCTCGGAAGAGGGCTTCACCCCGCCCGCCATCAGCCGCGAGGTCTATGAGGCCGGCCGCCCGGCTGCCGAGGATGCCTGCCGCATCGGCGATGCGCGCGTGCTCGCCGGCTGGCGCTAGGAGCGGCCCCATGTGCCTCGGCATCCCCATGCAAATCCTTAGCGTCGACGGCCATGCGGCCCAGTGTCGGCGGGGCGGGGAGATGCAGCTCATCGACGTGTCGCTGCTGCCGGAGGCGCGCCCGGGCGACCATGTGTTGACCTTTCTCGGCACCGGCCGCCGCCTGCTCGACGCCGAGGAGGCGCGCCTGATCGCGCAGGCGCTCGACGCCGTCGCGGCTGCACTGAGCGGCGACGCGGCGGCCATCGACCACGCCTTTGCCGATCTCGTCGGCCGCGAGCCGACCCTGCCAGCCCATCTCGCCCCGCCCGCTTCCCGCCTGGAGCCAACTTCATGACCCCCGACACGCTCCATCCGCTCGTCGCCCGCCTCACCACCGCGCTCGGCTATCCCTATGTCGACAGCGAGGAGGAGGCCGCCGCCACGCTGCCGGCGGGCGACAGCCTGCTGTTCCTGCCCGCCCACGGCAAGGCGCATATGGAGACGCCCGATATCGCCGTGGTGCTGCCGGAACTGGTCGGCGCGCTGGGCGCGGGCTCAGCCATGGGCGGTGCGGTGGCCGGGCCGGCCTATGAGAAGCAGTTGCGCGAGCAGCTCGGCGGCATTGCTTTGCCGGCTATCGTCGTTCTGCGCGGCGGGCGGCCGCTCGGCTCGCTCTCGCGCATGCGCGACTGGGACGAATTCCTCGAGCGCCTCTCCGCCGTCCTTGCCCGTCCCGCCGCCAGCCATTGAGGCCCGCCATGTCGTCCATCCCCTTCGCGACGGTTCCCCCCATCGGCTACGGCGCCGGCAGCCAGCCGGGTGAGGAGGCCGATGGCCTCGCCTATCTCGCCATGCCCTCCGGCATGCGCGTCTATGAGGCGCATCTGCCCGAGGTGGACGATCCCGCCCGCTTCGCCCCTGCGTTGGCGACGCTGGAGGCGATCCGCGCCGCGCTGGCGCAATGGACGCCGAACGGCTCCACCACCGTCGCACTGGATGCGCTGGACGCGGACAACCGGGCGCTGGTCGACGAGACGCTGGGCGAAGGCGAGGTCGCGATCGTGGTCGAGGTGCCGGGCGAACGCATCGAGATACAGGAGGCGAGTTGCGCGGGCGTGTGGCGGCTGCGGGCGACCGCTACCGCGCCTGGCGCGGCGCCGATCACGCGCGAGCGGATCGACATCGCGGCCTTCCCGCGCGGCGCGTTGCTGCGGGCGTTTCCGCGCGAATGGCCGGTCGACCTCGCCTCTGTCGCGACGCCGCGTCCGGGCGTGGTCAACGGCCCCGCCATCCTCGCCGAGATCGTGCACAAGGCACGCGAACACCGCCCCGGCGACCTGCCGCAGGTGATCAATCTCAGCCTGCTGCCGCACACGCCGGAGGACCTCGCCCTCATCAAGGCCGGGCTGGGGCGGGGCGGGATCACCATCCTCTCGCGCGGCTATGGCAATTGCCGCATCGACGCCACGGCGACGGCGGGGGTCTGGCGGGTGCGGTACTACAATTCCGCCGACACGCTGATCCTCGACACGATCGAGGTGACTGATGTGCCCGAGGTCGCCTGTGCCGCGCCGGAGGACATGGCCGACTCCGCCGAGCGGCTGGCCGATATCCTCGCCGCGATCCGCTAGGAGCGCTCCATGCTGACCAAGCGCTTTGAAGGTTCGTTTCTGGGCGACGCCGCCCGGCTGGCGCCAAACGCCGTGCTGGAATGCAAGATCTGCTGGCATGTCTATGATCCGGCCGTGGGCTGCGACTATTGGCAGGTGCCGGCCGGCACGCCCTTCGCGGCGCTGCCGGAGGAATGGCGCTGCCCGAAATGCGACGGCGCCCGCGACCAGTTCATGGTGATCGACACCGATGGGGAGGCACCCGTGCGCGCGCCGTCATCCGCGTCGCCGGCGGACGATCCGCGCCTCACGGCGCTGGCGGCGGCCATGCCAGCCCGTTTCGAGGCGGCGTTCCGGGAAATACATGTCGGCCAGATGCGCGGCGTGCCGCTGCTCAATGAGACCCTGGAGGTGAAGGCCATCGGCTTCCGCCCACATGGCGAGCGGGTGCTCGGCATGCTGGTCACGCCCTGGTTCATGAACCTCGTGCTGGTGCCGGGACCGGACGAGGACTGGTCGGCACTGGTTCCGGGCGCGAAAGAAATCATCGCCTTCCCCTCCGGCGAGTATGAATTCGTCGGCGCCAACCGCCCCGAGACGGGGCCTTACAAGGCGTGCTCGCTGTTTTCGCCCATGTTCGATTTCACCTCCATGCTGCAGGCGAGCGAGACGGCACGTGCCGCGCTCGCCGCGCTGTTCGACCCCGCCCATCGCGAGGAAGGCGACCGTTCCGACGACATACGCCGGGCGCGGCTTGCGGCGGTGGAGGCGGAGCATGCCTCCGCGCAGGACGAGGAGGCGCCGCCTCGGCAGGAGCGGGCCCCGGCCGCTGCCGCGCCGACCCGCCGCGCCCTCATCTTCGGCGCCGGCCTTGCCGCCGGCCCCGAGAACGGGCAGGGGAGCGGGGCATGATCGGCGCGCTCGATATCGCGCTGGACCCCGCCGGCGCGTCGCCCTGGCGGCTGGCGGCAGCCGGCGGTGGCATGGGAGCAACCTGGGCCGTCGGCCGGCCGGCGGAGGAAGTCGCCGGGCTGATGCCGCTTGTCTTCAACCTGTGCGGCGCCGCCCATGCGCAGGCGTCGCGTCAGGCGCTCGCCCTGCCGCCGGAAGCCGCCGGCGCCGCCGCGCTCGCCCGGCAGGAGCGGCTGCGCGACCACGCCCTCGCCATTCTCTCCGACTGGCCGTCGCTGCTTGGCCAGATGCCGGACCATGCGGCGCTGCGCGGTCTCGCCACGGCGGAGGCGCCGCTGTGGCTGCGCCGCCATCTGCTCGGCCGCGACCTTGATCTGGCGGGCTGCACGCTGGGCGAACTCGACCGCTGGCTGGCGGCGGCTCCCAGTCCCACCGCCTGCGGGCTTGCCGATCTCCGTGCGCGCGTCGATCCGGCCTGGGGCCGCGCCGAACTGCCCGCGCCCGCCGCGGCCGACATCGCCGCCGCGCTGGATGCCGGCGCGCCCACGGTTCCGCGCGAGACCACCGCTGCCGACGAGTGGCGCGCGGTGCCGCTTCTGCGCGACCTCCACGCCCGTGAAGGCGCGAGCCTGTTCCTGCGCATGCTGGCCCGGTTGCTCGATCTCCTCGCCTGCCTCGATCCCGCCCCCTGCGCGCCGCCGCAGGCCCTTCCGCCGGCCGGGCCGGGCATCGGTCTCGCCCGTGCCGCGCGCGGCGTGCTGGCGCATCGCGCCCGCGTCGCCGGCGGCCTCGTCACGGACTATCGCGTGCTGTCGCCGAGCGCGTGGAATCTCGCTCCGGACGGGTTGCTCGCCCGCATGCTGGCGGCCTTGCCGCTCAACGATCAGACGCCGATGCTGGCGCGCCTCGTCATTTCCTGCGTCAATCCGTGCGTCAAGGTCACGCTGCGGCTCGGCGCGCGGGAGAAGGCCCATGCATGAGATGGCGCTGTGCGAGAGCCTTCTGGACTCGCTGAAGGATGCCGCCCGCACCCATGGCTTCGCCAAGGTGACGAAGGTGCGGCTGGTGGTCGGTCCCTTCGCCGGGGTCGAGGTGGAGGCGCTGCGCTTCGGCTTCGATGTGGTGATGCGTGGTTCGTTGGCGGAAGCGGCCCAGCTCGACATTCTCGCCGAGCCCGGCACCGCCTGGTGCTTCGACTGCTCCGATACCGTACCGCTCGCCGACCGGCTTTCCCCATGCCCCCAATGCGGTGGCGAGAGGCTGCGGCCCAATGGCGGCACCGAGATGCGTATCAAGGATCTGGAGGTGGTGTGATGTGCGTGACTTGCGGCTGCGGATCGGACAACGTCACCATCTCGGGCGCCCAGGGCGAGGCGCGCGGGCATGGGCATGAACACGGGCACGCTCATCACCACGGGCATGACCACCATCACGACCACGACCATCACCACGAGCATCATCCGGCCGCCCCGGCGGAAAGCCGGATGGTGGAGATCGAGCGCGGCATTCTCGCCAAGAACGACGCCTTTGCCGCTGAAAATCGCGCGCGTCTGAAGGCGGGCGGCATCGTCTCTTTCAATCTTCTCGCTGGACCCGGTGCCGGCAAGACCACGCTGCTGGTCGAGACGCTGCGCGCGCTGGGCGCGCGGGTGCCCGCGGCGGTGATCGAGGGCGACCAGCAGACCGCCAACGACGCCGAGCGCATCCGCGCCACCGGCACCCCCGCCGTGCAGATCAACACCGGCAAGGGCTGTCATCTCGACGCGCATATGGTCGGCCATGCGCTGGAGGAACTGCCGCTGCCGCCGGGCGGGCTGCTGTTCATCGAGAATGTCGGCAATCTCGTCTGCCCCGCCGCCTTCGACCTGGGCGAGGATCAGCGGGTGACGCTGCTCTCGGTGACGGAAGGCGAGGACAAGCCGCTGAAATATCCCGACATCTTCGAAGCCGCCGATCTCGTTCTGCTCACCAAGACCGATTTGCTGCCGCATCTCCATGTCGATGTGGCGCTGATCGAGCGCAACATTGCCCGCATCAACCCCGTCGCTTCGATCCTGCAGGTGAACGCCACGTCGCCCGGCGGCCTCGGCGCCTGGCTCGGCTGGCTCGGCGAGGTGCGACGCCGGCGCCTCGCCGAACTCGCCGCCGACACCGAGAACCGGGCGCGGGCGCTGCGCGCGGCGGCGGAGGCATTGCCGTGAGCCAGACCCGACCCGGCATCCTCATCGTCGATGACGAGCCACGCTCGGTCGAGGTGATCGCCCGCGTGCTCGGCGAGGAGTTCGAGGTGTTCACGGCGCTCGACGCCACGCGCGCGCTGGAGATTCTGGAAAATGAGTGGGTGCAGGTCGTGTTCTGCGACCAGCGCATGCCCGGCCGTTCGGGCGTCGACCTGCTCACCGAGGTCCGCCGGCGCTGGCCGGATGTCGTGCGCATCATCGTCACCGGCTATACCGACCCGCGCGACATGATCGGCGCCATCAACGAAGCCGGCATCTACCAGTTCATCACCAAGCCCTGGCACCCCGACCAGCTTCTGCTGGCGGCGCAGGGGGCGGCGCGGCTCTACCATCTTCAGCGCGAATATGACCGGCTGTCGCTCGAACTGAAGCTCGCCGCGCCGACGGCCGAGATGCGCTTTGCCGAGCAGCAGGAGCGGGTGCGGCGGAATTTCCATTTCGACGCGCTGGTGCGCACCCCCGCCAGCCCGCTGAACGAGGTCTGCCGACGCGCGGCGCAGGTCGCCGCCTTCGACATTCCCGTTCTGGTGCTGGGCGAGACGGGCACGGGCAAGGAATTGCTGGCGCGTGCCATCCACTATTCCAGCCTGCGCTCGGAGCGGCCCTTCTTCGCGGTCAATTGCGGGGCGATTCCGGACGAGTTGCTGGAATCCGAGCTGTTCGGCCACAAGAAGGGCGCCTTCACCGGCGCCCACACGACGCGGATCGGCCTGCTCGATCAGGCCGATGGCGGCACCATCCTGCTCGATGAGATCGGCGATGTGTCGCCGGCCTTCCAGGTCAAGCTGCTGCGCTTCCTGCAGGAGGGCGAGATCCGCCCGGTGGGCGCCAATGAGACGCGGCGGGTGGATGTGCGCATCCTCGCCGCCACCCATCGCGACCTCGCCGGCGAGGTGAAGGCCGGCCGCTTCCGCGAGGACCTGTATTACCGGCTCGCCGCGATGGTGCTCACCTTGCCGCCGCTGCGCGAGCGGCGGGGCGATCTGCGCGTGCTGGCGCCGCGCATTCTCGACAGCCTGTCCAGCGCGCATGGCAAGCGCACCCAGGGCTTCACCGAGGAAGCGCTGGCCTGCATCGAGGCCTATGACTGGCCGGGCAATGTGCGCGAATTGCAGAACGAACTGACGCGCATGCTGGTGCTGGCCGGGGGCGGGCCGCTGGGCGCCGACCTGCTGTCGCCGCATGTGCTGCGCGGGGCTGCCGCCTCCAGCGCCAACGCGACGGCGGCCGATCTCGCCGTCAAGGATACCGGCCCGCTCAAGGACCGCATCGAGCGCATGGAAGCGCTGATCCTGATGGAAACGCTGCTGCGCTGCCGCTGGAACAAGAGCCGCGCGGCGGAGGAACTCGGCCTGTCGCGCGTCGGTCTGCGCGCCAAGCTCGACCGCTACGGCATCGCTCGCGACGGCACGTTCGGCAGTAGCCATTGAGGAGAAAACGCCATGTGTCTCGGCATACCCGGCCGCATCGTCGCCATCGTCGATGAAGAGGCCATGCTCGCCAGCGTCGATGTGTCCGGCGTGCGCCGCACCGTCGATGTGGTCTGCGTCGCCGCGCCCGGCCGCCCGCTCGATGAGCTGATCGGCGCCTGGGTACTGGTGCATGTGGGCTTCGCCATGAGCGTCATTGACGAGGAAGAGGCCGCCGCCACGCTGAAGGTGCTCACCGAGATCGGCGAGGCCGAGGGTGAGATCGAGGCGATGCGGACGGGCAGCGTCGAACCCTTCCTTCCCTCAGCCGCGCCGCGCGCGCACTAAGCGGGAGTCCCGAAATGCGCTATGTCGATGAATTTCGCGACCCCGCTCTGGCGCGCGGGCTGATCCGCGAGATCGAAACGCTCGCCGCGCGGATGGGCCGTGGCCGCGACCGGCCCTTCGCCATCATGGAAGTGTGCGGCGGGCACACCCATGCAATCTTCCGTTATGGGCTGGAGGGGTTGCTGCCGGACATCATCGAGTTCGTCCACGGCCCCGGCTGCCCGGTCTGCGTGCTGCCCATGGGCCGGGTGGACGACTGCGTCGCCATCGCCGAGCGTCCCGAGGTGATCTTCGCCACTTTCGGCGACGCGATGCGCGTGCCGGGCTCGGCGAAAAGCCTGCTCGCCGCCAAGGCGGACGGCGCGGATGTGCGCATGGTCTATTCGCCGCTCGACGCGCTGGCGCTGGCCCGCCGCCATCCCGACCGCGAGGTGGTGTTCTTCGGCCTCGGCTTCGAGACCACCATGCCGTCCACCGCGCTCACCGTGCTGCGCGCGGCGCGCGAGGGCATCGAGAATTTCTCGATTTTCTGCAACCACATCACCATCATCCCGACGCTGCGCGCGCTGCTGGAAATGCCCGATCTCGGCATAGACGGCTTCATCGGACCGGGGCACGTCTCGATGGTGATCGGCACCGCGCCCTATCGCTTCATCGCCGAGGAGTTCGCCAAGCCCATGGTGGTGGCCGGCTTCGAGCCGATCGACCTGCTGCAGTCGCTGCTGATGGTGCTGCGCCAGCTCGATGAGGGGCGCGCGACAATCGAGAACCAGTATGCCCGCGTGGTGCCGGATGCCGGCAATGCGCGCGCCATGGGCGCGGTGGAGGACGTATACGAGGTGCGGCCGAGCTTCGAATGGCGCGGCCTCGGCTCCATCGCCCATTCCGGCGTGCGGCTGCGCGAGGCCTATGCCCGCTTCGACGCCGAGCGGCGCTTCGCGGTGCCGGAGGTGCAGGTGGCCGACCCCGCCGCCTGCCGTTGTGGCGAGGTGCTGACCGGGCAGATGAAGCCCTGGGCCTGCCCGGTCTTCGGCACTGGCTGCACACCGGAGATGCCGCTGGGGGCGCTGATGGTGTCGTCCGAGGGGGCCTGCGCCGCCTATTACCAGTATGGCGGCCTGCGTCCGCCGCGGCTGGAGGGCGCGGCATGAACCCGCCCATTCCAGTCCTTGCTGCCCCCCGGCGCCAATTGCCCAAGGCGGTCACCCTCGCCCATGGCGGCGGCGGCAGCGCCATGCGCGACCTGATCGACGAGGTGTTCATCGACACGTTCAAGGGCACGGCTGGTGCACCCGAGGACCAGGCCCGCTTCGATCTCGCCGCGTTGATGGCGCAGGGCGACCGGCTCGCCTTCACCACCGACGGGTTCGTCGTCGACCCGCTGTTCTTTCCCGGCGGCGACATCGGCACGCTCGCCGTCTGCGGGACCATCAACGATCTTGCCGTGGGCGCGGCGCGTCCGGTGGCGCTGTCCTGCGCCGTGATCATCGAGGAGGGGCTGGCGCTCGACACGCTGCGGGCGGTGGCGCTTTCCATGGCGCAAACGGCGCGGGCGGCGGGCGTGCCCATCGTCACCGGCGACACCAAGGTGGTCGCGCGCGGTGCCTGCGACAAGCTGTTCATCACCACGACCGGCATCGGCGTAGTCCGTGCCGGCATCGAGGTCGGCATCGGCCGGGCGCGGCCGGGCGATGTCGTGCTGGTCAACGGCTTGCTGGGCGACCATGGCGCGGCGATCCTCAACGCGCGCGGCGATCTCGCGCTGGAGACGGACATCGAAAGCGACTGCGCGGCGCTGCACGGGCTGATCGACCATCTCATCGCGGCGGCGCCGGGGGTGCGGATGATGCGGGACGCGACCCGCGGCGGCATCGCCGCCGTGCTCAACGAACTCGCCGCGGCCAGCGGCGTCGGCGTGCGAATCCGTGAGGCCGACACCCCGATCCGCGCCGAGGTGCAGGGCTTCTGCGAGATTCTCGGCCTCGATCCGCTCTACCTCGCCAATGAGGGCAAGATCGTCGCGGTGGTGCCGTCCGAGGAGGCGCCGGCGGCGCTGCGGGCCTTGCGCGCGCATCCGCTGGGGCAGGGGGCCGCCGCCATAGGCCGCGTCACCGAGGCCCGGCCCGGGCGGGTGGTGATGGAGACGCGCCTTGGCGGCGAGCGCGTCGTCGACATGCTGGTGGGCGACCAGTTGCCGCGCATCTGCTGACCCGGCGCCGGTACGCCGGCGCCACACCGATTCGGCCGTTTAGATGGAGGGGGCCCGGGCGCGGGCGATGGTCGCGTGGTCGGTTTCCGGCCAGGAGCTTTGGTTGAGCTCGGCGCGCTTGGCCGCGCCGTTCTCGAACTGGCAGACGACGTAGTGAACCTGGTTGTCGCGCAGAACCGCGCCCTGAACCCGGCCGTTCTGCGCGTCGCCGGAGACCTTCATGAAGGCGACTTCCTCGTCGCTCAGCTCATGGCCGGCCATGTCGCGCAGATGCTGCTGGCACTTCAGGCGTGCCGCATCGGCGGTGTCCTCGTCGCCGAGCAGCCACCAGCCGCTCGCGACGGTGGCGATGAGAACAAGACCATGGCGTCGCTTGAGCCGCATGCCGTACTCCACGTTCACATAGAATGCGCGGGACGCGGGCCCGGGCGCAAGCGCTTACCGCTGGAGGAGCGCGCGACATGTGTGACGAGGCAAGCTTGCCAGACGCTTGCACGAGGCGTCAGGGGCGGGGCGACGATGGGAGGAATGATTAGAAAAGACGGGACTGGGAATGGCAAGCCGCGGCGGCGCTGCGATCGACAAGGCGGGGCTTGTGAGAAGAAGAAATGGCTCCCTGAGCAAGCCAAAATACCTTAAGCAGAGCATTCAAATGTATATGATAAGTATTCTCAGAGAATGCGTCGAGCCAACAAATATGCCAACACTTTAAAATTTCTACATGGGTTGCGCTGGGTCCCAGTGAGGCGCTATGCGATCCTGAGCGGAGTGCAAGGATTAATTCGGACTGCCGGCCCGTTATTCGGCTTCGGCGTAATGATGACCCCGTCGGCCCACTGGCACGGCGAAGGCGCAGTCAGTTCGACTCGGAGGGCTTCCGGAAGCGCACGCCAGCGCCGCCCCCATTCTCCGGAATAAACTCGATGCCGGCGGCCTCAAAGGCGGCACGGATGTTTTCCATCGTACCAGCCCGAAGACGCTCACCGCGCTCCAAACGCGCGATGGTGTCAGGCGAAACGTTCGCTTTTTGCGCCAAGTCGCGGGTACCCCAGCCGAGCGCAACACGTGCCATTTTCGACTGGATGGGTGTCATTTCGTAACGGTGATACGATTATTCATTGAAGGCTGCCGTCGCGAGAGTTATCGTACCAAGGTTACGATTATTGTTTAGGCGGCCGTTCAGAGCGTTGGCCCGCTCAGAACGGCCTGACCACAACCCAAGCTGTCTGGAGCTCGGATCATGGCTGATTCTGAGATTAGCACGACTCTGTCCCGGCCATCCCGGAGGGACGTCATCTCCGCCGCTCTGCTGACGGTCGGCGGCGCTTCCTTCAACAGTTCGTCTGCGGCCGCGCCGCGTGATGGCGGCACGACAGATGCCGCTATCATTGCATGGAAAGCCTGGCGCACCGCGCATCGGCGCACGCTCGCTCTATGCCGGAAACAGCAACGCCTTGAGTCCGAACTTGCGCGGATGATCGGTTTTCCGCAGGTGGTTCTTGCTGCAGCCGAGCTGCCGTCACCAATGCGCATCGGCTCGCTGTGGCAGTTCGATGAGCTTGCAGCCGATCTGCCGTCGCTCTGCTCACAGCGCGAAGAAGTCGCTGCCGCGCTGCGCGCACTGAGGTGGTCCCCGAAATCCGGACAGGGAGTTAAGCTTGGTTCGGCCTGACGGAAGGACGAGCCCGATGACCGGGAAGAGGAAGCGATATTCATCGGATTTCAAGGCGAAGGTGGCCCTGGAGGCACTGCGCGGGGAACAGACGGTGGCCCAGTTGGCGGCGAAGCATGGTCTCCACCAGACCATGATCAACGCTTGGAAGAAGCAGGCCATCGAGGGGATGGCCGCAGTGTTCTCCGGCAAGGCGGAAGCGGCCGACGCCGCCCGCGAGAGCGAGATCGACCAGCTCCATGCCAAGATCGGCCAACTGGTGGTGGAACGGGATTTTTTGCGTCGGGCCTCCGGGCGATGAGCGTGGGGGCAAAACGCGACATGATCGAACCGGATCACCCCCGACTACCGATCACGCGCCAGTGCGCCCTGGTCGGCATCAGCCGGTCGGCTTTCTACGGCGGGCCGCGGATCGAAAGCCCCGAGACTCTTGCCATTATGCGGGCGATCGACGGCCAGTTTCTCGAGACGCCGTGGTACGGCTCGCGGCAAATGGTGCGCCATCTGCGCCGGCAGGGGCACGAGGTTGGGCGCAAGCGTGTGCGGCGCCTCATGGCCCGCATGGGGCTGGCCACCATCTACCAGCGGCCGAAGACCACGGTGCGCCACCCGCAGCACCGCATCTTCCCCTATCTCTTGCGCACCATGGCGATCGAGGAGCCCGACCAGGTCTGGTGCGCCGACATCACTTACATCCCGATGCGGCGCGGATTCCTGTATCTGGTCGCCATCATGGACTGGCACAGCCGCAGGGTTCTCTCCTGGCGGCTCTCCAACACCATGGAGGCCGACTTCTGCATCGAGGCACTGGAGGAGGCCTTGTCCCGGTTCGGGCGGCCGAGCATCTTCAACACCGACCAGGGAAGCCAGTTCACCAGCCCGCGCTTCGCAAAGGTGCTGCTGGACGCTGGCGTGCGGATCTCCATGGATGGCCGCGGCCGGTGGATGGACAACGTGTTCATCGAGCGCCTCTGGCGGTCCCTGAAATACGAGTGCATCTACCTCAACGCCTTCGAGACCGGGTCCGAGGCCCGCGCCGGGATCGGCCGATGGATCACCTACTACAACCGCACGAGGCCCCACTCGGCTCTCGGCGGCAGAACGCCGGAGGAGGTCCACATGGCCTGCGACGGCATCAACAAGGCGGCGTGACACACACCAGAACCAAGCTTAGCGAAGCCGCCAAAATGTCCGGCGAATGGGGACCACCTCATTTCGGCCATCCAGAGCAGTGCGCCGTAGATCATGGCGCGATCATCGCCGGTGAGGTCCACGATCCCGGCCTTAACCACGAGGCCGCCGAGTTCGATCAGATGCCGCGTCCGCCTGCGACGCTCGACCTGCCAGGTGCGCATGTCATGCCGGGCCCGAGCTGCCTGATGGCGAGTGCGCGCTGTCTGATTGCGGCGGAGGGCTGACCGGGTCGCGTTCAGATGCCGGTGCAGTTCGGCGTGCCCGTCCTTGAAAGAACGCCGCTCCCCGTCGCGCCCACGCCTCCTTCCGTCCGGCGTCTTTGGTCTCGGCGAGCACCAGCAGGGCGCCGGCAAGCTCCTCCGCCGTGAGCGTGTCCGCGCCGGTGGCGATCACCAGATCGCCAAGCTGCTGCACCTTGCGGGCCTTGAGCTCTCGTGCCTTGTCTTCGAGTGCCTTCAGTTCGGCATCGAAGTCCCGTGGCTTGCGCATTGTCCTCTCCATAGCAGTCGATGGAAGGATGATAGTTGAGCGTGTCAGCGGTGGCTTTAATGTCGTCGGGACAGACTGGGATGGGCTCGTCGCTCCCGAGATTTTTTCGAGGGAGGGCGCGCTTATACGTCGTTCCAACGTGCGCTTTGCCGTGGTGATGTTCGGATCGCGATGGCGATCTATCATCTTCACGTCAAGGTCATCGGCCGCAAGGCTGGCTCCAGCGCGGTGGCGTCGGCCGCCTACCGCTCGGCCTCAAGGCTGCGCGACGTGCGGATCGATCGTGTCCAAGACTTCTCCGGCAAGCGTGGCGTCGTCCATTCCGAGGTGCTGCTGCCGGACGGGGCGCCCGAGATGTGGAGCGACCGCGAGCGGCTGTGGAACGATGTCGAAGCCTTCGAGCTGAGGAAGGACGCCCAGCTCGCCCGGGAGGTCGAATTCGCTTTGCCGCGGGAGATGAGCCCGGCGCAGGGGATCGCGCTCGCCCGTGACTTTGTCCAATCAGAATTCGTCGATCTCGGGATGGTCGCCGATCTCAATGTGCATTGGGATGTTGGCGAGGACGGCATGGCCAAGCCCCATGGCCACGTCATGCTCACCATGCGCTCGGTCGATGAGGACGGCTTCGGCCCGAAGGTGCGCGAGTGGAATGCGACCCAGATGGTCGAGCGCTGGCGCGAGCGCTGGGCCGATCTCGCCAATGAGCGGCTTGCTGAACTCGATATCGAAGCGCGCATTGATCATCGCAGCCTGGAGGCGCAGGGCATCGCGCTGGAGCCACAGTGCCAGATCGGCGCGCCTGCGCAACGCATCGAAGAAGAGGGGATCGAGGCTGCTGATCGGGCGGAGGTTCACCGGGAGATTGCGCGCGGCAATGGCGCGCGCATCATCGCCGATCCGTCTTTGGCATTGGACGCCATCACGCAACAGCAATCGACTTTCACCCGGCGCGACATGGCGCGGTTTGCACACCGCCACAGCGACGGCATCGAGCAGTTCAACGAGGTGATGGCCGCGATGGGCCGCGCGCCCGATCTCGTCGAGCTCGGCAAGGACGGACGCGGCGAGGACCGCTTCACCACCCGCCCGATGATCGAGGCCGAGCAGCGTCTGCACAGGGCTGCCGGTCTCATGGCGGAACGCGAGCGCCATGCCGTAAAGGATACAGAGAGGGAGGCGGCTCTTCAGCGTGCTGAGCAGCGTGGCCTTGTTCTCTCCGGTGAGCAGTCTGATGTGCTCTCGCACATCACCGGCACCCGCGATCTCGGCATCGTCGTCGGTTATGCCGGGACGGGGAAGAGCGCCATGCTGGGTGTCGCACGTGAGGCTTGGCAGGCGGCCGGCCTGGAGGTTCGAGGCGTCGCGCTGTCCGGCATCGCGGCGGAAAATCTGGAGAGCGGATCGGGCATCATGTCCCGAACGATCGCCAGCCTTGAACATGGCTGGGGGCAAGGCCGGGATCTGCTCACCTCACGCGATGTTCTGGTGATCGATGAGGCCGGCATGGTCGGCACGCGCCAGTTGGAGCGCGTGCTCTCCCATGCGGCAGATGCGGGCGCCAAGGTCGTGCTGGTCGGCGATCCGCAGCAACTGCAATCGATCGAGGCGGGCGCCGCCTTCAGGTCCCTCGTTGAGCGTCATGGCGGTGCGGAGATCAGCGAGGTCCGCCGCCAGCGCGCGGACTGGCAGCGCGACGCCACGCGCGATCTGGCGACCGGCCGGATCGGCGAGGCGATCCAGGCTTATGACAGGGGCGGCATGGTCCATGCCGCGCAGACGCGGAAGCAGGCGCGGGGCGACCTGATCGAGCGTTGGGACCGCGACCGGCAGGCCGCACCAGACCGTAGCCGCATCATTCTCACCCACACCAATGACGAGGTGCGCGCCCTCAACCAGGCCGTCCGCGCGCGGATGCGGGAGGCCGCGATCTCGGCGAGGAGGTGCGCGTCACCGTTGAGCGCGGCGCGCGTTCCTTCGCCCGTGGCGACCGCGTGATGTTCCTACAGAACGAGCGCGGCCTCGGGGTAAAGAATGGCACGCTCGGCACCCTCGAGCAGGTCAGCGCGCAGTCCATGTCCGTGCGCACGGATGATGGCCGATCCATCTCTTTCGACCTGAAAAACTATGACCGCATTGACCACGGCTATGCCGCCACCATCCACAAGGCGCAGGGCATGACGGTGGACCGCACCCATGTGCTGGCCACGCCTGGCATGGATGCCCATTCCAGCTATGTCGCGCTATCGCGCCACCGCGACGGGATGGAGCTGCACTTTGGCCGCGACGACTTCGCGGATAGGGACCGGCTGGTGCGCACCCTTTCGCGTGACCGGGCCAAGGACATGGCGTCGGACTATGCGCGCTCCGATCCGGCGCAGGACTATGCCGAGCGGCGCGGCATCACCTTCCGCCAGCGCGTCGTGGAGATCGTGCGCAAGGTTCCGGAGAAACTGCGCGACCTCGTCGACGGGCTACAGCCATCCGTGGAAGTTGCACGGGAAGCGCCAGCCCTGCGTGAAGAGCTCGGGAACAAAGCCGAGCCGCTCGCCCAGGAGCCTCCCGAGGATCCGGAGGCGGTGTTGCGCCGGGCGCGAACCCGCGCGCTCGTCCGGCATGCCCGCGCGTGGGACGCGATCCTCACCACGGCCGATGCGATCGGCCAGGGTACGCCCGAGCAGTTGCGCGAGCTCACTGATGCGCGCAATGCGTTCGAGGAGGTGAGGCCCCATGGCTGGCGCGATGCGGAAGCCGCCTATGAAAAGAATCCGGAGCTGGTACACGAGGCGGCCGGCGGCAAGCTCAATCGCACCATTCGCGCCCTCCGGCTTGAAACGGAAATCCGGACCGATCCGGAGCGCCGCGCCGGTCAATTTGTCGAGCGCTGGAAGAAGCTCGACCAGCAGCGTCAACGCCAGTACAGCGACGGCGATTACTCCGGCTACAAGGCCACCCGCGTCCAGATGGGCGACATGGCACGGAGCCTGGAGCGCGACCCGCAACTCGAATCCTTGCTCGCGGCTCGCCGGAAGGAACTCGGCATCAGCCTCAACACAGGCCGCAGTCTTGGTCGGGAACTGGCCCACAGCCACGGCATCGACTTCGACCGGAGCCGTGGTCTTGGAATCTAGACCCATCCGATGTGCCGCCGCCGCTTCGCCACGCCCCACCGGCGCCGTTCATCCTCTTGCCGGTCGACGGCTCCATGCCTTGTCTGAAGCAGGCGCCATCGGCGTACCCAGCAGGAGGCAGCACCGCCATGCAGACACCAGAGCGCATCATCCGCCTCAAGACCGTCCTTGCCCGCACCGGCCTATCTCGCTCCACCATCTATCGCAAGATCGCCGAGGGGACCTTCCCTGCCCAGCTCAGGATCAGCACCAACGGTGCCGGTTGGCGGGAATCCGACATCAACCGTTGGGTCGCGGATCCGCCCCGGTGGCGGGCACCGGACGAGACCGCAGTCGATAGGCTTTGATAGCGGGCCGACCATTTGGCGAAACAGCGCCGATGTTGTCGCTTGCCAAGCTTCCGATGGGGCGGCTCGTTTTCATCGATTGAAGGCCGATCGCTGTGCGCGGCCGCCTCTACTCCCCATCGCAATCAGAGGAAAACGCAGCCGCGTAGGCGCCCTCGACCCGCTCGATCTCCTTGGCCCTGAGCTCGCGGAATTCCTGCTCTCGGGCACGCTTTGAGAGAACTCCTTCATTCTGGCGCAGGAAGCGGAAGAGGAGATCAACGGTGCGATCCGGCATGTCGACGATCTGTCCGATCGCGACGCGGAACGCGTCATACGCCCGCAGGAAGCGCGTCTCGGCCGGCATGTCGATCTCGATCGTGCGCTCCACGCATGCGTAGAGGAATTCTGCGTGAGGCGTCGCGTCGAAATAGCGGTAGAAATCCGCCGTATCATTCAGCACCCGGACGTTACCGGTCGGCGTCGGCTCCCATTGGATGAAGGGGAGGAGGCGCGCAGACCAGATTTCCAGCGTCTGCCGATAATCATCGATGCGATCGAGGATCGCCGCGGAGATGGGAAAAACAACTCCCGGCGGATTGAACCCGCGTTCAGCAAGGACGTGATGGATCAGGTAGCGGTGCAGGCGCCCGTTCCCATCCTCGAAGGGATGGATGTAGACGAAGCCGAAGGCTAGTGCGGCAGCTGCGATCACCGGATCAAGTTGGCGCTCCGCTGCCGTGCGGTCGAAGGCCACCAATCCGTCGATGAGATCACGCAGGTCCTCGTGTCGGGCACTGATATGATCGGGCAGTGGCATACGGGTATAGCGGTCATGCTCGCCGACGAACCCGCCCTCCGTGCGTAGTCCAAGCTGGACGAAGCGCGCATCTCCGACGACGATGCGCTGAAGCCTCAAGAGCTCGTCAAGGTCGATGGAACGTCGGCCTGCCTCGCCGATGGCCCGGCCCCAGCGCTGGATACGATCCTGCGGCGGATGCTCTCCCTCGATGGCAAAGCTGGAGCGGGAATCCTTCAGCAGCAGGAAAGCCGCGGTGCGGGCCAGCAGGTCGCGCGGCACGTCAGCAATCGCGGTGCGCGCCTGTTCGGCGAGATTGCTGTCGTGGAAGGCCTTCAGGGCTTTCGTCGCAAACACCATGGGGCAGAAGGTCGGCGTGCCAGGCAGGTTGTTCTTGACCCGATGGCGGGTCGATGCGGTCCCAGACGCAGCCCATTGCAGGTCGGGATCGACGACGAGGGCATAGGCTCCCTTTTCGGCGGCTGGAAGATCGAGTGTCTCGCCAAGCAGCCATTCATACAGAAACCAGACGCGCCTTGCGTAAGAGCCGGTTGGCGTTGAGCGCACCAGCGCTTCGATTGGCGCCGGACCCGTGGCGCGAAAAATTCTCTTGAGGACGAGGAGATCGAGCCCCTCATATTTCAGGGCGAAGGTGAGGTGGCCTTCGAGACTGGCATCTGGCGCATGGCGCGGCGTGTATATGCGCCAGCCATCCCGTTCATAGAGACGGTGATGAGCTCCGATGGCGCAGAGTGTGCGCGGCAGCGGCACGGCAAGGCCGAACGCGTCGATGAGTGCGGCGTAGCCGGCGGGGGTCGCTTCTTCAGGGAGTGACTGGTCCTGAAAAACCGTAACTGGCCCTGAAAAATTGGATGTCGTGCCGTCGTTCATGAAAAAGCATTCTGGTGCGTCGCGGATAGCGTGGCTCAAACTATCCTGAAAAATCGTAACCATCCATGAAAAATGATAACGGAGGCCCATCTGATCTGATTTCTTCCGCCTAGGCGCGCGGCGAGCGACTGGCAGTTCTCGGCGCACTCAAGACCGGTAGCTTCGAGCGGCGCCCCGGATCGACAGCTTTCACGTCGTCCGACAGGCGCGGTAGAGGCGCCGCAGGATAGCCGCACCCAAGCCTCCCCCACCAATGAGGGGAAGCTCCGTCCACGGCCGTCACTGGCGAACTGATTGAAACTTTGCGGGCCTGCGCTGGGGATCGGCTTGGGTGCGGGCTTCCGCGATGGCCAACTCTCGAAGCCGATCCAACTCGTCTGCCCACCACTGCATCATCAACACGCGTTCGTCCCAATGCTCGCCGCGGGTATATGCCCGACGCACATTATTGCCCTCAACGTGGGCGAGCTGCCGCTCAATCGCATCGGGATGCCAGCGCCGGCTCTCATTGGCGAGTGTGGCAAACGCGGCCCGAAAACCGTGGGCGGTCATTTCCTCCGCCCCTATATCCAAGCGGCGTAGCGCGAAGTTCAGAGTGTTCTCGCTCATCGGCTTCCTAACCGAGACGGTCGCCGGAAACACGAAGGAACTGATCCCGCTTCGGGTGGCGTCGCGCAACTCCTGCAAGGTGGCCACGGCCTGTAAGGGCAGGGGCGTGCGGTGTGGTCGGCGCATCTTGGTTCGGCTGGCTGGAACGGTCCAGACCCCAGCTTCAAGGTCAATCTCGTCCCATGTGGCGGCACGGAGTTCGCCGGGACGGAGCGCAAGCAGGGCGAGCAGCTTCAGGCCTGCGACCGTCGTTTCCTGACCCTTCGTCCAGCGATAGATGGCCGCCATAAGCTCGCCAAGCCGCTTCGGGCGTGTGATGGCGGCGCGGTGCTTGGTCGTGGGTGCGATAAGTGCGCCTCGCAGATCGGCCGTCACATCCCGGTCGGCGCGACTGGTTGCGATCGCATAACGGAAGACCTGACCGATGATGCTGCGGGAGCGGCGCGCAGTCTCGTAGTGCCCTTTGACCTCCACCGCCCGCAGGACGGCAAGGATCTCTGGCGGTGTGATCTCGGCGATGGGGCGGTTGCGAAGAGGGGCTGCGATATCCTCCAGCAGCCAGTGCGCCTTCAGGAGGGTGGCCTCGGCTCGCCCTTCCTTGGTCATCTTATCGATGAACTCCGTCGCAATGACCCCGAAGGTGCTCGTTGCGGCCGCGACAGACGCCGCGACGGCGGCTTTGTTGGCTCGTTTGTTGGCTCCAGGGTCTACTCCCGAGGTCAACAACCTCTTGGCTTCGTCGCGCAGCCGCCGGGCATCGGCCAGCGAAATGAGTGGATAGGGCCCATGGGTGAGTTTCTTCTGTTTGCCCGCGAATCTGTAGGCCTGCTGCCAGACCCGGGCGCCGTTGGGCTTCACGAAAAGATAGAGCCCGCCACCGTCGGAAAGTTTGTATTCGCCTTCCCGGCCTTTGGCCGTCCGGCACGCTGCATCTGACAAGGCCATGTTCGCCCTCCCTGCTGATCGCTGGGATCACGAAAACACGGGCTGCAGGCCAACAACAAGGCCAACAAATTCGCGGGATGAGGTGGCTCTGGCCGATCCAGGCTGGGACAGCGAGCGGAGGCTGGAGAAGAAATTATCCAGCGAATTCAACGGCTAGCAAGGCAATCTGGGAAAAGCTGAGCCGCCCCGGAAACGGGGGAGTGGCTCCCTGAGCAGGACTCGAACCTGCGACCATTCGATTAACAGTCGAACGCTCTACCAACTGAGCTATCAGGGACCGGGGACGCCGTGGCGTCTCGGAGGCCGGCGATATAGCAATGCACGACGGGTTTGTGAACCCCTCCCGTCCCGCGCCATGTGGATATCCTCAGGCGCTGAGGCGTTCCTGCTGCCCGGCGAACTGTAGCTGGTGGAAGGTGAAATAGCGTCCGCGCTTGGCCACGAGCTCGTCATGCCGGCCGCTTTCGACCACGCGGCCCTTCTCGATCACGCAGATCTTGTCGGCGTTGATCACCGTCTGCAGACGATGGGCGATGACCAGCGTGGTGCGGTTGCGCTCCAGTTCCTTCAGCGCCTTCTGCACCTCGGCCTCGGATTCGCTGTCGAGCGCGGCGGTGGCTTCGTCGAGCAGCAGAATCGGCGCGTCCTTGAGGAAGGCGCGGGCGATGGCGATGCGCTGGCGCTGGCCGCCGGAGAGCTGGGTGCCGCGTTCGCCGACGCGGCTGTCATAGCCGCCCTCGAAGCCCATGATGAAGTCATGGGCATGGGCCGATTTGGCGGCGGCGATGATGTCCTCGTCGCTCGCGCCGGGCCGGCCGGCGGCGATGTTCTCGCGCACCGTACCGGTGAACAGGAACACGTCCTGGCTGACGAAGCCGATGGACCTGCGCAGCGAGTGGCGGGTGACGCTGTCGATGTTCTGGCCGTCAATGGTGATGCTGCCCGCCTCGACCTCGTAGAAGCGCTCCAGCAGGTTCATCACCGTGCTCTTGCCGCCGCCGGAGGGGCCGACCAGCGCCGTCGTCTCGCCGGGCGCAGCGACGAAGCTGAGGCCGCGCAGCACCGGCTCGCCCTCGCGATAGCTGAACTCCACCTCATCAAACACGACGCCGCCGCCGCGGATGACGAGTTCCGGCGTGCCGGGCGCATCCTCCTCCGTCGCCGGCCGGTCGAGAATGTCGAACAGCATGCGCGCGCCCAGAAGATGGGTGGTGAGGTCGATATTGAGCCGGGCCAGCCGCTTGGCCGGCTCGTAGCAGAGCAGCAGCGCGGTGATGACGGAGAAGAACTCGCCCGGCGTGCGCCCGCCATGCAGAACGCCCCAGCCGGCATACATGACGACGAGGCCGATGGCGACGCCGCCCAGCGCTTCCATCAGCGGGCCGGACTGCGACTGCGCCCGCATCATGCGGTTGGAAGCTTTCTCCATCCGGTCGATGCGCTCGAAGATCTTGGCCCGCTGCACCTCTTCCAGCGTGAAGGACTTGATGGTGCGGATGCCCTGAAACGAGTCGATCGACTCGGTCATGATCTGGATGGCGCTGTGGAATTCGCGGCTGAAGATCTTCTGCACCTTGCGGATCAGCGAGCGCACGCCGCCCACGGCGATGGGCATCACCACGAAGCCGATCATCGCCATGAACGGGTCCTGGATGATCATAACGGCGGTGAGGCCGATGACGGAGAGAAGGTCGCGCCCCAGGCTGGTGATGATGAGGTTCAGCACGTTGCGCGCGGCCTGCGCGCCTGTGTTGAAGCGCATCATGATCTCGGCGGTGTGGCTGCCGGAGAAGAAGGTCACGTCCTGCATCAGCAGGCGGTCGAGCACGCGCTTCTGATTGTCGGCGACGATCCGGTTGCCAACCTTGGCCAGCGTGACCGCCTGGCCATAGGCCGAGAAGCCCTTGACGATGGAGAGGGCGACGACGGAGCCGGAGAGAATCCAGATCGCCGCCGAGTTCTGCTCGACGAAGATGCGGTTGATGACATCGCCCATGAGATAGGCGAGCCCCGATGTCGTTCCGGCCATGATGCCCATGAACAGGAAGGACAGGGCGTAGCCCTTCCAATGGCGGCGCCCATCCTGGACGAACAGCCGGCGGACCGTGTCGCGGGTCTCCGGGCTGATCATGTTACGGAGCGCGTTGGCCATCTTGGGAGGCAACATCAGGGAGAATCCTTTTCACGAGCCCGGCCGCGCGGGTGTCGCTGCGCGTTCCGCCGCGCGGGAACCGGGTGCGGATCATCAACGACGATCATGGCTTGTTGTCAAACCCATGACGGCAGGCGCGCCGGCGGCCTCGGAGGCGGTGACGACACCCGCCGCCGGCCGTGTTGCCGGCCGGCGGCGGGTGTCGTGAACTGGAGGCCACGCCCGGAATCGAACCGGGGTGCACGGATTTGCAGTCCGCTGCGTAACCACTCCGCCACGTGGCCCGACCCAGGCTGCCGCGAGGCGCCTGATGGGGCCGGCGCGGCTCATAACAGAGCTCGGGCCGTAGGGCAACGCACCCGGCGCCGGAAGGTGGGGACGATCGCCGCTCCGGGCGCCGCGCCGCCCGGTCCTCCACCGCCCCTGCGCAGCGGCATTCCGCCGCGCCGTGCGAGGCGCGCTGGGGCGTGCGGCGCCGGGCGGCGGGCACAGAGCGGGCGGCAGGAGGGCGGCAGCGCACGCGCGGGCGCTTCAGGCTGGAAATCTTCAAGCCTGTCCGCCAAGAACGCTTGCAATGAACGCGCCGGTGCCGCAATTCTGACGCCGTTCGCTCGCGCCGCCCGGGCGCGCGCCTGTCGCGCTGCTGGGCGCGGCCCTGCCCGTTGCTTTCGAGGTTGTCGCCGAATGATCGATTTCGCCGAACTGCGCCGCGCCATGGTGGACGCCCAGGTGCGTGCCAACGACGTTACCGACCTGCGCATCGTCGCCGCCATGCTGGAGACGCCGCGCGAGCGCTTCGTGCCGGCCAGCCTGCGCAACTTCGCCTATATTGACGACGACGTGCTGGTGAAGGAGGGGGCGCCGGCGCGCTACCTCATGGAGCCGATGGTGCTGGCAAAGCTGCTACAGGCGGCCGAGATCGGGTCGGACGCGCTGGTGCTCGATGTCGGCGCGGCGAGCGGCTATTCCACCGCCGTGCTGGCGAAGCTCGCCGGCCAGGTGGTGGCGCTGGAAGAGGATGCCGAACTGGCCGCGCAGGGTTCGGCTCTGCTGGTCGAGCTCGGGCTGCTCAATGCCGCCTATGTGCAGGGGCCGATGACCGCCGGCTGGCCGAACGAGGCGCCTTACGACGTTATTCTGCTCAATGGCGGGATCGACGAGGCGCCCGAGGCGCTGCTGGCCCAGCTCAAGCCGGGAGGCCGGCTGGTGGCCGTTGTCGGGCGCGGGCGCGCCGGGCGCGCCACCGTCTTCACCCATACGACGGGCGGGATGGGTTCGCGCGTCGTGTTCGATGCTGCCGTGCCGACACTGCCGGGCTTCGAAGCGCGGCCGGGCTTTGTTTTCTAAGGATTTGCGGCACCCCTGTGGCTGATCTGCCGCGTGTGCGGCGAAATCGTCTGCGGGACCAAACCGGACGGTTCACAGCCCTTCTTCGAGCACCTATCCTGCGTCCGCAACATGGTAAAGAGTGAGAGAGTCGCCCGGGGGCAGGTGATTCCCATCAGTTTAGCGTTCGCAGAGGTTGGACATGTGGCTGTCGGCTACCGGGGGTAAGGTCGTCGCGTGCGCGGCGGTCGCATTTGTTGTTGGCATTTCGGTGCCAGCAAAGGCTCAGACCCTCGACCAGTCGCTCGCAGCGGCTTATCGCAACAATCCCACATTGAACTCGCAGCGCGCCGCCACCCGCGCCACCGACGAATATGTGCCGATCGCCCTTTCCGGCTATCGTCCGCAGGTCTTCGGCACGGCCTATCTTGGGGCGCAGTGGGCCGAGACGCGGCTCGATTCGAGCTATGCTGCCTCGCAGGGCACGCCCTCGCTCAGCATTGCCAAGACCTATCCCACCGGTGTCGGCGTCACGATCAGCCAGACCATCTATGATGGGCTGAAGACCGCCAATTCGGTGCGCAGCGCCGAATCGCAGGTGCGTGGCCAGCGCGAATTGCTCCGCAACACCGAGCAGCTCGTGCTGCTGGATGCGGCTACCGCCTATATGAACGTGCTGCAGAACGCGGCGCTGGTGGAACTGCAGAAGCAGAATCTCGAAGCCCTGAAGGAAGAGCTGCGCGCGGCGCGCGACCGTTTCTCCGTCGGCGAAATCACCCGCACCGACGTGGCCCAGGCGGAAGCCTCGGTGGCCAATGCGCAGAGCGAACTGGCTCTGGCCGAATCGAACCTCAACACGGCGAATGCCGTGTTCTATCAGGTGATCGGCCTGCGCCCGACCAAGCTGAGCCCCGGCCGGCCGATCGACCGTCTGCTCCCCAAGAGCGAGAAGGCCGCCGTCGATTCGGCGCTGACCCGCCATCCCGCCGTCAAGTCGGCGGAGTTCGCCGTCGATGCCGGCGTCTCCAATGTGAAGGTGGCGGAGGCGGCGCTCTCGCCGACGCTGACGCTGAACGGCGCGGCCTCGTCCGACTATAACAGCAGCCTCAACATCGCGCGGCAGACCTCGGCCTCGGCGACGCTCAACCTCACCGTGCCGATCTACCAGGGTGGCGGTGAGTTCGCCTCGATCCGGCAGGCCAAGGAGACGCTCGGCCAGCTTCGCATCGAGGTCGATGTCAATCGCGAGCAGGTGCGCGCCAATGCGGTGCAGTACTGGGGTTCGCTGGAAGCGGCCAAGGCAGCCATCGAATCGGCGCAAGCCTCCGTCGCGGCCAACGAGATCGCCCTGCGCGGCGTGCGCGAGGAATGGCGGGTCGGCCAGCGCACAACGCTCGACGTGCTGAACGCCCAGACGGCGCTGTTCAATGCCCGCGCCAGCCTCGTCATCGCCCAGCGCGACCGCGTGGTCGCCTCCTATTCCGTGCTGTCGGCTGCGGGCCAGCTCAGCGCCACGACGCTCGGCCTCAAGGTGCCGGTCTACAACCCGCAGATCCATTACGAGCAGGTTCGCGACGCCTGGATCGGGGTGCGCACCCCCGGCGGGCAGTAAGCCGGCTTTGCGTCCCCCGGGCGCGCCAGCCGGCGTGGCCGGGCAGGGCGGCGGCGGCTTGCGGCGGGCGCGGACGGCGTTAACCTTAGCTCGCGAACGTTGTTGGTCGTGCCGGGTTGCATCTTGGCGCGGCGCCCCCGGCGGTCCAGACTTCATGAAGTGTTAACGGGTTGAATTGTGCGCGTCGGCCGAGCGCCGTCGACCCCGGGATCGGAAAGTTGCGCATGGCGAATGGGAGAGGCAGCGAGCCGTCGATGGAGGAAATCCTCGCCTCCATCCGCCGCATCATTTCCGACGAGGTAGCCGCCGACCCGGCCGCCGCGCGCCAGGAAGCGTCGCGTCACGAGGCATCGCGCAGCGCGCCCCCCCGCCAGGATGCCTCACGCCAAGAGGCGTCGCGCCACGAGGCATCGCGCCAAGAGGCGTCGCGCCAGGATTCGGCGCACCACGAGGCCGCGCGCGCCGGACGCGAGGCGCCGGCCGGCCGGGCGGCGACGCCGTCCCGTGAGCCCTCGCCCCGCGCCGTCGCTCCCGCCGCCGCGCAATCGTCCCGTCCGGCCGCCGCTGCCCTCGATGCGGAGGCGCTGTCCTACGCGCCGCCGCCCTTCCGTGAGCGGGTGGAAAGCCCCGTGGACTACGCGCCGCGCGGGCGTGCGCCCGCCGCCGATCCGTTCGCCTCGCGGCCGGTCACCGTCGCCGCTGCCGCGCTGGCGACTCCGGCGTTCACCCCGCCCGCCATCGTGACCCGGGCGCCGGCCACGGCCGCTTATACCGACGGCGCCGCCGCCCGCGCGCTGGAGGCCCCGGCGCCGGTGGCGAGCGAGAGCCGCCCGCCGGAGCCTCGCCGCACCGAGCCGCGGCTGTTTCCCGATTCTCGCCCCATGCCGGATTTGCGGCCGCTGCCCGAGGTGCGCCCGCGCGCCGAGCCGCGCCTGGTGGAGCCGCGCCGCGCGCCGGCGTCCGCCGCGTCCGATCCGCGCGCGGCAGCCCTGCGGCCGTCATCGCTCGCTGCCGCCTCTGCGGCGGCCCCGGCCAGTATGGGCGCGCTGCCGCCGCTGCGGCCCTCCTATGCCCGGCCCTCGCCGGTGAAGCCGCCGGCGCCGCTCGACAGCGAACTCGACAAGCCGCTGGCCGCGGCACTGCTTGATCTCGCGATGGTGGAGCAGGCCGTCCAGGCGGAGCTGGCGCATGTGACGCTGAGCGAGCCGGCCGCGCCGGCCCAGCCGACGGCACCTCTGGCCGCCGCGCCGATTCCCGCGGCCCCGATCCCCACGACCCCGAGTCCCGCCGGGGCGGCACTGCCCGTGCGCGAGTCGGTCGTGCCTCCCGCCGCGCCGGCCCGCCCCGCTGCGGCGATGCCGGCACCGGCCGCGTCGCCCGCTCCCGCCGCGGTTGAGCGCGTGGAAGCCGAAAGCGCGACGGTCCCGCTCATCCCGCCCGCGCCCGAACCGGCGGTGCCGGCGGAAGGCGGGACGCATCCGGTGGCGGAGCCTGCGGAAATGCCGGCGCCGCGTCTCGTCGCGGTCGAGGCGCCCCGGGACGCGCTGCGCGCCAGTCCGGCGCCGGTGAGCGAGGAGATGCCGCCGGCCGGGCCGCGCGGCGCCGGTGAGCCGCGCCCTGCGGAACTCCGCACGCTGGAACCGCGCGCCTTTGAACCGCCTCGCGCCTACGAGCCGCGCCCGGTCGAGCCGCGCCCGGTCGAGCCGCGCCCGGTCGAGCCGCGCGCCACCACCGGCAACCGGCCGGCGCCGTCGGCGGAAGCCGCCGAGCCCGCGCGCGAGCGTCTGGTGTCGGCGCCGGCGAGCAGCGCGGTCTCCGCCGCCTTCAGCTCGCTGCAGCGCACCATGAGCAATCTACCGCCGCGTTCGATCGACGATCTCGTCACCGACGCGCTGCGGCCGATGCTCAAGGAATGGCTGGACGAGAACCTCCCGGCGCTGGTCGAGCGGCTGGTGCGGGCGGAGATCGAGCGCGTCGCCCGCCACGGACAATAGGCCGGGCACAATCGGCCCGATTCCGGGCTTTGCATCGCGCATTGCCTCTCGCGAGTTGACTTGAGGCATCGGCTCCGCTTTCTCTCGCGCCTGTTCAATTGAGGTGCCGGAGCCAACATGCTCGACAACAGGTTCGATCCCGCCGCCGTCGAAGACCGCATCTACCAGGGCTGGGTGGAGGCGGGCGCCTTCAAGGCCGGGCGTCCGGAGCGGGCAGGGGCCGAGCCCTATTGCATCGTCATCCCGCCGCCCAACGTCACCGGCTCGCTCCATATGGGGCATGCGCTCAACAACACGCTGCAGGACATTCTCTGCCGCTTCGAGCGCATGCGCGGCAAGGACGTGCTGTGGCAGGTCGGCACCGACCATGCCGGCATCGCCACGCAGATGGTGGTGGAACGTCAGCTCGCCGAGCGCCAGCTTCCCGGCCGCCGCGACATGGGCCGTGCCGCCTTTGTCGAGCGCATCTGGGCGTGGAAGGAGGAATCCGGCGGCACCATCATCAACCAGCTGAAGAAGCTGGGCGCCTCCTGCGACTGGTCGCGCGAGCGCTTCACCATGGATGAGGGGCTGTCCCGCGCCGTCCTCAAAGTGTTCGTGCGGCTCTACAAGGAAGGGCTGATCTACAAGGACAAGCGCCTGGTGAACTGGGACCCGAAGTTCCAGTCCGCCATTTCCGATCTCGAAGTGCTGCAGGTCGAGGTGAAGGGCCATCTCTGGCATCTGCGCTACCCCTTGGCCGATGGTGTGACCTATCAGCATCCCATCGCCTTCGACGAGAACAACCAGCCCTACGAGTTCGAGACGCGCGACTATATCGTCGTCGCCACCACCCGCCCGGAAACCATGCTGGGCGACACGGCGGTCGCGGTGCACCCGGAAGACCCGCGTTATCAGGGCCTCGTCGCTGCGGGGGCCAAGGTGCGCCTGCCGCTGGTCGGCCGGCTGATCCCGATCGTGGCGGACGAATATTCCGACCCGACCAAGGGCACTGGCGCGGTGAAGATCACCCCGGCGCATGATTTCAACGATTTCGAGGTCGGCCGCCGGCACGCCCTGCCGATGATCAACGTGCTGGATGCCGAGGCGCGGATCGCGCTGGCCGGCAATGAGGAGTTCCGCGCCGGCGCGCAGCCGGGCCCCGGTCTTGATGCCGCATTGGCGCTGGACGGCCTGTCGCGCGAGGCGGCGCGCAAGGCCATCGTCGCGCTGCTGGAAGAGGGCGGCGCGCTCGATCGTATCGAGCCGCACACCCACATGGTGCCGCATGGCGACCGCTCGAATGTCGTCATCGAGCCGTGGCTGACCGAACAGTGGTATGTCGACGCCCACACCCTCGCCCAGCCGGCGCTGGCTGCCGTGCGCGAGGGCCGCACCAATTTCGTGCCGAAGAACTGGGAGAAGACCTATTTCGAGTGGCTGGAGAACATCCAGCCCTGGTGCGTGTCGCGCCAGCTCTGGTGGGGCCACCAGATTCCGGCCTGGTACGGTCCGGACGGCTCCGTCTTCGTCGAGGAGACGGAGGAAGCCGCCGTCGCCGCCGCGCTCGCCCATTGCGTGCAGAACGGAATCATCAGCGACGCCGAGGCGCAGGAACTCGCCGCCGATCCGGAAAAGCGCGCGGCGCTGATCACCCGCGACGAGGACGTGCTCGACACCTGGTTCTCCTCCGCCCTGTGGCCGTTCTCCACTCTCGGCTGGCCGGATGACAGCGCCGAAGTCGCGCGCTTCTACCCGACCACGGTGCTCATCACCGGCTTCGACATCATCTTCTTCTGGGTCGCGCGGATGATGATGATGGGCCTGCACTTCATGCCCGACGTGCCGTTCCGGGATGTGTACATCCACGCCCTCGTCCGTGACGAGAAGGGCGCCAAGATGTCGAAGTCGAAGGGCAACGTCATCGACCCGCTCGACCTTGTGGGCAAGTATGGCGCGGACGCGCTGCGCTTCACCCTGGCGGCGATGGCGGCACAGGGGCGCGACATCAAGCTCGCCACCTCGCGGGTGGAGGGCTATCGCAACTTCGCGACCAAGCTCTGGAACGCCGCCCGCTTCGCCGAGATGAATGGCTGCGGGCGCGATCCCGCCTTCGTGCCGCGCAACGCCGAATCCCGGCTCAACCGCTGGATTCTCGCCGAGTTGCAGAAGGCCGGGACGGAGATCACCCAGGCGCTGGAGGCCTACAGGTTCAATGAGGCGGCGGGCGCGGCCTATCGCTTCGTCTGGAACATCTTCTGCGATTGGTATCTCGAACTCGCCAAGCCGGTGTTCAACGGCAATGGCGGCTGGAAGGACGAGACGCGCGCCACCACCGCCTACGTGCTCGACGAAATCCTCAAGCTGCTGCACCCGTTCATGCCCTTCCTCACCGAGGAGCTGTGGGCGCGCACGGCCGAGACCGGCGCCCCGCGCGCGAGCCTGCTCACCCTCGCCGAATGGCCGGTGCTGACGGGGCTGGAAGCGCCCGAGGCGGAGGCGGAAATCGGCTGGCTGGTCGAGCTGATCACCGAAATCCGCTCGGTGCGGGCGGAGATGAACGTGCCGGCCGGCGCGCAGATTTCGCTGGTGCTCGTCGGCGTGCCGGAAGAGGTGCGCGCGCGTGTGGTGGTGTGGCTCGACACGCTGACGCGCCTTGCCCGCCTGTCCGGCATTTCCTTCGAGGCGGAAGCCCCGGCGGGGTCGGTGCAGATCGTGGTGCGCGGCGCCACGGCGGCGCTGCCGCTTGTCGGCATCATCGACATGGACGTGGAAGCCGCGCGCCTCGCCAAGGAGCTGGCCAAGGCGCGGGACGACATCGCCAAGGTCGACGCCAAGCTCGGCAATGCCGATTTCATCAAGCGCGCCCCGGAAGAAGTCATCGAGGAGCAGCGCGAGCGCCGCGAGGCGGCGGCCGAACGCGCCGCCAAGATCGGCGAGGCGCTAGCGAGGCTCGGCCGCGCCGGCTGAGCCGGTTCGGCGGGGCCGCGGCGGCGGGGCAGGGGATCGGCATGCCATTCATCGCATCTTTCGAGGCGAGCGACTTCGTCTCGACGATCATCAGCCTGCTGGTCGCCTTCGCCATGGGCACGGCGATCGGCGCCGAGCGGCAGTACCGCCAGCGCACTGCCGGGCTGCGCACCAATGTGCTGGTCGCCATCGGCGCCGCGCAGTTCGTCGACATGGCAATGCATCTTTCCGGCCCGGACGGGGCGGTGCGCGTTGTCGCCTATGTCGTCTCCGGCATCGGCTTTCTCGGCGCCGGCGTGATCATGAAGGAAGGCACCAATATTCGCGGCCTCAACACGGCGGCGACGCTATGGTGCTCGGCGGCGGTGGGGGCCTGTGCGGGTGCCGATCTCATCGCCCAGTCTGTGCTGCTCACCGGCTTCGTGCTGGCCGGCAACACGCTGCTGCGCCCGCTGGTCGGCGCGCTGGAGCGCCTGCCACGGAGCGAGGAATCGACCGAGGCGACCTATGGGGTCAGCCTCATCGTGCCGGTGGCGCGCGCGGCCGAACTGCGCAGCAAGGTGTCAGCCGTGCTGGAGGCGGCGAAATTCCCGGTCGACGAGGTGGAGCTGCAGGACCGCCCCGATGGCAGCAGCGAATTGCTGGCCACGCTGGTCAACACCTCGGTGCGGGTGGCCGAACTCGACGCCGCCGTCGCCCGGCTGCGCCATCTGCCGGGGGTTATGTCCGCCGACTGGACGCGCTCCGCCGCCGACTGAGTCGGAGCGCGGCCCGCGCCCGCGTCAGCCCTGCTCGGTGACGGAGGTCGGCACTGCCGGTGTTTCCGCCTGCTTGTCCAGTCGGTCGAGTTCCGCGCGAAGCCGCTCGATCACATCGGCGGCTTCCGAGAGTTCGTCTTCGATCTTGTCACGCCGGAACTGGTCCAAATTGGCCGCCATCGCCCGCAGGCGCTCCACGATATTGCCGCTCGACACGCTGATTTCTCCCTGTTTTTGCGGGGTGCGGGCTGTCCGGTAGGGCCTCCCGCCTGCCACCTGCCTACCGCCGTTTTGTGACTGACCCGCAACAGTGTCACGCATTCGCAACCATAACGGAAGACCGCGGCGCCGGCGCCGCGAAGCCGCCACAAACCGGCACGAAATCCGACGGATAGACGGGGGATAAAGGCGCCCAATGCGGTGCCGCGATAAGAGCCCCGCGCCGGGATGCGTGAAGACATGGACGTAAGGACGATCATCGACAAGCGGAACCTGCCGAGCCGCCATGTGACGGAAGGCCCGGCGCGCGCGCCGCATCGGTCCTATCTCTATGCCATGGGCCTGACCCGCGAGCAGATTCATCAGCCGCTGGTCGGCGTCGCCTCGTGCTGGAACGAGGCCGCGCCCTGCAACATCTCGCTGATGCGCCAGGCGCAGGCGGTGAAGAAGGGCGTCGCCAGCGCCAATGGCACCCCGCGCGAATTCTGCACCATCACCGTCACCGACGGCATCGCCATGGGCCATGACGGCATGAAGGCGTCGCTGGCCTCGCGCGAAGTCATCGCCGACTCGGTGGAACTCACCATTCGCGGCCATGCCTATGACGCGCTGGTCGGCTTGGCGGGCTGCGACAAGTCGCTGCCGGGCATGATGATGGCGATGCTGCGCCTCAACGTGCCGTCGATCTTCATCTATGGCGGCTCGATCCTGCCCGGCTCGTTCCGGGGCCAGCCGGTGACGGTGCAGGACATGTTCGAGGCGGTGGGCAAGCACTCGGTCGGGCTGATGTCCGACGATGACCTCGACGAGCTCGAACAGGTCGCGTGTCCCTCCGCCGGCGCCTGCGGCGCGCAGTTCACCGCCAACACCATGGCGACCGTGTCCGAGGCGATCGGCCTCGCTCTGCCCTATTCGGCCGGCGCCCCGGCTCCTTATGAGATCCGCGACCGCTTCTGCATGGCGGCGGGCGAGCAGATTATGGACCTCGTCGCCCGCAACATCCGCCCGCGCGACATCGTCACCCGCAAGGCGCTTGAGAACGCCGCCACCGTGGTCGCCGCCTCTGGCGGTTCGACCAATGCGGCGCTGCACCTGCCGGCGATGGCGCATGAGGCCGGCATCAAGTTCGACCTGTTCGATGTCGCCGAAATCTTCAAGCGCACGCCCTATATCGCCGATCTCAAGCCCGGCGGGCGTTATGTCGCCAAGGACATGTTCGAAGCCGGCGGCATTCCGCTCTTGATGAAGACCCTGCTCGACCATGGCTTCCTGCACGGCGACTGCCTCACCGTGACCGGCCGCACCATCGCGGAGAACCTCGCCTCGGTGAAATGGAACCCGCATCAGGACGTGGTCCGCCCGGCCAATGACCCGATCACCGTCACCGGCGGCGTGGTCGGGCTGAAGGGCAACCTCGCGCCCGACGGCGCCATCGTGAAGGTGGCGGGGTTGAAGAACCTGACATTCACCGGCCCGGCCCGCTGCTTTGACGGCGAGGAAGCCTGCTTCGAGGCGGTGACGCAGCGTGCCTATAAGGAAGGCGATGTGCTGGTCATCCGCTATGAGGGGCCGAAGGGCGGCCCCGGCATGCGGGAAATGCTGTCGACCACCGCCGCCCTGTACGGGCAGGGCGCCGGCGACAAGGTGGCGCTGATCACCGATGGGCGCTTCTCGGGCGCGACGCGCGGCTTCTGCATCGGCCATGTCGGGCCGGAGGCGGCGGTCGGAGGCCCGATCGGGCTGATCCGCGACGGCGACATCATCACCATTGACGCGATCGAGGGCACGCTTGACGTGGCGCTTTCGGACGAGGAACTCGCCGCCCGCCGGGCGGAATGGGCGCCGCGTCCATCGCCGGTCGGCTCGGGGGCCATCTGGAAGTTCGCGCAGGCCGTGGGGCCCGCCCGTGATGGCGCGGTCACTCACCCCGGCGGCGCGGCCGAGACGGCGTGCTATGCGGATATCTGACCTTACGGGCGCTCGCCCGCTCCCCCACCACCGCATGATGCGGCTGTGTGCGCCGCTGCTGTGTGCGCTGCTGCTGGTGCCGTCCGCCGCGCCGGCCTTTGACGGCATGCCGGGCGACGCGCCGGCGGTGCCGACGCCCGGAAAGCCGCGCACCATTGAGGAATTCGTCCGCTTCGGCGCGCAGGCGCTGCGCTCCGGGCAGACCGAGCAGGGCATCGACTCGCTGCGCTACGCGGCCGAACAGGGCCATGCCGGCGCACAGTGGAAGCTCGGCCGCATGTATGCGGAAGGCGAGGGCGTCGAGCGCAACGACATCAAGGCGTTCGAATATTTCAGCCAGATCGCCAACATGCATGCCGACGACAACCCGGCGACGCCGGAGGCGCGCTTCGTCGCGGACGCCTTCGTCGCGCTCGGCGCCTATTATCTCGTCGGCATTCCCAACACCAAGGTGCGGCGCGACCCCGCGCGGGCGCGCGACATGTTCGCCTATGCCGCCTCCTATTTCGGCGATCCGGGCGCGCAATATCATCTGGCCCGGCTCTATATTGACGGCGACGGGGTGGATCGCGACCCGCGCTTCGCCGCGCGCTGGCTCGGGCTGGCGGCGCAGAAGGGCCAGTACCAGGCGCAGGCGGCGCTCGGCGGCCTGCTGTTCAAGGGCGATGACGGCATTCCGCGCCAGGCGGCGCGCGGCCTGATGTGGCTGACCCTCGCCCGCGACGCCGCCGCCGGCCCGCAGGACAAATGGGTGGTCGACCTCTATGAGGACGCCTTCGCCAATGCGAGTTCCGACGAGCGCGCCATGGCGCTGGTCTATCTCGAACAGTACATGAAGACGGCGCGCTGAGCGGCCTTCGGGCCCGCCCCATTGGACAACGTCATCCCGGACGGCCAATGGCCGATCCGGGATCGCTCGGAGCCGGAGAGCGATCCCGGCTCTCGCTCCGCTCGGCCGGGATGACGTGAACCGGAACCCGCCAGCGGCTAAAGCGCCAGCTCCGCCCATACCGGCACATGGTCGGAGGGCTTCTCCCAGCCGCGCACATGCTTGTCGACGCCCACCGCCGTCAGCCGGTCGGTGGCCTGCGGCGAGAGCAGCAGATGGTCGATACGGATGCCATTGTTCCGCTGCCAGGCCCCGGCCTGATAGTCCCAGAAGCTGTAGAGCCCGGCGTCCTGCGTGGTGGCGCGCAGCGCGTCTGTCATGCCGAGATTGAGGATTTCGCGGAACGCCGCCCGCGTCTGCGGCAGGAACAGCGCATCCTGCGTCCACGCTTCGGGATGGGCGGCGTCCTCCGGCTCGGGGATCACATTGTAGTCGCCGCAGACCACCAAGGGCTCCTCGAAGGTCAACCTTGCCGCGATATGCGCCTTTAGCCGCTGCATCCAGGCGAGCTTGTAGGGATATTTCTCCGTGCCCACGGGATTGCCGTTGGGCAGGTAGATGCCGCACACGCGCAGAGAGCCTTCCGGTGTGGAGACCACCACCTCGATGAAGCGCGACTGCACGTCCGCCTCATCGCCCGGCAGGCCGGATGTCACCTCGTCAAAAGGCAGGCGGGAGAGCACGGCGACGCCATTGAACCCCTTCTGGCCATGCACGGCGACATTGTAGCCCAGCGCTTCGAACGCCTCGCGCGGAAAGGCCTCGTCGGCGCATTTCAGTTCCTGCAGGCACACCACGTCCGGGCGGGTCTCGGTGAGCCATGCCACGGCGTGCTCCTGGCGTTGCCGGATCGAATTGACGTTCCAGGTGGCGATGCGCATCGGCGTCTCACGGAAGGCGAAGGGGAGGGCGAGTCGCGGGCAGTCTACAGCACCGGCAGCAGACGGCGCACGATGAGGGCGGAGGACAGCGCCACCTCATCCACGAATTGCCGGAAATCGAAATGCGAGTCGCGCCCGGCAAGATCGGACAGGGTACGCACCACCAGCCACGGCACGCCATAGGCGCTGGCGGCCTGCGCCATCGCCGCGCCTTCCATCTCTACCGCCGCCCCGCCCAGCTCGCGGAACAGATGCTCGCGCCGCGTTTCGGAATTGATGAACTGGTCGCCGGTGAGGACGCGGCCGAAGTGCAGCCGGGGCGGGCGCTCGCCGCCGGCGGCGGAAAGCGGGGCGAGCGACAACTCGCTCAGCGCCGTCCGCACCCGCGCGATCAGGTCGCCATCGGCGCTGTGGCCGAGTTCCTCCTGCGGGCTGAAAAAGGGCAGGTGGCCCGCCTGATAGACGACGAAGGCTTCATCCGCGCCGTAATAGCCGGCATCGTGCTGCACCACATGGTCGGCGATCACCACATCGCCGATCGACAGCTCCGGGTCGAGCCCGCCGGCAATGCCCGAGAACATCAGCATCCGGCAGTCGAAGCGTTCCAGCAGCAGGGTGGCGGCTATGCCGGCATTCACCTTTCCCATGCCGGCGCGCGCCAACACCACCTGATGTCCGTCGAGCCGGCCGGCATGAAACACCATCCCGGCGCGGGTCGTGACCTCGGTGCGGGTCAGATTATCGGCCAGAAAGGCGAATTCCTGCGGAATGGCGCAGAGAACGCCGACCGGGCGCATCAGAGGGCGAAGCTGGTGCCGCAGCCGCAGGAGGCCGTGGCGTGCGGGTTGGCGATCCGGAACGACGCGCCGATGAGGTCGTCGACGAAGTCGATATGCGAGCCCGACATATATTCCAGCGACACGGGGTCGATGACCACGCTCGCCCCGCCCTCGGCGATGACGATGTCGTCCGCCTCGCGCTCGCGGGTAATGTCGAACTTGTACTGAAAGCCCGAGCAGCCGCCGCCCTCCACGCTGACGCGCAGCATGGTCTCGGGCGGCTCTCCCTTGAGAATTTCCGCGATCCGCCGCGCCGCGCTGGCGGTGACGCCGACGGAGGGGGGAACCGCGTTTTCAGGCGAAAGACTCGCGCTCATGTCGCACACTTCCCGTTGAATATGACCTGCCCGGATAGTTAAGTGCTGCCGCCCCCGAGTCAAAGGGGGCTTCTCGCAGAACGGGCAGGAGAGACGCGCATGGCGGTGGCCGGGGCGCAGCCGCGGGCGCCATGGGCGTCGAAGGCCGAGGAGAGCCGGGGGCGGCTGCATCCCGAAGAGGGCGGCGATGCGCGCAGCGCCTTCCGTCGCGATGCCGACCGCATCATCCATTCCAGCGCCTTCCGCCGGCTGGCCTACAAGACACAGGTGTTCTCCTATCACGAGGGCGATCATTACCGCACAAGGCTCACCCATACGCTGGAGGTGGTGCAGGTGGCGCGCTCGGTGGCGCGCGCGCTCGGCCTCGACGAGGATCTCAGCGAGGCGCTGGCGCTCGCGCATGATCTCGGCCACCCGCCCTTCGCCCATGCCGGCGAGCGCGTGCTCGATTCCTGCATGGCCGCCTATGGCGGGTTCGACCACAATGCGCAGTCGTTGCGCGTGGTGACGCGGCTGGAAAACCGCTACCCCGCCTTCGACGGGCTGAATCTCTCCTGGGAGACCCATGAGGGGATCGTCAAGCATAACGGCCCGCAGCACGCGCCGCTGCCGCATGCCATCGCGGTGCATGCCGAGCGTCAGGATCTGTGGCTGTGGAGCTGGCCGTCGGCCGAGGCGCAGGTCGCCGCCATCGCCGACGACATCGCCTATGATGTGCACGACCTTGATGACGGGCTGCGCGCCGGTCTGTTCGATCTGACCGAACTGACCGGCCTCCCGCTCATCCACACCGTCCTTGCCGAAATCCGCGCCGCCTGGCCTGATCTCGACCGTGCCCGCACCTGGCACGAGCTCGGCCGGCGGATGATCACCGTGCTGATCGGCGATGTGGTGGCGGAGAGCCGGCGCCGCCTCGCCGAGGCCCAGCCGGGCGATGCGGATGCGATCCGCCGGCTCGGGCGGCCGGTCATTGGCTTTTCAGCGGAAACGGCAGCGGCGGAGAAGGCGATCAAGGCGTTTCTGTTCCCCCGCATGTACCGCCATCCCCGGGTGATGGCGGCGATGGACGCGGCCGGAGCCGTGGTGCGGGAGCTGTTCGCCCGCTACATGGCCGACACCAAGGCGCTGCCCGAGGAATGGCGCGCCAGCGTCGAGGGCCGCAGCGAGGCCGCGCGGGCGCGGCGGATCGCCGATTTCCTTGCCGGCCAGACGGATCGCTACGCCCTTGCCGAACATGCCCGGCTCTTTGACAGGGCACCGGAACTGCGGTAGCGGCAGCGGCCCCTCTGGGTCTGGCCGCGCCGGGAGTTAGCCGTCATGAACCTCTTCGCCCTCTTCGCCGAGCACATCCGCGACGCCCTGTCCCAACTTGCGGGCGAGGGGGCGGTGCCGTCGGGTGTCGATACGGCGCGGGTGGTGGTGGAGCCGCCGCGCGACGCCTCCCATGGCGACCTCTCCACCAATGCGGCGATGGTGCTGGCCAAGGAAGCCAGCGTGAAGCCGCGCGACCTCGCGGAGAAGCTGGCGGCTAAGCTTGCCAGGCTTCCGGGCGTCGCGAAGGTGGACGTGGCCGGCCCCGGCTTCATCAATCTCACCCTCGACGGCTCCTACTGGCCGCAGGTGCTCGCCGCCGTGCTGGTTCAGGGCCGTGACTACGGCCGCTCGCAGGCGGGCGGCGGCCAGCCGATCAATGTCGAATATGTCTCCGCCAACCCCACCGGCCCGATGCATGTCGGCCATTGCCGCGGCGCCGTGTTCGGCGACGCGCTGGCCAATCTCCTCGCTTTCGCCGGCTGGAAGGTGACGCGCGAATATTACATCAACGATGCCGGTGCGCAGGTGGATGTGCTCGCCCGCTCCGCCTTCCTGCGCTACCGCGAGGCGCTGGGCGAGACGATCACCATTCCCGAGGGGCTCTATCCCGGGGACTATCTCGTCCCCGTCGGCAAGGCGCTGGTGACGAAATACGGCCGCACGCTGCTCGACAAGCCGGAAGAGGAATGGCTGCCGCCGGTTCGCGAGGTCGCTATCGACGCGATGATGGCGATGATCCGCACCGATCTCGCCGCGCTCAACATCCATCACGAGACCTTCTTTTCCGAGCGCACCCTCCACGCGCGGCCGGGCGGCGCGCCCAGCATCATCGACCGCCTGCTGGCGACGCTGCGGGCGCGCGATCTCGTCTATGAAGGCCGCCTCGCCCCGCCCAAGGGGCAGCCGGTGGAGGACTGGGAGGATCGCGAGCAGACGCTGTTCCGCGCCACCCAGTTCGGCGACGATGTCGACCGCCCGCTGATGAAGTCGGACGGCGCCTATACCTATTTCGCCGCCGACATCGCCTATCACAAGGACAAGGTCGACCGCGGCTTCAAGCGGATGATCGACATCTGGGGTGCCGACCATGGCGGCTATGTCAAGCGCATGCAGGCGGCGGTGAAGGCCGCATCCGATGGCGAAGCCAGCCTTGATGTCGAGCTGTGCCAGCTCGTGCGGCTGCTGCGCAATGGCGAGCCGGTGAAGATGTCGAAGCGCGCCGGTGATTTCGTCACCCTGCGCGACGTGGTCGACGAGGTCGGCCGCGACGCCGTGCGGTTCATGATGATCAACCGCAAGAATGACGCCGTGCTCGACTTCGATCTCGCCAAGGTAATCGAGCAGTCGCGCGACAATCCGGTGTTCTATGTGCAGTACGCGCACGCGCGGGCCTGCTCCATCCTGCGCAATGCGGCGCAGGCTTTCGCCGACTTGCCGACGGCGCCGGCCGACTTCGCCGGCGCGGCGCTCACACGACTCGATGACGAAGGGGAAATCGGCCTTGCCCGGTTGATCGCCAATTACCCGCGCCTGATCGAGCAGGCGGCCCCGGCACGCGAGCCGCACCGGCTCGCCTTCTATCTCTATGATCTCGCCAGCGCGCTGCACGGACAGTGGAATCGCGGAAAGGATCTGCCTCATTTACGCTTCATTATCGAAGATGATCGAGAGTTGACCTATGCGCGGCTGGCTCTGGTGCATGCCGTCGCGCTGATCATCGCTTCAGGACTTTCCATTCTTGGAGTCGATGCTCCCGAAGAAATGCGGTGAGCGCGTTCGCGACGGTTTGTTCGACCTGCTGCTCCCGTGATGCCGCCCGTCGGGCGGTTCTGGTATTGAACGTGGCGAACAGGTTCTGAAGATGGGCAATGAGAACATGCGTGACCGGCCGGAAAACGGCGCCGAGGACCCGCTTGCCGAACTTGCGCGTCTGATGGCCCAGGAAGACGATTTCGCCGAGCTTCTGCGGCAGTCGCCGCCGGCACGTACGGCGCCGCCCCAGCCGCCGCAGCCTCCGGCGGCTCCGCCCCAGGGCGGCCGGCCCATGGCGCCGCCCCCGACCCGCCCGCCGCTGACGGCCCGCCGGCCGGCCGAGGAAGGGCGCCCGGCGCCCGGCTCCTTCGCCGCGCTGGCCGCCGAAGTCTATGGCGAAGGCGTGCAGCGTCAGGCGCCGCCGCCGCGTCCCGCTGCGGAGGAGGCCTATCGCGAGGCGGGCCGTGGCGAACGTCCCGATCCGCGCGCGCCCTATATGCCGCCGCGTCCGCAGCCCACCGATGCGGCGCGTCGCATGCCGCCCCCGAACCCCTCTGCGCCCGCAAATCCCGCTGCGCCGCCGCGCCCGCTGGCGCCCCGCCCGGATGCGACGCGCCCCGAGCCGCCGCGGGCGCCCGCGCCACGGCCGATGGCAGCCGACCCGGCACGCGCCGACACGACCCGGGCCGATATGGCGCGGCAGGAAGCTCTACGCCAGGACGCCATGCGCCAAGAGTCGCTGCGCCAGGAATCGCTGCGTCAGGAGGCTGCGCGACATGATCTTGCGCGTCAGGACGCGGCACGGCAGGAGGCTGCACGGCAGGAGGCCATGCGGCGCGAGGCGATGCGCCAGGAGGCGATCCGTCAGGAAGCCGCCCGCCGCGAGGCGGCGCTGCGCGCTGCGCCGCCGCCTGCCGCCGCGGAGGGCATCTCCGCCGAATCCCGCGTTCCCGCCTGGATGACCCGCGCGACCGCAGCCGCCCGCGCCATTGACGCCTCGGCGCCGGCCGAAGCCGCGCCATCGGCCGCACCGGCCCGCCCGTCGGGCGCCACCGCGCCGCAGCCGGTCGATCTCGACGAGGAGGCCTATGATTACGGGCGTTCCGCCGATGACGAGCCGTCGGAGGCCGAGGCCTACGACGATTATATGCCGGAGGACGAGGCGCCTGCCGGAGGCAACCGTAAGCGCCTGATGATGATCGGCGGAGCGCTGGTGGTGTTCATCGCGGCCGCCGCCGTCGGCTATGTGCTGGTGTCCGGTCCTTCCGGCAGCGGCGTTTCCGGCGCGCCGCCGGTGATCCGCGCCGAACAGGGCCCGAACAAGATCGTCCCCAGCCAGCCGGCGACCGAACAGGCCGCCGACGGGCAGAAACTGATCTATGACCGCGTCGGCGGTGCCGCGACGACCGGCAATGAGCAGGTGGTGTCGAGCGAGGAGCAGCCGGTCGACGTGTCGCAGGCGGCCCAGCCGCAGCCGCGGGTGATCCAGACCTCGCCCTCCAGCACCTCGACCGCCGCCGCGCCTGGCGCCGCCGAGCCGAAGCGGGTACGCACCCTGACCGTGCGGGCCGATGGCACCGTCGTGGAAGTGCCAGCGCCGGCGGCGCCACTGCCGCCCGGCGCCTCCGCCGCCCCGGCGGACAATCCGGTCGCGCTCAACATGGGGGCGGGCGGCGCGGTGCCGACCTCGCCCATGCCTCTCGCGGCGACGCCTTCCATCGTCGAGAATATGCCGGCCGAAACCGCTCCCGCTGCGACCCCGGCGCCGGCCCCGACGGCGCCTCCCGCCCGCACGGCGGCGGCGACGCCCCCGCCCTCACCCTCGGCGAGCGGCACGGCGGTGCCGGCCGGCGCCTATGTCGTGCAGATCGCCGCCGTCCGCTCCGAGGCGGAAGCGCAGGCGACCTGGCGCGGTGCGCAGGCGAAATATCCGCTGCTGGCCAACCAGCCGCTCAGCGTGAAGCGTGCCGATCTCGGCGATCGCGGCATCTTCTATCGCGTGCAGGCCGGCTCCTTCAGCGGCCGCGAGGGTGCGGTGGGGCTGTGCGAGGCGCTGCGCGCCCAGGGCGGCAACTGCATGGTCGTGCGGAACTGAGCCGAGCGGCATGAACTCCTTTCCCGCGCCGCGCGCCTTCATAACCGGCTGCGCCGGTACAAGGCTCACGCCTGACGAGACGGCCTTCTTCGCGCAGGCGGCACCGTGGGGGCTGATCCTGTTCCGCCGCAATGTCGAAGACCCCACACAGGTTGCGGCCCTCGTGGCTGCGTTCCGCGCGGCGGTCGGTCGTCCGGACGCGCCGGTGCTGATCGACCAGGAAGGTGGGCGGGTGCAGCGCCTCGCGCCGCCGCACTGGCCTGCCTATCCACCGGCCGAGGTGTTCGCCCGCCGCGCCGAGGCCGGTGACAGCGCCGGAGCGGCGGAGGCCGCGCGTCTCGGCGCCCGGCTGATGGCGGCCGATCTCGCCGCGCTCGGCATCACGGTGGACTGCGTGCCCTGCGCCGATCTGCGCCTGCCGGAAGGCCATGGCATCATCGGCGACCGCGCCTATGGCACCACGCCGGAGCAGGTGGCGCATCTGGCCCGCGCGGCGGCGGAAGGCTTGATGAGCGGCGGCGTGCTGCCGGTTCTCAAGCACATTCCCGGCCATGGCCGCGCCCGCGCCGACAGTCATGAGAGCCTGCCCATCGTCGAGACATCCCGAGCCGAGCTGGAAGCGACCGATTTCGCCCCGTTCCGTGCGCTGGCCGACCTGCCGCTCGGCATGACCGCGCATGTCGTCTACGCCGCCATTGATCCCGACCGACCGGCCACGACCTCGCCGACGGTGATCGCGGATGTGATTCGCGGCCATATCGGCTTCGACGGCGCGCTGATGAGCGACGACCTGTCCATGGGCGCGCTGGCCGGCTCGCTGGCGAGCCGGGCGGAGGCATCCTTCGCCGCTGGCTGCGATCTGGCGCTGCACTGCAATGGGCGCCTCGACGAGATGATGGAAGTCGCCTCGCGCTCCCCGGTTCTGGCGGGTGAGGCGGCGCGGCGCTGCGCGGCGGCGCTGGCGCGCCGTGTCGCGCCCGGCGCGCTTGCGGCGGATGAGGCACGGGCGCGTTTTTCGGCTATGATCGCGGCGTCCTGAACGTCGCCCGCGGTCCCGCATGGTTCAAAGCCAGTTCACTTTCGATGCCGACGCCACGCGCCAGGCCGATGAGCCCGCGCTGGTGGTGGATGTTGACGGCTTCGAAGGGCCGCTGGACCTGCTGCTGGCGCTGGCGCGCACGCAGAAGGTGGATCTGCACCGCATTTCCATCCTCCAGCTCGCCGAGCAGTATCTGCATTTCGTCGAGGAGGCGCGCCGCATCCGGCTGGAACTGGCAGCCGACTACCTCGTCATGGCGGCATGGCTGGCCTATCTCAAATCGCGCCTGCTGCTGCCCGATCCGCCGAAGGAGGAGGGCCCGAGCGCGTCCGATCTCGCCGCCGACCTCGCCGAGCGTCTGCGCCGGCTGGAACAGATCCGCGCCGCTGCCGCCCATCTCGCCACCCGTGACCGGATCGGCCATGAGGTATTCGCGCGCGGCGCGCCGGAGCCGCTGCAGGCGGCCGGGCCCATCGTCTATGAGGCGACGCTGTATGATCTGCTCGCCGCTTACGGTGCCCAGCGGCAGAAGATGGCGCTGTCGCAGGTACGTTTCCCGCCCCGCAGCGTCATTTCGCTGGCGGAGGCGCGCGAGCGGCTGGAACGGCTGCTTGGGCGCCTGGCGCTGCATGGCGAATGGGCGCGGCTCGACGGTTTCCTGCTGAACTGGATCGGCGATCCCAAAATGCGGGCCACCGCGCTCGCCTCCGGCTTTTCCGCGACGCTGGAAATGGTGCGCGAGGGCTTGATCGACGTGCAGCAGGAGGAGAGCTTCGCGCCGATCTGGATCCGCAGCCGCCGCGACGTGCCGGAGGAGGGCGCATGAGCGCCGACGCCGCCCGCAGTCAGCGGCCCGAGCCCGAGGAGGAGGCCCCACCCGCCCGCGCCCCCGACCTTCGGCTGCTCGAAGCCATGCTGTTCGCCGCCGGCGAGCCGCTGGAAGAGGCGGTCATGGCCGCGCGCCTGCCGGAGGGCGCCGACGTGCGGGCGCTGCTCGCCACGCTCGCGGCCGATTATGCCGATCGCGGCTTCAATCTGGTGCGGGTGGCCGGCAAATGGATGCTTCGCACCGCCCCTGACCTCGGTTTTCTGCTGGCACGCGACAAGCCGGAGCCGCGCCGCCTGTCCCGCGCGGCGCTGGAGACGCTGGCGATCATCGCCTACCACCAGCCCGTCACCCGCGCCGAGATCGAGGAAATTCGCGGCGTCTCCACAAACAAGGGCACGCTCGACGTGCTGCTGGCCGCCGGCTGGGTGCGGCTGCGCGGGCGGCGGCGCAGCCCGGGGCGGCCGGTGACCTATGGCACGACGGAGACCTTCCTGGTCCATTACGGGCTCGACACCATCCAGGACCTGCCGGGTCTTGAGGAACTGCGCGGCACCGGCCTCATTGATTCGCGCGTCGCGGCCGGGCTGACCGTGCCGCTGCCGAGCGATGCGCCGGACCTGAAGGATGACGAGGACCCGCTGGAGCCGGAGTTCGAGCTGTCCTTCGCGCCCGAGCCGGACGGCGACGACGATTCCGACGAGTAAAGGCCCCCCGCATGCTGACAGAATCAGGAACCGCCATGTCTCCGCCCTCCCGCACGCCGGTCTCGCTTGCCAGCCGGCTGGTGCTGGAAGAGGTCCGCCACGGCTATGGCGAGCTGGAGGCGGTACGCGGCGTCAGCCTCACCGTGGAACCGGGCGAGATCATCTGCCTGCTCGGCCAGTCCGGCTGCGGCAAGACCACCCTGCTGCGGCTGATTGCCGGCATTGAGCGGCCGAGCCACGGGCGGATCCTGCTCGACCGGCAGGTGGTAGCGGGGCCGGAGGCGTTCGTGCCGCCGGAAAAGCGCGCCATCGGCCTCGTGTTTCAGGACTATGCGCTGTTTCCGCACCTCACCAATGTGGAGAACGTCGCCTTCGGCCTGCGCCGTCTCGGGCCGGCGGGGGCGCATGACGAGGCGATGCGGGCGCTGGAGCGGGTGCGCCTTGCCGCCTATGCGGAAAACTATCCACATGCTTTGTCGGGCGGCGAGCAGCAGCGTGTCGCACTCGCCCGCGCGCTCGTGCCACGCCCCGGCATTCTCCTTATGGACGAACCGTTTTCCGGCCTCGACAGTCGGCTGCGGGCCAGTGTGCGCAGCGAGACGCTGCAGGTGCTGCGCGATGCCCGCGCCACCTGCATCATTGTCACCCATGACCCGGAAGAGGCGATGCGGCTCGGCGACCGCATCGCCCTGATGCGCAAGGGCCAACTGGTTCAGATTGGCGCGCCGGAAGAACTCTACCGCCAGCCTGCTGACGTTGAAGTGGCACGGTTCTTCTGCGAAATCAATGAGATAGAGGGCGTCGTTCGGGGTGGGCGCGCCGTGACCGCGCTCGGCAGCTTCCCCGCGCCCGGCCTTGCCGAAGGGGCCATTGCGACGGTCGCCATCCGCCCGCAGGGGCTGGAACTGAAGGCCCCGGGCTCCGGCGTGCGCGGCCGAGTCGTCCATCACCGCTTTCTCGGCGAGCTCGATCTCTATGAGGTGGCGGTGGAGGGGCTGGACCGGCCATTGGTCGCACGCCGCCGTCCGACCGCCGGCCTATTACGTGGGCATGACGTCGGAGTGAACATCGAGCCGGCCGAGGTTCTTGTCTTCGCCACGGGCCGGCCCTAGTGTCCGGATTGAATTGCGATGCGCGGCCGCGAGGGGCCGGCGGCGCTTCGGGCAAGGGAGTTTTGTGATGGGTTCTCTGAGCATCTGGCACTGGATCATCGTGCTGGTGGTCGTGCTGCTCCTCTTCGGTCGCGGTAAGCTGTCCGAGCTGATGGGCGATGCCGCCAAGGGCATCAAGGCGTTCAAGAAGGGCATGGCGGATGACGAGGACACGGCGGCCAAGCCGGCCGAGCCGGCGCGCTCGCTCGATCACCAGCCGAAGGTGGAAGCCGAGCGGACCAAGGTCGGCTGATAGCGGCCTCGCGGCGTCTTGATCGGGGAGGGCCGCCCAGCAGCGGCCCTGCATGACCTATGCTTGATATCGGCTGGACGGAATTTCTCGTCATCGGCGTGGTCGCCCTCGTGGTGATCGGGCCGAAGGAATTGCCGCGCGTGCTGCGCACGGTGGGACAAGGCGTGCGCAAGCTGCGCCATATGGCCGGCGAGTTTCAGGGGCAGTTCAATGAGGCGCTGCGCGAGGCGGAACTTTCGGATCTCAAGGACAGTGTGAGCGGGCTGCGCAACGATCTGTCCGGTCTGGCCAGCAATGCCCGCGACTCGATCGCCCAGGCGATTCCCGCCGGTTCGCTGCCGACCAATCCGCTGCAGGATATCGAGACCGAGCTGAAGGCGCCGACCGGCAGTGTCGAGACCGGCACCGGGCTGGCCCCACCCGCCGATGACACGCCCGCCGCGCCCGGCGATCTCGAGCCGCACCCCTTCGAGACGGTGGAGGACGAAGTGCGCAGCGCCACCGAGGGGCTGGCGTCGGCCGCCCCGGAGGCCACGCCGGCCATTGCCGCCCCGGCTTCCGGCGCGCCGATGTCCGCCGCTCCGGCCATCCCTTCGACGGCCGCTCCTGCCGCGTCCGCTCCTGCCGCGTCCGCTCCTGCCACGGCCGCTCCTGCCGGTGCGGCGGCGCCAGCCGTGACAGGCACGGCGCCCGCTGCCCCGCGTCCGCCTACGGCTCCCGAGCCGACGGTCGCTTCCTCGCCCGAGCCCGCCGCGCCGGCCGCCAAGCCTGGGCGCGCGCGCAAGGTGGCGTCGGTTGCGGCTGCCGCGCCGGCGGAGTCCGCTCCCCGCCGCGCCCGCAAGCCGGCGGCGCCGGCCGGTGAAGCGGCGAACGCTGCGGAACCCGAGGTCTCCGAAGCGGTTGCCTCGCTCGATCAGGCCCCGGCCCGGCCGGCGGTCAAGCGGGCCGCCAAGCCGCGCGTCAAGGTCAAGCCGGCCTCCGGCGATGAAGGGCCGGCCACATGAGCCAGGAAGAGATCGACGCCTCGAAGGCGCCGCTGATTGAACACCTGATCGAACTGCGTTCGCGGCTGATCAAGTCGCTGATCGCCTTCTTCATCGCCTTCTTCGGCTGCTTCATGCTGGGGAAGTTCATCTACAACATCCTGCTCTGGCCCTATGAGTTCGCGGCCGGCGGCACCGAGCACGTCAAGCTCATCTACACCGCGCCGCAGGAATTCCTGTTCACCCAGATCAAGCTCGGCATGTTCGGGGCGGCGTTCATCTCCTTCCCCATCGTGGCGACGCAGATTTACATGTTCGTCGCGCCGGGGCTCTACAGCCACGAGAAGAACGCCTTCCGCCCCTATCTGATCGCGACACCGGTGTGCTTCCTCATCGGCGCGGCCTTTGTCTATTTCGTCGCCATGCCGCTGGCGATGACCTATTTCCTCTCCATGCAGCAGATGGCCGGGCCGGGTGCGGCCGAGATTTCGATGCTGCCGCAGGTCAGCGAGTATCTGTCGCTGATCATGACGCTGATCTTCGCCTTCGGCATCTGCTTCCAGTTGCCGGTCATCCTCACCCTGCTGGCGCAGATCGGGGTCGTCACCTCGGACCAACTGAAAAAGGCGCGGCGCTACGCCATTGTCGGCGTGTTCATCGCGGCGGCGGTGCTGACGCCGCCGGATGTGGTGAGCCAGTTCGCCCTCGCCATTCCGACCCTGCTGCTCTACGAGGTGTCGGTCTTCCTCGTGCGCATGGTCGAGAAGAAGAAGCGCGCGGCGGAAGCGGCGGCCGACGCGGCCGTGTGAGGCGACGAGCCGTCATCCCGGAACGGCCGGCGGGCCGTATCCGGGATCGCGTGACGTTATGGGAGACGATCCCGGCTCTCGCTTTGCTCGGCCGGGATGACGGCTGGGTGAGATGACCGCTCGCCCCCACGCGCTTTCGCCACGCTCGCCCTTGTCCCCGCCGTCCCGATTGGCTACGTCCCTCACGTTCCGGCGCGAGGCCGGGAGCGGCGCGTTTGAAGGCGAGACAGCCATGCACGACATCAAGTGGATCCGCGAAGAGCCGAACGGGCTCATCAACGCGCTGGTGCGGCGCGGGACCGATGCCTCGGAAGCGCAGGCACTGGTAGAGGGGCTGATCGCCCTCGACGAGACCCGCCGATCCGGCATCGTCCGGCTGGAAGAGCTGCAGGCCCGCCGCAACGCCGCCTCCAAGGAAATCGGCGCCGCCAAGAAGGCCGGCGAGAACGACCGTGCCGAGGCGCTGATGGCCGAGGTCGGGGCGCTGAAGACCGACATTCCGGCTCTGGAAGAGCAGGTGAAGGCGGCCGAGGCCGAACTGCACAACCGCCTCGCTGCCATTCCCAACGTGCCGCTCGACGTGGTGCCCGAGGGCAAGGACGAGCACGACAATGTCGAGATCGCCCTCGTCGGCCAGAAGATCGGCTTCCCCTTCGTGCCGAAGCAGCATTTCGAGATCGGCGAAGGCCTCGGCCAGATGGATTTCGAGGCGGCGGCCAAACTCTCCGGCGCGCGCTTCGTGGTGCTGAAGAACAAGCTGGCGCGACTGGAGCGCGCCATCGGCCAGTTCTTCATCGACACCCATGTCGACGAGCATGGCTATACGGAAGTCGCGCCGCCGGTGCTGGTGAACGACGCGGCGATGTTCGGCACGGCGCAGCTGCCGAAGTTTGAAGACGATCAGTTTTCAGCGTATTCGAGTCTCCCGAACAAAAACGTCGTACCTTTCCTTAACCGACTTCAAGAAAGCATAAATACACTCGGCAAGCAAAACGAGCTGCTTAAGTCGATTAAAATTCCACCTATCGAAATTGAAACGCTTCTTGTGGATGCGTCCCCCCCGAAAGTTGGTGATCCGGCAACGCATTTTAAAATTGATGATCTGTTCGCTGAATATCAGTTTGTCTTCAACGGTATGTTCGAGGCGAATCGCTCTCTGTTCGAAATGATGCGAAGCCGAAGCAATAGTTTCTGGCTCATCCCCACCGCCGAAGTGCCGCTGACCAATCTCGTCGCGCAGTCCATCCTCTCGGAGGAAGAGCTGCCGCTGCGCTTCACCGCGCTCACCCCCTGCTTCCGCGCCGAGGCGGGGTCGGCGGGGCGGGATACGCGCGGCATGATCCGCCAGCACCAGTTCAACAAGGTGGAGATGGTCTCCATCACCACGCCGGAACAGTCGGCGGACGAGCATGAGCGCATGCTCGCCTGCGCGCAGGCGGTGCTGAAGAAGCTCGGCCTGCATTTCAGGGTGGTGACGCTGTGCACCGGCGATATGGGCTTCGCCTCGGCTAAGACCTATGACATCGAGGTGTGGCTGCCGGGGCAGAACGCCTTCCGCGAGATTTCCTCCTGCTCCACCTGCACCGATTTCCAGGCGCGGCGGATGAATGCGCGCTACCGCCCGGCGGGCGCCAAGGCGCCACGCTACCTGCACACGCTCAACGGTTCGGGCGTCGCGGTCGGCCGGGCCATGGTGGCGATCCTGGAAAATTACCAGAACGAGGACGGTTCCGTCACGGTGCCTGACGTGCTGGTGCCCTATATGGGCGGGCTGACGCGGATCGAGCGCGTCTGATCCGCCGTCATCTCGGAATCGCCGTCAGGCGATATCCGGGATTGCGTGCCGAATGGAGAGCGATCCCGGTGCGGCGGCTCTGCCGTCGGCGGGATGACGCCAAGTGAAGAACTGAGGAGCAGCATGCGCATCCTGGTGACGAATGACGACGGCATCCACGCGCCGGGGCTGGACGCCTGCGCCCGCATCGCCCGGGCGCTGTCCGACGATGTGTGGGTGGTGGCGCCGGAATTCGACCAGTCGGGCGTGTCGCATTCGCTCTCGCTGTCCGATCCGCTGCGGCTGCGGCAGGTGGAGGAGAAGCGCTTCGCGGTGAAGGGTACGCCCACCGATTGCGTCATCATGGCGGTGCGGCACATCCTTGCCGACCATAAGCCCGATCTCGTGCTGTCCGGCGTCAATCGCGGCCAGAACGTCGCCGAGGATGTCGGCTATTCCGGCACGGTGGCCGGCGCGATGGAAGGCACGGTGCTTGGCATCCCCTCCATCGCCCTGTCGCAGGCCTATGGCTTCGAGACGCGCAAGGCGCCGCCCTATGATGTGGCCGAGCACTGGGGCCCGCAGGTGGTGCGCACGCTGCTGGAGGAGGGCATCCCGCCCGGCATCGTCGTCAATGTGAACTTCCCCAACCGCCCGGTGGACGAGGTGCGCGGCATCGCCGTCACCGCGCAGGGCCGGCGCGACCAGGACCTGCTGCGCATCGACGCGCGCAATGACGGCCGGGGAAATCCCTATTACTGGATCGCCTTCGAGAAGCGTATCTTCGAGACGGTGAACGGCTCGGACCTGCACGCGCTCGACGAGGGCTGCATCTCCGTCACGCCGCTGCGGCTCGACATGACGGACGAGCCGATGATGACGCGGCTGGCGCAGGTCTTCGCCAAGCCCGCCGCGGACGCGAAGCCGCGCTGAGCCGGGGCCACCGGCGCGGGCAGGGCAGGGAGGTCGCCCGTGAGCGGCGCCGAGAAGGACGAGGATCTGCAGCGCGCCGAGCTGCTGCTGGCGCTGCGCAAGCGCGGCCTGCGCGACTGGCAGGTGATGCGCGCCATGGAGCAGGTGCCGCGCGAGCGTTTCGTCGAGCCGGCCTTCCGCCCCATCGCCTGGCGCGATCTCGCCTTGCCGCTCGATTGTGGCCAGACCATCAGCCAGCCTACCGTGGTGGCGCTGATGACCGAGGCGCTGGAACTCGGCCCGTCGCACAGCGTGCTGGAGGTGGGCACGGGCTCGGGCTATCAGGCCGCCATCCTCGCCAGCATCGCCGGCCATGTGGTGACGCTGGAGCGCTTCCGCACTTTGGCGGATTCGGCCGCGCGCCGGCTCGCCTCGCTCGGCTATTCCAATATCGAGGTGCTGGTCGCCGACGGGCGCGAAGGCGCGCCCCAGCGCGCGCCGTTTGACCGCATCGTCCTCACAGCCGCGGTGGAGGAAGTGCCGCCGGCGCTGTTCGACCAGCTTGCCATGGGCGGCATCCTCGTCGCGCCGGTCGGCCCGCCCGAGGCGACCCAGTTGCTGATGCGCTACCGGCGCGGATTGCAGGGGCTGGAGACGCGCGAACTGGGCCGCGTGCGCTTCGTGCCGATGCTCGCAGGTGTGGCGGTAGTGCTGTAGGAATGCCGGGAATCCGCCACTTTTCCTGAGTTGTCCGGACCCGCTTAAGCGGCTGTTTACCTGTACGACGCATTAATCTTCCCGAGTCCAGCGTTCGGGTGGGGTGCGATGCGTAAGTTTCTGAAGGTGTCCGGTAGCGGTCCCCTCATGCGGATTTCCGCGGTCGCCCTGATGGCGGCGGGCATGGCGGCATGCAGCGCCGATTCCGCCCGGTTCAGCAGCAATCCCAATAGCAACCCCTTCGCGTCGTCGCCCGCCTATACGGGGTCCGTCGCCGCCGCGCCCACCGGCGCAGTGCAGAGCGCGCCCATGGCTGGTGCTCCGATGGCTGGTGCTCCGATGGCTGGTGCTCCAAATGGCGGCGTGCCCCTCGCTCCCGTCGGTCAGCAGGTCGCCAGCGCCTATCCCCCGGCGGGCGCGACGCCGGCGCCCTATGGTGCGCCCGCTCCCTATGGCGCGCAGGCCGCCTATGGTGCTCCGGCCTATGGGGCGCCTGCCTATGGTGCCCCCGCCGCCCAGACTTCGCCCTATGGCGCGCCGGCCGCCCCCACCCATGTCGCCGCCGCGCCGACGCAGCTTTCCCCGCCGGCGCCTGCTCCGGCGGGCTATGGCGGCACCCAGCCGCTTTATGGCACCCAGCCGCAGCCTCTCGCCGCCGCGCCGGCCCCGGTGCGTACGCCCGCGCCGCAGGTGGCGGCATCCGGCGGCAGCCATGTCGTGGCGCCGGGCGAGACGCTGAGTTCGATCGCGCGAAATTACGGCGTGACCCGCACCGACCTCGCCAACGCCAATGGCATCGACTTCAACACCATGGTGCGTATCGGCCAGAAGCTGACGATTCCCGGCGCGACGGGCGGGGCGGTGATCGCCGCTGCGCCCAAGCCCGCCGCCGCGCCGGCCACGCCCAAGCCGACGCCGGTGGTCGCCACCGCTCCCGCCAAGCCGGCGGCGGCGCCGACGCCGGTCGCGCAGGCTCCGGCCGGGCCGAAGCCGCAGACCATCGCCGCCGTCAAGCCCTCCGAGACGCCGGACGAGATCCGCACCGCGGCGGCCGGCCCGCAGTTCCGCTGGCCGGTGCGCGGGCGTGTCATCTCCGGCTTCGGGCCGAAGCCTGGCGGCCAGCAGAATGAGGGCATCAACATCTCGGTGCCGGAGGGCACGGCGGTGAAGGCCGCCGAGGATGGCGTCGTCGCCTATGCCGGCAGCGAGCTGAAGGGCTACGGCAATCTGGTGCTCATCAAGCACGCCGACGGCTGGGTGACCGCCTATGCCAATAACAGCGCGCTGGAGGTCAAGAAGGGCGACAGCGTCAAGCGCGGTCAGGTGATCGCCAAGGCCGGCCAGACCGGCAACGTCACCTCGCCGCAGCTTCACTTCGAAATCCGCAAGGGTTCGCAGCCGGTCGATCCCTCGCAATATCTCGCCGGCCTCTGAGCCGCGCCTTCTCCTTCCCGGCGGAGCGCCAGCGCTCCGCCGCTCGTTTCCGGCGCGACGTTTGGACCTTGGCGCCGGTCAGCGCGGGGCGGCCGGGGGTTCGGACAAGGACACGCCCAGCCGCCCCGCGACATCCTGCACATATTGCCACGCCGTCCGGCCCGAACGCGCTCCGCGCGTGGTCGACCATTCCAGCGCTTCCTGGCGCAGCGTCTCCGGCGCGATCGGAATGGCGAAATGGGCGACATAGCTCTCGATCATCGCGAGATAGTCGTCCTGGCTGCATTTGTGGAAACCGAGCCACAGGCCGAAACGGTCGGACAGCGAGACCTTCTCCTCCACCGCTTCGCCCGGATTGATCGCCGTCGAGCGTTCATTCTCCACCATCTCGCGCGCCAGGATATGGCGGCGGTTGGAGGTGGCGTAGAAGATCACATTTTCCGGCCGCCCTTCGATGCCGCCTTCAAGCACGGCTTTCAGCGACTTGTACGAGGTGTCGTCGGCGTCGAAGGACAGGTCGTCGCAGAAGATGACGAATCGGAACGGGGCCGGCCGCACCAATCCCATCAGCAGCGGCAGCGTTTCGATATCCTCGCGGTGGATTTCCACCAGCTTGAGCGGCGGCTTGCCCTCGCGCGCCATCTCGGCATTGACCGAGGCATGCGCGGCCTTGACCAGCGAGCTCTTGCCCATGCCGCGCGCGCCCCACAGCAGCGCGTTGTTGGCCGGCAGGCCGCGGGCGAAGCGCAGCGTGTTGTCGAGCAGCAGGTCGCGGGTGCGCTCAATGCCCTTGAGCAGTTCCATCTCCACCCGGCTGACGCGCGGCACCGCAGCAAGGTGACGCTCGTCGGCGTGCCAGATAAAGGCGTCGGCGGTGGTGAAATCGACGCCCGCGGGTCGGGCGGGCGCGATGCGTTCCAGCGCGTCGGCGATACGGGTGAGAACGGCGCCGAGATCGTCCGGTGTGTGGGTCATGGTCAGGCTCCTCCGTCCGCCGGCATAGTCCCTGCGGCGCCGGCGGACAAGCAGAACCGTAACGTCGGGTACGCTCCCCGCCGTTCGGGGCGCGCGCAGTGCGGTGAGGGCGTTTGCAATCGCCCGGCGCGTCAGTATAGTCCGCGCCGCTTCGCCGGGCCTTTCGCCCGCCTTCGATCGACGGACAAGGAACCGACATGTTGATTACGCCCGCCTACGCGCAGGCCGCCCCCATGGGCGGCGGTACCGACATGCTGATGTCGCTGCTGCCCTTCGTGCTGATCTTCGTGATCATGTATTTCCTGATTCTGCGTCCGCAGCAGAAGAAGGTGAAGGCGCATCAGGAAATGGTGAAGAGCGTCCGGCGCGGCGACACCGTCGTCACCTCCGGCGGTCTCATCGGCAAGGTTTCGCGGGTGATCGACGACAGCGAGATCGAGCTGCAGCTTTCCGAGGGCGTGAAGATCCGCCAGCTCCGCGGCATGATCTCCGAGGTTCGCGCCAAGGGCGAGCCGGCCAAGGAAGAGACCGAGTCCTGACCGCTGACCTCTTGCGGCCGTGACCGTTAGGACGGCCGGAAGGAACCCCATGCTTTACTTCTCGAAATGGAAGGCGTTCGCGATATTGGCGGTTTCGGCCATCATCTGCCTGATGGCCGTGCCGAGCCTGTTGTCGCCAGCCGCCTATGACAGCCTGCCGAGCTTCCTGCAGCGCAAGATCGTGCTGGGCCTCGACCTTCAGGGCGGGTCCTACATCGTCCTGCAGGTCGATGCCCAGTCGGTGCGCAAGATCCGCCTCGAACATCTGCGCGACGATGCCCGCCGCGTGCTGCGCGACGCCAAGATCGGCTATACCGGCCTCGCCATTCAGGGCGATGCGGTGCAGGTGCGCATTCGCGACGGCCAGGATGTCGACGCGGCGCTGACCCAATTGCGCGCCCTTGCCCAGCCGCTGGGCGGGCCGATGTCGACCAGCGGCCAGCTCGACACGGATGTGGCGCGCGACGGCAACACCATCTCGCTGACCCCGACCGCTGCCGGCATCCAGTCGCGCACCATCCAGGCGGTGTCGCAGTCCATCGAGATCATCCGCAAGCGGATCGACCAGCTCGGCACCACCGAGCCGTCGATCCAGCGCCAGGGCGCCGACCGCATCCAGGTGCAGGTGCCAGGCCTGCAGGATCCCTCGCGCCTGAAGGCGCTGCTCGGCCAGACCGCGCAACTCACCTTCCGCCTCGTCGACAACACGATGAGCCCGCAGCAGGCGCTGCAGGGGCGCGCGCCGGCCGGCACCGAAGTGCTGTATTCACAGGACAACCCGCCGGTTCCCTATCTCATCGAGCAGCGCGTGCTGGTCGCCGGCGAGGACCTCACCGACGCGCAGCCGAGCTTCGATCCGACGACGCGGGAGCCGGTGGTCACCTTCCGCTTCAACACCAATGGCGCGCGCCGCTTCGCCGAGGCGACGCAGGCCAATGTCGGGCGGCCCTTCGCCATCATCCTCGACAATCACGTGATTTCCGCGCCGGTGATCCGCGAGCCCATTCTGGGCGGCTCCGGCCAGATCAGCGGCAATTTCACCGTGCAGCAGGCGAACGATCTCGCCATCCTGCTGCGCGCCGGCGCGCTGCCGGTGCCGCTGCAGGTGGTGGAAGAGCGTACCGTCGGCCCCGGCCTCGGCGCGGATTCGATCCGCGCCGGCCTGATCGCCTCCATCGTCGGCGCCACGCTCGTCGCGCTGTTCATGATCGCGACCTATGGTCTGTTCGGTCTCATCGCCAATATCGCCGTGGCGATCAATGTCGGCATGATCTTCGGCGTGCTGGCCATGCTCGGGGCGACGTTGACGCTGCCCGGCATCGCCGGCGTGGTGCTCACGGTGGGCATCGCGGTCGATTCCAACGTGCTGATCTATGAGCGCATCCGCGAGGAGGCGAGGGCGGGACGCTCGGCGATCTCCGCCATTGACGCGGGCTTCTCCCGCGCGCTGGCGACGATCCTCGATTCCAACATCACCACCTTCATCGCGGCAGCGGTGCTGTTCTATGTCGGTTCCGGCCCGGTGCGCGGCTTTGCCATCACCTTCGGCATCGGCATTCTCACCACCGTCTTCACCGCCTTCACGCTGACCCGCCTTATGGTGGCCCTGTGGGTACGCTGGCAGCGCCCGCAGCGCGTGCCGATCTGAGAAAGGCGAGCTCGCCATGCGTCTGCTCCGCATCGTTCCGGACGATACGACTTTCGACTTCATCCGCTTCCGGCGGATCAGCTTTCCGATCTCGGCCCTGCTGTCGATCGTGGCGCTGGTGGCGTTCTTCACGCTCGGGCTGAATTTCGGCATCGACTTCAAGGGCGGCACGCTGCTCGAAGTGCGTTACGCCAACAACACGCTGAACATCGCCGATGTGCGTTCGCGGCTTGAATCGCTCGACCTCGGCGAGGTGCAGATTCAGGAAATCGGCAGCGAGGGCGAGGTGCTGATCCGCGTTGCCCAGCAGCCGGGCGGCGAGCAGGCGCAGCAGGCCGTGGTCGGCAAGGTACGGGCCGCGCTCGGCGACGGGGTGGAATATCGCCGCGTCGAAGTGGTGGGCCCGCGCGTCTCGCAGGAATTGCTGAGCTACGGCATTGTCGGCCTGATGATGGCGGTGTTCTGCATCCTCGTCTATCTCTGGTTCCGGTTCGAGTGGCAGTTCGCCCTCGGCGCCTCGATCGCCAACTTCCACGACATCGTGCTGACCATCGGGTTCATGGCGATCTTCCAGATCGACTTCGACCTGACCAGCGTCGCCGCGCTGCTGACCATTCTCGGCTACTCGCTGAACGACACGATCGTCATCTATGACCGCATCCGCGAGATGCTGCGGCGCTACAAGAAGATGCCGACCGAGGAACTGCTCAACGCCTCGATCAACTCCACCCTGTCGCGCTCGGTCATCACCCATGTGACGGTGACGCTGGCGCTGCTGGCGCTGGTGCTGTTCGGCGGGCGGGCGATCCATTCCTTCTCGGTGACGATGATGTTCGGCGTGGTGCTGGTCGGCACCTACACCTCGATCTTCATCGCCTCGCCGTTGCTGATCTATCTCGGCGTCTCCACCCGGGCGATGGCGGAAAAGGCGGAGAAGGAGGCCAAGAGCCCCAACGCCAAGGCGGAACGCCTCGCGCCGTGAGCCGGACGGCCAGCGGGAGCATGGGGTGATGGCGTCGCCCGATGCCCATCTCCCCCGCCAGGTGCCGATCGACGGCTATGGCCGCGGCGGCTTCCATTTCGCCGGCATGGCCTCTTCCGGCTCGATCCTGGCGCTGCCCTCGGGCATCCATGCCTGGTCGGCCGTCGCGCCGCACGACATTGACGAGGCGGCGCTGGCGCGGGTGCTGGCGGAAGCGGGCGGGATCGACCTCCTGCTGATCGGAACCGGCGCCGACCCCTGGCCGTTGCCCGAGGCGCTGCGCTGGCGCCTGCGCGATGCCGGCCTGTCGGTGGATGTGCTGCCGACCCGCTCCGCAGCCTCGACCTATAATGTCTTGCTGGCGGAAGGCCGTCCGGTCGCGGCGGCACTGCTGGCGCTGCCCTGACGGCGCCCTTCCTCGCGCCAACCTCGCGGACCCGCATGATGAGCCGCCCGAGCCTCACCACGCCGACGCAGTACTGCGCCGCCCTGCTGCGCGATCTCGACCGCGACCGCTATATCGCCGACCTGTTCGCGCCGGCCGAGCGGCGCGGTGCGCTGTTCGCGCTGCACGCCTTCAATGCCGAGGTGGCGCGGGTGCGCGAGGCGATCACCAATCCGTTGGCCGGCGAGGTGCGGCTGCAATGGTGGCGCGACGCCCTCAACGCGAATGGGCAGGGCGACGTGAGCGCCAATCCGGTCGCGGCGGCGCTGCTGGAGACCATCGAGACCCACCGGCTCCCCCGCGCCAGCTTCGAGGCGCTGCTGGAGGCGCGCACGTTCGACCTCTATGACGACGCCATGCCGACGGTGAACGATCTCGAAGGCTATGCCGGCGAGACCTCCTCGGCGCTGATCCGCCTCGCCACGCTCGTGCTGGCGCCGGAGGCCGGCCCGGCCTCGGCGGAGGCCGCCGGCCATGCGGGGGTGGCCTATGCCGTCACCGGCCTGCTGCGCGCCTTTCCCGTGCATGCGCGCCGCGGCCAGTGCTACCTGCCGCTCGATCTGCTGAATGCCCACGGCCTCAGCCGCGAGGATGCGGTGTCGGGGCAGGCAAGCCCGGCGCTGAGCGAGGTGTTCGCCGCGCTGCGGGCGCTGGCGCGCCGGCATTACCAGGCAGCTATGACGGCGATGGCGGGCGTGTCAGCGGCTGAACTCCCGGCCTTCCTGCCGCTGATGCTGGTGCCGGGCGATCTCGACCGCATGGAGCGGCCGCACGACCCCTTCCAGGCCGTGCCGGCGGCGCCGGCGCTTGCCCGGCTGTGGCGTCTGTGGCGGGGCGCCGGCGTGCTCGCCAGGGCCGCCCGCGCCGGCGGGGCCGCGCTTTAGTTGGCGCGGTCCTTCGCTACCCGGTCGAAGGCCTGAAGCCGGGCGACGAGCGCTTCGAACTGGTTGAGCGGCACCATGTTCGGCCCGTCGGACGGCGCCTTGTCCGGGTCGGGATGGGTTTCGACGAACACGCCGGCAATGCCGACCGCCACCGCCGCCCGCGCAAGCACCGGCACGAATTCGCGCTGGCCACCGGAAGAGGTGCCCTGTCCGCCCGGCTGCTGCACCGAATGGGTGGCGTCGAAAATGACCGGCGCGCCCGTCGTCTCGGCCATGATCGGCAGGGCCCGCATGTCGGTGACGAGGGTGTTGTAGCCGAAGGACACGCCGCGCTCGGTCACCAGCACGTTCGGATTGCCGCTCTCGAGCAGCTTGGCGACCACATTCTTCATGTCCCAGGGGGCGAGGAACTGCCCCTTCTTCACATTGACCACGCGGCCCGTCGCGGCGGCGGCGATGAGCAGGTCGGTCTGGCGGCAGAGGAAGGCGGGGATTTGCAGGATGTCCACCACCTCGCCCACCGGCGCGCATTGGTCGTTCTCGTGCACGTCGGTGAGGACAGGCATGCCGTAGCGTTCGCGAATCTCGGCGAAGACGGGCAGGGCGGCCGTCAGGCCCATGCCGCGCGCGCCCTTGATCGAGGTGCGATTGGCCTTGTCGAAGGAGGTCTTGAACACCACGCCGATGCCGCGCCGTGTGGCGATTTCCTTGATCGCGGCGGCGCATTCCAGCGCATGGGCGGCGCTTTCCATCTGGCAGGGGCCGGCGATCAGCGCCAGCGGCAGATCATTGCCGAAGCGCACATCGCCAAGGGTAACCACGGAATTGGGGGTAACCACGGAATTGGCGCCGGAGCCGCTCATGAACTGTTCCTTGCAATCGGCCCCGCGCGTCAGACGACGCCGGCGCGCAGAATGTCGTGAATGTGGAGAATGCCGACCGGCTTGCCCTCGCTGACCGCGAAGACGACGGTGATCGGCACCGGGCGGCGATTCATCAGCCCCAGCGCGGCGCTGGCGAGTTCCAGCGGATCGACGACGAAGGGGGAGGAGGTCATGACCTTCTCCACCGGCGCCGCCAGCAACGCGCCGCTCATATGCCGGCGCAGGTCGCCATCGGTGACGATTCCGGTGAGCCGGCCCTCGCCGTCGACCACGCCGCAGCAGCCGAAGCGCTTGCCAGTGATTTCGATCAGCACCTCGCTCATCGGCGTGCCGAGCCGCACCAGCGGCATTTCCGCTTCCTGGTGCATGATGTCGGCCACTTTCAGCAGCCGGGCCCCGAGCTTGCCGCCGGGATGGAAGACGCGGAAATCGGAGGCGGAGAAGCCCCGGCGCTCCAGCAAAGCCACCGCCAGCGCGTCGCCGATGGCGAGCTGCATCAGCGTCGAGGTGGTGGGAGCGAGACCGTTAGGGCAGGCTTCCTCGACACGCGGCAGCACCAGCGCGACATCCGCGGCGCGGCCGAGCGTGCTGTCCGCATTGGAGGTGATGGCGAGCAGCGGCACGGCGAAGCGGCCGGCATAGTGCACGATGTCGCCGAGCTCGGAGGTTTCCCCCGACCACGAAATGGCGAGCAGAACGTCGTCGGGCGTTACCATGCCGAGGTCGCCATGGCTCGCCTCGGCGGCGTGCAGGAACAGGGCGGGCGTGCCGGTGGAGGCGAGGGTAGCGGCGAGCTTGCGCCCGATATGGCCGCTCTTTCCCATGCCCGTGACGATGACGCGGCCCCGCGCGCCTTCGATCAGCGCGATGGCGTTCTCCACCGCGTCGCCGAGTTCCGCCTCGATGGCGGCGCTGAGCGCGGCAAGGCCCTTGGATTCGATGGCGAGGGTGCGCAGCACCCGCTCGCGCAGCCGGTCGTCCCGCGAGGGCAGGGCGGCGGCGGAGGTTTTCTGAGGCTGGGCCGTGCCCAAGGCGGATCTCCCTTGCTCAGGACAACGGGGCGCGCCGCGCCCGGCCGCCCGTCAGCGCCACGCTGGGCGTCAATAAGCGCCAAATGCCGGCGATGCAATGGAGGAGCCCGGGAACCGGCGCTGCCGCCTGCACGTTGGGGGCGCAGTGCGGGCACCGGGCCCCGCATGGGGGGCAGTGCGCGCGACCGCCCGATTTGGGGCGCGCTGCGCGGGGATGGAGGCAGGGCGATGGATATGGCGCGCGGCGTGGCCGGCTCGGCAGTGGAGGCGCGCCGCCCTCCCTCGACCGAGGGCCGGACGGAACGGCTGTGGCGGCGCTGCACCCAGATCGCGGTCATCGCCAGCGCGGTCGTCATTCTCGCCGCCGCTCTCGTCATCGCCAGCGCGGTACTTATCCCCATCGTCGCCGCCGTCATCATTGGCAGCGTGATCGGCCCGGCCATTGAGGGGCTGGCCAAGCGCGGCGTGCCGAGCTGGCTCGGTTCGCTGCTCATCGTGGTCGGCATGGCCGGCCTCATCTATGGCCTCGCCGTGGCACTGGCGGCGCCGCTGGCGGAATGGACCGCCCGGGCGCCGGAGATCGGCGCCATCATGAAGGAACGATTCGCGGCGCTGAGGCCGGTGGTGCAGACGCTGGCCTCGGTGGTCGAATCGATACAGTCGCTCGGCCGCGCCACCGAGAGGGCGCCCATGGTGGTCGAGGTCGCCGATTCGAAGATGCTGGAGAGCCTGCTCTCCATGGTCACGCCGGTGATCGGGCAGTTGATCCTGTTCCTCGGCTCGCTGCTGTTCTTTCTCGCCGGCCGGGTGCAGATCAAGCGGCGGGTGGTGCAGGTGATGACCCCGCGCCAGACGCGGCTGGCCGCGCTGCGGGTGTTTCGCGAGATCGAGGAGCGACTCGGCGCCTATCTCGTCACCGCCACCTTCATCAATATCGGCCTCGGCCTTGCCACCATGGCGATGACCTGGGGGCTCGGCCTGCCCAATCCGCCGCTCTGGGGCGTGCTCGCCTGCGTGCTGAACTATGTGCCCTATGTCGGGCCGGCGGTGACGACGCTGATTCTCGCCGTGGCGGGAATCGTCACCTTTCCTGGAATCGTCGAGGCCCTGCTGCCCGCCGCCGCCTTCCTGTTCCTTACCAGCTTCGAGGGTCAGTTCCTGACGCCGATGATCGTCGGGCGCCGCGTCTCGCTCAATCCTTTCGCGGTGTTCCTGTCCATGGCGCTGTGGACCTGGCTGTGGGGCCCGGCCGGTACGTTCCTTTCCGTGCCCTTGCTGATCGCGGCCATGGCGCTTGTGGATGGCATTCTGGCGAAAAGCCGGCCGCACCTGCCGGGCTGAGACTATTCACAGCCTGTGCGGCGGGTGCGCTTGACACCCGCGAGGGCGTGCCTTAACACCCGGCCCACTCGCTGCGGGGCCCGGTGCTTCGGACCCGCGCCGGGGGGTGTAGCTCAGTTGGTTAGAGCGCCGGCCTGTCACGCCGGAGGTCGCGGGTTCGAGCCCCGTCACTCCCGCCATTCCCTTCAAGCACTTACAGCTGATGTCGGGTTTTCCGTGACACTCGCTTGACCGGCGCCGTGACACTTTCTGTGTCCTTTTGTTCCCGTATCCTCGCTCGTCCGATCTCGCGTGCGTCGTCGACTTGGCGCACCGTGGCAATGTGGACCGGCGCATAGGTCTTCTGCAGCCGGGTGGATGCAGACAGGGTGTTCGCCATCTTGGCCGACACGCTGCCGGGGCTGGCGCCGCCGGCGAAGGCCTCGACGGTGCCCGAGCGGCGCATGTCCGCCAGCTGGCGATTCTCACCCTCTCCGAACACAGCGGCCCGGATCGCCGCGAAGTCCTTGCCGAGCTTGTCCTTGCTGTAGGGGCGGGGGAGCCATCGCCGCCCGCCGGCGGCTGTCGGCTCAACATGGCGGGTGCGGAAGATGGCCGCGTTGTCGAGGAGGTCGAAGCCCAGACCGCGCAGATAGGCGGTGAGCACGGCCTCTGACCAGCGTGAGAGCGTCGCAGCCGCCGCCCGGCCCGTTTTAGCTCTCTCTACCGCGAAATAGGTCCCGGCGCCGTCCTGGCGCCTCTGCGCGGCCGTGAGGGTGCGCAGGTCGACCGGGGAGAGCTGGCTGTCCCACGCGACTGCCATGCAGGCAGCAAGCCCGCGATAGCCGAGGCGCCAAGCGCGCTGGACCAGCTGCTTCACTTCCCGATCCGTCCATACGTCCCCGCGCGGCTGCGGAGCGGTGTTCGGCATCGCCATCGAGGGATCGGCGCCGGTCGCGCAGTAGCCCATGACGGCCATCTTCTTCCACAGGGCTCGCCAAACCTTGATGGTGCGGAAGGCCTCGCCCTCTGAAACTTTCTCGGCGACGCGACGCCGGAAGCCCTGCATTTCTTCCGGCTGAATGGTGCGGGGGTCCACATCCCCGAAAACCGGCTCGATCCAGCGCCAAGCACGGGGCCAGTCGTCGCGGCTTGCGCGCTCTGAAGTCCAGACTATGGCGCGAGCCTTGCGGTCTTCCACACGCATTGCCATGGCGCGGCGATAGCCGTCGCCAACGCTGCCGGCGGGGTAGGACACGCGGACGCCTGGGGCAGGAGTGCCACGCCGGGCCCTGTCCCATTCGGTATTGAGAGCCAAGGCGCGCAATCGGTCGGCATCGGTCAGCACGCGACCGAAGGTCACCAGCCGGAAGCCATGGATCTTCATCGCGCGCGTCGGCCGCCAGCGCCACTTGCCCTGCACGAAGACGAGGTAGCGGATCTTGTCGGCGCCCAAGGGTGCCCCCTCACAAGTTGGCAAGGCGCTCGCTGAACACCTGGCGAGAATCGCGCGCGGCCTGCGGCCCGGTCAAGGCTGAACGCCGATCCATCCATCCATCGATGGCCTTGAGGTCGTACATGCCCGTCGTCGGGTCAGGCTGGGGAAAGCCGCGCGCATGCAACGCCGGCCGTGCAGCCTCAAACTCGGCGGACGTAAGGTGGAGCCTACGCGCGGCCTTGGACGGCGGCACGTCGCGCGGCTCGACGGGAAAGCGGACTCCCGGCGACCGGGGCGATTGCTGGCTGTCAATGCCCATCGTTCGTCCCCCCAGCGGTTCCTCGGTCTCCTATGTTTGCCCCACACCCGCCAGCCCGGCGCGGGCACCGGCCGTTGGGGCAATCGTAGGGCCGCGCCATGCCGGCGCTGATCATGGCGGCGGTGACATCGCGCCCGCCGGCCGTGATGGTCGCCAGCGTCCGGCCGTAGCGGTCAGGGCGGGGCAGGCGGGCGACGGTCAGGCAGCGCCGCGCATCGGCCCGGGCGAGCTCGCCACATGCCGCCGAGAGGAGCCTGATCAGAGCCGCCTTCGCCTCCAGCCCGCGCCGCAGTTCGGAGTCGCACCGGGCCTGGCGCGTCTCCGGGGCGTCCATGCCGACGATCCGCACCACCTCGCGCGGCTTGCCCGGAGCGGTCAGCACGATGGTGTCGCCGTCGGTGACATAGATCCCGGCGAGGGCAGGGGCCGGCAGTGTCAGAGCGAAAGCGAGCGCGAGCGTCTTGAGGGTGCTCATGTGTCGCCCTTCTCCTCCAGCGCCGCGCGGGTGGCGGGGGGCACGCGGGCAATTTCTCCACCGGAACTCTCATCGAGCTTGATAGCGGTCTTGTTCAGCACCCACACGGCATATCCGGCGCGCACAGCGTCATCCGCTGCGTCGCGCCATCTTGCGCGGACGGGGCTGGGGCCGGCGCGACCGTCCACCCGGAACTGATACAGAGCCACCTCACTCCCCATCGCGCCCTCCTGCGGGAGGTGCGGGGGCGGGCTGGCGGGGCATCCACATGCGGCGGGTGCTCATCGAGCGCCACCATTCGCCGTCGGCTTCTCGCTCCGTCACCCACCATTGACCTTCCTCGAAGCTGGCGAGCCATATCGGCGACCCGTCGCTCGGGCAGTCGTCTAGGCTTCTCCACCCCTCCGCCTCCCCCTTGTCGGCGAGGGCGCCAGAAAGCGCGCGGATGTCCTCTATCGCCCCGCGCAGATCAATTGTGTTGCGGACATGGCGCCGTATGATCCTTTCAGCATCGTCCATGGCATCCCTCCTCGCCTCGGCGCGGATCGCTGCCGCGTCGATGGGGTGGGTGTAGAGGGTCCGCGTCTGTGTCTCAAATTGGGGATGGTCTTCCGGGGGGAAGACACCGTCGAACCAGCCTTCCCACTCGCCCCAATCGCCCCCAACAGGGCGGAAGCGGGCCCGATACTGCACCACCGGCTCAGCCGCCGGAGCGGGCGGGGAGGCGGCGAGAGCGGCCTTGATCGCATCGACGAATGCAGGGCCGGGGCCGAGTTTGCCGCCATGGCGTGCGTGCCAAGCACCCCATGCCGCCGCGATCATCTCCGGCTTCACCTCGGTCGGTGTGTCAGTCATGGGGCGTGTCCTCCCTGCGCTTCTGCTCTGCGAAGCCAGCCTCCGTCAGCGACCAAACCGCTTCTCGACCCTCGCGCTCAAACGCGATGAAGCCCTTCTTGCGGTACTTCTGGATAAGGCGGTCAGCTGGCCGGTAGGCGGCATCGTGGTTGCCGTGCAGGCCGGAGAAGGTGAACGGCTCGCCGTTGAAGATGCGCCGCTCAAGGCGCGTGATGAGGTTGTCGTGCTCTGTCGCCATCTCACCCTCCCGCCTTGGCCGGCGCGAGCGCGGCGGCTGCCATGTTCAGCGTGTCGTCGAGGAACTGCGACGGGTAGTGCGAGCCGTCATTGTCGATATCGTCGCAGAGTTTTCCCTCGTCGTTCGCCTGACAGAACCTCCCCACGATCACGCGCAGCCGCTCCACCTCGGCCTTGAGCGCGACGCGCTCGGCTTCGGCGGTCGTGGCGCGGGCGGTCCACCCATTCATTAACAATGGGAGCCTTTCGTCTCGCTGCACGATCCCTTCGCGCGCCTCCCAAGTCGCTTTGCGCCAGCCGTCCACCTCGGCCTCCAGGGCCTCGATACGGGAGGCGAGATCGCGAAGCAGCACAATGGTCCGCGTGACCTGCTCAAAGTCGCCGGCCTCTGCCGCAGACGTAGCAGTGGCTTTCGCCCGCTCCACCAGATCGCCCGCCCCTGCGGGGGTGGGGGTGCCGAAATGATCCTCGGCTTCTGCCTGGGGCATGCCACCCTGCGCCGCATGGTGGATCGCGTGGGCGCGCACCGTGTTGATCGTTTCGTCGCTGATGACCGGCGCGTGGGTGGCGCCATCGCGCAGATAACGGTCTTCGGGCGCTTCCTCCTCGATCAGCACTGCGTGCGCGGCGAACATGGCGGCGAGAGCGACGCGCTTCGTCACCTCGTCATTCGGCCGCGCGATCCATGCGCTATGCTCATCAAGGATCGCCTCAACGCGCTTGTAGAGAGGTCCCGGGACTTCCGCCCCCTCCTGCGCCCCGGCGGGTTCGAGGGAGGCACCTTGAAGGTGGTGCATGATACCGCGTAGCGCCGACTTGGCCGGCGTGTCGCCCTCATAATCGTGGTACTTTTCTAGGTACTCGCTGATCATGTCGGCGCCATACACAAGGCTTTCGACCAGGCTCTGCACCACCTCCCGCCTGGCCATGGCCGCCTGCATGGCGCGGGCGCCGAGGAGCGCGGCTTCGACCTTCCGGTGCGCGTAATAGGAGGCGGCGTAGTCATCGAGCGTCAGGGCGTGTGTGCCCGAGAGCGTCATGTCGCCATTGTCGTTGAAGATGCGGTTGGCGAACGGCCGCAGCGCCTTTTCTGCGCTTTCCAGCACCTTCACCGGGTCCAGTTCATCGGGCATTGCACGCTCCATAGGTATGGGTATTGAGCGCGGCAGCGGGCCGGGCGCTCCAGATATCGGGGTTCAGGGTCATCGAGCCGGCGATCAGCAGGGCGCCAATGGCGGCGCACACCAGCCCGGCGCGGATGCTCTCGGGGGTCTGGCTCACCGGCTCCCCTCCTGCGCGGCGGGGTGGGTGCGCTTCGGAGACACGGCACGTTTTAGGTGAGACGCGTAGGCTCCGACTGCCTTCCAGTACGCGGCCATCGGTCCTTTGTTTTGGCGCCAGCTTTTCTGCGCACGTGAACGCGCGTCGGTGGCTATCTCGCCTAGGATATCAGCCAGCAGAGCGCGTGTTTCCGGTGAAAGGTCCGCTATGCGTTTGGTAGACGGCAGGGCCAGGACCGGGTTACGAACTTCCGGCATCGAGCTTCGGGGTTGCTCAACCATTCCCGCTCTCCCGCGCCTCGGCAGCGGCCCGGCGGCCTGCTGCGCGCTCCTGCTTGACCGTCTTGCGGATGACCTTGCGGAGGCGTGCGACCTCCCTCTGGAGGGCGGCGGCCCGGCGACTGCAATCGCGCTCGGCGGCCTTGAGGGTGGAGAGGTCAGTCATTCGGCCGCCTCCTGGAACATCGGGACAGCCTCGTCCGCCATCAGCGCACCGACGCACGCCTTCATCTTCGCGACTGAGACCGCGTTGCCGATCTGCTTGATCTGCTCGGTCTTGGTGCCGGCGAATTCGTAGGCCTGCTCCTCGGTGTTGAACCCCATGGCGGCCGCGAGCTCGTGAGGCTCCAGCATCCGGAACAGGATGTCGTAGCGCTGCCCGTCGACCTCTCCGGAGACGAGGTTCACGCGGCCGGTGGCGCAGACCGTCGTGAGTGTCGGGATCGGCTGGTCAACATCTCGGGCCGTCGCGCCACCACCCGACTGCGTGACGGGCACGACCATGCCGAACCGATCCTTCACGGTCACGGTTGGTAGGGGGTCATCTTCGCAAGTGCAGCCCGCTCCATTCTGACTTGCCCCGTAGTAGGACATGATCAGCGCGTGCGCGCCGCCGGCGCCTCCGGTCGTCATGGTGGGGATCGGCTCATTGACCGAGCGCGGCGCGCCGCCCGAGGCCTGCGAGAGCACGAACGGCTCCACCAGCATCGGCCGGGCGCAGCCCGGACGCACCTCGGTCGCCGCGCCGCCTGTCGTGATGGTCGGCAGGGGATCGTTGGCGGTTCGTGCCGCGCCGCTATTTTGCTGCGAAAGCACCAGCGGCTCGGCCAGCCAGACGCCACCCTTGGTGTCAAGCGTCGGAATCGGTTCGGTTGAGACGCCCTTCGCCTGGTTGCCCTTGCGGCCGTTCATGATGACCGGCTCGGCGACGCCGAAGTTCTTGCCGCCGGCGTGGATCGTGCCGATAGGCTCGTCCGTGCTTTTTACGCGACGGCTATGCGGGTCTTGGTCGCCTGCATCGGCACCATGTGCGAGCGATACGACCACCGGCTGCGCCAGCCCAATGTGGGTGCCGTTAGCGGCGATGGTGGGCAGGGGGCCGTCGACGCTCTGCCCCGCCATGTGATTGCGCAGGATGACGAGGAACGGCTCCGGCCAGCCGAACTTCACCGCGCCGGCATAGATCCGAGCCAGCGTCTTCGGCGCGAGATCCTTCTTGCGGTTGAAGATCGACCGGCCCTTGATCTTCCAGTCGATGATCTCGCGCGCTGGCCGCCAGGTCTTCGACGGCGCGAACAGGCTTCCATCGGAAGCGCCGCGCTTGGCATGCGTCGGCATCGGCCAATGCACCCGGCGTCCATCCGAACGCGCCATCAGGATGAACCGCTGGCGGGTGGTGGCGTCGCCGTAGTCGGCCGCATTCAGCTTGCGCCATTCCGGCTCGAAGCCCAGCCGCTTCAACGTCTCGATCCACGCATGGAAATACTCGCCCTTGCGCGCCGCAATGGGCTTACCCGTCTTGGGATCGACCGGCCCCCAGCCGGTGAACTCCCACACATTCTCGATGATGAGGCGCTTGACCCGAAGCTCGGTGAGCCAGGTGATGATGTGCCACGGGTCGCTGCGCTGCTGGTCTGAAGTCGGCTTGCCGCCGCGCGCCACCGAATGGTGTGTGCAGATCGGCGAGGCCATCAGGAGGTCGAGATAGCCATCGGGCACCAGCAGGTGCGGCCGCACGGTGGCGATGTCCTGCACATAGTGCCGGGCCTCGGGATGGTTGCGGGTGTGGGTGTCGATGGCGACGGGCCAGTGATTGACGCAGACGAGTTCCATCTCAAGCCCAAGCGCTGAGAGCGCTCGTTGCGCACCGGTGGACGAGCCGCCGGCGCCGCACAGGAGATCGGCGACGAGCATCTTGCGGGTCATTCCGCAGCCTCCGCATTGGCGGTGGAATCCGCGGCGAGGAAATCGAACAGAGACGGGGTTGCCCTCTTGCGCTCCAACGCCTCGAGGTACTTCACACCGTCGAGGAAATAGCCGTGATGAAGCTCGGCTGCCCGGCCCCGGCGTCCCAGATGAAGGGCCCGGTTGGGCACCGTGAACAGCCCGCCGAAGGGGTCGAAAACGAGCTCGCCGGGGTTGGTGTAGCGAGTGATGCAGCGATCGACGATATCGAACTGCAGGGGGCAGACGTGGAGCTCCCGGCCGGCCGAGGCCTGCGCCGTGTTCAGGGTGCGCATCCGATCGACGTCGTGCCAGACGTCCGGCCGGGTGCTGGCCGGCCAGAGCGACATGAACACCGCCGGCAGGACGCCGCGGTAGTCCAGCTCCTCGCCGATCCTCACATGGGTCTCGTAGTCGTAGACGGTCTCCAAGCTGAACTGCTTGAAGACCTTGCCGATGGTGGAAGGATCGAGCTGGGCGATCTCGTCGGCCGTCAGCAGGCGGTTGCCGCTGGAACGCCAGCGCGCATGCGCGTCGGTCTGCCAGCGGGCCCGGGAATAGCCGGTGCCGGGGACCGGCCGGCCCTTGTCGTCGAATTCAACGATGCGGCCGTCGAGCATCTCGACGTGCGGCTTCTGCTTCGTCACCGGATCGTCGGCATAGGCGCGGGATCGATCGGTCGGCAGCTTGCGGAACACGAGGACGAATTCGGGCGAGCCGAACCCCATCTTGCTGCTGTCTTTCGCGTTCTCGGTCCAGCCCAGCCGATAGGTCTGGTTATTCTCGCGCACGACGTCGGTGTCGATAAACACCATGCCCATGTAGGCGAAGCCGTGCCGCATGAAGTGCGTCAGGGTCTTGGCGTGGAAGGGGTTCACCGTCGGCGTGCCGGCGCCTGTGACGGAGCCGAACAGGATCCGGTCCTTGACGTGGATGCAGGCCATCCGGCCGGGCTTCAGGATCCGGAGGAGCTCCGGCGTCAGGAAGTCCATCTGCCCGAAGAAATGTTCGTCATCGTCGGTGTGGCCGAAGTCGTCATAGGTGGGCGTGTATTCGTAGTGATTGGAGAAGGGGATCGAAGTGACGATGAGGTCGACGCTGTCGTTCCCCATGCGCCTGCACTCTTCGACGCAATCGTTGTTCGCCACCAGCCAGCCGTCGCCGCTGGCCTCGATGCGCTGAACGCCGATGGAGCGCTGGAGCACCTCGGCCATACCGGCCAGGCTGAGCCCGTGCTTGCGGATGATCTCGCTCATGCGCGCGGCCATTTCCTCATGGCGCGCCCATTTGGCCTCGAGGTCACGGCGCGCCGCCCGCATGCTCTCGGGATAGATGATGTCGATCTCAACGGGGTGCTCCTGACCGAAACGCTGGATGCGATGCACGGCCTGGATGAAGTCGTTGAACTTGTGCCCGACCCCGAGGAACACCGCCTTGTGGCAGTGGCGCTGAAGGTTGCAGCCGGATCCGAGCATCACCGGCTTGGCGGCAAGGAACGGGAAGCCGCCGTCGGAAAAGGCGATGATGCGGTCCTCGCGCTCTGCAAGATCCTGGGTTCCGAACACCGAGCGCACGCCGGGCACCGCCGCCTCGATGGCGCGGCGCTCGTCCTCAAGGTCGTGCCATAGGATGCGGTGACTCTCCGGATCGGCTGCGATGATGTCGCGCATCCGGGCAATGCAGGCCGGCAGGGCGGCGCGGCGCTCGCGCGCCTCCTCCGATAGCCCCTTGGCCTCCGGCCGGATTAGGGCCATCTGACCGTCGCGGTCGGCATTTGAGCCGATCAGGTCGACGGGGACCTCATGCCAGCGGACAGTGAGCGGCGGGAGGTCGTAGCCCTCGTCCGAGAAGCCGAGGTCAGAAGGCTTTTGCAGGAAAACCGCCCAGGTCGACACCCACATCCAGAACTCGTGTTCCTTATGGGGGTAAAGCGTGAGGTCGCCGGCCTTCTCGGAATTGCGCTGGAAGAAGCGGGTGAGCGCCTGGCCGGTATCCATGATGCCGAGGAACCCGGCGTAGTGGATGAGCTCTTTGAACCGGTTCGGCGAAGGTGTGGCTGTCGCGACGAAGCGGAAGCGGACCTTGTCGAACAGCGGCAGGAACGTCTGGAAGGTCTTGGAGCCGAAGCTGCGCAGGATCGACGCCTCGTCGAGGCAGGCAATGGTAAACTGGCCCGGGTCAAGCTTCCCTTCGCGGATCGTCTCGTAGTTCGTCAGGAATATGTGGTCGCCACCATCGGCGCGGGCCGCTGCCAGCTCGGCTTCCGACTGGATGAAGCGGAGCGACACCGCGAAGTCGCCCAAGAAGCGGAGCCGCGCGTCGCGGAAGAACTCCTGCCGGACGCCCAGCGGCAGCACGATCAGCGCCTCGCCGCCGGCGCGGCCCTTCAGCAGTCGGCAGAGCTCGATCTGCGTCGACGTCTTGTGCAGCCCGAAGCTGGCGAAGATGCCCCGGCATCCGCCGGCGGCTGCCCATTGGACGACGGCGCGCGTGAACGGCTTGAGGTCAGGATTGATCTCTTCCAGCGGGACAGAGACGCCGGTCGAAGGTGCGACCTTCATCTTGGCTTCGAGGAACTGACGATAGGAGGCCGGGGCGTTCATCACTGGTCCCCCCGCGCGTTCCGAATAATCAGCGTCAGCGCCTGGATGATGGAGCCTTCATCCATCCGCATCGCGCGCAGCGCGACGGAGCAGGCATAGAGGTTGGAGGCGACCTGCAGCGGGTCGATGCCGCGGTCGATCCACCAAGCCTCCTCGCCGAAGCGGTGCTGCGCGCCGGAGCTCTCGGTGTGCTCCCAGGCGCAGAGCGGCACGGTCCATTTGTCGTCCGGCTTCACGCCGATTCCGGTGATCTCCTTGCCGAACTGCGCATTGGCGTAGCGGATGTGTGCCGCTTGGCCGGCTGGCGTGTAGCCGCTGATGAGGCAGGGAAGCGCGCGGATGAACCGCAAGTGATCGGCGTCTTCAAGCCGGGCGCGCAGATCGCGCGGGCGACGCTGCCGACGCGGACGATCGGACTTGAGCCGGGGCTTGATCTCGGTTGCGACACGGAAGTTCATCAGCGCCCCCATGCCGCATAGCCGAGATCAACGCCGCCCCGGTAAGGCTTGCGAGGATCTCTAATGACCACTTCGGGCTTGAAGTTGTCCGATGCCGTCGGGAAGAGCTTGCCGTCGGCCGTCCGGTTGGCGATGGCGAGCAGCACGTCGCCAATGCACGGCAGGCCGATCTCAGCCCAGTCCGCCAGCACCTTGCCGCGCAGTTCCCTTTCCACCTCCAGCAAGCTGGGCGGGGTGGGCAATTCGGCGACCGCAGCTTCCGACAGGCACCAGAAGGCCGGGTGCGTCTGCGTGAGGCCCATCAGCCAGGCGAAATGCAGCTGCGTCACCAACTGCATTCGGTTGGCTCTCGTGTCGGAAACAAGCCGTTTCGTCATGGCTCGCGCGATTGGCTCCTGGTCGAACCAGAAGGGCGATACCCAACGGCTGCCGCGATCAACGCGGACAGCGCCGCGCGGGAAGGTGGCGCGGCCATAGGCGTTGCGGGTGATCTGGACGCGATGGGGTGTGGTCATGACCGCACCTCCGGCATGGCATTGTGCTCGACGCCGTCTAGCAGCCGGCCGGCAGCGCGCTTGCCGACGCGGATGGACGCCTTGTGGTCGGGCTCCCACCAATGCCAAAGACGGCCGGTAGTGGGCCCAAAGGGCGGCGCCTCGTCCATCGGCCCGTCGTCCGCAGAGAAGAAGCGCGCGCCGGGATGTTGGCCATCTCTGACCAGATCTTCGTGCAACCACTCGCCCCACTGCTTGAAGAAAAACGCCGTGCCGGCGGCGGCGCACTGGTCGCGCAGGGAGCGTGCCCAGTCCGGGTGCATGGGCCGGGCCTTGGGGCCGCTCTCGCCGCCAACGATCACAAGGTCGAGCTTCGCCCGTTCTTGGCCGCTGCCGGAAATGTTTTCCGTGATGGCGTAGCCGTCCAGCGCGTCGAGCATCGTGTGATGATTGGGAGCGATGCGGATGCGGCGGAGG